>NZ_JBVISS010000001.1:0-705870 GCF_055575395.1 Streptomyces sp. NPDC034103 | reverse complement strand
ATCGATGTGCCGTCGCTGATCCTGCACGGGACCGCCGACCGCATCCTGCCGATCGACGCCACCGCCCGCGAGTTCCACCGCCGCCTGCCCGACGCACGGTACGTCGAGATCGAGGGCGCTCCCCACGGGCTGCTGCTCACCCACGCAGCCGAGGTCAACGCCGCCCTGCTCGACTTCCTCACCGCCTGAAGGCCAGCGCCTGTCACGAAAGGACCGCACTCCTGTGCCGGTTGTGAACAACCCTCTGTCGCAGCGCGACCGCGAGACCGCGGGAGCGGTGCTGCAGGCGACCCTGACCGACCTGCTCGACCTGTCCCTGGTAGCCAAGCAGGCCCACTGGAATGTGTATGGCCCGCGCTTCCGCTCGGTCCACCTCCAGCTCGACGAGGCCGCCACCGTGGCCCGGAACCACGCCGACACGGTGGCCGAGCGCGCGGCCGCCCTGGGCGTCAGCCCGGACGGACGGGCCGGGACCATTGCGAACGCCAGTGGCGTGCCCGCCTTTCCGCCGGGCTGGACCAAGGACAGCGACGCCGTCGATGCCTTGGTGCACGCGCTCTCCGCCGTGACCGAAAGGCTGCATGAGCGCATCGTCGCGATAGGCCCGGTGGATGTCGTCACCGAGGACCTCCTCATCGGACTCACGGCCGATCTCGAGAAGCAGAGATGGATGTTCCAGGCGGAGAACCGGGTCTGATGGGGGAGAAGAACATGGGCGTCGAGGGCACAAGCACCGACCGGTTCGCGCCGGTACGGGCGGCGCTGGCGGCACACCTCGAAGCAGGCGAGGAGCTGGGGGCATCGATCGCCGTCGACGTGGACGGGGTCATGGAAGTCGATCTCTGGGGAGGCCACGCGGACGAAGCACGGACCGTTTCCTGGCACCGGGACACGTTGGTGAGCCTGTGGTCGACCACGAAGACCCTCACCAATCTCGCTGCTCTCATCCTCGTCGACCGGGGCGCGCTGGATCTGCACCGCCCGGTCGCGCACTACTGGCCCGAGTTCGCCGCCCAGGGAAAGGAGCACATCGAGGTGCGGCACGTTCTGGCCCACACCTCGGGACTCTCCGGCTGGGAGCAGCCCTTCTCCATGGAGGATCTCTATGACCAGCCCACCGCGAGTGCCCGGCTGGCCGCGCAGGCACCCTGGTGGGAGCCGGGCTCCGCGTCCGGCTACCACGTCCAGACCCAGGGGCAGTTGGTGGGAGAGCTCGTCCGGCGGGTCAGCGGCCGCAGCCTGACAGAGTTCGTTGCCACCGAGATCGCCGAGCCGGCGCAGGCAGATGTCCAGATCGGCGCGCGACGGACCGACTGGCCGCGTATCGCCGATCTGGTGGCCCCCTCGCAGCCAGGCGGTATACCCACAGGTCTTGATCCTGAAGGGATCTTCACCAGGACGCTGCTCGGAAGCCCCGCGCGCGACGAGCACGTCGACACCCCGCAGTGGCGCTCCGCCGAACTCGGAGCCGTCAACGGACACGGCACCGCACGTGGCCTGGCCCGAGCGCTCTCCGTCATCTCGCGGCGCGGCGAGGTCAACGGCCGCCGGCTTCTCTCCGAGGAGACGGTGGACAAGGTGTTCGACGTCCAGACCGACGGAGTCGACCTGTTCCTGGGCGTCCCCGTCCGCTGGGGCATCGGCTACGCGCTCGCCGATCCGAGGACGATGCCGCACATGCCCACCGGGAGAATCTGCTTCTGGGTCGGCAGGGGCGGGTCGATCGTCATGATGGACCTCGACCGGCGCGTCACGTTCTCGTACACGATGAACCGGGTGGGCGACGGGCTCCTCGGTTCGGAGCGCACGCACATCTACCTCAGGCATGTCTACGAAGCCCTGGAGGGTACCGGCTGAGGTGTAGCCGTAGGCTCCGCGCGGGGGAGCCTACGGCACACCGCCGAACGTGCCGCCAACCGCCTCAAGATCTATAGCGCGGTCGCCACACGCTGCGGGAAATGGCTCCGTATCTACCTCGACGCCGTCGTACTCGCAGCACTCATGATCTGGCGCCGCACATGGACCATGGTCCGGGAAACATTGCGCAGGAACGCGAGTGAGCGGCCGTCATCCGGTTGAAGGGGAGCTCGCTGCCTCATCCGGTTGAGGCTTCCGCGCCCACAGTGCGACGCGGCAAGCGTCACGAAGATCGAGGGCTACGTCACCAACTCGGCCATGGGCTCGATCACGTCGAAAACCGCTGCCCGTGGCACGGCGCACCGCCCTCCATGTCCGCGAACGAGCAGTCCGCCGGCGGCTGAATCGGTCCGGTCGCCCCAGGAGGACGGCGCTCCCCGCCCGGTGGAAGGGCGAGGCCGAAGCCTCAGGACCACCCTCGGGCCGCAGCCCGGCAGCCGTTTTCTGGGCTGCTGTCGGCCGCTGCCCACCAGCGCTCCGATCCGCGCTGCTCACGCGGCTCAGACGGACGCCCGTCAATCACGTACCGGCGAAACGACCCGGCCCCGTTCCTCGACGCACTCAGCTGCCTCGCCTTTTGGGCCGTCGAGCACCATTCATCGAACAAGAGGGATTTCACCCATGCGCAAGACCCACCTCGTCCGTCCGGGCAGCAGATCCGTACTGCTCGGTGTCACCGCGGCCGTCGGACTGTCCGTCGCCGCCGTCACCCTGCCCGCTACGGCAGACGCCACGCCCCACCACCCCGTACGTCCGACGATCGTGCTGGAACACGGAGCGTTCGCCGACGCCGCGAGCTGGGACGGTGTCGTCGCCCGGCTGCAGCGCGCGGGCTACCCGGTGGTGTCCGCCGCCAACCCGCTGCGTGGTCCGGCGAGCGATGCCGCTTACCTGCGCAGCGTCCTCGACCACGTCGACGGGCCCGTGGTCCTGGTCGGCCACTCTTACGGCGGCACCGTCATCAGCCAGGCCGCGGTGGGCCTCGAAGGCAAGGTGAAGGCATTGGTCTACATCGCGGCATTCCTGCCGGACGAGGGCGAGAGCTCGATCGGACTGACGGACAAGTTCCCCGGCAGCACCCTCGGCCAAGCCGTCGAGTCCGTCCACTACGTCCTGCCCGACGGTGATCAGGGCGCGGACGTCTACATCAAGCCGGAGAAGTTCCGCAGCCAGTTCGCCGCAGACGTGCCGAAGGACAAGGCCAGGCTCATGGCTGCGGGGCAACGTCCGATCGCTGCCGCTGCTCTGGAGGAGAAGTCCACCCAGGCCGCCTGGAAGACGATCCCCTCCTGGTCACTGGTGACCACGGAGGACCGCAACATCCCAGTGGCTGCCCAGCGCTTCATGTCGGCCCGCGCCCATGCCCGCACGACGACCATCGACGCGTCACACGCGGTATCCGTATCCTGCCCCGAGGCCGTCACCCGCATCGTCGAGCAGGCGGCCCGCACGGTCCGATGACCGAGGGCCCCGCCCTGTCGCTCATCGCACGTCCCCGCACAGCGGGTCTGATGCGGGTTCGGGTGACAGGTTGGCCTGCCCCACCACCGAGGTTCCGGTTCTGGTGACTGAACCTCTTCCATCCTGTGCTGGAGGGTGGAATGGGCTGGTCAGCGGGGGTGGTGACGAGACAGAGCCCCTGGTCGTTGGCGTGGTGATTCCACTCACCACGCCAATGACCGAAGGGGCCCTGAAGGCTTTCGTATGCTGCCGTCTATCAGGGGCGGCGGAGGCGGAGAGGCACTTGGACGAGCCTACGTCGCCACCTTCTGGTGGGGCGACTACATCAGTCCCTGATGTAGTCAAACGACAAGCTCAGTCCCTCCCCACCGCGTTGTGAGTCCTACCGTGAGCCCCGCCCGTCTCCGGTCACTCGTGGGTCGGCTGTTCCAGTGCCACCTTCGGCAGGTGTCGGGCCAGCGGAGCGGGCAGCCACCAGGCGCGGGGGCCGAAGAGTTGCATCACGGCCGGGACGATCAGGCAGCGGATCACCACGGCGTCGAGGAAGACGGCGACCGCGAGGCCGAGACCGGGGCTGAGTACGAAGGCGGCGAAGACCGCGATCATGATGGCCGCCGCGGCCGTGATGACCTTGCCCGTGGCTGCCAGGCCCTCGCGGACCGCGAGCGAGTGGTCGTGTGTCCCCTCCCATTCCTCATGGATGCGGGAGATGAGGAACACCTCGTAGTCCATGGAGAGGCCGAAGACGATCGCGAAGATCATCACAGGGATGAACGCCTCGACGGGTCCCGGCTGTACCCCGAACCAGCCGTGCTGGAAGACCAGGGTGATCACGCCGAGCGCGGCGGCGATCGACAGGAGGTTGAGCAGGGCGGCCTTCAGGGGGATCAGAACGGAACGGAAGACCAGCATGAGCAGCAGCGCGGACAGACCGACGACGATGGCGACGAAGAGCGGTATCCGGGCCGAGACGGAGTCGACGAAGTCCTGGGCGGCCGCGGTGGGCCCCCGACCAGGTAGTCGGCGCCGGTGCGTTCGGCGAGCCGGGGCAGGACATCGTCGCGCAGGGTGTGAACGAGGGCGGCGGTGCTCGCGTCCTGTGGTGAGGTCGTGGGGAACGTGATGACGGTGAACACGGTGCCGTCCGTGGAAGGCAGCGGTGGCGTGGCGGCGGCGATGCCCTCGGTACGGGTCAGGGTGGTCCGCAGTTGCTCGGCGGCGTCGGCATCGCCCCGGATGACCATGAGCAACGGACCGTTGAAGCCGGCGCCGAAGCCCTCGGCCAGCAGGTCGTAGGCCCTTCGGCTGGTGGACGATGCAGGGTCGTTACCCGCGTCGGCGAAGCCAAGGCGCATGCCGAGAGCCGGGGCGGACAGGGCCAGGAGGGCCATGACGGCGGCCAGCAGGGCGGGCAGCGGGCGCCGCTGCACGGCGGAGGCCAGCCGCCGCCAGCGCACGCCCTCTTCCCTGCCCTTGGCTTGCGCCTTGGCGGAGCGCGTGAGTACGTGTCGCTCGATGCGGTCGCCGAAGAGCGCGAGGAGAGCGGGCAGCAGGGTCAGCGAGGCGGCCATGGTGACCAGGACGGTCAGCGCGACGGCGACGGCCACCCCCTGGAGGGAGGCGAGGCCCAGGGCGACCAGGCCGAACAGGGCGATGATGACGGTGCACCCGGCGAAGAAAACCGTACGGCCCGCGGCGTCCAGGGCGGTTCGGGTGGCGGTCTGCCGGTCCGCGCCGCGGGTTAGTTCGTACCGGTAGCGGTAGAAGATCAGCAGCGCGTAGTCGACGCCGACGCCGAGGCCGACCAGCATCATGATCGCCGGAGTGAAGTCGGCGACGGTGAAGATGTGGGAGGCCAGCGTGATCAGGCCGATCGCGCCGCCGACCGCGAAGAGCGCGGTAACCAGCGGCAGCGCGGCAGCCACCACCGATCCGAAGAGCAGTACGAGGATGACCAGGGCGGCGAGCATGCCCGCGCCTTCGGCGCCCCCGCCGCTCTCCTCCTCGACGCCGCGCACCGCGTCCCCGCCGACCTCGACCCGCAGTCCGTCCTGGGCGGCCGACTTGGCAGGGTCGACGATCCGCGCGACGTCCTCTTCGGGGACGTCCTCGGCCTTGGCGTCCAGGATGACGGTGGCATAGCCGATGGTGCCGTCCTCGGAGACTGCGTTGGCGTCCGCGTAGGGGCTGCGGACGTCGGCGGCGCCGGGCAGGCCGCGCACCCGGTCGAGGGTCCGCACGATGGCCGGGCGATCACCGCTCAGTCCGTCCCTGTCCTGGAAGACGATCTGGACACTGCCGCCCGCCTGCGCGGAGCCATGCCGCTTCAACAGGTCGGCGGCCGCCTGGGAGTCGGTGCCGGGCAGGGTGAAGTCGTTGCGGTAGGCGCTGCCCGCGCTCCGGGCACCGACGGCGATGACCGCCACGGCGAGGATCCACAGGAGCAGAGCGCTCCAGCGGTGGCGCTGGGACCACAGGGCCAGACGCCCGAAGACACCCGCCCGGTCGGTGGTGGGACCGGTGATCGCGATCATGTCGCGTGCTGGTGACATGGCTTTCACCGGCCTCGATGGTGCGAGCGGCGGTTCTGCTCGGCGCGGCGGACGGCTATGACCGCACCGAGCACGGCGCAGATCAACGGCACGGCGACAAATGCGGCCAGCAGCACGCCGCCGGTGGCGGCCACGTCGAGGGCGCGGCCGAGTACGAAGGCGGAGAAGGCGCCCACGGTCTCGGTCACCAGGAAACCGGCGGCGCCGCCGGCGAGGAAGCCGACGAGGGCGGCCGGGGCCTTGGCGGAAGGCGGGTGGACAGGGGAGCGTGTACTCATGTCCCGCAGGGTCCGGCTGCGGCATGCCACGACGCATCGGCCTGCGGCGGACACCTGCCTACCCCGCCGGTTGCGGTCTCGGCGCCCGGCTTACACCGCTGGTGGGTTGTACGCCGCCGCGTTCCGGCTCTACCAGTGGTGGCCGACCGGCTATGCCGGTGGTGGCCGACCGTTCAGCCAGCCCGGGCGGACCATGCCGGACTCGTACGCCAGGACCACCAGTTGGGAACGGTCACGGGCGCCCACTTTGGTCATGATGCGGCTGACGTGGGTCTTGGCCGTCGCGGGGCTGAGGACGAGACGGGCGGCGATCTCGTCGTTGGCCAGGCCGGCGGCGACCAGTTCCATGACCTCCCGCTCGCGGTCGGTGAGGGTCTTGAGGCGCGGGCCGGGCTCAGGTGCCTCGACCCGTACGGCGAACTCCGCGATCAACCGGCGTGTGACGGAGGGGCTGATCAGCGCGTCGCCACGCGCCGCCACCCGCACGGCGTGCACCAGTTCCTCCGGCTCGGTGTCCTTGACCAGGAAGCCGGTGGCACCGGCGCGCAGCGCGCCGTACACGTAGTCGTCCAGGTCGAAGGTGGTCAGGATGACCACCTCGATGTCGGTGAGGCGAGGGTCCCCGGCGATCTGCCGGGTCGCCTGAAGACCGTCGACGCCCGGCATGCGGATGTCCATGAGCACCATATCTGGGCGCAGTGTGCGGCAGGAGGTCACGGCCTGTTCACCGTCGCCCGCCTCGCCGACCACCTCGAAGTCGTCCTCGTCCTCGAGTATCGAACGGAACCCGGCACGCACCAGGCGCTGGTCGTCCGCCAGAAGGATCTTGATCACGGTCTGGCTCATGAAGGGGAACGCGCTCCGTTCATCGAGGAGTTCGTGCAGGGGATTCGGCCCCGTACGGTGAATCCGCCGTGCGGCCCGGGTCCTGCGGTCAGTTCGCCGCCCAGCGCGTGGGCCCGCTCGCGCATCCCGCGGATGCCGTTGCTCGGCGTTGCGCCGTTCGCGACTGCCGGGCCCTGCCCGTTGTCGGTGACCTCGACCGTGACCTGCCGCGCCTCGCGATGGATGCGGACGGTGACGACCGTCGCGTGGGCGTGGCGGCTCACGTTGGTGAGGGACTCCTGAACGATGCGGTAGGCGGCCAGGTCCACCTCGGTGGGCAACTGCTCCCGCTCGCCGCTGAACCGCACACGGACGTCGAGTCCGGAGAGCCGTGCGGAGGCCACCAGTTCGTCGAGACGAGCCAGTCCGGCCGTCGGCGTGACGGGCGTCCTCTCGTTGACCTGCCGCAGCACCCCGAGGGTCGCCCGCAGCTCCCGCAGGGCGTCCCGGCTGGTGTCCTTGATCGCTCCCAGCGCGCCCTGCGCGCTCTGTGCGCCGTTGTCCGGGTGCTTGCGCAGACGGCGCAGGGCAGCTGCGGACTGGACGTTGATGAGCGAGAGGTGATGGCCCACGACATCATGCAGTTCACGCGCGATCCGCAACCGCTCCTCACTCGCTGCGCGCTCCTCGCTCTCCCGGGCGAGGGCCAGGCGGTTGTGCCGCACCCAGCCCAGTGCGACCACTCCGACCAGCCATCCCGTCAGCATGAACACGGCGACACCGTTCACGTCATGGTTTCCCGCGAGTGTGCCGATGCCGGTCGCGATCACGGTAAGCGCCGCCAGAGCGACGGCCGCCCGGAGGTGCCCCCGGGCGGCGACCACGTAGAGCGCGACGACGAACGCGACCATCAGAGGACCGTCGTAGACGCTGACGAGGTAGTAGGCGGCCGTGGCGGCCAGCACGAACGCGGCGACCACAACGGGACGGCGGCGGCACAGGTACAGCGCCGCGCAGGCGGCGACGATCAGTGTCCAGCCGACGACGGTCGCTGACCAGGACTCCTCCCGCTCACCGATGAGCGACCTCAGACTGCCCACCGCCACCAGCACGAAGACCCCACAGGCCAGGGCGGCATCCGCCGCACAGCCGCGCGGAGGGCGCGGCCGGAGACGTGAGACAGCACCGAGGGCCATGCCGTCAGCGTAAGCGGCCGTCACCCCGGCGCCCTCCTCCGCGTGGCGGAATCGCGCGGGCCCGCCAGCCACCACCCGACCCGCCACCAGGAGCCCTCCCCCCCCCCCGCGAACCCAGATGGCGCCAGCCAGTCACCGGCGTCCACATAGAGGTACAGGCGGCCTGCCGTGGCGCCGGCTTGCCGGTCCGCGCGGGCCGCCGCGATGCTCGAACCGGTCTGTGCGGAAGGTAAGTTCGTCTGCCGGCGTCTAACTGGCCGTTCTCTATCCGGTCGTGCGCTCGGTCTGGTTCGAACGGGGTCCTGGA
The DNA here is from genome assembly GCF_055575395.1 of Streptomyces sp. NPDC034103. Classification (NCBI taxonomy): domain Bacteria; kingdom Bacillati; phylum Actinomycetota; class Actinomycetes; order Kitasatosporales; family Streptomycetaceae; genus Streptomyces; species Streptomyces sp. NPDC034103. The sequence continues at coordinate 697,334 of NZ_JBVISS010000001.1, read as the reverse complement.
TCGGGTGACCACCTGGTATCAGTCGCGGAAGGACGCCGCCGCCGCTCACCTGACCCATACGGGGGATGTGGCACAACGGGCAGTAGAAGCGGTGACAACGGTCGCAATCGCCATTCAGCGGCAGGCGTACCGAGGGCATGGCGCGGTCGAGGACCGCGAGGGCTGGGGCCGCGAACTGACGACCCATCAGTCGAACCTGATCGCCCTCCTGGCGCTGGTGCGGGATGACCAGCGTGAGACCCGACGACGCGTCTTCGACCTCTTGGAAGACGTCCGGCACTGGGACGGCACGCAGGTTTGGGAGCACTACCGCATTCGCACCACGCTCTTCCTCGGCGAGATGGCGCTCTGGCTCGCGGCGCTGGCCCGTGGTTCGGAGCTGCCCGAGTACAGGGCTATCGGCCTGGTGGCCGATGAGCGGATCTTGGACTACCGCCGAGCGTAGCTGGAGGACGAGCGGGAGACGTTGGCCCATCGAGCCGAGATGTACGAACTGGACGAGCAAGAGCACGAACGGGTCCGGGAGATCGACGCCGAACTGGAGGAGATCAAGCAGAGCCTGAGCGCGCTCAGTCAGCCGGATCAGGCTCAACTAACCTCGTCATGACGCCCGTAAACGATAGCTTGCGTGTTGAAACACTGAGCGTTTTCAGAGTGGCCACCGGTCGGGTGACGGGTGAGCTGAAGCACGATAGCTGTCACAAAGGCGGGGTTGTTGTCACTGAGGCCGGCGGGCGTCTTCTTCGTCGAGAGCCCTGCGCGCCGGACTCGGCGTCGTGCCCCTCGACGAGCCTCCGTGGTCGGCGCTCCGGAAGCCGTGTGATCGCGGCGCTCACTGCCAGCCCGAGCGTGACACCGACAGCGGCGGCGAAACTCTGCGCCCAGGCATCGTCGAGGGAGCCGGGCAGGACGGCGCTGGTGAGCCGGGTGGCGCCCCACAAGACTGCTACCGCGGCCAGTGCGGCTGACCAGCGGTGTGGTACCCCGTCGCTGATGTCGTCGACGACATAGAAGAGGAGCAGCAGTGCCATGAGGAAGCTGCCGTCGAAATCATTCCAGCCGAGCGTGGTGAACCCGGCCCCGAAGGCAAGCGCGAACAGCCAGAGCCCCACCAGTCGCCGGACGGACGTGGGCGGCTGTCGCCTCGCACCATGCCAAGGCCAAAAGAACCGTGTGATGTGCTGGACGATCGCGTACTTCCGCATGACTCGCGTCCTGATCCCCCGGGGTAGCCGACTCCTGCCGGCGCTCAGTGGTAGGACGCGCAGGAGCAGGACGCGGTTGTGGTGAAGTGTCGCCGGGGGGCGGCGTCGGGTGTGGGGGCCGAGCATCCGGACACGCTGAAGTCTGTCGAGGTGTTGGAGTGGTTGGAGTGGCGGCGGGCCGACGCCAAGGGGGTGTGCCGAGGCTCAGGAGTTGTCATCAGCGAGATCGGCTGAGCTGGGGAATGGGGACGGTCGGCGCCGTTCACGACGTCCGTGCTGCCCGTGAACACGGCGGCGCGCACGCTTACCGGTGTGGCGGGGGGGTGCGTGCGGGGCAGCCCCGCACGCGGAGCCAGCGTTGAGGGTGACAGTGTATGAAGCTGCCAAGGCGGCTCACGCCCCGTACAAACTCCCGCACTGCTGGTCAGGGCGGCGAACATCGCCACATGGACAACTCGCACGACGCACTTGACCGGGCCAGCCGCCCGCGGAGACACGGTCCTGCGCCCTCGTGTCGAACGAGACTTCGCGACTGAACGCTGGCTGTTTGTCCGCCTTGTCGGCGCAGGCCGGGCTTCTACACCTACGCCCGCGTACCGGAAGGGGGACGGTTCCTGGTATGGATCAGCTAGCGCAGCCAAATGAGAGCGGACGAGGCCCGCATGCATGAGCCAGCCCCCACCGACAGCGACCTGGTGCCCGTGGAGTACCACCTCTTCCAGATTACGGACCCGGACGGGCTCGTGGCCGACGACCTGGACGTCAGCATCACCGGCCTAGTATCCGCCGATGGCGGAAACATCGAGGTGAGCACCGGGATTCACACCGGAGACGTCCACGTCACGGTCGAAGCGCACGCCCAACGACCCGACCCCGGCTCGGACTGGGAGGAGATCGCTGAGATCTCCTGCACCTCCCCGTCGGGGGAGTTGCTCGTGACGTCGTTCACGGACGAACCGGCAGAGCTGCCGTCGCTAGCCTCGCACGGCCCTGGCACGTACCGGCTGCGCGTCCACGCCCGCGGCCGGGACAGTGCCGTTGATCAGACCCTGGTGGACGGCGTCGTGGAGTCCTACCTGATCCAAAGCTGGCCCGCCGCACCCCAGGACGCTCTCCTGGTGAAGGCGGCAGACGGCTACGGGGCACAGGCACGAGCGCAGCAGGCCGACGACACCCTCGTCATCGACCACGAGGACTCACTCACCACCCAGACCGGCCGAGAACGCGACATCCTGCGTCGGGCCGTACGCGGCGACTACTCCTGACCCGCGGTCGCGTGCGTCTTTGCCCTCGACCGGCTTACGCAGTGCCGTCACCGCGACCACCAGCCCGGTCACCCCCAGGGGCAGAGCCAGCAGCCCGGCCGTATCACCCGGTTCCAGACCACCGTGCATTAGCTGCCGCACCGCATATGCCACACTCGCCACGATCGCCAGGGCACCCAGAGCCCCGAACACCTGCCACCTACGCCGCCGGCGACGCCCCCCGAGTCCTGCCACCCCCGATCATCACCATCACGAGCTCACCATGCCGCCGACTTCTCCCACTCGTGACCAGGCGGACGACCAGCCCCTCAGCCTCCGATTGACGGCCTTCCTCAAGCCATGACACGACAACCCCGCCCACAGCCGCCCCGACATCCCCGTCGTACACCCCGCCCACGACCCCGACGACAACTGTTCGCGCTGCTACCGGGCCTGACGGTGTATTCGCAGCTCGTTACCCCTGACCAGGCGTGGTCTGCAGCCCGACATTCCCCTCTGCACAACCCCACGCCCCCAACGAGACAAGAAGAAGGGAAAGGGAAGGGCGGGGACGGGTGTGGGCGTGCCTTGGGGGATCGGGGCGCCGTTCTCGTCTTGTTGCGCGGGCCTCCGCGCTCGGCGCCGGACACCGCCGACGCAGACAGCCCGAGGCACGGCCAGCACGCGCTATCACCCCGCCCGCCACTGAGCCCTCTTGCTGAGGCTCGCACGGGACACAGTTGCTCGAACTCTTCGGCCACCCAAAGACGAGCGAGTGAAGCACTACGCACCAAGTGCAGCTCGCCGGCGCCACACCCGCAGCCCAGGACGACCGGGCGCCCCAGCGAAGACGGGGTCTGATACTGGTGGGATCGCCTATTCAACTGTCGCCAGTTCCCCGTGGAACACGCCTACCGGTGACCGTGTGTGGTTGCCAGGATGGATAATCCCCCGCATGGACCAGGGACTTGCGGCGTTACTGGGTGCAACGGTAGGCGTTGTCGGCACGGTTGTGGCGTCGACGATCTCCAGTGCGTCGACTCGGCGGCAGTTGGAGGGGCAAGCCAGAGTCGAGCACTCCCAGTGGCGCAGACAACTGCGGCGCGACGCGTACAGTGCCTTCCTCGCCCCAGCCAACGAGTCTCGCAGCGCTCTGAAGATGGCTGCACGAGCGTTGGTTGGCGATGCCCCAGATTTGGCGGAAGCTGATCGGCGGCTCCAGATCGCGCAAGATCAGTTGGTGCTGGTGCAGGCAGCTTGGGCCAGCCTCGCAGTTGAGGGGCCCGAGTCAGTCGAGCATGCCGCCCACAGCGTCCACGTAGGGCTCCACTCGATGCATACGACTCTTCTCGCCTGGCGCGAATCCTCGGGTGCCCCGGATCGCAACGTCAACTTCGTGGAGCGTCACGCCGTCGAGGTGACCACGGTCTCCGAGCGCCTCGGCAGCTTCACGTCGGCGGCTCGGGGCGCCTTGGATGGCACAGACCTCCCCTCAAGCAGGCACAACTGAGGGTGCGGCGCTGACCGCGGCAGAGTACTGGCGGGATCACGTATGCCTTCTCGGTCCGGGCGACCGCGCCGGTTCTCCGGTTGCCCAACGAGTGGTCTTCAGCAGGAGGTGCTGCGCGGGTTCAGCCAGCCCCCACCGGCGTTCTGTCCGGCGACCCACGCTGGGCATGAGACCCCGGCCGTGGCCATGACGCCGGGGTCCCACGGTGCACTTCGTTGACCGTGGAGCTCAACGAGCACGAGACGGCCGGCGTCACGCTGCGGGGGGCGACGGTTCGATACAGATGCGGGTGCAACGCACCTGGCAGTCCCGGTACTCACACCCCTCGGCCAAAGGCACTCGACACACCATGAAGCACAGTGATGCGCGCACCGCACGCCGCCATGGGTCCGGCACTGCTCCAAGTGCCTGGAGAACCGTCCCCCTTGGGCTGTGCCGTGTGCCGCCCACCCGACCGGCAGCGCGGGGTCGTTGACCTGCGCCGTGCCACGGCAGCTCCGCGGTAAGGGCGGACGGGCGACCCGCTTCTGCGGTGTCCGGTTTCGTGGTACAGGCTCCTGCGGTTATCCCCGCTCGCAGTATTCGTCTCCGCGCTCGACGGTGCACCAGTCAAGGGGATCGCCGAGACCGTCTGCGTCAGCGAGTGAGATCTGCACGTATCCGGCCCCTCCGGGCACGTCCGCCTTGAGCTTGATCTCCCGGGGAACGGGCCCGTTGCACACTTGGCCCGTCCCTCCGCTGCCCAGGAGGCCGGTGTTCGCGAACGCCCATGCCCATCCGTGACGGCATCCAGTGCCGCTCAAGCCCCGGATTTGGCCCCGGACGGTGACCGACCGGTTGTGGAAGTCGACTGTGCCACGGAAGTACGTCGCGCCATATTTGAGATCGAACGAGGCCAGCTCGTCGGCAGCCGCGCTGGGCGCGCCAGCCAAGGTCAACCCCGCGGTGGCCACGAGCGTAGCTGCGATCGCAGTCGCTCTTCTCGCTGTGACTCTGATGACCGGAAGCAATTCAACCCCCCATTTGTTGCACCGTTGTTGAGAACTCTCGGCCGCCGAGCCCGGCCCACGTCCAAGCTACAGGTGTGTCGCGTAATTGCCTGGTCATGAGTGGAACGAATGCTGGTCACCGGCGCAGCCCTGGGAGGTTGGCGCCCCCGCCCGGTCCTCCGGGGCCGGGCCCTGCACCACACCAGGTGCCGCTGCCATCCCTGACGCTCACCCGGCGGGCGTGGTCGGTGCGGGTGAGGTAGTGCAGGCGGGCCAAGGCCGTCCGGCAGGGCGCCGTGGGACGCCGTGATGGCGCCGGGTTGGGCGCACAGGGACGGCCGGGTCACCCCGGCCGGGCTGATCGGTGCGCATACCGGCCGGGGCCATGCGACGGACCGGCTGGCGCCGCTGCTGCTGGTGTTGGAAGCGCGAGAGGACGGCCGGGTCCGGCACTGCGGCGGTGCGGTGGATACCAAACGCGGCCACGCGGCGGCGACGGTGGCCCGGCTGCTGGGCTGCAAGGCATCGACGGCGGAGCCGGTGCTGGAGCGCCTGGAGCTGGTGCTCCGGGTTCGCCTGCGGACGGCTACCGGGCTGGCGAACCGGTCGCGTCTGATGGTGCCGGCGGTCGACGCCGCGCACGGCCGGACCGTTGCCGACAACGTCCGGGCTTGTCCGACCACCTGCATCGGACGGGCAGGCCCGCGCTGGAGCGCCGTGAAGACCGGCTCCTGTCGGGGTCTTGGCCTCTACGCTGGTCTCTTCACCACAGCACCGGGGGGTCGGGGAGTGATGAGTGCGGGTACGGGCGCGTCTGACGGTTTGTCGGACCGGCGGTGGTTCAAGAGCGCGGGCCGCTGGAGGCGGTGTGGTGGCGCTGCGGACACCGCCATCATTGACCCTGCCGTGATCCACACCCTGGCCACCTCCGAGTGGGTGAAGAAGGCCCAGCCCCTCTGCCTGATCGGTGACTCCGGCACCGGCAAGTCGCACCCGCTGATCGCGCTGGGCACCGAGGCGGCGATGGCCGGCTTCCGGGTGAAGTACATCCTGGCAACGAAGCTCGTGAACGAACTGGTCGAGGCCGCGGACGAGAAGCAGCCGACCAAGACCATCGCCCGCTACGGGCGCGTCGATCTTTTATGCATTGACGAGCTGGGCTACATGGAGCTCGACCGGCACGGCGCCGAGTTGATGTTCCAGGTGTTGACGGAACGGGGAGGAGAACAAGGCCATCGCCATCGCCTCCAACGAGTCCTTCGGCGGCTGGACCAGGACGTTCACCGACCCCAGGCTCTGCACCGCCATCGTCGACCGGCTCACCTTCAACGGCACGATCATTGAGACCGGCACCGACTCCTACCGCCTCGCCCACACCCGGAGCAAAGCCGAACACTCAGCAGCTACCTGAGCAGGTGATGCTGTCGGGGATCATTATGTACAGCCTTTGCCCGGGGCGGCAGCGGGGCAGGGTAGAGGGTGGCGCGATCAGTGCCAGATGGAAGGGGGACTCGCCATGGCTCAGTCGCAGAAGGACAAGGCACGGCGTCGGCTCGGTGACGATCTCCGGGCCGGTGAAGAGGTCAGGCATGCCGTTCTGGCGTATCGCACCGGAGGAGCCTGGCGGGACATCGCGGCGGGCGGAGGCGCCATCGTTGGCGGTGCGGCGGGTCGTGCCATGGCCGACGCGGTCGGTGCCCTGGCGCCAGAGCGCGCATCCGCTGCGGAACTGCCCATGCCGCACCGGTATTTCGTCGTCCTGACGACCCACCGGTTGCTGATCTTCTCTCTGGGCGGGTTCTTCGTCACAGGGCCCAAGGATGTCCTCCACGCCGTGCCGCTCGACCATCTCGCATGGATAGGCGATCCGGTTCCCGCCGGGGACATCGCGCAGGTCCTCCGGATCGCCCTGGGACTGACAAGCGGCACCTTGATGCGGTGGGAGTTCCCCCGCCTGCAAATCGACCGGAGCCGGGCCCTGATCGACGAACTTCGCTCACACCTGCCCACCGGTTAGTGAGTACTCGCTGACAGATCGCGGCGCCCCGCGATGTTGCTGAAACTCAACGACACTTCCGACACCGTGGCTCTGTCGACGGCTGAGGGAGGCGTTTGTTGCTGAGCTTGGATGGCACCTGTGGAGCGGGAGGCCGGGAAATGTCATTGAGATTTGATGTCACGGAGCGGCTGACTGCGGGTGGTGACAGCTGGGGGTCTGGATTCGGTCCGGCCTTGCCAGGGCTACTGTCTGGAGATCATCGCCAACGCGAGTGGCGCGGACAGCGAGTGCCGGATGAGGAGTGCCCGATGCCTGAGCTGATAGATCACCTTGAGGGCCGGCTCGGCCGCATGGGCGGTGCCTGGCCGGCCCGTGACGGGGCTCCTGAGGGCAGTCCCCAGGTGGCGTGGTTCCGGGATGGCCAGCTCCCGCGGGTCCGGGCGTTCGCCACGATCGGGCTGTTTCGGACTCCGTTGCGAGTCCGGACGTCGGATCGTCACTGCCACCTGGAACTCCTGGCCTGCGACTACTTGAAGGACGGGCAGGAGTCCGGCCCGTTGCCGGGGGTGGTGGAATTCGTGGCCGAGCGCATGGTGCAAGGTGGCCACGCAGTGTTGCGCGGGGACGTGATCCCTCTGCCGGCTCCTCTCCCGGGCGGGAGCAAGACGGCTCTCTATGCCGCCCTGCCGGTCTACTTCGACGACGACTTCTTCTCCGTGACGATCGAGAACGGCAGCGACGTCGTAATCGTCTGGTTGGTCCCCATTACTTCAGTCGAAGTCGACTTCGTCCGGGTCCAGGGCTGGCAAGCCTTCGAGCAGGCGCTCGCGGCTCAGGACCCGGACCTGGTCGACATCAACCGGGCGGGTCTCGATCTTTGACCGCTCTCCTTGGGTCGACCTCGTTCGCATGCTGACCGGGACCGATTGCCTGCTCATCCCGTAGGCGCCTGTTCGGCGCGGGCTCGGGTGGTGGCGAGGCGGTAGGAGTCGGTCCCGGTTTCGATGATGGTGCCGTTGAACGTGAGGCGGTCGACGATGGCCGCGCAGAGCCGCGGGTCCGTGAACGTCTTCGTCCAGCCGCCGAAGGACTCGTTCGAGGCGATCGCGACACTGTTCTTCTCCTCACGTTCGGTTAGAACCTGGAAGAGAAGTTCGGCGCCGCGGCGGTCGAGTTCCATGTAACCGAGTTCGTCGATGCAGAGAAGGTCGACGCGGCCGTAGTCGGCGATGGTCTTGTTGAGCTGCTTCTCGTCGGCGGCCTCGACCAGCTCGTTCACCAGCTTCGTGGCGAGCGTGTAGCGGACCCGGTAGCCCTTCATGGCTGCCTCGGTGCCCAGGGGCTCCTACGCGGACGGAGCCCGCACCGGCGCACCACAAGCAGTGCAGGTCGCAGACCGATTCCATATCTGGCAGAACCTCGGCACCGCGATCGAGACCAGCGTCCGCCGGCACAAGGCCTCTCTCAAACCGCCCACCGGACCGGACAGCACCGCGAACATCACCACTGCCGGCCTGGCAAGCACGGCCAAGGCTCTGTCACCGATCGAAGCCCGAATCCGCGAACGCCACACCATCGTCCACACCCTCCTCGACCAGGGGCACGGCATCCGCGAGATCGCCCGGGAACTGCACATCGGAGGTAACACCGTCCGCCGCACCGCCCGCGCCGAAACCCCCGAACAGCTGCTGACCGGACGACATCAACCACGACCCAGCCAGCTCGACCCCTACAAGGCCCACCTGGACAAACGCTGATCAGAGGGCTGCACGAACGCCATCGACCTGCACGCTGAACTCCAGGGACTCGGCTACCAAGGCCATTACCAGACGATCAGCGACTACCTGCGGCCCCGCCGTCGGCAGCGCATCCGTGTCGTCGGCCCGGCACCACCAGGCGTCCGCCAGATCACCGGATGGATGATGCGTCACCCCGACCGACTCCGGGACGAAGACCGCCAACAGCTCACTGAAGTCCTCGCTCGCAGCCCCGAACTCGATGTCATGAGCCGACTCGTCCGTGGGTTCGCCGAGATTCTCACCCCCCGCTCTGGCCAGCACGTCAAGGACTGGATCGCCGCCGTCCGCGCCGAAGACCTGCCCGGCCTGCACAGCTTCGCCACCGGCCTGGAGAAGGACTGGGACGCTGTCATCCAGGGCCTGACCAGCCGAGCCCGTCGAAGGCCGCGTCAACCACATCAAGATGGTCAAGCGCCAGATGTTCGGACGGGCCAAGCTCCCGTTGCTGCGCAAGCGAGTCCTGCTTACCGCGAGGCAGCCGGGCGTCACGAGTGCGAGCTGTGCTTGATAGAACGACGTCATGAGCTCGAACGACGACCAGATAGCGCAGGCCGAGAGCCGACTCGGAGTCAGGTTCCCCGACGACTACCGGAACTTCCTGGCCACGGAAGGGAGCATGAGTCGATTCGTTCTTCCTGCGGACGACTTCCTGATGATCAATGCCATAGCAGAGCTCGTCGATGTCAATGAGGCAGGCGACATCCAAAAACGCTTCCCCGGCGGCGTCGTCATCGGCGGGGACGGTGGCCGCGAGATGCTCACCTACGACTTCCGACAGGAGCCGCCAGCTCTCGTCCTGCTCGACAACTCCGCCCAGGACTGGTCGGCCGCAATCCACCAGGCCACCTCGCTGTCTGCCTTGCTTGAACAGTTCCCCGAGCACGGGTGGAAATGGGACGACGCTGAGCCCTCGCTTCACTGACAGTCGCCTTCACGGAAGATGTGCCTGATCCGAGATGCGACGTCATTTCGACGTGCGCCCGATGTACGCGAGAACGGGAGGCAACCAGCGCTTGCTCGCTGCACGTCCCAGCGGACATGACGAGCCCTGGCCTATCATCGCCCCCGCTGTGGCCGTATTGCGCCCATGGTGTCGACCCGGGCACGGATCCGGTCGGCTGCCGTGGTCGTGGAGTGGAGCCGTACGGGGCGTGTCTGGAGCATCTGACAGATGCCGATCGCGCTGCCTATCTCGCCACTCTCACACCCGGCAGCGACGTCGACCACAGAGGCACCCGCTTCTCGCCCCAGCTCCTGGACGAGCTCTTGGGCGCGCTACGCGAATCCACTACTTCCCCGCCTCGTCTCGGTCGCGCCGAGTTCGACGGGGCGCAGTTCTCCGACTCCGCCGCGTTCGATGGGGCGCAGTTCTCCGGCATCGCCGGGTTCAACGGGGTGCAGTTCTTCGGCATCGTCGGGTTCCGCAGGGCGCAGTTCTCCGGCGAAGCCTGGTTCCGCGAGGCGCAGTTCTCCGGCAACGCCTTGTACGGCGGGGCGCAGTTCTCCCGCGACGCCTTGTTCGGCGAGGCGCAGTTCATGACGGTGTCGCGGCTGGGTCCCTTGGTCTGTCAGCGGAAGGTGAATCTGTCCGGGGCGCACTTCGGGGCACCCGTGACGGTGGAGGTGGCGGCGGGCGTCGTGTGCGTGGGGACGCGTTGGGATGCCAAGGCTGCTCTGCGGCTGCGCTACGCCGTCGTGGACCTCACAGATGCCGTCATGGACTCACCGCTGACTGTCACCAGCAAGACGGCCCCCTTCACCACCCCCCTTGGGGTGTTGCCGGAGGGCGGGCTGGTCGGCACCGCCCCGAGCGCGCCGGCGGACCCGGCGGTGCGGATGGTGTCGCTGTCCGGGGCGGACGCCGCCCATCTGGCGCTGCACAACGTGGACCTGACCGAGTGTCGGTTCTTCGGCACCCTCCACCCGGACCAGCTCCGCCTGGAAGACCAGTGCCCGCTCGCCCCCGCCCCCGCCGGACTGCGGTGGAGCAAACGGCGTACCCTGGCCGAGGAACACCACTGGCGCGCCGCCCAGCACCACCCCAACTGGACACCCGCACCGGGTGGAGCCGAGGTGCACGCCCCGGCGGCGCTCGCGCCGGTCTACCGGCAGCTGCGCAAGTCCTTTGAGGACGGCAAGAATGAACCCGACGCCGCGGACTTCTACTACGGCGAGATGACGATGCGCCGCCTCGATGCGACCCGGCCGGCGCCCGAGCGGACGCTGCTCGCCGTGTACTGGGCGCTCTCCGGCTACGGACTGCGTGCCTCCCGTGCCCTGGGCTGGCTGCTGGGCGCCATGGCCGCCACCGTCCTGGTGATGATGCTGTGGGGCCTGCCCGGATCCGATCCGAAGCCCGCGACCACCGGACGGCTCACCGGTCAGGACATCGCCCTAACCACCGACACCCCCGCGCCCGCCAACCTCACCGGCCCGCTCACCTCCCGCCTGACGTCTCAGCGGTGGGAGAAATCCGTACGGGTGGTGGTTAACTCCGTCGTCTTCCGCTCCTCCGGCCAGTACCTCACCACCACCGGCACCTACACCGAAATGGCCTCCCGGCTCACCGAACCCGTCCTCCTGGCCCTCACTGTTCTCGCCGTCCGCGGACGCATCAAACGATGACCACCCCACCTCCGAGGCATTGCGTCACCGCGCGCCGCCATCTCGCCGTTGCCCCTCGGCCCGCGAAAAGCCGCTGTGCGTCCCGAACTCATCGAGGCCGCGAGACCGCATGGTGCTTTCCAGAGCTTCTTCTGGCGACGCTCTGATCAGGGAAGACGGATCGTCTCTATCCGTACGTCGGTCATGCTGGATGACTCCGATTTCAAGATCCCCGACTGCCAGGCACTGAACACGGCGAGCGGGGCGGCACCAGCGGTGGGTGCCGCCCCGCTCGCCATTGGCGTAGCGGACTACTTGCCCACCCCGACCACGCCCCCGACCAGGAGCACTGGGACCCCGACCACGGTCGGTCACGCCCTGTCGGTGACACCACGCTGCCGGAGCCATCCTCACCGCCCTGTCCACCGGCCTGGGCAAGTCCGAAGGAGAGAGCGACCATGACGCCGGCGGCGGTCAGCGCGATGGTCATCGGACCGATGATTGCCGGGTGGCGGTAGGCGAGGTAGCCAAGGCCAGCCACGACGGCCAGGCCCACGATGACCGTGAGCGCCAGAACGAACAGAGCAAGCGTGGACACGAGTTTCCCCCTGGGGAACGAGCACGCGGCGGGCCCGCGTGCGATGGATGGCGGAGTGAGCGTGGAAGAGCTGACGTCAGTGCCGGATGAGCGGAATCAGCGTCCGGCGGTCGAAGGTCACGGACAGCGGGGATAGCCCCGCAACCCCGACTTGACCTGCACCTTCAGCGCTGGCGTTCCCTCGGCGTACGGTCACGCGTGGGGTACGTCCAAGTGGCAGTGCGGCGTTGACTCTGGCCAACGGGCAGACGGCATTCAAGATTTCGAGAGGTTCCGGTAGCGGAACCTTTGCGCTTCGCCCGCCGGACGAGTGGCGCGAGCGTGAAGCCCTTCTACAGATATGTGCTCAGCGAGCGCGGTGAGCGTTCGGCCGCCATAGTCACGGACAGCGAGATTAGCCTCGCAACCCCGGCTTGACCTGCACTTTAGAGGTCGTTCTCTTTCCGAACCTCGTGTGCGGATTCGGCTGGTCAAGTATGGGATTGCGACTGGCAAGGAAGCCTCGACTCGTTGCTGATCGAGTTGCCGTGGGGGTGTCGGATGCCGTCGATGCGGGCGGTTCTGGAAGCGCGACGGAAGGCCGCAGCCGTGCGAGTGGAGGAGCTTGAAGCCGAACTCGAGCGGGTGCGGGAGGACTTGGCGGACGCCGAAGAAGTCTTCAGGCGCCGGGCGATCGGTCTCGAGCAGTATTTGGAGGCGCTGGCCGAAGAGGAAGCACCTGCCGATACGGCCGTCGGTCCGTCGCGGAGGAAGCAGGTAGGACCGCGCCGTGCGGTGCAGCATCGGGAGAACGTGGCCGGACTCGAGGATCTTTCGGTGGACTATCAGGCGGTGATGGCCGCCGCTGCGGAGGCCGGAGCCGACGGGTTGGGTGCCCGGCGGGCGGCAGTGGTGCTGGGCTGGGACAGTGCGTCCGCCTCCCGCGTCGAGGGCGCGAGGGCTCGCCTGAAGCGGCTGGTGGAACGGGTCTGGCTGATCGAGGAGAAGCCTGGCAGGTTCACGCTGCCCGAGCGGGAACAGCCCGATGATGGTGCCGGGCGGCCAGGCGGCGGTTCATGAGGGCGATCATCGACCAGCGGATGACGGCTTCGCTGGTGTCGGTGCGTCGTTCGTAGTCCCGGACCAGGCGCCGGCTGCGCAGGAGCCAGGCGAAGGACCGTTCCACGACCCAGCGGCGGGGCAGTGGCTGGAAGCCGCGAACGTCGTCCGGGCGGCGGACGATGTCGAGGACGATTCCCAGGTGCTGGGCGGTTCAGTCGGTGAGGTGGCCGGTGTAGCCGCCGTCGGCCCAGACCCGTGCCAGGTGCCGGAAGTCCTTCTTTGCCGCGGGCAGAAGGGTCCGGGCGGCGTCCCGGTCGGTCGTGGATGCAGGGGTGACCTGCACGTCCAGGAGGAGTCCGAGGGTGTCGGTGAGCAGGTGCCGCTTGCGGCCGTTGATCTTCTTGCCTGCGTCGAAGCCGCGTGAGGCGTGGGCGACGGTGGCGTCCGCCTTCACCGACTGCGAGTCCACGACCCCCGCGCTCGGCTCGGTGCTGCGGCCCTCGCCGGTGCGGACGGCTTCCCGCAGCCGTTCGTGCAACTCGGTCACGAGGCCGGCGTCCCGCCAGCGGGTGAAGAAGGCATAGACGCGCGGCCAGGGTGGGAAGTCCGCGGGCATCGCCCGCCACTTGATGCCGTTGTCGACGAGATGGCGCACCGCGTCGATCATTTGCCGGTGGCAGTAGCCCTCCGGACGCCCGCCGCGGCCCGAAAGCCGGCCTGGAGCCGGTAGCAGGTCCCTCACCACGGCCCACTCGGCATCGCTCATGTCCGAGCCGTATCGAGGCCGGCGCTGCGGCCACTCGACGGCGTTCCCGAACCTGTGGGCGAGGCAGTCACACCCACGAGTGGACGAACTGGACTCGGTGACTATGACCACGCGAAACTTCGACAACAGGGCCTCTTGGTTCTCGCTGGACTCGACATCCGCGAGCTACCAAGAGGCCCTTCCTTCATGCACCCGCCCCGGACAACTCACCCGAACCAGGACCGCGTTCGAACCTGTCCGACCACACGAGCGGATAGAGAACAGGCAGTTAAGCGTTGGCATGTCACACGTACGTCCACACTGCTGCTTGGACTCCAGGCCCTTGATGAGCAGTCCTCCGCTATGGCTGTCGCGGAGAAACAGGTGTCGGCGGGCGCGCCCGGCTGGCCTGCGGGGCCTGAGCTGGCAGAACACCGGGCAGAGCCACCAAAGGTGCTGCGCCCCTCGGTCCGCCCCTCGGTTCAACGGCGGGTGCACTCCTCCGGGCAACGGTCGAGCCCACCAAGGAAGCAACACGCCGCATGCCGTGCCGGGTCCCTCTCTGGGCAAGCCCGTCAACTCGTGGGCAAGCCCTGCGGACCAGGCTTGCCCACACCCCCGACCACGGCTCCGACCATGAGCGCCAGGACCCCGACCACAGGCCATACCAAGCAGGTCAGCGCGGTGGACAACGCAGCCTGCCCATGAGGGCAAGTGGGCTGCCAGGCACGGTACGGGCGGGGAGGATGGGGAGTCATGAACACCAGTCGACCGATGCTGACCCAGAGAGAGGCCGCCGCTGTCTGTCCTGGCTCCAGCGGCTCCGTCGCGAGCTCAGCACGTTCGCCAACACTCTGGTGTCAGTCTCGGAAGTGGGCTTGATCCGCTTTGACGGACATTCGAGATCAGGGGTTCTGCCCCCGGGAGGATGTCCATCATGGAGAGCATGGGGAAGAAGAAGCCTCGGCCTCGCCGTTCGTTCACGCCGGAGTTCAAGGCCGAGATCGTCGAGCTGTGCCGACGCGGTGACCGCTCTGTCGGCCAGATCGCCAAGGACTTCGACCTGACCGAGACCGCGGTGCGGCTGTGGGTCAGCCAGGCCGAGGTCGACGCGGGCGAACGCGACGGTCTGACCAGCAGTGAACGTGAGGAACTGGCCGCGCTGCGGCGGGAGAACCGTCGACTGCGCGAGGACGTCGAGGTACTCAAGCGTGCGACGGCTTTCTTCGCGTCAATGTCAGGCTGTCGGCGATCGGCGGGTGGACACAGGCCGAAGCCGCCTTTGGTGGTTGGTCCTTGATGTGCCGCTCTCCGGTGGCAGGATCCTGTCGTCCGGTGGGGCTGGCTCGTTTCTTCGCTGCCCCGTGCAACGGTGGCTTGTCGGCGATGTGCCGCCCGCCGGTCGCAGGCCGTCCGGTGCGGTGTGGCTTGATAGGAGCTTGCCGCTGGCCCGATTGAGGCGTGCCCCCGACGCCGGACGATCACCTGAGCATCCGGCATCATCGCAGGGAGGCACGTTGATCGTCGTCGGGATAGACGGACACAAGAACACGCATACGCTGGTGGCGGTCGATCCGCTGGGGAAGCGGCTGGCGGAACTGACCGTGGCGGCCCGGCCCGCTGGCCATCTCAAGGCGCTGGCCTGGCTGCACGGCTTCGGTCCGGTGCTGGTAGCAGTCGAGGACTGCCGCCACTTGACCCGCCGATTCGAGGCCGACCTGCTCAACAGTGGACACGCGGTGGTGCGGGTGCACACCCGGTTGATGGCCGGCGCGCGACGCTCGGCCCGGGAGCGCGGGAAGTCCGACCCGATCGACGCCGAAGCAGTGGCCCGGGTCGCTCTGCGCGAGCCCGACCTGCCTAAGGCATGTCTGGACGGGCCGAGCCGGGACATCAAACTGCTGGTCGACCATCGGCGCTCGTTGGTGGCCCAGCGCACCGCGATCGGCAACAAGCTGCGCTGGTTCCTGCACGAGCTGGACCCGGGGCTGGCCGTCGCCTCGCGTGGCCTGCGCCGCCTGTGCGTCCTGGACCACTTGGCCCAAGCCTTGATCCAGCATCACGGGACGCTCGCGGCCATCGCTGCCGAACTGGTCGCGGACTGCCGCCGCCTCTCGGAACGCATCAACGCGCTGGAGAGCCAAATCCGTCGGTTGGTCGCCGCCCGAGCACCGCATCTGCTGGCGATCCCCGGCTGCGGAATTCTGGGCGCCGCGGTCATCATCGGAGAGGCCGCCGACGCCCGTCGGTTCGTCTCCAGGGCCGCCTTCGCCCGGTTCAACGGCACAGCCCCGATCCCCGTCTGGTCAGGCAACAAGGTCCGCGTTCGGCTCAACCGGGGCGGCAATCGCACCGTCAACCATGCTCTCCACATGATCGCCGTGACCCAGGTGCGAGGCGACGGCGAAGGCGCCGCCTACTTCGCCAAGCAACTCACCGCCGGCAAGACCAAGACGGAGGCCCTGCGTCTGCTGCGGCGTCGCATCTCGGACCGCGTCTACCGGGCCTTGCTCGCCGACCAAGCCGACCTCGACCAACCCCTCAACCCGCGACCAAAAACGCCCATCAGCCTGGCTGCTTGACATAGGAGCATCAAGGAGACCCGGTGACGGTGCACCCGTTCATCGAGGCGGAGAAGCGTGCAGGTCACAGCGTGAAACGAGCGTGTGAGCTGCTGAAGGTCTCCCGGACCGCCTTCTATGCCCGCCGCGTTGCCAGGCCTGGTCCCCGCGCGGTCCGTGACGCCGAGCTGGCGGAACAGATTGCCGACGTCCACACGAGATCGCGGGGAACCTACGGCGCCCCACGCGTCCATGCTGTGCTCAAGCGGTCAGGCGCCGGATGCGGCCGCCGACGCGTCGCGCGGCTGATGCGGGCTGCCGGCCTGCAGGGCCTACACCGCAGACGACGGCACCTGACGACGATCCCCGATCCACGAGCTGCCCTGCGGCCCGATCTCGTCCTGCGCAACTTCCAGCCCGATGCTGCCGGCCTGGATGCCCGCTGGTGCGGCGACATCACTTACATCGCCACGGACGAGGGCTGGCTCTATCTGGCCACCGTCATCGACATAGCCTCCCGTCGAGTGGTCGGCTGGGCGACGGCCGACCACCTGCGGACCGATCTGGTCGCCGATGCCCTCACGGCCGCCTGCCGACAGCGTCGCCCTATCGGTCCGGTGATCTTTCACTCGGATCGCGGCTGCCAGTACACCAGTCACCAACTCGCAACGCTGGCAGACCAGTTGGGAGTATGTCTGTCGGTCGGCCGCACCGGACAGTGCTGGGACAACGCGCTCGCCGAGTCGTTCTTCGCCACCATCAAGAGGGAACTGCTCGGCACCAGCTCCTGGCCCAGCCGGGCCGCCGCCCGGACCGCGATCTTCGATTTCATCGAGGGCTGGTACAACTTGCACCGACTGCACAGCAGCCTCGGCTACCGAAGTCCCGCCGACTACGAGACCGCACGCGCAGCCTGACCACCACACCAATGGTGTCCGTCAAAGCGGAACAAGCTCAGAAGTGGATCAGGGTGACGACGCTGCTGGTGTCGTCACCCTGCTGCGCCGCTGATGTCACACCACGGTGACCGGCGAGGCCGGGCCCCACAGGCGACGTGACGGCCTCATGGGGTCTGCGGCGCCCTCGTATCTTTGTGCCATGACGAGGGGGAGAGAGCCGCATCTCCAGGTGAACCGCTGGGGTGACAGTCGGATTCGGTCCGGAGCGACGCGGAATTCGCCAGGATGCTTGCGAGTGTTTCGACCAGTCCAGGCCGCATCTGCGAGCCCGGGCCGAATTCCACACCGAGCGCCAGGACACGTCCGCCCCGGGCTGGCTGCGTCTGGTGGAGCTGATTGACGAAGCTGCGGCCGACGGGCGCGAGGAATTCCGCCCGTCACACCAGGGCGGGTCCCGGCGCGTGGGTGGGCTGCTCCTCCTCCGTTGGCGGCTCGACCGTCAAGTGCGGCAGGCGGCGGTCCAGTTAGGCGGGCAACCACCAGTTGGCGTGTCCGCACAGGTGCATGACCGCCGGGACGAACCACCGTCCGCAGCACGAAGGCGTCCAGCGCCACGGCGACCGCCAGCCCGAGGGGGGCGTCACGACTGTGAACAGCGCGACGGACGCGAGCGAGGACAGGAGTAGCAGCCAATGCTGCGGTCGCGCGGTCAGCACGGCTCCTCACTTGTTGGGGCCGACTCCTTAACGACACGGAACAGCGTGACGGCGAACCACGGCCCGCCGTACCAGTACCCGGGCCCGAGCGGGCGCAGCGTGCCCTCTCCGAGGTGCGCTGTGTAGTCCTTGAGCGCCCACCACAAGTCCGCGACGACCAGCTGCCCGCCGGGGCGCAGCACCCGCATCGCCTCGTCCACGGCACTGCGGCGCGCCTCGCGCGAGGGGATGTTGTGGATGGCCATCGCGCTCGTCACTACGTCGAAGGACGCGTCCTCGAACGGCAGCTCGGTCATGTCGGCCGTGTGCACCTCGACCCGGCCAGCCACCCCGGCCGCCGCGCCGTTGGCCAGGGTGGCCGCGGGGTTGTTGCCGCTCTGGTCGCCGGTCCACAGGTCGACGCCGTGGGCACGTCCCTTCGGCAGCCGCGTCGCTGCCTCGATCAGCACCATGCCGCGACCGCAGCCGAGGTCGAGCAGCTGCTCGCCGCCCTTCAGGCCGATCCGGTCCAGCTCCCGCTCCCAGAAGCGGAATTTGCCGCGCAGCGTGGTGTGCAGGTACACCCCGGTGGACGCGAGCACCGCCGCGCCGATGGCGGCCGTGGTGGCTCGTCCACGTCGACTCGGCCGCCACCGGGTGGCGGCGAGGCAGCAGGCGACGCCAACGGCACCGGTCAGGGCGGGGAACGCCGGAGCGTCGACACCGTAGCGGGGGCGGGGGAGAAGATCGTGTGAGTTCGACATACGCGCAGCATCACCAGTTCGGCGGCCGGTGTCTTGAAGAATTGTTCCGTCAGTCGCTCCAGGCCACGTCGTCGACCTCCAGCCACGGGTCACCCACCACCGTCACCGGCGTCGCCCCGGTCCGCGCCACGATGTCGCGGTGCAGGTGGGACTGGTCGGCGTAGCCGCTCTCCGCCGCGACCAGAGCGGCGGGTTCACCGGCGGTCAGACGGTGCACGGCGTGGTCAAACCGGACCAGATCCGCGGCGCGCTTGGGCGGCAGACCGATCTGCGCCCGGAACCGGGCCCACAGGCGCTTCCGGCTCCAGCCGACCTCAGTCGCCAGGCCCTCGACCTTCACCACACCCTGACTCGCGACGATCCGCCGCCACGCCCACCCCACCTCGGCGTCCACAGCCGGCCCCTCGGCGATCCGCCGGGCCAGCAGCGCGTCCGTCAGCGCGAAGCGCTGCTCCCAGGTGGAGGCGTTGTCCAGCCCCTCCCGGATCCGCGAGGCCTCCCGACCCCACAGCTCCTCCAGCCCGAACACGGCCCCGTCCAACTCGGCGGGCGAAACCCCCAGCGCCGCACGCGAGACCAGCGGTGACAGCCTCACCTGCACACCCTCGTAACTCCCACCCCGCACCCGCACCGCGCCGGACGCCCCGGCCCCGAGCCCGGCAACGATATTTCCCCGCAACTGCCACCCACCGTCCTGTTCCACGAACGGCATCCCCGAACCGAACTCCAGCGCCAGACTCACCGCGGGCTGCGGAATCACCCTCAGATCGATCGGCACCACTCCCCGGTCCCGAAAGCCGGCCATCTGGACCCCACGCACCTGCAGCGGCCGCTCCGGAAGAGCGACCTCCCACATGTCCGTACCGTCACGTTCCCCCGCACCGGATCGCATACGACCATGCTAGGTGCGGCTAGGAGTTGTCCGGCCGACTATGTGACCGTTCCCTGCCTGGGTCGTTGACTTGCACATGGGGCAGGGTGATCTCATGGATGCCGAGTGGGAACGGCTGCGGCCGTTCCTGCCGGTAAGCAACGGCCGTTGCGGCAGGTGGTGGGATCACCGGCAGGTGATCGACGGGATTCTGCACCGGGTGCGGACCGGCCTGCAGCGGCGTGACCTGCCCGAACGGTTCGGGCCGTGGAAGCCGGTCTATGAACGGCACCGGCTGTAGTCGACCGATGGAACCTGGGAAAACCTGCTCCAGCAGGTCCAGCCCGAGGCCGACGCGGCCGGGGAGATCGACTGGGACGTCTCGGTCGCCTCCGCGATCGTTCGGGCGCGTCAGCACGCCGCCGGTGCTCGCACCGACCCGCCGCCGACTCCCGGCGCAAAAGGGGACGTGCGGACAGAACACCGGGACGAGACGCCGTGGCAGAGCCTCGTCGCCTGGTGGAGGTAGTGCAAGAGGTAAGGGCCTGGGCCGCTCGCGCGGCGGGTTCACCACCAAGCTGCACCTGAGTGCGGACGGCCGCTGCCGCCCACTGTCCCTGATCGTCACACCAGGGCAACAAGCGGACTGCACTCAGTTCCAGGTCGTTCCGGAGAAGATCCGAGTGCCGCGGATCGGGCCGGGCAGGCCACGCAAGAAGCCCGACAGCCTCGCGGCTGACAAGGCATACAGCAACGGGCCCTGCCGCGAGTACCTGCGACGACGCGGTATCCGGCACAGCACCCCGGAGAAGACCGACAGTCAAGCCGCCCGCCTGCGCAAAGGCTCACGCGGAGGACGGCCCCCCGGCTTCGACGAGGAACGGTACAACAAACGCAACACTGTCGAACGGTCCATCAACCGGCTCAAGAACGCCCGAGCCGTCGCCACCCGATACGACAAGCGCGGCTACGTCTACCTCGGGACAGCAACCGCGGCAGCACTCGTCATCTGGCTCCGAACATGATCGACCGGACAACTCCTAGACGCGGCTGTACACCGGCGGTCACGCCAGCAGGAGGCCTCAGACGGGGAAGCCGGCTAGAACGCCGCGACCGGGCACACCGCGGGTCAGGCGGTCAGGGCCTGCTCGACGGTGGAATGGCAGCCGATGACCTGGTCCAGGCCGACGATCTGAAGGAGCCGCAGCACCGACTCCTGGGCGCCGGCCATACGCAGCCACCCCTGAGCGTCGCTCATGCTCTGGTGGGCGGCGACGAAGACGTTGATGCCGCTGGAGTCCATGAAGGTCACGCCACTGAGGTCCACCACGGTCCGCGGCGTCGCGCCGTCAAAGGACAGCAGGGCCTCGCTGAGCACATCCTTGACATCGTGGTCGATCTCGCCGCGCACGGTGAGCACCCGGATGCCGTCGACGGCGGTGTGGTCGAACCGGGCCGCTCTGTGGGTGTCTGTCACCGTGTCCTCGGCTGCGCTCGCTGATGGGGGACTCAAGGCTCCGACGATAGTGCGCCGATAACCCGCCTCGATGCTACGGCGAACGCGTGTGCGGCCCGAGCACGCGGTGGCGGTTACCCTCCGCCCGCCCGCCCCTCCGGCCACGCCGGAATGGGCAGCCGCGGCCGGATGACCTGCCGTTTATGGATTCGGGCCATGACGCAGCCGAGGGCCACCCAGATGGTCGCCTGGGCCTGAGGCTGGGCCGCGCTTCAGCGAGGCAGCAAGACGTCAACCTGCCCTCGGATGTCCTGCACGATCTCCTCGACGCTCAAGGCGATGTTCACGCTCGCCGCCGTGCTGAGGAACATCACGGCGGACACGATGTGTGCCAGCGTCGCGGCGTCGCCCTCCGTGACCCGCTCGTCTCGGCGCAGCACGGCGGCGATGGCCTCCTCGGCCTGCGCGACGATGGCGAGTGCCGCGCTGTGCCGGGGTTCCTCAGGGTCGCCGAAGACCATCTCTCGCAGGTAAGTGCGTCCGTTGTCGATCTGGGTGCGGTTGCACTCCACGATCGGCCGGACGATCGCCATCACCGCGTCCAGCACGCCTGGGATGGCCTCGGCGTCCGCCCGGCCCTGCTCAAGTGCTTCGGCGTACTTGGCGTTCTGCACAAGCAGGAGGAGTTCGCCCTTGGTCTTGGCATAAAGGAACAAGGTCCCGGTGCCGATGTCGGCCTTGTCGGCGATCTGCTGGGTCGTGACCTCATCGACGCCGTGTTCGGCGAACAGTTCACTGGCGGCAGCGACAATGCGGTCGAATTTCTCCTGCTTGTTCCGCTCGCGCCGTCCGACCGACTGGGGGGCGACAGGCATGACGGTGTCCTCCAGGGGAATATTCTGACTGTAGTCAGTTATGATTACAGTCGCTATCGCGTGGGCTCGAATACGGCTGCGCTCATTCTTCCACGGCAGGGCGAGGAGTCATTGCTCCATCCGTGCGAGGCCACGCACTTCACATCCCCTTGGAACGAAGGAACACCCATGCCCTCTCTCGATGGAGCAGTCGTCCTCGTCACCGGCGCCAATGGCGGTATCGGCACCCACCTCGTCCACGAGGCCCTGGCTCGCGGCGCCGCCAAGGTCTACGCCACCGCCCGTTCCCCCCGTGCCTGGGACGATGAACGCATCGTCCCCCTGACTCTCGACGTCACCGACCGCGCGTCGATCGACGCGGCCGTCGCCGACGCGGCGGATGTCACCGTGCTCGTCAACAACGCGGGCGTCACCCCGCCGAGCGCGAGCCTGCTGGACGTCACCGAGGCGGACATCCGGGCGAACATGGAGACGAACTTCTTCGGGCCGGTCTTCCTCGCCCGCGCCTTCGCACCGCTCCTCGCCGCCAAGCAGGGGTCGATCCTCATCGACGTGCACTCGGTTGCCAGCTGGTATGCCTTCGGCGGCGCCTACAGCGCGTCCAAGGCCGCACTGTGGTCGGCCACCAACTCGCTGCGCATCGAGTTCGCACCCATGGGCGTCCACGTGACGGGTGTGCACATGGGCTACGTCGACACCGACATGGCCGCGCACGCTGACGGGCCCAAGATGCTGCCGACGCAGCTGGTGACGACGGTCTACGACGCCGTCGAGGCCGGCGAATACGAGGTCCTGGCCGACGAGTTGACCAAGGGGGTCAAGGCGGCTCTGAGCGGCCCGGTCGAGGCGCTTTACCCGGACCTGCGCAGCACGAACGCCTGACATTTTTCTTCGGTCCCGACGTGATCTCTTCACTTGGGCCCGCTTCCCACCTGCGCTGCTCACTCCTGGTAGTGCGGGAGGATCTCGCCGTTCTTGACGTAGGTCAGGGCGGCGGTGACGTCGTAGGCATGGATCGCGGAGACGTGCGGTGCCAGCCGGTTGGACAGGTCCTCGAGCACGTGGCCGGTGAAGAAGGCGTCCCGTGCCGCGGTGTCGGTGAACCCGAGGCTGACCGAGGCGTGGAAGCGCTGGTCGTGAGGGTTGTCGTGGGCGACGTCCGGGGTGTCCCAGAGCTTTTCGAGCCAGGGCAGGAACGTCTGCGTGCGCAGTTCCTTCAGCACTCCGGTGCCGGCGAGGGCGGGGGCGAGCTGCTCGTTGACGAACTTCCGGAAGGCGCCGGCGCCGACCCCGTCCCTGCGGCGCAGGTAGATCAGCGCGCGGGCACCGACCGTCTGCCCGGGGCCTGCGACGTCGTACCACCGAGAGGAGTTCGGCGGGCCGGCGTAGAGCAGGGTGCGGCGGAACACGTTGATCTCGTCGGCGTAGGCCAACTTCGTCTGCTTGCGCCCTTTCAGGGGTGCGAGCGCCGATTGGAAGGTGACTTCCGCGACGCCGTCGATCTTCCGGTCTGCGGGGATCGCGGTCTGGACCCCGTCGGTGGTCGGCCACCGGCCCGGGTTGTGCTCGGCGAGGTGGATCTGCCGGTACTCCTCCATAGGCCCGGGGTGGCGGAGATGATCCCTGAGTGCGGGCCCTTCCAGTGGTCCATGCCCCTCTGGCGGGGCTGGTCGGTGCGCACCCACAGCAGGATCGAGGAGGTGAGGTGCTTCTTCACGTCCAGGGGTGCGACGGCCGGTGACGTGCTCATGGTGTTGCCCTTCTCTTCCCTGGTCAGGTGGTGGTCATCGGGCCAGGAACTCGACCGCTACGGGGGCGAACTCCTGGTGGTACTGGAAGATGCCGCCGTGCCCGGAGTCGGGGTAGATGATCACCTGGCTGTCCTTGATGCGCCGGTGCAGGTCCTCGGACAGGACCGAGGGCACCATGCGGTCGTTGTCGCCGTTGGCGATCAGGGTGGGCTGCGTGATCGACGACAGGTCGTCGGGGGCGGAGCGCCCCCACTTCTTGATCGCCTTCAGCTGTGTCTGGAACGCCTTGGTCTTGATGTCCGCGTCGCGGTCGACGGTGCGCTCCTTGAGCCGGTTGACGAACGCGCGTGCGGCGGGCTTGCCGGTGGCGTTGCGGTTGAAGAACAGGAACTCCTTGGGGTCCGAGCGGGTCAGGGTGGCGCGCAGGATGTCCCAGTAGGTGACTCTGGCGACCTTGTCGATGTCCTTGCCGCCCTTGGGCCCGGTGCCGGTGAGGACGAGCTTGCGGACGAGCTCGGGGTGCTTCACCACCAGGGCCTGGGCGACCATGCCGCCGAGGGAGAAGGAGAAGACGTCGATCTTGTCGTACCCGAGCGCCTTGATGAAGGTGTAGGCGTCGTCGGCCATCGCCTCGACACTGTCCGGCACCTGGCCGGTGGAGGCTCCGACACCGCGGTTGTCGAAGGCGATGACGTGACGGCCCTTGGCGATGGGGTCGACGATGCGGGGGTCCCAGTTGTCCAGGGTCGCGGCGAGGTGGACGAAGAAGACGACGGGGATGCCGCCCTTCGGGCCCAGCTCGCGGTAGGCGTAGGTGACGCCACCGGCGCTGACGGTGCGGGCCGGGGCCTTCGCGTAGGAGGTGATGACGGCTTCGTTCGGGGTGTCGGTGCTGCTCATGACGGATTCTCCTTGCGTGTTCTGTGTCGCTGTGTGTTCTGTGTCGACCGTCGCGGTTGCGGCGGGTCAGCTGTTGCCGGTGATGACGGCCTTGCCGCGGATGCCACCCTGGGACAGGGACTGCAGCGCCTGGGGGGTCTGGTCGAAGCCGAACACCTTTCCCACGACCGGACGCACCACGCCCTGGTCGATGAGGGTGGTGATCTGGCGGAGCTGGTCGCCGCTGGCGCGCATGAGCAGGAACTCATACGTCACCCCGAGCTTCTTCGCCTGCCTGCGGATCTTGCGGCTCAGGGCTGCGACCGCCAGGCGCAGCAGCGGGTTCAGGCCGGCCTCGCGGGCGAGCGCGGGGTCCGGGGGACCGGCGATCCCGATGGCCTTGCCGCCGGGCTTGAGCACCCGCAGGGACTTCTCGAGATTCTCACCACCGAGGCTGTCAAACACCAGGTCGTAGCCGGTCAGGAGCTGCTCGAAGTCCTGGGTGCGGTAATCGATCACCGTGTCCGCGCCGAGCGCGCGCACGAAGTCCGCGTTGGAACCGCTGGCGGTCGTGGCGACGCTCGCACCCAGGTGCGAGGCGAGCTGGATCGCGATCGAACCGACCCCGCCGGCGCCGGCGTGGATCAGAACCTTCTGCCCGGGCCGCACCTTCCCGCGCTCCACCAGCGCCTGCCACGCCGTGAGCGCCGCCAGCGGCAGCGAGCCGGCCTCTTCCATGCTGATCGAAGCGGGCTTGAGCGCCAGGTCGCCCTCCGCGACGGCGATGCGTTCGGCGAACGTGCCGATGCGGTCCTGGTCGGGCCGGGCGTAGACCTCGTCTCCGGGCTTGAAGCCGCGAACCGCCGTCCCGACATTGATGACGGTGCCCGCGACGTCGTTGCCCAAGATCAGTGGCAGCTTGTAGGGCAGGATCTGCTTGAACTCACCGGCGCGGATCTTCTCATCCAGCGGATTCAGCCCGGCGGCCTCCACCCGCACCAGTACGTCGTGCTCCCCCACGGTGGGCTCGGGGACGTCCGCCTCCTGCAGCGGCTCCTTGTACTTGGTGACGACGAACGCTCTCATGGGGCGTCTCTCCTTGCCTTCATCCTATTTATCCAGGTCTGAGACCAAGTCGGTCTCGCCCCACTCGGCCAGCCTGAGTACACTCAATTATGAGTGCACTCAGAATTATTGTCAAGGGAGGCCCCATGGGACGCGGCCACATGCCGATCGGGCGCCGCGAGCGGGCCAAACAGGCCAAGCGCGAGCGCATCATGACCGCGGCCCGTGAGCTGTTCGCCGAACACGGCGTCAGCAAGGTCACGACGCAGCAGATCGCCCACCGGGCCGACGTCGCGATCGGCACCCTCTACCTGTACGCGTCCACAAAGGCCGAACTGCTGATCATGGTGCAGAACGAGAAGTTCGCCGCCGCCATCGACGTCGGCCTCGCCGCCGCGGACGCCGCCGTCGGGCAGGGCGTGCTGGAGCCGGTCGTCGCTCTCATCCGTCCCGTGGTGGAGTGCCTGAGGGAGCACATCGAGAACGGCCGCACATACCTGCACGAACTCGTCTTCGGCGACCCGGCCGAGCCCTACCGGCAAGCGGGTCTAACCCTTGCCGGCCGCCTCGAGGACGGCATCACCGGCCTGCTCACCCGCAACGAGTACATCGGTGCCGCCGACGCGGCAACGCTGGCTCGGGTGATCACCGCGATCATCCACATCAGCACCACTGCCACCGTGTACCTGCACCGCAGCGACGAAGCCGTCCTCGCCGACATCCGCGACCAGATCCACGCCACCCTGGCACCCCACCACCGCGCCGCATGACCCCTCGCTCCACGAGCCAGCCATCGAACACCCTGGAAAGGGGCACCTCATGAGCACGCCCTACGGCGTCGTCGCCCTCGGCACCGGCCCGAGCGGGTACGTCGACGCGATCCGCGCCGCGCAAATCGGCAAGAACATCCAGCCCGGCAGTGCGGACAACGGACAGCCGCAAACCCTGTCCATAATGGAGCACGATCACGTCGTCCTTCACGCGCAGCATGCCCAAGCGTTCCCGGCCGGACCACGCGTATTTGGCGATCGCCACCTTCGACGACCTGCCCAGGGCCTGGACCAGCAGCTTGTACGGTTTGGCCGCCACGGTCCCGTCGGGGGAGAGGTAGTAGCCCTCGCCGATCCGGATCGGGTCGATGCTCTGAAGGGGCACGAACGCGGCGATCTCGATGGCCTTCGCCGTCGGCAGCGGCAGATTGCTCAGGTCCTCATCTGTGATCGCCACGACCTGGTCACGCGCGTACTCGTAGCCCTTGCCGATCTCGGCTTGGGCCACCTCGCGGTCCTCGAGCTCGCACACCTTGCGCACCCGCACCCGGCCCATGTCCTCCAGGTGGTACTGGTGGAACTGGATCGAGTGGTTCTCGGTCGCCGACTGCACGCTGATCGGCACGGTGACCAGGCCGAAGGAGATGGCGCCGCTCCGGATGGTTCGGGCATGGGGTACCTCCGTGACGGCCCCGAGTGGCGCCAGACTAGGAGCGCCGGAGGCGTCCCGCATGGCGTGCCGTGCCAGTTGCCTCATGCGTGCCAGATGGTCTGTTGCTCGGGGAGTGGTGAAGGGCCACCAGACGGGTGCGAGGGCCTGTAATGGAGCAGGTCGTCGGTGGGTCACTGACCAAACTGCCCCAGCAAGAGGCGTCAGCTCAACACTCTGCAACTGCGGATTTAAAGGTGGCCGTGCACGTTCGCGTAGTCGCGGGCTACGGCGAGGCCGGCCTCCCACGCGGACGCATGCGCCGACCTCCTTCGCGAGCGCGAGCGCGAGCGTTCGGGGACAACTCCACCGTCTCGACGTATGTGGTCACCTTGATGGGGCGACCGGGCTTCACCGCGGCCACGGCGTCCACGAAGACGGTGCGGGGCAGGGCGTCCAGTCGGGCGTCCGGGGTCGGGCGCCATCGGGGTTGGGGGAACATCCACCTCAGCCACGGCTCGTCGAGGTCGTCGGCCGGAACGCCCTGAAAGCCTCATGACGGCTTCCTGTACAACTCGGCGAAGCGCCGCTCCTCCTCGGCCTGCAGGCGCGCCATGGGGGCGGGCCGGATACGGAGCGCGCGGCTTGCAGGATCGTGACGCTGGCACTGCTTTCGTGACGCGGGGGTGGCCTGCAGCAATGTCCGAGAGCAGGTGGATGCCACCGGAGTTGTCGGAGACGCTGGCGGCGGTGACCAGCACGGCCAGGAGGAGGCCGAGTGTGTCGACGCCGATGTGCCGTTTGCGGCCTGTGCTCTTTTTGCCCGCGTCGATGCCCTGGCCGGCCGCGGGCACATTGGCCGAGGTCTTGATGCTCTGGGCGTCGAGAACGCAGGCGCTGGGCTCGACATCGCGCCCCTCGGCCTTCCGTTGCAGGCGCCGCAGGAGACTGTTGAGCTGGTCAAAGACGCCGTCCTTCTGCCAGGCGGCGAAGTATCCGTACACGGTTTCCCATGGGGCGAAGTCGTGCGGCAGATACCGCCATGGGATCCCGGTCCGGTCGACGTAGAGGATGGCGTCCATGATCCGGCGCAGACGGATGTCCGCGCCGGGGAGCCGCAACGCAATGTCGTGTCGCAGTCGGCGTTCAGGAGCCGGCGTCAATCCCCTGCTTGCGTAGAGGCGGCCCGGCGGCCGGCCTTCCTGATCGGTAGCGGCTGCCGTGACTGGTCAACGGTGGCTGCGGGGGCCGGTCGTTGCCGGTGCTGGCCACCCTGGCTGAGGCCAGGGTGGCATCTCGTCGTGCTTCGGTTCCCCGCTGGGCAGAGACAGCAACAGCCCCAGGGGGTACAGGCGGCTGAGGCGGATGACGGCTGCGGCGACACCGGAGAGCACAAAGATAGCGATCAGGTGCCATGCGATGCCGAGCGCGATGCAGGCGAACGCCAGGCCCATGGCGGCGGCCAGCAGGAGGAGCAGACCGCAGGTCGTGACCAGCAGCTTCCTGAGGCGTTTCTTGCGGCCGCGTGTTTGTTCCCAGGTGGCGTCGGTGCGGGTCAGGATGTCGATGAGCGCTTTGGCGTAGACCACGTTGAGGAACTGGTCGAAGAGGACTTCCGGCACGATCGCGAGGGCGAGCAGCAAGGCCTTCCAGCCGCCGCGTTTGGCTGCCCAGACGCGTTCGAAACCGGCGATGCCGGTGATCGCGACCCAGAACCACGGCAGTCCGGGGAATTTCTTGGTGACGGTGTAGTACCCCAGGACGGTGAGGAAGAAGGGGACGAAGGCCACGCTCAGATAGGTGAGCACCTGCCGGCACACATAGGGCAAGGTGACGCGCGTGAGGCCGTAGGCCCGGAGGTTGTCCAGGGCACCGCGTTGCCACCGCAGCCGCTGGTAGTAGAGCCGGGACCAGGTCGGCATGAGCTCGGTGCCCACGATGCAGGCGCACGGGGAGGCGCAGCGGTATCCGAGGTGTTTGAGTGCGAGGGTCAGCTCATTGTCCTCGGTCAGCGACTGCACGTCGTAGACGGCGTCCCCTCGGGGCAGGGTGTGTTCGGTGCGGGCTCGGTGGACGTGGCGCAGTGCCTTGGCCGGGTAGAGGGAGGCGGTGCCGGTCAGGACGTCGGCGCGGCCGTGGCGTCGGTGCAGTTCGCGTGCGTAGCGCACGTATTCGCTGTTCTGGAGGTGGCAGACCAGGCCGCGCAGGGGGTAGCCGAAGAAGACGGCGCCCACGCCGCCGATGGGTGGGAGGCCGGGTTCCTGTTCGTGCAGGCGGCGGGCCGCCCGGGCGATGAACTCGGAGGACAACGAGGTGTCGGAGTCCATGATCATGACGCCGTCGTCGTCGGACAGCCGTGGCAGCAGTTCGCTCAGGACCTGGTTGAGCGCACCTGCCTTGTCTTGTGTGTTCGCGACCGTCTCAACGACCTTCGCGCCGTGGGCTGTGCTGATCTGAGCGGTGCGGTCAGTGCAGCGGTCGGCGACGACGATGACCTCGTCCGCAGGCCTGGTCTGCGCCGCGAGCGACTCGAGGGTCTCGGCGATGAGCGCTTCTTCGTTGTGCGCGGGCACCAGCACGACGATCCGGCCCGGACCGGCCCCGCGGAGGTCGGGCATGTGTCCGGGCAGGGTCAGGCCCTTGGAGGTCAGGTGTCTGTGCTGGCGTACGAATGCAGGCCCCCAAGCCTCTTTACGCGTCTGCCCCCGCGTCGGCCGGCCCGCCAATGACACCACTCGGCTTCCTGTAGCGCCCATCGACCAGGCGGATCTCCGCGTCGCTCGGTCGATGGAGATGGGGGCGGGCGGGCTCCCGGCGTCGGTGAGGGGGCTGTTGTCCTCGTCGTAGCGCGGGTGCCACCTGCCGCCCCAGGGCGTGACGACTGCCGCCATGCCCTACAGCCGATTCTCCCCGCTCAGGACCCTCCGGCAAGTGGATCACCGCGGTCGTCTCAGCTGCTCAGAAGCCCTTGACGAAGTCGAGGACGTACCACTTGTTCGTGGTGGAGTTGTAGATCGCGGTGAGGAAGTCCCGCTTGCCGGCCGTCGTGGTGAGGGTGACGGTGGGGATGGTGGTACCCCGGACAAAGATCGAATTGAGGGTGAGGGTGCGGTTTCCGGTGGCGTCCTGGATGAGTTCCCAGGTGACGCGTTGGCCGTTGGTGGGGTTGGTGGGTGCGCCCAGGGTCCTGTTGCCCGCCAGGGTGACGCGGAAGAGGTCGCCGAGGGCTGCGTTGGTGGCGATGGTGGGGGCGTCGGTGAGGGTGACGGGGGCGGGGTTGACCTTGGCGTCGACGTAGTCCTTGCGCGCCAGGTGCTCGGCCGAGGTCGGCGCGGTGCCGGAGGAGACGGTGCCCTCGTAGTAGGCGGAGTCCGCGCCGTAGACGAAGCCGGTGGCGACGGTGCCGCCGGCGGTGTCGTTGATGATGTTGGTACTGCCGGCCAGCGACAGGGGTTTGACGTTGCTGAAGTCGCCGAGGGTGGCCGAGCAGCCGGAATCGACCTTGATGGAGTTGACCGCCGCGGCGGTGGGGGTGTTCTCGGCGAATCCGAGGATGCTGACCGCCCGGGCGCCGCCGGTGACCCAGATGCTGACGTTGGGGCTGTTGTAGGTGAAGGAGTTGAACAGGCCCACACCGATGGCCGCGTTGATCTTCCAACTGTAGCCGTCGTACCCGGTGCCCCGGTTGACCGCGGATTCGGCTCCGCATCCGCTGAAACTGATGCCCTGACTCCCGACGCCGGTCACCTCGTAGCCGATGCCGCAGTGGTCTGCGGCACAGCCGACGAAGGAACAGTAGGCCATCGTGTCCAGACGGAAGCCGGCGTTGGTGACGATGTCGGCGTAGCAGCCGATGAACGAGCAGCTCGTCCCCGCCGCACCTCCGGAGACACCGTGAATGTCCCAGCCGTGGTTGCCGTTGTTGGCCGAGGTCACGCCGGTGAACGTGGACACGATCGGATTGGACAGCTCGATCCCGGTGTTGCCGAAGGACTTCACCGTCACCCGCGAGAATGACAGCGAGACGGTCGCGGGGTTCGCCGACCGCGTCAGCAGGATCCCCTTGCCACTGCCGCTGCCCGGTCCCCGGACAGTGAGGTCCTGGATGGTCAGCCTCGTGATGTCCGAGCCGGTGATGCCGTGGGCCGTGGTGCTGCTCTGCGCGATCACCGACGAGCCGTCACTGACTCCTTGCAGGATCAGGTTGGAGCGGGTCACCAGCGCGGAGGTGATCTTGTAGGTGCCCGCGGGGAAAACAACTGTTGCGCCGGAGGACGGCACCGCGTTGATCGCGGACTGGATTGCGGTGGTGTCATCGGTGACGCCGTTGGCGGTCGCACCGTAGTCCAGGACGTTGAACCAGTAGCTGGTGGCCATGAGGGTCTCCGTCACTTGCATCGTCGACGCGGAGTGCTGATCTGGGAGCAGCGGAACACCGGTTCCGGTAGCCGGCTCTGAGGAGAGGCGATCAGAGCGGTCGCGACTGAGGTTCCAAGGAGGGTGACTCCGGTGGAGTGGCTCGCTCCCCGGGAACGGGCTTTGTGACCGGCTGCTCAGGGGCGGGCGAGGGGCGCGATGGCCGGCCCGCCGCATGGTGACGCTACAGATGCAACTGATTACTTCACGTCATCATAGTGACTCCGGAACGACCAGTGAAGTCCTTTACCTGCCCGTACACAGGTTCATCGGTCTGGTGACCGCCGATGCGGTGACCGGCGCCCCGCTGAGGCTGCCGGCCCAAGCGGAGCGGTCACGTGGGTCTCATCGGGTAAGCCACACGGTCGCGTCGCCGGGCAAGCGTCCGTTCTCCAGGGGGACGCTGCTCAGGAGCACACCGTCATGCTCTGGAAGCCGAAGGGCGTCGGAACGGAAGTTGACGATGCACTGGAAATCGGGGGCACGGGTGAAGGACAGCACGTCGGATCCAGCGGTGGGATCCCAGGCCAACGACCCGTCACCCAGGGCCGGGTGCGCCCTGCGGATCTGCAACGCTCGCCGATACAGCTCCAGCATCGACTGCTCGTCACCTTGCTGCACCTGGACGGTGAGACGCGCCCACTCCTGCGGCTGGGGCAGCCACGGGGCTGAAGCCGAAGGGTGGGGTGTCGCCGGACCAGGGCATCGGCACGGCAGCCGTCGCGGCCCCGGTGGGTGTGTCCCGATCGGTGCCAGATGGGGTCCTGCAGCGCCTCATCGGGCAGGTTCTCCACCTCCCACAGGCCAAGTTCCTCGCCCTGGTAGAGGTAGGCGCACCCCGGAAGAGCCAGCGTGAGCAGAGCGGCCGCCCGTGCCCGGCGCGTGCCCAGTTCCAGGTCGAACGGGTCGTCAAGAAGATGATCGGCGAGTTCGTGCATCTGGCCGGGGGGCTGGGGTCGGCCGTAGCGGGTGAGGTGCCGCACGACGTCATGGTTGGAGAGCACCCAGGTCGCCGGTGCCCCGACGGCGCCCATCGTCGTCAGGGCTTTGTCGATCACCGTGCGCATCTGCGCCGCGCGCCACGGGCTGGTCAGGTAGTCGAAGTTGAAGGCGGTGTGTAACTCCCCGGGCCGGACATAGCGGGAGAGGCGTTCTGCATTGCGTGCGCACGCCTCGGCGACGAACATGCGGGGCTCGGAATAGGAGTCGGCCACCGCGCGCCAGCCACGGAAGATCTCGTGGATCCCCTCGCGGTCCCAGTGGGGATGGTCTGGATGGGCGGCCGATCCGATGTGTTCGATGTCTGCCGACCCCAGGTCCGGCAGACCGGGGGCCTTGCTCATGGCGTGCGCCACGTCGATGCGGAACCCGTCGCCGCCGTGATCGAACCAGAATCTGAGGACCGACTCGAATTCCCGACGGACCTCGGCATTGTTCCAGTTGAGGTCGGGCTGCTCAGGCGCGAACAGATGCAGGTACCACTCTCCGGGCATTCCGTCGGGTTCGACGACCCGGGTCCACGCCGATCCGCCGAAAATGCTCCGCCAGTTGTTGGGCGGCAGCCCGCCGTCCGGCCCGCGGCCCGGCCTGAAGATGAAACGGTCCCGCTCGACGCAGCCGGGGCCGCCGGCCAGCGCCTGGCCGAACCAGGGGTGCTGCGAAGAGGTGTGATTGGGTACCAGGTCGATCAGGATGCGCAGCCCCAGGGCGTGGATCTCCTCAATCAGCGCGCGGGCCTCGGGCAAATTCCCGAACAGGGGATCGACGCCGAGGATGGTCGCGTCGTCGCCGGGGATCGGCTCGTAAGCGGCGTTGTGCGGGAGGAGCCAGACGTGGCCGTCCTCGCGCTTGAAGCGCTTGACGGTGGCCTCGCCGTCGAGCATCGCGGCCACGATGTCGCCGTTCTCGGCGACCGGCTGACGGCGGACCGTGACCCAGTCGCCGTCGCAGATGGCGGCCTCGATCATGGAGTCGCCGACGACCTTCAGCACGAACAGCTCGCCGTCACCGACGAGCTGCCGGGGGAGGGGGAACACGTCCTCGACGGACTCCTCCGCGAGGATCGGGCCACCGGCGGCGATGCGGCCGACGAGCGGGACGTAGGACGCGGCGGGCTTGCCGGCGGTGTCCGTGGGCTGCACGGCGGCCTGGTCGGAGCCGCGCACCTCGTACGCGCGCGGCCGGTGCGGATCGCGGCGCAGGAAGCCCTTGCGCTCCAGTGCCATGAGCTGGTGTGCGACGGAGGAGGTGCTGGAGAGGCCGACGGCCTGTCCGATCTCCCGCATGGACGGCGGGTAGCCGCGCCGCTGCACGGAGTCCCTGATGACCTCGATGACCCGGCGCTGCCGGTCGGTCAGTCCGGAGCTGTCCGCCCGGATGCCTGGAGGTCGGCCCGGCAGGGACCGCTTGTGTCCCTCGGGATTCGTGGCTTCGTTCATCGCATGCACCGGCTCGAGTCGGCCCTGGGAGCGGTCCTGGGCAGTGATGGTGGCACTGTCTGCGGTGGTGGTCACGTCGGCCCCTCTCGATGGTCTCCCTGCTGGACAACGGTAGTTGCTTTCGAAAGGTTGCGCCAAACACACGTTCGAGTGAAAAATCGCAGATCGCCTGACGTGATCGTGCATCTGGGTGTATGGCTAACGCGGTGCCTGGCGGACAAAGGGGCCCATTGTTGTACTCTTCACCGCCGAGTGACGCCCTCGCGGGTTGTCGCCCCAGTCTGCCACCCGGAATTCCGGCGACAGCGCCTCGGTCCTCATCTGTGCGGGAGAACCACGCTCCCTCCGTGCGGTGCCCACCGTATCTCCGCATGCGCCGCAGGGGTACGGCCTGTGCGGGGGTGTCCCCCCGTGACGGCTCGGTCGCGCGGCACATGCCCATACGGGCGCGACACGCGTGTACGGCGTGTTTGTCGAGACGATCCCTACATCTAGTGCTTGGATTGCTACAGCAGCCCAGAAGTTGTGGTCCCCGGGGTCTTCGAGTCCCCAGCGATCGCCTATGCTGGGGGCTGCTTCGAGGGGCCCGTGAGGTCCAGCGAGGCTATTGAGTCTGCTGTGAGGAGGGTTGGGAGTTCATGCACTGCCCCTTCTGCAGGCACCCCGACAGCCGCGTCGTCGACAGTCGTACGACCGACGACGGCACGTCGATCCGCAGGCGCCGCCAGTGTCCGGACTGCTCCCGTCGTTTCACGACCGTGGAGACGTGTTCGCTCATGGTGGTCAAGCGGTCCGGAGTCACCGAGCCTTTCAGTCGTACCAAGGTCATCAATGGTGTGCGCAAGGCATGCCAGGGGCGGCCTGTCACCGAGGACGCGCTCGCCCAGCTCGGCCAGCGGGTCGAGGAGGCGGTGCGGGCCACCGGGAGCGCCGAGCTGACCACCCATGACGTGGGGCTGGCCATACTCGGCCCGTTGCAGGAGCTCGACCTGGTCGCTTATCTGCGATTCGCCTCCGTCTACCGGGCGTTCGACTCGCTCGACGACTTCGAGGCCGCGATCGCGGAACTGAGGGAGACGACGGGACGCTCCGACGCGGACGTGGGGAGCCAGGAGAACGCCGGGTCGGGAGAGGCCGTTCAGGTCCCCGAGCCCGCAGGCGCCGCCGACTGATCAGCGGGCCGGACCGGGCGCAGACCCGGGGCCGGCCGGACGGCGGCGATCGAAGACCTGTTGCGGGCGGCAGCGAGGGTGCCCGCAACACCAGACAGAACACCGTGCCACGGGAACATCGGGGCACTTCAGGGCGTTTTAGCCCGTACAGGGAGGCGGCATGACAGAGACGGCGAGCGGTCCGGCACGGAGTTCCCGCGCCAAGGGCACCAAGGCGGCTGCGAACAAGGGCCTGCGCATCGAGCGCATCCACACCACCCCCGGCGTGCACCCGTACGACGAGGTGGCCTGGGAGCGCCGTGACGTCGTCATGACCAACTGGCGCGACGGCTCGGTCAATTTCGAGCAGCGTGGCGTCGAGTTCCCCGACTTCTGGTCGGTGAACGCGGTCAACATCGTCACCAGCAAGTACTTCCGTGGTGCCGTAGGCACCCCGCAGCGCGAGACCGGCCTCAAGCAGCTGATCGACCGCATCGTGAAGACGTACCGGAAGGCCGGCGAGGACTACAGGTACTTCGCCTCGCCCGCCGACGCCGAGATCTTCGAGCACGAGCTGGCCTACGCCCTCCTGCACCAGATCTTCAGCTTCAACAGCCCTGTGTGGTTCAACGTCGGAACCCCGCAGCCGCAGCAGGTCTCCGCGTGCTTCATCCTGTCCGTCGACGACTCCATGGAGTCGATCCTCGACTGGTACAAGGAAGAGGGCATGATCTTCAAGGGCGGCTCCGGTGCCGGCCTGAACCTCTCCCGCATCCGCTCCTCCAAGGAGCTGCTGTCCTCCGGCGGCAACGCCTCGGGCCCCGTCTCCTTCATGCGCGGCGCCGACGCCTCCGCGGGAACGATCAAGTCCGGTGGCGCCACGCGGCGTGCCGCGAAGATGGTCATCCTCGACGTCGACCACCCCGACATCGAGGACTTCATCCAGACCAAGGTGAAGGAAGAGGAGAAGATCCGCGCCCTGCGTGACGCGGGCTTCGACATGGACCTGGGCGGCGACGACATCACGTCCGTCCAGTACCAGAACGCCAACAACTCGGTCCGCGTGAACGACACGTTCATGAAGGCCGTCGAGCAGGGCGGCAAGTTCGGCCTGACCTCCCGCATGACCGGCGAGGTCATCGAAGAGGTCGACGCCAAGTCGCTGTTCCGCAAGATGGCGGAAGCCGCCTGGGCCTGTGCCGACCCGGGCATCCAGTACGACGACACCATCAACCACTGGCACACCTGCCCGGAGTCCGGCCGTATCAACGGCTCGAACCCCTGCAGCGAGTACATGCACCTGGACAACACGTCCTGCAACCTCGCCTCGCTGAACCTGATGAAGTTCCTGAAGGACGACAGCAAGGGCAACCAGTCCTTCGATGTCGAGCGCTTCGCGAAGGTCGTCGAACTCGTCATCACCGCGATGGACATCTCCATCTGCTTCGCCGACTTCCCGACGCAGAAGATCGGTGAGAACACGCGCGCGTTCCGCCAGCTCGGCATCGGCTACGCCAACCTCGGCGCCCTGCTGATGGCGACCGGCCACGCGTACGACTCCGACGGCGGCCGGGCCCTCGCGGGCTCCATCACCTCCCTGATGACCGGCACGTCGTACCGTCGCTCCGCCGAACTCGCCGCGGTCGTCGGCCCGTACGACGGCTACGCCCGCAACGCGCAGCCGCACCTGCGGGTCATGAAGCAGCACGCGGACGAGAACACCAAGGCCGTCCGTGTGGACGACCTGGACACGCCGATCTGGGCCGCCGCCACGGAGGCCTGGCAGGACGTGCTGCGCCTCGGTGAGAAGAACGGTTTCCGTAACTCCCAGGCGTCCGTCATCGCCCCGACCGGCACCATCGGTCTCGCGATGTCCTGCGACACCACCGGCCTCGAGCCCGACCTCGCCCTGGTCAAGTTCAAGAAGCTGGTCGGCGGCGGGTCGATGCAGATCGTCAACGGCACCGTCCCGCAGGCCCTGCGCCGCCTGGGCTACCAGGAGGAGCAGATCGAGGCGATCGTCGCCCACATCGCCGAGCACGGCAATGTGATCGACGCCCCCGGCCTCAAGCACGAGCACTACGAGGTGTTCGACTGCGCCATGGGCGAGCGTTCCATCTCCGCGATGGGCCACGTCCGCATGATGGCCGCGATCCAGCCCTGGATCTCCGGCGCGCTCTCCAAGACGGTCAACCTGCCGGAGACGGCGACCGTCGAGGACGTCGAAGAGGTCTACTTCGAGGCCTGGAAGATGGGCGTCAAGGCGCTCGCCATCTACCGCGACAACTGCAAGGTCGGCCAGCCCCTCTCCGCCAAGACCAAGGAGAAGGAGAAGACCGAGATCACGGAGAAGGCCGAGGCCACCATCCGTGAGACGGTCGAGAAGGTCGTCGAGTACCGCCCGGTCCGCAAGCGCCTCCCGAAGGGCCGTCCCGGTATCACCACGTCGTTCACCGTCGGCGGTGCCGAGGGGTACATGACCGCCAACTCCTACCCGGACGACGGTCTCGGCGAGGTCTTCCTGAAGATGTCCAAGCAGGGATCCACCCTCGCGGGCATGATGGACGCCTTCTCCATCGCGGTGTCCGTGGGTCTGCAGTACGGCGTTCCGCTGGAGACGTACGTCTCGAAGTTCACCAACATGCGCTTCGAGCCGGCCGGCATGACGGACGACCCGGACGTGCGGATGGCACAGTCGATCGTCGACTACATCTTCCGCCGCCTGGCGCTGGACTTCCTGCCCTTCGAGACGCGCTCCGCGCTCGGCATCCACTCCGCCGAGGAGCGCCAGCGTCACCTGGAGACCGGTTCGTACGAGCCGTCCGAGGACGAGGTCGACGTCGAGGGCCTGGCTCAGTCGGCGCCGCGTGCCCAGGAGCTGAAGGCCGTCGTCACCCCCAAGGCCGAGGTCGAGGCGGCCACGCCCGCCCTGAAGCAGGCCCACACCAGCGCCGAGCTGGTGGAGATGCAGCTGGGCATCCAGGCCGACGCCCCGCTCTGCTTCTCCTGCGGTACGAAGATGCAGCGGGCCGGTTCCTGCTACATCTGCGAGGGTTGCGGCTCGACCAGCGGGTGCAGCTGACCGTACGCGCCGTCCAGGCGTGAACTGAAGGCGTGAAGTGGGGAGTCGGCGCGATGCCGGCTCCCCACTCGTCTTTCTCGATGGTCAGCGGCCCATCGCGATGGCCACTTCGCCTACGCCGCGAGCGGGCCCGAGGACCTGACGGGACGGTTCAGAGATCGGGGTCCCGCGCGCATGTTCGGTCCTCTCGCCGTACCGGCACCGGCACGGCTGCCGGGGAGCCCCGGGACGCTGGGGGCCGCGCGCGTCGGTACCCCCTGATCAGGGGCGATGGACCTGCCCCATGCTCCGCGTGAACTCCGCCGGGTCGTCCTCGAAGCCGTGAATGCCCGGGCGGAGCTCCCAGGTCCCGGATCCGTCCCGGACGAACTCGGCGACCGTCGCCGCGGTCGCCCCGAGGACACTGCCGAAGTCGTCCTCGGTCAGCACCGTGTACCCCTCACGGATCCGCAGCGCCGGGTTGATCACTCCGACGAACGTCCGCTCCTCGGAGCGCTGCTGGATGACGACACCGACGACCACGCGCGCGTACCGGCTGTCGAGCCGGTCGAGCTCCAGGGTCATGACCTCGTCCCAGCCGAAGCCCTTGCCGTCCTTGCTGTCCCGGTTGAGAGTGATGGTGCCGTCGGGCGAGCGGCTGTCGAAGTGCACCGCATAGGCCGGGTCACCGTACGGCTCGGCGGCCAGATAGGTCGCGGCGACGATGTCCAGATCGGTGGCGCTCTGCCCCGCCGGGCTCGGGTCCCACTTCAGCGAGACTTCCACCTTGCGGATCCCCTTGTTGAGGCCGTTCACCAGGCTTCCCCTTCCCCGTGCTCCACGGTCCGAACTGCCAGGCAGTCGCGGCCGGTTGTCCATCCTGCCACGCGCGCGTGCCGCTCGCGGGAGAGATCTCCGTCAGAGCGTGACCGGCGCCACGCTGCGTGGCCTTACGATGGCGCGGTGCTGGTCAAGTGGATTCGCTGCACCGTGGTGGACCGCCGCGGCTTCGAGCGGGGGCAGCGGAAATGGGCGGGGCTTCTGGGGGAGCCGGGGTTTCGGGGACAGGGCGGAGGCTGGAGCCGGGGACGACCCGGGGTGGCGCACATCTTCTCCTTCTGGGAGAGCCGTTCCTTCTACGACTCCTTCATGGCCCGCTCCCACGACCGGCTGGCCTCCGCACAGTCCGGCACCTTCAAGGATCCACAGGTCAAGCTCTTCGACTACCGCTTCGATGTGAAGATGGGCTTCGAACCGCGCTTCACCGACACGGACCTGGTCCGGGTGGCCCACTGCCGCGTCCACGAGGAGCGCGCCGAGCACTTCACGCTGATGCAGGAGAAGGTCTGGAATCCCGCGATGGCCGGCTCGCCCGGCATGATCCGCGGCCTGTTCGGTGAGGCTCCGGGCCATGAGTTCCTGGTGCTGTCGATGTGGCGGTCGGCGGCGGAACACGGCAAGTACCGCATCGAACGGATCGAGCGGCTCGCCCTGCGCGCCCAGACGGATGCGGACGTGGCTGCCTTGGCGGGCGACATCGTGGAGCTGGAGCCCGGCTGGACGGTTTGAAAACCGGACTGACTCGCGGGCCGTGATGCGCTCCGAGGTGCAGGAAGTGTGTGACGTACGCCGTATGGAGGCCCTACGGGTGCTCGATCGGCCGTCACTCGATCTAGGGTCTTGGCATGGCACGACCACGGCGAATCGTCCTTGTCCGGCACGGGGAGTCAATGGGCAATGTTGATGACACCGTGTACGAACGCGAGCCAGACCACGCGCTGGCACTGACCGAGCGAGGCTGGCAGCAGGCAGAGGAGACCGGAAAACGCTTGCGCGAAATCTTCGGGCGCGAGCGCGTCAGCGTGTACGTCTCCCCGTACCGCCGCACCCATGAGACCTTCCGCGCCTTCCACCTCGACCCCGAGCTCGTGCGGGTGCGCGAGGAGCCCCGGCTGCGGGAGCAGGACTGGGGGAACTGGCAGGACTGTGACGACGTACGCCTGCAGAAGGCCTACCGGGACGCCTACGGCCACTTCTTCTACCGCTTCGCGCAGGGAGAGTCCGGTGCCGACGTGTACGACCGGGTCGGCGGCTTCCTGGAGAGCCTGTTCCGCAGCTTCGAGGCCCCCGACCACCCGCCGAACGTCCTGCTGGTGACGCATGGGCTCGCCATGCGGCTGTTCTGCATGCGCTGGTTCCACTGGTCCGTCGCGGAGTTCGAGTCGCTGGCGAATCCGGGGAACGCGGAGATGCGAATGCTTGTTCTCGGGGACGACGGCAGGTACGCGCTCGACCGCCCTTTCGAGCGGTGGCGTGATCCGGAGCCCTACGGGATGAGTGGGTAGGCGCCCTCGCGTGGTCGAGCTGTGTTCGATCGGGCGCGTGGGGAGCTTAGGTGGCGTGGTGCGCGTCATGGAGGTGCTCGCCAACAGAGGGGCACCGTCCTGTTCAAGGCTGATGCGGAGCGTATGCGTGACGGCGTGAAGTCGTGGACCTTCGTCGCGAACGGAGCGCCGTTCCACGACACCTCCTGGTGCGCACGGACGCGGTGTCCGTGGAGTCCTGCCTCAAGATATGTCTGCCCCGACTGCGCGAGTACGGCCTGGTCATCCCAGAATGATCCCGGACCTCGAACAGGCCGACCGCACCAGCCGCAGGGTGCTGGACCCTACGACGACGAATTAGAGTGGCAGGGCGATGACCGCTGACTCCTCTCCCGACGGGCGCCTGGACCGCGCCCTGTCCAGCCTGCGCGGGCTCGCGGTGGGTGACGCGCTGGGCTCACAGTTCTTCGTACCGGTGAACTACCCGCTGCTCAAGCGCCGCGAGCTGCCGGCCGAGCCCTGGCAGTGGACCGACGACACCGAGATGGCCTGCTCCGTGGTGGCGGTCCTGGCCGCCCACCATCGGATCGACCAGGACGCGCTGGCCCACTCCTTCGCCCACCACCACGACTTCGACCGCGGCTACGGCCCCGCCGTCAACCGTCTGCTGCGGCAGGTCCGGGAGGGCGGTGACTGGCGCGAACTCGCCGCCGCGCTCTTCAACGGGCAGGGCTCCTGGGGCAACGGCGCGGCGATGCGCATCGCGCCCCTGGGCGCCTGGTACGCCGACGACCCGGAGCAGGCCACCCACCAGGCGGAGATCTCGGCCTACCCCACGCACCAGCACCGTGAGGCCGTCGTCGGTGCCATGGCCGTCGCCGCGGCGGCTTCGCTGGCCGCTGCCCCCGGCGGCCCGCCGAGCCCCGAGGCACTCCTCGACGGCGTCATCGCCCTCGTCCCGAAGAGCGCCGTGGGAGCGGGGCTGCGCCGCGCCCGGGACATGCTCGACTACGGCGACGCCGGCACCGTCGCGGCCGTGCTGGGCTGCGGGCGGCGTACGACGGCCCATGACACCGTGCCCTTCGCGCTCTGGTCGGCCGCGCGGTCCCTCGGGGACTACGAGGGGGCGTTCTGGACGACCGCCCACGTGGGCGGTGACGTGGACACGACCTGCGCCATCGTGGGCGGGGTGATCGCCGGGAGCAAGGCCGGGACGCCGCCCGCCGAGTGGGTGGGGCGGACCGAGGCGCTGCCGGAGTGGGTGCCGGGGGCTGGGTGAGGCTGCGGCGTGGGTGGCGGCGTCTGAATGTGGCTGCCGCATCCACGTGGGGGGAGGAAACTCTCTGTGCATGTCGGGAACTCTGCGTGACTGTGCGCTCGTTGTCGTGACAACGCTGTGTGACCCGTGGGGGGCGCGCAGGACGGGGTGACTCACGAGGGACACGGGGGGTGGCCATGCGGTTCGTGTCGATGCTTCTGCGTTTTCTTCTGCGACTGCGACTGCGACTGCGACTGCGAGTGCGGCTGGGGCTGGGGCTGGGGCTGGTTCGGCTACTGCTTCTGCCGCGACCTCGACCTTTGCCGGCCGCGGTGGGCGAAGCCTTGACCGTGCGAGGACGCGCCGCACGTGTCCGGTCGCGCCCTGTAGGGGTGGTGCGGATGGCCGGACCTCGTCCACGCCGTCGGTTCTCCGGACGGGGTCCAGCCATTCGCGATCCTGCGCGGGCCCGGTCGAGTCAGCCGATGCCGGGGCCCGCCGTGCCCGCGAGTGCCTCCAGGTCGCTCTTGCGGACCCGGATGACCAACCCGGCGGTGGCCAGGGCGAGCACGGCCATGGCTACAGCTGGGATGAAAGCCGTGGAGATCCCGTGGGCGAGAACGTCGTGGCTCCAGGGGGCAGGCAGCTGGTGGGTCTCGGCGAACGACGCCTTCTGTTCCGGTGTGGCCTGGGACATGAACGACGCGACCTGTTTGCTTGCCTCGTCGCGGCTGGCGGAACCGAACACGGTGGTGAGGATCGACAGACCGAGCGCGCCGCCCACCTGCTGTGTCGTGTTGAGCAGAGCGGAGGCCGCGCCTGCTTCGTGCGGGGCGACGCCGGACACGGCGGTCACGGTGAGGGTGACGAAGTTGAGTCCCATGCCGAAGCCGAAGAGCAGCATCGGGCCGAGCACTCCGCCGACGTACGAGCTACCGGAGTCGACCAGAGACTGCCAGACGAGCCCGATGGTGACGAGAGTGGTGCCGGATATCAGGAAGGGCTTGGGTCCGAGTACCGGCAACAGTCGCTGCGATATCCCCGCGCCTGTCGCGATGACCACGGTGACGGGGAGGAAGGCCAGGCCGGCGCGGATGGGGGAG
Source organism: Streptomyces sp. NPDC034103 (assembly GCF_055575395.1). Lineage (NCBI taxonomy): Bacteria > Bacillati > Actinomycetota > Actinomycetes > Kitasatosporales > Streptomycetaceae > Streptomyces > Streptomyces sp. NPDC034103. Next base: position 654,614 of record NZ_JBVISS010000001.1, on the reverse strand, counting down.
TAGCCCAGCACGTTCTGCACGAAGAGCACGATGTAGAAGAACATGCCGAACATCGCCGCCGCGAGGCTGATCATGATCACGTACGTGCCGGAGCGGTTGCGGTCGGCGAACATCCTCAGGGGGGTGATCGGTTCCTTGGCGCGGTTCTCGACGATGATGAAGACGGCGAGCAGTGCCACCGCTGTGCCGAAGGCGCCGACGGTCACCGAGTCCCGCCAGCCGTCGGATGCCGCCCTGATGAACCCGTAGACCAGAGCGACCATGCCGAGCGTCGAAGTGAGCGCGCCGGTCACGTCGAAGCGGCCGGGGTGGCGTTCGGACTCCTTGATGTAGCGCGGTGCGAGTGCCGCGATGGCGACGCCGATGGGCACGTTGACGAAGAGCACCCAGCGCCAGTCGAGCCAGTCGGTGAGCAGCCCGCCGGCCAGGAGCCCGATGGCGCCGCCGCCCGCGGACACGGCTGCGAAGATACCGAGCGCCCGGTTGCGCTCGGGACCTTCCGGGAACGCGGTGGTGATGAGCGCGAGCGAGGTGGGTGACGCGATCGCGCCGCCCATTCCCTGCAGGGCTCGTGCGGCCAGCAACTGCCAGGGCTCTTGGGCGAGTCCGCCGAGTAGTGAGGCGAAGGTGAACAGCAGGATGCCGGCGATGAAGACCCGCCGTCGGCCGAGGATGTCCCCGGCTCGCCCGCCGAGCAGCAACAGGCCGCCGAAGGTGAGGGTGTAGGCGCTGACCACCCACGTCAGGTCGGTCGTGGAGAAGTTCAACGCGGTCTGGATGTCGGGCAGGGCGATGTTGACGATCGTGGCATCGAGCACCACCATCAGCTGGCACGCAGCGATGACCGTAAGCGCGAGGCCTGGGTGTGACGGGCGTGAGTTCGGACCCGGTGGCGCGGGTGACTGCGTCTGTATCTGATCATGCGTCACGGCATGTCCCCCAGAGACAATGTAGTGAACGTACCCGTTCACTAATCGGGACGATAGCGAGTCGGTCCTAGTGAACACAAGCGTTCTCTAAAGTGGTTGGCCTCGAAGCGGTGGCGGGGTTGAGAAGGGTGGCAGGCCGACGGCACGCTGTCGGGGTGAACAGGTGTGGTGACGGGGAGATGATCCCGGAGAAGGCGGCGTGACTTGGCTCGTCAGTCGGTGTCGAGGAGGGTGTGGGGGCCCGGCGTGGGCGACCCGATGCGTGCCGTGCAGACCAGTAGCCAGGGCATCTACCGCAAGCGCGGCGGGAGTAACGTGGTCGGCTTCCGGTGCGTGCAAGTCCTGGATGGCTCCGGAACCAAGGAGGCGGCAGCATGAGCGTCGGGGACCCGCGTCACGGCATCATCGTGGGCCGGCGTCCGAGTGGCGGTGGGCCCGGCGGTGCGCTCGGCGCCTATGTCGTGCAGGGTGACGCGGACGAGCGTTACTACGGCCTCGGCTACCGGCAGATCGTCACCGGGGGACTCCGCGCCACTCGGACCGGTGAAGGCGTCCGCTTCCACGTCAGCGCCGCGAGCCTCGACCGGGCGGAGTTCGTCACCCGCCTCGAACAGCCCGACCTTGCCGAGTGCTACCGGTGACCGCTCACGGAGATCCGCAGCTCGCTGATGTCACAGGGGCGCGCCAGGAGTTGACCGTTGCCCTGCCGGTGCGGCTGCTGCGCGTCCCTGACTGGCCCGAAGGCCCCTTCCCCTTCGAACTGGGCAGCCGCCGCACCGACGCCCGGACCCGGTCCACCTATTTCGCCCCCGCCTCCGCCCGGGCCCTCTACGGCGCACCCGGACGACCGCGCCGCTGGCACCTGCCACTGGACGTCAAGCACGACGGACTGCACCTGCTGGGCATGGAACTCCTCCGCGCGGCCACCGCTCGCAACCCCGAACACGCTCTTGTCGTAATGCACTTGAGCGTGGAGAGGCCACTTTTGCCCGTCCTGCGTGCCCTCGCCGGGCGGAGACCGAACCTCGCGGACGAACCGCTCACCGGCCCCTTCGATCCCGCCGGGCTCCTCGCCGGGATCGCCGATGTCCGTACCGCCGACACGCCGTTCGCCCTTGCCCGGCCCTACACCATCGCCTTCATGACCCCCACCACCCGGCACACTCCCGCCCTTCGCGCCGGCGACGGAGGGGCCCTGCCCAGCACCGCGGACCACTGGCTGTGGCAACTGGCCTCCCGCTCCACACCGGAGGACTTCCCCCTGCCTCCGGAAACCGCAGCCGAGCAACTCAATGACACCGTACGGATCTCGGCGGACTGGAGTGCCCTGGTACTGCGCCAAGGAGCCGCCTTCCTCGGCCACCGGCCCGATACCGGTGCGGGCGACTTCTTCGAATTCGGCGCCCTGCACTCCCGGACCGTCTACCTCGACGCCCTGCTCCTCGGCTCGCTCCAACGCGATCACATCGACGAGCTCACCGACGAACTCTCCGAGGTGTTCAACTCCTCCCGTCTCGCGCGCCGCGTTGCCACGCTGGAGCGGAATATCGCCGTCTTCCGCAGCACCTACTGGCGCCAGCACCTCACCGCCCACGGCGCGGCGAACGACCTGCTCCTCGCCTTCCAGAACCAGCACCGGCTGCCCGCACGCGTCGACGAGATCCTGGCCGAAGCGGCCGACTACAGCAGGCTCGTCCAGACCCAGGAGAGCCAGCAGATCAGCGGGGCCCTGGGCGTCCTCACCGTTCTTGGCCTGCCGCTCGGCACTGCCCTCAGCATCCTGCAAGTCCTCGACGACCACTCCACGGCCCACCTGCTGATCGCGCTCGGACTGTCGGTCGCCGCCACGGCGGGAGCCCTCACCACACGGTACGGGCGCCTGGTCTTGTCATCCCTGCGGGGCGGCGGCGGGAAGGCGTAGGGCGCTGCGGCGGGCGGCCGCATCGACCACCCGCCCGGCGGTCATCACCGTGGCGATGCGGCAGTCGACGGGCATGGCGAACGGAGGTTGGTCGAGTCTGAGGTGGGCAAATCCCTCATGAGGCGCTGGACTGCCTGTTTCACAAGGACGATGACGATGGCAGGGGCGGTGCAACACGCGTCGGAACGATCGTGTCGAGGACTGCCTGAGTTGGCAGGCCGAGATGACGGTGAGCGCGATGTCGATGCCGGGGTGTCCCTCCCGGCGGGCCGCGCCTGGCTTCTACTCCTTGATCAACTGGGAGGTTGTCGCTATGGTGCCCCACGGGTGCGTTAGTGAACGCACGCGTTCACTGTCGCGTCGACCGTACTGAGTCCCTCATGGTTAACCCAAGCGTGCGCCTCGGGTTCTCGCTGCGTGGCGTATCCCCCGTAGGCGTCGCGCGCTGTCCCCTCATCCCCGGAATTCCCGCTTCCTCTGCTCGCTGGAGTCACTCAGATGGTTACCTCGCGCTGGATGGCCGCCCCCGCCCAGGCGGCCTCCCTGCGTCGGCGCGGCGCCGTGCTCGAACGCGCGATCCTCGATGCCGCGCTGGAGCAACTCAGTACGGTCGGGTGGAGGGGCCTCACGATGGAAGGTGTGGCCGCCGGTGCCCAGACCGGCAAGGCGGCGGTCTACCGGCGCTGGCCGTCCAAGGAAGATCTCGTCGCCGACGCTCTCCAGTTCGGACTGCCGATCATCGAGACGGCACCCGATCTGGGCAGTGTGCGCGAGGACCTCCTCGAACTGTGCCGGCAGGCACGGGAGGCGATGTTCTCGCGCCCCGGTCTCGCGCTCCGCGCGGTCATTCACGAATGCGACCCCACGCAGGCGGAGCGCTTCCACGCGGTGATCTTCGACGGGGTCGTCGAGCCGACGACAAGACTCCTCCGGGAGGTCATCGCTCGCGGGATCGAGCGGAACGAGGTCCGTGCCGACGCTGCGAACAGCTATGTCTTCGACGCCGTCCCGGCCATGATGATGTACCGGTCCAAGATGTGCGGCAGTGAATGGAGCGATCGCGATCTCGAGGAGATGATCGACCAGTTGATGGTCCCCCTGCTGCGCAAGGGCTACGGCTGAACACGGCTCGGACCGCCGTCCGCACCGCACGGGGAAACCAGGGTGTCGCCGGGTGATCCGGGCGGCGTAGGCTAAGGGCGCCATGCCGTACGAACCGCCTACACATACCGTCGAGCGCTCCCTTCGCGCCACGACCGGAGCGAAGATCATTGCCGGTGTCGACGAGGTGGGGCGCGGCGCGTGGGCCGGTCCCGTCACCGTCTGTGCGGCGATCACCGGACTGCGCCGACCCCCCGAAGGTCTCACCGACTCCAAGCTGCTCACGATCAAGCGGCGTACCCTGCTGGCCGCGCAGTTGCAGACGTGGGTGACGTCGTACGCCCTGGGGCACGCCTCTCCCGAGGAGATCGACCACCTGGGCATGACGGCCGCGCTGCGCCTGGCGGCGGTCCGGGCGCTGGAGGCCCTGCCGGTCCGGCCCGACGCGGTGATCCTCGACGGCAAGCACGACTATCTCGGGGTGCCCTGGAAGGTCCGTACCGTGATCAAGGGCGACCAGTCGTGTGTGGCGGTCGCGGCGGCGTCGGTGATCGCCAAGGTTCAGCGCGACAAAATGATGGCCGAACTGGGTATCGACCATGCAGACTTCGGTTTTGCGGACAACGCCGGGTATCCGTCGCCCGTGCACAAGGCCGCACTGGAGGAGCGGGGCCCCACCCCGCACCATCGGATGTCGTGGGCGTATCTTGATGCGCTGCCCCAGTGGCGGCACCTCAAGAAGGCCCGCAGCTGGGCGGACGGGCGCGTCCCGGAGATCGAGGGCCAGCTCGGATTCGATTTCTGACCGTTCCGCTCGCACTCATGTGCCACCCGCCGATGCGAGCCGCACTAACGTTTGATAAAAGTCAGCCATGCCTCTCCTTCCCGAGGAGCCTCCGATTCACGAGAGTGCCCAGGGTCCCCGCGCCACTTCGGCCAGTGGCCGTACCGCGCCGACCCCCCGTCCCGTACCCGGCCCCAGGCCTGCGGCGCACCCGCGTCCCGGCCGTTCCGGCCCCCTCCGGCCCACGCCTCCGGTGCAACGCACGCCGCGCGACGTGGCCGTCAAGCCCGGTCCGTCGAGTCCGGCCGCCCACACCGTCGCCCCGGTGGCAGCCCCGCAGATCCAGCTGATCCCGGCCTCTCCGGAAGGTGCGCTCGACGCCGCCGAGGAAGCCGTGGACCTGCTCCTGGACTCGGGCCGTGCCCCCGGTGACGTACTGGTGATCACGACCGGCGAGCAGCACCCGTGGGCCACCCACGAGCTGTCCTTCGGTGAGTCCTCCTACTGGGCCCAGCACGACGCGGGCGACGACGTCTTCTACGCCGACGCCACCGCAGCGGGCCGGGTCACCACGCGTCCCGTGGTCGTGGTCGCCGTCAACGGAGGCTCCGACTCCGTCGCCGCGACCGCGCTGCCTCTGGCACTCGGTCGGGCCGGCGCCCTGCTGATCGTCTGCGGTGACCCGCAGCAGATCAACTCGGTGCTGGGCGCGGGGGTCTGACCCCGTTCCGGTACGTCGGGGGTCTCTGGGGGCTCCGCGGATTCCCGGGACTCTGGGAGTGACAAAGGCGTCGCCGCGGCGGCGCCTGCACGGTGGGGGCTCTGTCGTGCGCGGATGGTCGGGGGACGGTCCGTGCGCGTCCGCCCGTGCCTGGGCGGGCCCGAGGCTGCGTTACGTCCGCCCGTCGTTCGGCGCGTGAGTCAAATGCGGGCTGCCGAAGTGTCGCGCTCCTGATGCATGTGGGCGCGCTGGGATCGGCATGCCATCGGCAGGCGCCTGAAGTGGCGTTCCCTGTGCGGAGGTTCGGCTGCGGCCCGGAGCGATCCGTCGGCAGGCGCAGCCGGACCGCTCCGACGCCTGCCTCCGGAGCGGTCGATCGGGCTCCTGGGCCGCGCCGGTCGGTCGTGCCCTGCCGAGGTTGCTCAGCGGGCCGCCGCGCGGCGCAGGACCTCCGAGGCGGCACCGCCGGTGCGGGGCAGCGGGGGCGGCGCCTCGGACAGGGCGAGGGGTTCGGGTGACGACTCGGAGTGGGGTCGGCGTCCGCCGCGTCCCTCGCCGAGAACCTGCCAGCCGTCACGGGTGAGCGTGATGTACGCGCCACAGCGCAACCCGTGCAGCGTGCAGGCGTCTCGCAGGCCCCACATCCACGCGCCGTCCTCCTCGGTCCAGCGCGCGTCGCCGTCCCGGCAGTAGAGCAGCACGGCGGTGCGTACCGGTGTGCGGCGCCGCAGGTCGTGCGGGATGACCCGACGCAGCTGGGCGAGCAGCGCGTTGCGGAACATCCAGCCGTCGGCCGGGGCAGGGCGGCGGACGAACGACGCACTCGCAAGCAGGCGCTCGTCCGGATCGAGCACGGCCACGATCGCGGTCGACGGCTTCGGGTGGTGCCGGGTGTGGAGTCCGCTGACGACCTCACGGGGGTTGCGCAGCAGGGGGATTCCGGCTGCGGCCCACTCCGCGGGTTCGAGCATGCGGGTCAACGGGTTGGCGGATGCGGCGGACAGGTCGGCAGTCGTCGACGTGGATGCCGCGGGGGACGGAGCGAATCCGAAGGTCACGGTCCTCCCTTCGGCTACGCGCCCACACTGCGGGCGGGGTCGGATTCGGGGGAGCGCACGCCGCAGCAGAGCCCTACCGGACCACGGCGAGCCGTGCGGGGAGCGGACTTCAATTCTTCCTGTCGAACTTGGTTGCGGCAACGAGCAATTGGGGCCGTCGACCGATATCTGATGGTGTGTGGTTTATATCCTTACCCGGCGAACCGCCGGGTGACGCATGGCACGTCCGCGCATGTCAGAGGCCGCGCACTCCCGAGGTGCCGGGAAGCCGGAGCATGTCGTCAGAGTCCGTGGTCCGTGACTCTGTGCCATCGATCACCGATGGCATCAGCGTCATCAACCCTGCACGGCCAACACCAGAGGCAGCACTGCCTGGGCACCGGCGCGACGAAGCATCCGGGCCACCACGGCGAGAGTCCAGCCCGTCTCGGTGAAGTCGTCCACGAGGAGCACGGGGCCACCGGCGTCGGCCAGCGCGGCGGCGAGGTCGGGCGGCACCGCGAGGGCGCCGTCGAGCGACTTGAGGCGTTGGGCGCTGTTGCTTCTGGAGTGCGGTGGCGCGTCGCCCGCGTACTCGACCGATCCCAGGAGCGGCAGTCGGCCGACCTCCGCGATGTGCGCACTGAGGGAGTTGATCAGCCGAGGCCGTGTGCGGGAGGGGACGGTGACCACACCCACGGGCCGCGGCTGGCCGTCCGCCGCTCCCGAAGCCCAGCCGCCCGGCCCCTTGGCCCAGTCGGCGAGTACGCCCACCACGGCCTTCGCCACGTCGTCCGGCACAGGACCGTCCGGGGCCTGAGGGGCGAACATCGGCCGCAGTCTGTTGCCCCACCCGATGTCCGACAGGCGCCCCAACGCCCGCCCCGGCGAGGCCTGTTCGCCGGCCGGGATGCGTCCCTTGAGCTCCACGCCGATCGCCGGCAGTCCCGTCGGCCACATCCGGCGCGGCTCGACCTCGACGCCCGCCCGGCCCAGATCGACGCGCGCGGCGTCCAGCGCGGCGGTGGACGTGTCCGCCGTGAAACGTGCTCCGGCGCAGTTGTCGCAGCGGCCGCAGGGCTTGGCGCCCTCGTCGTCGAGCTGGCGTTGCAGGAACTCCATCCGGCAGCCCGTGGTGGACGCGTACTCACGCATGGCCTGCTGTTCCGCCTTGCGCTGCCGGGCCACCCAGTCGTACCGCCCCGTGTCGTACGTCCACGGCTCACCGGTCGCGACCCAGCCACCCTTCACGCGCCGGACGGCCCCGTCCACGTCCAGGACCTTGAGCATGGTCTCCAGCCGGGAGCGGCGCAGCTCCACCAGCGGCTCCAGCGCGGGCAGCGACATCGGGCCCGACGCGCGCGCGAGGACGTCGAGCGTGCGGCGCACGAGGTCCTGCGGAGGGAAGGCGAGGGAGGCGAAGTAGGCCCAGATCGCCTCGTCCTCCTTGCCGGGCAGCAGGAGCACCTCGGCGTGCTCGACGCCGCGCCCCGCGCGTCCCACCTGCTGGTAGTAGGCGATGGGGGAGGAGGGCGAGCCGAGGTGGACCACGAAACCGAGGTCGGGCTTGTCGAAGCCCATGCCCAGCGCGGAGGTGGCGACCAGCGCCTTGACACGGTTGCCGAGCAGGTCGTCCTCGGCCTGCTGCCGGTCGGCGTTCTCCGTCTTGCCCGTGTACGAGGCGACGGTGTGGCCTCGGTGTCGCAGGAAGGCGGTGACCTCCTCGGCGGCGGCCACGGTGAGCGTGTAGATGATGCCGGAGCCCGGCAGCTGGTCGAGGTGGTCGGCGAGCCAGGCCATCCGGTGCGCGGCGTCCGGCAGCGGCAGGACGGCCAGGCTCAGGCTCTCGCGGTCCAGTGGGCCGCGCAGGACCAAGGCGTCCGAGGTGCCTCCCGTGCCGAGCTGCTCCGCGACGTCGGCGGTCACGCGCGCGTTGGCGGTGGCGGTCGTCGCCAGCACCGGGACGCCCGGCGGGAGGTCGGCCAGCATGGTGCGCAGCCGCCGGTAGTCCGGACGGAAGTCGTGACCCCAGTCGGAGATGCAGTGGGCCTCGTCCACCACGAGGAGCCCGGTGGCGGCGGCCAGCTTGGGCAGCACCGAGTCACGGAAGTCCGGGTTGTTGAGCCGCTCGGGGCTGACCAGCAGGACGTCGACCTCACCGGCCGCGATCTCTGCCTGAACCGTGTCCCACTCCTCCGTGTTGGCGGAGTTGATGGTGCGGGCGTGAATGCCCGCCCGGGCCGCGGCGTCGACCTGGTTGCGCATCAGCGCGAGCAGCGGCGAGACGATCACGGTGGGGCCGCTGCCGCGGGCGCGCAGCAGCGACGTCGCCACGAAGTACACCGCGGACTTGCCCCAGCCCGTGCGCTGCACGACGAGGGCTCGCCGCTTGTGGGCCACCAGCGCCTCGATCGCCCGCCACTGGTCCTCCCGCAGCCGGGCGGTGCCCGTGGTGTCCCCGACGAGACGGGCGAGAACCGCGTCGGCGGCCGCCCGGAGATCGACGTTGCTCGTGTGCTCCATGTGTCCATACAACAGGACGCCACTGACAATCCGCGGCCGGCCCTGCTGGGGGTGGGGCGTGGATCGGGGTGGGGCTTGCTCCGGGGGTGGGGGCGCGGATCGGCGCGGGGCTCGCCCGGGGGGTGGGTGCGGGGTCGGAGGGGGGCTTGCTCGGGGTGGGGGCGTGGGGTCGGCGTGCGGGCCTGTTCGGTGGGGGGTGCGGGGGCGACGTGTGGGCCGGCTCGGGGTGGTGCGCGGGAGCGGCGTGCGGGTCTGCTCGGGGTGGTGCGCGGGGTCGACGCGGGCGCCTCTCGGGGTGTGGACGGGCAGTCGCCGGATGTGCCCGAAGCCCCGCGATCGTGCCCGGGTTGACGTGTCCCTGGTCGAGGTTATCCACAGGGCAAAACGGAACTTCGTGATCCGCGAGATCGTCTGGGCATGACGAACCACAGCGAAACGACTGGATCCCCCGAAAACGGCGACGCGGCGGGACGTGGCTGGCATGACCGGCGTGAAGACCTCGGAGGGCAGAGCGGCCGTCCCGCGCCTACGGGACACCTCGACTGCACCCCGTACGACGGTCAGGCCGGCGAGCACCAGGTGACCCTGCGCAGCCCGGCCGAACTCGCCGATGCCCTGCCGTATCTCCTGGGGTACCGCCCCGAGGACAGCATCGTCCTGGTGGCCCTTCACGACAGGGACGGACGAGGCCGCTTCGGAGGCCGGGCCCGGCTCGGTATCCCGGCCGGCGGTGAGGACTGGCCCACCGCGGCCCGGCAGCTGGCCCACGGACTCGTCACCGGCAGCGAACGCAGGGGAGCTCGCCCCGAGCAGATGGTGGCCTACCTCTGCCAGGAACCCGGGAAGAGTGAGTCCGGCCGGCAGGTGATGGAACGCCTGCGGCCCCTCGCACAAAAACTCCGCGTCGAGTGCGGTCTCCTCGACGTACCCGTGATCGAGGCACTGTGCATTTCGGACGGGCGCTTCTGGTCCTACTGCTGCGCAAGCGAGGAGTGCTGCCCGCCCGAGGGTGAGGCGATGGGCCTGCCCGGCACCTCGGTACTGGCGGCGGCCGCCACCTACGCCGGACTCCAGGTGCGCGGCACCCTGAGGGAGCTGCGAGGCAGGCTGCTCCCCTGGGAGAACGCCTCAGCCCTGGCCCAGGAAATCGCCCTGGACACGGGCAGCATGGCGATCGTGCCGAGGATCCTCGACGATTCGAGCCGGGCTGGGATGGCCGAGGAGACACTCGAGCTGGCGAGGCAGGTCATGCGGCGCTTCGGCCAGGCTCCGCGCGTGTCCGGCACGCTCACCGAGGATCTCCGAGACGACCAACTGCTGGACCACGACGAGGCCGCGATGCTCATTCTCGGTCTCCAGGACCGCACGACCCGCGATCGCGCGGCCGAGTGGATGGAGGGCGACGAGGCCATCCTGGCCCTCCGCCTGTGGCGGGCCCTGGCACGGCGCTGTGTCGGACCGTACGGCGAACACGCGGCCGCGCCCCTCACCCTGGCCGGCTGGGTCGCCTGGTCCACCGGCGACGAACTGGAGGCCAGGGAGGCCTTGGCCATGGCACTGGGCGCGGACCCCGACTACCTCTTCGCGCGGCTGCTGCACCAGGCCTGCAACGAGGGGCTGGACCCGGAGTCGATCCGTCGCTGTCTGCGGGCGGAGCGCGTGGAGCGGGTCGACGAGGAGGAACCCGACTCCGAGCGTTCCGACAGCGCCGAGACCCCGGCGCCGGGCGACACGGACGGATCCGCGCCCTGTCCCGCACCCGCCACCGGACGCCGCCGCAGGATGCGGTCCGACGGCTCCGCCACCACGAAGGCGCAAGGGCAGGGCTCGAACGGCTCCCGTCCGCGTACGCCGACGACGGGAGGCACCAGGCCTCTCGCCGCACGTGTGAACCGCACGCGCAGGAGGGCGGTGCGTGGGAAGGGTGGCGACACGGATGGGGGTGCGTGAGGGAGCGCCGTCTGTGTGCGGGGCTATATCGATGGCCAAGGGCTGGACGGGACGGACGGCAATCCTGTGGTGCATGGGTCCGCGGCGGCACTGAGGGGGGTGCTGCGGGTGGGGAGAGGAAGAGCGGACTTCATGTTGACGCGCGTGGGGAGCCTTGGGCCCCTGGAGCCCTTGGGCCGAGGCAACCCGGGCGTCCGGAGTCCGCGAGTCGGGGAGGCTCGAAATCGGGGAGTCCGGGAGTCCGGGAGGCCGGGAGTCGGGGCCTCCGGGAGTCCGGGAGTTCGCGGGGTTGGAACGCTGGAAGTCCCCGAGCCCAAAGGCCTCGCAGTCCCTTCCCGGCCGCCGGAAGTCCCAAGCGCCTGACCTCACGTGCTCCGGGCGACCGAACCCGCCTCTTCGACCTGTCGGCCCACGCCGAGCACCCCGCGCCTCGGTCGACCGAACACTGGCCGCCATCCGGTTGGCTCGGCCGATCGCAGGCGTGACTCCGAGGAGCCCTGTTCCGTTCACCTGAGTGGCGGAACGCCTGGACGGGCCCTGCCGACGCACCACCCTGGCCGTTCAGGAACCCCTACCCCGACGCCGGCCGCGCCCGAGGCGCACAGAGCGCAGAAGAAGCCGCCCATGCATCAGTCGACTCCGCCCTCCGCCTCCGACGACGACTGCTCCACCCCTGGTGCACCAGCGCCGCAGACCGCTCTACCACCGTCTGCGGGCGGCGCCGACCGACACGATCCGCAGGACTCGGGCCGCACGCTCACGCCTCCCGGCCGGGACTCGATCCCACGCGAGGCGCAGCCGGACCGCACGCCTGACCCGGCGAGGGCACCGGCCACGCCTCTCGCCCACGAGCCACACCGAAACCGTCCCCCCGATCCGGCGAGGGCTTCGGGCACGCCTCTCGCCCACGAGCCGCACCGAACCGGTCCCCTCGATCCGTCGACGACCCCGGGCACGCCTCTCGCCCACGAGCCACGCCGAACCCGAACCGGTCCCCCCGATCCAGCAAGGGCGTCGACCGCATCACCGGAAGCGGAACCAGCCGCTCGCTCCGACCGCGCAGGGAGGCTGGGCTCTTCCATGCCCGGGGAAGGGGACCCGGCTGCTCCGCCGCGCGGTCCGGCCCCTGTCGAACTGACAGGCCGACCAGGCGGACCGCGCCGCCCGGGCCCGTCGGCAGGAGAAGGGCTCCCCTCTTCACCCCCCTTGGGCCAAGGCTCCGCGCCACCCCGCCAGGCCCACCAGGTCGCGCAGGCCAGGCAGGCCGGGCAGGCCCACCAGGTCGCGCAGGCCAAGCAGGTCGGGCAGGCGCGCCAGGTCGCGCAGGCAGCGCAGGCCGGGCAGGCCGGGCAGGCAAGCCGCTCACCAGTCCCGCCCCTTCCCGCTGGTGCGCTTCCGTCACCGCGTCGCGCCGGCGAGTTGCCGCCCACCCACACCGCTCTGATCTGTGTCGCCCTCCCGTGCCTCGCGATTTCCACGGAGCACGGGCAGTTGACCGGTCGTGGGCTGGAGGGGTTCTACCGGGCCGGTCGACGTGTGTTGTCCCGCTGCCAGGTCCGGGTGGCCGGACGGGAGCCGCTCGCGGTTCAGTCGCGCATGAACACGGCCGACAGCGCCCGTTTCGTGGGAACCGTCCGCACCTCCGCGCATGCGGGTCCGGATCCGGACGTCGTCGTGGAGCGCCTGCGCCACGCGGACGGCACGGAGCGGATCACCCTGTACAGCGCGGCCCCGCGCCCGCTGCGTCTGCCGGTCGAGGTGGCCCTCGGGACCGATCTGGCCGACCTGGGGGCGATCGCGAGCGGCACCCCCGGTCCCGAAGTGCCCGCGAGCGTCCACGACTCCGGTCTGCGCTGGTCGTCCCCCCTCGGCAACTCGTCGGTCACGGCCGACCCGCCACCGGCCGACGCCTTGGCCTCGGCCGGGCTGCTGCGCTGGGAGTTCGTTCTGCCCCCGGGAGGCAGTACCAGCGTGGAGCTGCGGGTTCGTACGGACGGCGCGGGACCCGTCCGGGCCGTGGGGCGGGCCGCCACGAGCCCCCTCGCGCCCGCGCGGGCGTCAGGCGACGACCCAAGAGTTCATGAACTGCTCAGGACGAGCATCGAGGACCTCCAGTCCCTGCTCCTGCGCGACCCGGCGCACCCGGCCGACACACATCTGGCCGCCGGGGCGCCCTGGCGCTGCGGTCTGGCCCCGGCCGAGGCGCTTGCCGCGGCCCGGATGACCCTGCCCCTGGGCACCAGGCTTGCCGCGGGCACCCTGCGCACGCTCGCCCGCACCCAACTCCCCGGCCCGGGACGGCAGTCCGGCATGATTCCCGGCCCCAGACGCGACGCGGGCCCGCACCTCCCGCCGAGCTGCACCGGCACGGAAGCCACGCTGCTCTTCCCGGTGCTCCTCGCGGAGGCCCGCCGCTGGGGTCTTCCCGACGCCGAGACGGAGGAGTTGCTACCCGCCGCCGAGCGCTGTCTGACCTGGCTGCGGACCACCGTGGGCGAGGCCCCGTACTTGAGCGACCCGCAGCCCGGCGGCCCGGCCCGCTGTGAGACACAGGCCCATGCGCACCGCGCCGCGTTGCTCGGCGCCGATCTGCTCGACGCCTGCGGCAGACCGGGTGGTGCCGGGTTGCGGCAGTGGGCCCGGGAGCTGCGGATGTCGTTCCGGGAGGAGTTCTGGCTCGACGACCTGGGTGGCGGCCGACCCGCGGCGGCCCGCGCCCCGGACGGTCGGCCCGTCCCGCACCTGGCCGCGGTCGCCGTCCACCTTCTCGACACGGGCCTGCTGGGCGGGGGCGAGCCGGTGGCAGGCCTGCTCGACACGGTGCAGACCGAACAGCTCGCCCGGCTGCTCGGCGGCCCCGCCATGGACTCGGGCTGGGGGCTGCGCGGTCTGGGCGCGAAGGAGGCGGGGTACAACCCGTTCGGCCACCGCGGGGGAGCCGTACGCACGCATGAGACGGCGATCGCCGTCGCCGGGCTGGCCGCCGCCGGCTACGAGAAGGAGGCGACCTCGCTGCTGCGAGGCGCCCTGGCGGCGGCTGAGGCCTTCGGCCACCGGCTGCCCGAGATGTACGCGGGGGAGCAGCGCACCGAGGGAAGCGCACCGGTTCCGCATCCGGCGGCATGCCGACCCGCGGCCACGGCGGCGGCAGCGAGCGTGCTGATGCTGACCACCCTCGCGGGCGTCCGCCCCGACGCCCCCGCCGGGACCGTCACCCTGCGCCCGGTGCGCAGCGCGCCGCTGGGCGAGATCGTCCTGACCGGACTGAGGGTCGCGGGCGCCCCGTTCTCCGTACGGGTCGGCCGACTGGGTCTCGCCATGGTCGAGGAGGCTGCCGACGGACTGCAACTGGGAGCGTGACCTGGTACGACGTGCGGTGCCGAGGTGCCGTACCGAGACGAGCGGAGCCGGTGGAACCCGTGTCGAGCCGCAGTGGACGAGCGATGGATGAGGCCGGTGAAGGGCGTGTTTATCGTCAGGCAGACGACTATGATCGCCGCATGCCCTACGACCCGTCAGCCTTTCCGCCCTTCGCCGTCACCGTGGACCTGGTCGTGCTGACCGTGCGCCGCCATGCCCTGTGCGCGCTGGCGGTGCGCAGGGGGGAGCCGCCGTTCCAGGGGCGCTGGGCGCTTCCCGGCGGTTTCGTTCGGGCCGACGAGGACCTGTCGCAGGCCGCGGCCCGGGAGCTGGCCGAGGAGACCGGGCTGCGCGCCCATGAGCCGGCCGCCCCCGTCCAGGACAACGGAGCCCACCTGGAGCAGCTCGCGACGTACGGCGACCCCAAGCGCGACCCCCGGATGCGGGTGGTCAGCGTCGCCCACCTCGCGCTCGCCCCCGACCTGCCCGCGCCCCGCGCGGGCGGCGACGCCAGCAACGCACGCTGGGCGCCGGTCGAGGAGCTGCTCCAGCAGGGCGGTTACGGCCGGGACGGCGAAGCGGTCGCACCGCTCGCCTTCGACCATGCCCAGATCCTGGCCGACGGGGTGGAGCGCGCGCGCTCCAAGATCGAGTACTCCTCGCTGGCGACGGCGTTCTGCCCCACCGAGTTCACCGTCGGCGAGCTGCGCCGTGTCTACGAAGCCGTGTGGGGAGTGGCGCTGGACCCCCGCAACTTCCACCGCAAGGTGACGGGGACGCCCGGTTTCCTCGTCCCCACCGGCGGTACCACCACCCGCCAGGGCGGCCGCCCGGCCCAGCTCTTCCGTGCGGGCGGTGCCACGCTGCTCAACCCGCCGATGCTGCGCCCCGAAGTGTGAGGTTCGCTCAACCTCCCTGCCGACCAGCCGAGATGTGACGTTCGGGCTATTCCTTGAGCAGGGGCGGAGTTCGGTGCGGGGTACCGGTCCCGGGAGTCGAATCGCTCACCGACCGCAGGGTGGGCCAGCCTTACAGTGACGGAAAAAACGGACATAGCGCGCTATCTTGCTGAGGGTGATCCAGGCCTTCGGACTGACCAGCAACCCTCGCAAGGATCTTCCACCCGCTGTCGACGACGTCTCCTTCGAGGCGCCCGCGGGTCGAGTCACCGCGCTGCTCGGCGCCCCGGGGGCGGGCAAGACGACGGCGCTCAGGCTCATGCTCGAACTGCAACAGGGGCGCGGGGTCACGTACTTCAGAGGCCGGCCCCTGCGTCGGATCGCCCACCCGTCGCGTGAGGTCGGCGTGCTGCTCGGTGACGTGCCGGGGCACCCCTCCCGCACGGTCCGCAACCATCTGCGGATGCTGTGCGCCGCGGCGGGCGTCCCGGTCCGCCGTGCCGACGAAGTGCTCGAGGTCGTCGGCCTGGTCAGCCTGCGCGAGGAACGCCTCGGCACCCTCGCGCGCGGCATGGACCGCCGTCTCGGGCTCGCCTGCGCCCTCCTCCCCGACCCGCACACCCTCGTACTCGACGAACCCGCCCACAGTCTCTCCGCCCGCGAGGGCCGCTGGCTGTACGGCATGTTGCGGACCCACGCGGCCCAGGGCGGCACGGTCCTGATCACCACGGCCGACCCCAAGGAGGCCGCTCGCACGGCAGACCGGGTCGTCACGCTGGAGGAGGGCCGACTCGTCGCCGATCAGGAGGCCGACGACTTCGCCCGCACCCGGCTGCGCCCCCGAGTCGCCGTCCGCACCCCCCATGCCGCCCGTCTCGCCACCCTGCTCGCCAGGGAGGCCCGCACGGCACAGCGCTCCGTCGAGGTCGTCCGGGAGGGCGGCAACCGGCTCTCCGTCTACGGCAGTACCTGCGCCGACGTCGGCGAGACAGCGTTCCGCCACGGCATCCTCGTACACCAACTCGCCGACGAGGTCGGGGACATGGGGCCGGGAGCGGGAGAGGCTCCGCGGGACACCTCCGAGGGCCCCCGGGCCCCGGCTCCACCTCCCGCACCGGTCCGGACGCCCGGGCCCGCTCGGCCCCCCGCCCCTTTCGAAGGACACCGACTCGATGGGATCCCGAGGGCCGACACCGAGGCCCGGAGTCCGGCCTCGGGCGTGACATCCGTAGAGAACGGAACCTCCGTAGGCGATGTAACACCGGTAAGCCCCGACGCCTCACCGAGGTTCTCGCTCGACGAGCCGTCCTCGCCCGCCCCGTACGGTCCCGCGGCCGCATCCGATCACGTGGCCGGGGGCGGTGCCGACCGCACCTCCTTGCCCCTCGCTCGCGACGGTCACCTCGACGCAGGTGGAGCCGAAGGAGCGCACGCGCCGCGTGCCCTGGGCGGCGGTGCTGACCCGACGGTCACCGGCGAGGCGCGTTCGTCTCTCGACCGGGGCAGCGAGCCCGCGGCACCCGCGCATCACTCCGCCAACACTGCGGACGCAGAGCGGCAACCCCGGCAACCATCCGCGGCCGACGGCGACGTAGACGCTCGGCAACCCTCCGCCCCGTCCGTGCCCCGCCCGGTCGAGGGCATCGCACCTCGGCGCGGCACGCGGTCTCGCCCTCCCGCCGGACTCACCACCCTCGACGTTCGTGCCGAACTGCCGCCCCCCATCTCGGTCCGTCCCGCCCCCAGTCCGCTCCGCCCGCTGCGGTACGAGGTGCGGCGTGCCACCGGGGTCGGGACCGGGTTCCTGACCGGGGCCGCCGTGCTCGTCGTGTCCGCCCTGGCCGCCGTACTGCTGGCCAGGGTCGGCCACACCCCACAGCACCGCCTGCTGGCCGCCTGGCCGCAGGAGCTGCCGCTGCCGCCCGCCGCGCTCGGCGCGGGCCTGCTCGGGGCGTTCGCCTTCGGCGACGAGTTCCGCCACCCCGCGCTGGCGGCGGACCGCGGCACCGTGCCCCGCCGACTGGGGCTGCTCGCGGCCAAACTCGTCGTCTCGGCGGCCACCGCGCTGCTGCTGGCCTTTCTCACGGTGGGTTGCGACGCCGAAGTGCTCTACCTGTTCTACGGACGGGAGCTCGCACAGGTTCCCGCGGACTGGCTGACCCTGGGCGCGAGTTGGATCAGCCTGGTGGTCGGGTGCGGCTGGGCCGGTGTGCTGGCCGCCGGGATCTTCCGGTCCACCGCGGCCGGGCTGGCGGCGGTGGTCGCGGTTCCCGTCGTCGTCGTACCTCTCGTACAAAAGGTCTTGGAGGGACCGGCTGTGCGGACGGCGGCCGGGTTTCCGCAGCGGCTGCGCGAGGTGTTCCTGATGCAGTGGCCCTTCGGCGGAGAGCGCTGGCTCGCCGCCGCCGCGCGCGTGATCGCTCAACCCGTGGGTGGCGCGCTGACGTTGTCGTTGGCGGCCCTGCTCTGCGCATATCTGCTCACGGGCCTGCGTAGCAGGGTCCGATGACGACCGTCCGCGCCCGTCCGGTCATGCTCTGCGCACAACTCCCCGTGGAAAGCCCATTTCTTTCCGATAAGGCGTCAATTGCGACGGGGTGAGCGATCACCCTTTCGTGTGCTTTTCACCAAAGACCTCAAGGCAGTTGGAGAGAGCGCCGACAAAAGATCCGTGAGTACCCTTGCGCACACCATGATGACCGCCGCCCGCTCCGCAGACTCCGGCCTCGCCGGCCCGGGCGGACTCGACCGCTACCCCTACGCGGAGGCGCCCGTCGCCGAGCGTGTCGGGGCCTCCGCGTGGGACGCCGCGGATCCCGAGCTGGGCCGTGTGGGCCGACGCGCCGCGGGCAGCCGTGGACGCGGACTGCACGGCCAACTCGTCCAGCAGCTGGGACAGATGATCGTCTCGGGCGACCTCGGTGCCGACCGCCCCCTGGTGCCCGAGGAGATCGGCCAGCGTTTCGAGGTCTCCCGCACCGTCGTCCGTGAGTCCCTCCGGGTCCTGGAGGCCAAGGGCCTGGTCAGCGCCCGGCCGAACGTCGGCACGCGCGTGCGCCCCGTCAGCGACTGGAACCTGCTCGACCCGGACATCATCGAGTGGCGTGCCTTCGGGCCGCAGCGCGACAACCAGCGCCGCGAGCTGAGCGAGCTGCGCTGGACGATCGAGCCGCTCGCCGCGCGTCTCGCCGCCGGGCACGGACGCGACGACGCCCAGCAGCGGCTCGCCGACATGGTCGAGATCATGGGGCACGCCCTGGGGCAGGGCGACGCGCTCACCTTCTCGCGCGCGGACGCCGAGTTCCACTCCCTGCTCATCCAGCTCGCGGGCAACCGCATGCTGGAGCACCTCTCGGGCATCGTGTCCTCGGCGCTCCAGGTGTCCGGCGGTCCGGTGACGGGTTGCGACCGGCCGAACGAGGCGTCGCTGGTGCAGCACGGCAGGATCGCCGACGCCCTCGCCGCCGGCGACGGCACGGCGGCCGAGGCGGCCATGCGCCAGCTGCTCACCGTCCACCCCGAGGTCGAGCGTGTGGTGCCGGCGCCGCGCGAGCACTGACCACACACCGCGGGCGGCACGGCCGGAGGATGCCTCCCCCTCCTGGGCATCGCTCGGCCGGCGAGCCGTCCCCCGTCGGACCCCGCAGGATCCTTCGGAATCCTGCGGGGTCCGACGGCGCGACAGGGCGGCTCCTCCAGCTCCTCCCTCGAAGCGCCCAATGCTGCCCACCTTTGCCCGTTTCTGACCGTTTTTGATCGCTTACGGGGTGTGACTCGGGCCACGCAGATTGGGCGTAACGCTTGTGGAAACAACGCGATGACCTAAGAGGTGACAGCCGCGGAGGGAATACGGACGCCATAGAAGGCGCTGTGCATCTTCCCGGCCCCCGCCCGCACCGTCGGCCCATCTCCACGGCCGGTGGTCGGTTCCTGTCCAGCCCGGACGGGGCCGGAAGCCGTTTTCCAACGTTCCGAGAGGTTGTTCGTGTCGGCCAGCACATCCCGTACGCTCCCGCCGGAGATCGCCGAGTCCGTCTCTGTCATGGCTCTCATTGAGCGGGGAAAGGCTGAGGGGCAGATCGCCGGCGATGACGTGCGTCGGGCCTTCGAAGCTGACCAGATTCCGGCCACTCAGTGGAAGAACGTACTGCGCAGCCTCAACCAGATCCTCGAGGAAGAGGGTGTGACGCTGATGGTCAGTGCCGCGGAGCCCAAGCGCACCCGAAAGAGCGTCGCAGCGAAGAGTCCGGCCAAGCGCACCGCCACCAAGACGGTCGCTGCGAAGACGGTGACCACTAAGAAGGCCACCGCCACCGCCACCCCCGCAGCGCCCGCCGCCGAGGCCGCCGTCGACGACGAGGCGCCGGTGAAGAAGGCCGCCGCCAAGAAGACGACGACGGCCAAGAAGGCGGTCGCGAAGAAGACGACGACGGCCAAGAAGACGGCCGCCAAGAAGACGACCGCCGGCAAGGACGACGCCGAGGTCATCGAGGACGAGGTCCTCGAGGAGATCAAGCCGGGCGAAGAGGAAGAGGAGGGCGGCGAGAGCAAGGGCTTCGTCCTCTCCGACGACGACGAGGACGACGCGCCGGCCCAGCAGGTCGCCGTCGCCGGCGCCACCGCCGACCCCGTCAAGGACTACCTCAAGCAGATCGGCAAGGTCCCGCTGCTCAACGCCGAGCAGGAGGTCGAGCTCGCCAAGCGCATCGAGGCCGGTCTGTTCGCCGAGGACAAGCTGTCCAACGCCGACAAGCTCGCGCCGAAGCTCAAGCGCGAACTGGAGATCATCGCCGAGGACGGCCGCCGCGCCAAGAACCACCTCCTGGAGGCCAACCTCCGTCTGGTGGTCTCCCTGGCCAAGCGCTACACCGGCCGCGGCATGCTCTTCCTGGACCTCATCCAGGAGGGCAACCTCGGTCTGATCCGCGCGGTCGAGAAGTTCGACTACACCAAGGGCTACAAGTTCTCCACGTACGCCACCTGGTGGATCCGTCAGGCGATCACCCGCGCGATGGCCGACCAGGCCCGCACCATCCGTATCCCGGTGCACATGGTCGAGGTCATCAACAAGCTCGCGCGCGTGCAGCGCCAGATGCTCCAGGACCTGGGCCGCGAGCCCACCCCGGAGGAGCTGGCCAAGGAACTCGACATGACCCCCGAGAAGGTCATCGAGGTCCAGAAGTACGGCCGCGAGCCCATCTCCCTGCACACCCCGCTCGGCGAAGACGGCGACAGCGAGTTCGGTGACCTCATCGAGGACTCCGAGGCGGTCGTCCCGGCCGACGCGGTCAGCTTCACGCTGCTCCAGGAGCAGCTGCACTCCGTCCTGGACACCCTGTCCGAGCGCGAGGCGGGCGTCGTCTCCATGCGTTTCGGTCTCACCGACGGTCAGCCGAAGACCCTCGACGAGATCGGCAAGGTGTACGGCGTGACGCGCGAGCGCATCCGTCAGATCGAGTCCAAGACCATGTCGAAGCTGCGCCACCCGTCGCGTTCGCAGGTGCTGCGCGACTACCTCGACTAGGTCGCGGCCATACGACGTCGAAGGCCCGGTCCCCGTACAGGGAACCGGGCCTTCGGGCTGAGCGGGTGCGGGCGGCGCCGCGGTGGATCACCCTGGGTGTCCCATGACCACCCCAGAGTGAGGAACGTGCATGCGTCGTCCCTTTGCCCGGCCGCTGACCGGGTCGCTGGTGCTCGCGGCCGTGGCGGGTGCCATACCGCTGGTGTCCGCCACCCCTGTATCCGCCGACAGCGTCGTCGTAGGCGGATTCCCCGTCGCCATCTCCGAGGGCCCGTGGACCGTGGCGCTGTCGAGTCGTGACCGGTTCGGGGGTACGCGCGCGGGGCAGTTCTGCGGCGGCGTGGCCGTCGGCCCGACCACCGTGCTCACCGCCGCCCACTGTCTGGGCGAGGACGTCCTCGGGGGGTCGCCGGACCAGGTGGACGACCTCAAGGTCATCGCGGGCCGAACGGACCTGCTCTCGAACGACGGTCGGGAGATCCCCGTACGCGGCACCAGGGTGAACGCCGGTTACGACGCGGACACCAACGCCGGGGACTTCGCGGTCGTCACCCTCGCCGAACCCCTGCCGCGTAGCTCCGCCATGACGATGGCGGCGGCCGGCGACACGGCGTACGAGCCCGGCACTCCCGCCACGGTGTACGGCTGGGGTGATGCCACGGGCGGCGGCGACTACGCGCACAGCCTGCGGGCGGCACACGTGCATGTGCTGTCCGACGCCCTGTGCGAGCGCGCCTACCCCGGCAGCGCCGACGGCACCTACCTCGCCGGCACGATGCTCTGCGCCGGGGAGGCGGCGGGCGGCGTGGACGCCTGCCAGGGGGACAGCGGGGGGCCGCTGGTCGCCCAGGGGAAGCTGGTCGGGCTCGTGTCCTGGGGGAGCGGCTGCGGCCGCGCGGGGAGCCCTGGGGTCTACACGCGCGTGTCGGACGTTCTGCGGACGCTCGGGTGGAACGGTGGGCAGGAGGCCGTGCGGGTCCCTGACGGGGCCAATGGGGGGCACGAGGCCGTGCGGGTCCCTGAGGGGGCCAACGGTGGGCGGGAGGCCGCGAGGGGTCCCGGCGGGGCCAACGGTGGGCGCGGGAGGCCGTAGGGGGCCCTGGCGGGGCCTGAGGGCGCTATGGAAGGCCCGTAGCGTCACCTACGGACGGCTCGTAGCGCCACGCACGGTCGGCCCGTAGCCGCGCTCACGACGGCCCGTAGTGGCGCTGACAGACGCCCGGTCCGTAGGGGGCGGCGCGGCCGATCCTCTCGGTCGCGGCGTGGTTGCCCCTCCACGTACGCCGCGAGCGGCCGCCCCTCTCTTCAGGGGCGGCCGCTCGCGTGCCGGCCTGTGCCGGCGCTGGCTCGTCGTGGATGCGAGGTGTCAGCGATCTTCTTCCGAGGCGGATGCGGGAGCGGTCGTCAGGCGCTCCGTCTCGTCCTGTATCTCAGCGGCGATCTTCTTGAGTTCCGGCTCGAACTTGCGACCATGGTGGGCGCAGAAGAGCAGTTCACCGCCACTGAGCAGGACGACGCGCAGGTATGCCTGGGCGCCGCAACGGTCGCAGCGATCGGCGGCCGTCAACGGGCTCGCAGGGGTCAGAACAGTAGTCACGTCGCCTCTTCTCTAGCTCGACGAGCTGTCGTACCAGGGTCAACATCCAACCAACCCCAAACGTTCCCGCTCAGGGCTTCTCCTCGAAAAAATCTTTCGAGGCCGGCCGTCTGCTGCCGGTGGCGGCGAATGTGCCGTATTGCGTGTCTAGGTGTCTTACGGATTCGCTCTTGCTGTCATTGTCCGTCCTCCCGGCTGGGTTGCCGGTTGTTCATGAGGACGTGCCCGGAGCCTAAATGGTTCATGCCCCGAAGGGAACGTGATATGTACTTCACTCCATCGAGGGATCGAACATGCATGCGACTCTGGACTATCGTGACTTCCGACGAGGGTGGCGTTACAACGGCTCTACCAGGCCTCGGTACCCTCTTGGCGGCGACCGAAGCCGCGCCCTTACCCATCAGGGCGACATCTGAAATTCAGCGAGGAGCGAACCGCGTGACCGCCGAGACGTCCGTGCCGTCCACAGCGCTGCTGGCAGGAGCAGACCGGGACGGTTCCAACTACACCGCGCGGCACCTGCTCGTCCTCGAGGGGCTCGAGGCCGTACGCAAGCGCCCCGGTATGTACATCGGCTCGACCGACAGTCGAGGCCTGATGCACTGCCTCTGGGAGATCATCGACAACTCCGTCGACGAGGCTCTCGGGGGCTATTGCGACCACATCGAGGTGATCCTCCACGACGACGGCTCGGTGGAGGTCCGGGACAACGGCCGAGGCATCCCGGTCGACGTCGAACCCAAGACCGGTCTGTCCGGCGTCGAGGTCGTCATGACCAAGCTGCACGCCGGCGGCAAGTTCGGGGGCGGCTCGTACGCGGCCTCCGGCGGCCTGCACGGCGTGGGCGCCTCCGTGGTGAACGCCCTCTCCGCGCGGCTGGACGTCGAGGTGGACCGCGCGGGGAACACCCACGCGATCAGCTTCCGGCGCGGCGTGCCCGGTGCCTTCGCCGGGGCGGGGCCCGACGCCAAGTTCGAGACGGGCGGCCTGCGCAAGACCAAGCGGATCCCGAAGACCCGCACCGGCACGCGCGTGCGGTACTGGGCCGACCGGCAGATCTTCCTGAAGGACGCCAAGCTCTCCCTGGAGAACCTTCACCAGCGCGCCCGGCAGACCGCCTTCCTGGTGCCGGGGCTGACCCTCGTCGTCCGCGACGAGTTCGGTCTCGGCGAGGGGGGCAGCAAGGGCGAGGAGTCCTTCCGCTTCGACGGCGGTATCAGCGAGTTCTGCGAGTACCTGGCGAGCGACAAGCCGGTCTGCGACGTCCTCCGCCTCTCCGGCCAGGGCACCTTCAAGGAGACGGTGCCGGTCCTGGACGAGCACGGGCAGATGACGCCCACCCAGGTCACCCGGGAACTCGACGTCGACGTCGCCCTGCGCTGGGGCACGGGCTACGACACGACCCTCAAGTCGTTCGTGAACATCATCGCCACGCCCAAGGGTGGCACCCATGTCGCCGGCTTCGAGACGGCCGTGGCCAGCACCATGAACGAGGTGCTGCGCGCCAAGAAGCTGCTTCGCGTCGCCGAGGACGACATCGTCAAGGACGACGCTTTGGAGGGCCTCACGGCGGTCGTGACCGTGCGTCTCGCCGAACCGCAGTTCGAGGGCCAGACCAAGGAAGTGCTCGGCACGTCGGCGGCCCGCCGCATCGTGAACACCGTGATCTCCAAGGAGCTCAAGGCGTTCCTGACGTCCACGAAGCGGGACGCGGCGGCCCAGGCCCGGGTCGTCATGGAGAAGGCGGTCGCCGCGGCACGCACGCGTATCGCGGCCCGTCAGCACAAGGACGCACAGCGCCGGAAGACGGCCCTGGAGTCCTCGTCGCTGCCGGCCAAGCTCGCCGACTGCCGCAGCGACGACGTCGACCGCAGCGAACTGTTCATCGTCGAGGGGGACTCCGCGCTCGGTACGGCCAAGCTGGCCCGGAACTCCGAGTTCCAGGCGCTGCTGCCGATCCGCGGCAAGATCCTCAACGTTCAGAAGTCGTCCGTGACCGACATGCTCAAGAACGCCGAGTGCGGCGCGATCATCCAGGTCATAGGAGCGGGGTCGGGGCGGACCTTCGACATCGACGCGGCCCGCTACGGCAAGATCATCATGATGACCGACGCCGATGTGGACGGCTCCCACATCCGCACGCTGCTGCTGACGCTGTTCCAGCGCTACATGCGACCGATGATCGAGGCGGGCCGGGTCTTCGCGGCGGTGCCGCCACTGCACCGGATCGAGCTCGTCCAGCCCAAGAAGGGCCAGGACAAGTACGTCTACACGTACTCGGACCGAGAGCTGCGCGACAAGCTCATGGAGTACCAGAGCAAGGGCATCCGGTACAAGGACTCCATCCAGCGCTACAAGGGCCTCGGCGAGATGGACGCCGACCAGCTGGCCGAGACGACCATGGACCCACGGCACCGCACGCTGCGCCGGGTGAACCTCTCCGACCTGGAGGCCGCCGAGCAGGTCTTCGACCTCCTCATGGGCAACGACGTGGCGCCGCGCAAGGAGTTCATCTCGAGCTCGGCGGCCACGTTGGACCGGTCGCGTATCGACGCGTAGCGCTGCGCTGGGCTTGGGCCGGGGGGCGGTTGGGAGCGCCGGTCAGGGGCTGGTGCGCCCAGCCTCGTCGCGCCTGACCGCCTGACGCGTCGATCGCCGGGGCGAGCCCATCGCCCCAGCGAGCCAGTCCCCGGGTTGAGTCACCTGATGGGGTGAAGCGGGAGGAGAAGAAGAGTCGGGGATCTTCCCGTTCTGTCCATCCTTGGGCATGCAGTCAAGCAACGGTCGTCCCCGCGCGGACGAGGGTGGTCCCGAAAGCGCGGCCGAGAACCACGACGGTCAGCCCCCGGCGTTCGCCGAGGCGTTCGGAGCGGTGAGGTACGACGACCCCTGGTACGACGCACTCGCCTCCGGCTGGGGCGAGTCGGGCGGCGCCGGGGCGCCCGTGCCACTGCCGGTCGCCCGGTCCGGGCGGGCCGAGCGGGAGGAGGCGGCCGCGGACGTGTACCTCCAGGTGCAGCGCAGTGCGGCCTTCCAGGAGGTGCGCTCCAGGTACCGCGGGTTCGTGGTGCCGGCGTGCTTCGCGTTCTTCGCCTGGTACGTGGGGTACGTCGTGGCCGCGACGACCGCGCCCGGGCTGATGGCGCGGCCGGTGGCGGGGGCGGTGAACGTGGCGATGATCGCCGGGCTCGGGCAGTTCCTCACCACCTTCCTGCTGACGTGGGCGTACGCGCGCCACGCCCGCCTGCGCAGGGACCGGGCGGCGTTGGAGCTGCGCTGGGACACCCAGGAACTGACCAGGGGCATTCAGGGCGGTGCTTCGTGACGAGCGATCACCAGACGCTGGCGCTGCTGCTGTTCAGCGCGTTCGTCGCGGTCACGTTGGCGATCACGACGTGGGTGAGCCGCAACCGGCACGGCTCGGCGGAGGAGTTCTACGTCGGGGGCCGGCTGTTCTCGCCGATGGAGAATGGTTTTGCCATCGCGGGCGACTACATGTCGGCGGCATCCTTCCTGGGCATCTCCGGACTCATCGCGCTCTTCGGGTACGACGGGATGCTGTACTCGGTGGGTTTCCTGGTGGCGTGGCTGGTGGTGCTGTTCCTCGTCGCCGAACTGGTGCGCAACTGCGGGCGGTTCACGCTGGCCGACGTGGTGGCGGCGCGGATGAGTGAGCGCCCGGTGCGGATCGCGGCGGGAACTTCCTCGGTCACGGTGTCCGTTCTGTATCTGGTGGCGCAGATGGTGGGGGCGGGGAGCCTGGTCGCCCTGCTGCTCGGCGGCACCAGCGAGGCGGCGCAGACCTGGACGGTCATCGGCGTCGGCGCGCTCATGGTGATCTACGTGTCGTTGGGAGGGATGCGGGCCACCACCTGGATTCAGATCGTGAAGGCGGTCCTGCTCCTCGGCGGCACGATCGCGCTGACCGTGCTCGTCCTGGTGCGCTTCCACGGCAACGTCGACCAACTGCTGCTCACCGCGGCCGAACGCAGTGGCCACGGCGAGAAGTTCCTGGCGCCCGGGCTCAAGTACGGCGGGGACTGGACCGCGCGCTTCGACTTCATGAGCCTGGGGCTCGCGCTGGTCCTGGGGACGGCGGGGCTGCCGCACATCCTGTCGCGCTTCTACACCGTGCCCACCGCGCGGGCCGCTCGCCGTTCCGTCGTCTGGTCGATCGGGCTCATCGGCGGCTTCTATCTGATGACCATCGTCCTGGGCTTCGGGGCGGCGGCGATCGTCGGTCCGGACGCCGTGCGGGGATCCAACGCGGCCGGCAACACCGCCGTGCCGCTGCTGGCCCTCGATCTGGGCGGAGGGGCGAACTCCACGGGTGGAACGGTTCTGTTCGCCATCGTCGCCGCGATCGCCTTCGCCACGATCCTCGCGGTGGTCGCCGGCATCACGCTCGCCTCCTCCGCCTCCGTGGCCCACGACCTGTACGCCTCGCTGCGACGGCGGGACACGAAACCCCGCGGTGAGGTCGCCGTGGCGCGTGTCGCCGCCGTCGGGATCGGCGTGGTGGCGATCGGTCTCGGCCTGCTGGCCCGCGATCTCAACGTCGCCTTCCTGGTGGGCCTGGCGTTCGCGGTCGCCGCGTCCGCCAATCTGCCGGTGCTGCTGTACTCGTTGTTCTGGCGCGGCTTCACCACCCGAGGAGCGGTGTGGGCGGTGTACGGGGGGCTGATCCCGGCCGTGGTGCTGGTGCTGCTGTCGCCTGTGGTGTCCGGCAGTCCGGCGTCGCTGTTCCCGGGCGTCGACTTCCAGTACTTCCCGCTCCAGAACCCCGGTCTGGTCTCGATCCCGCTGGGCTTCGTCGCCGGCTGGCTCGGGACGGTCACCTCGGCGGAGGTGGCGGACGAGGCCAAGCACGCGGAGACCGAGGTGCGTTCCCTGACGGGCGCCGGGGCCGCTTAGGGGCGGCCGGCCACACCTGGCCTTGCCGCGTAGGAGCGGGTGGTCGCGCTTCGCCCCCTCCGCCGCGGGCCCGCGCCATCGCCGTGGTCGCACCGCACTGCCGTACGACCGCCGGGCCGGTCGAGAAGCGGGTGGGCCAGCATCCGTATCAGGGGAGAGCACGGTTCCTTCCCTCGCCCCCACGGGCCGTGCCCTCAGGCGCGGGTCGCCCAGATGTATCGGTGCTCCGGGCGGCCCGCGTCGCCGTACTTGAGGGTGAGGCGGGCCCGCCCGGTGCGCTCCAGGAGCTTGAGATAGCGCTGGGCGGTCTGGCGGCTCACTCCCGTGCGCTCGGCGATCTCCTGGGCCGACAGGGGGCCTTCGGCGTTCAGCAGGGACTGGCGTACGAGTTCCGCGGTCGTGGGGGAGTGGCCTTTGGGCAGGTCGGGCTCGGAGGGGGCGGACAGGGCGCTGAAGATGCGGTCCACCTCCGCCTGTTCGGCCTCGCCGCCGCCGTCGAGGGTGCGGCGCAGCTCGGCGTACGCCTCCAGCTTGGCGCGCAGACCCGCGAAGGCGAACGGCTTGACCAGGTACTGGAGCGCGCCCTGTCGCATGGCCGCCTGCACGGTCGTGATGTCACGGGCCGCCGTCACCATGATCACGTCCGTCTGGTGGCCGCGGCGGCGCATCTCCTGGACGACCGACAGACCCGTCTCGTCGGGCAGGTAGTGGTCCATGAGGACCAGGTCGAGCCGGGGCAGCAGTTCGACCTGGCGCAGCGCCTCCGCCGCGCTGTGCGCCTCGCCCGCCACATGGAAGCCCGGCACCTTCTCGACGTAGGCGGCGTTGACCCGTGCCACCCGCGTGTCGTCGTCCACGACCAGGACCTCGATCATCGCGACTCCTCCTCGACGGCGTTCCCGGCGGCGGCTGTGGTGGTGGTTCCGTTGGCGTGCCCGGCGGTGGGCGGGGCGGTGAGCGCGGGCTCCAGGTCGGGGCCCGCCAGGGCCTCGGGCAGGACGACGATGAACTCCGCGCCCCCGCCGTCCGCCTCGGTCACGGTCGCGCTGCCGCCCTGGCGCTCGGCCAGCCTGCGCACCAGGGACAGCCCGATGCCCCGCTTGCCGTGCGTCGGCGGCTTCTTCGTGGACCAGCCCTCGGTGAAGACCAGGTCACGGTGTTCCGCGGGGATGCCAGGCCCGGTGTCACGCACCCTGAGGACGGCGGTACGGCCCTCGGCGCGCAACTCGACCTCCACGCGCGCGTGCGGTGTGCCCGCGACGGCGTCCAGGGCGTTGTCCACCAGGTTGCCGACCACCGTGACCACGGCGCGGGGATCGATCAACCGGTCCGGGAGCCAGGTCCGGTCCGAGATCCACAGCGCGACCGCGCGCTCCGCGGCGACGGTCGCCTTGCCGACCAGCAGGGCCGCGAGCAGGGGGTCCTCGATCTTCTCGGTGACCTGCTCCGAGGTGGCGCGATGGTCGCCGACGACCTCTCCGACGAAGTCCACGGCCTCGTCGTACATCTCCAGTTCGAGCAGCCCCAGGAGCGTGTGCATGCGATTGGCGTGCTCGTGGTCCTGGGCGCGCAGGGCGTCGATCAGACCGCGCGTGGAGTCCAGCTCCCGGCCGAGCTGCTCCAGCTCGGTGCGGTCGCGCAGGGTGGCCACGGCGCCGCCGTCGTCGGTGGGCATGCGGTTGGCGATCAGGACCCGCTGGCCGCGGACGGTGAGCAGGTCGGTGCCGGTCACCCGGCCGGCCAGGACGTCGGCCGTACGGCCCTCGCCGAGCGCCGCCTCCAGGGAGCGGCCGACGACCTCGTCGCCGATCCCCAGCAGGCGCTGCGCCTCGTCGTTCAGGAGGCGGATGCGGCCCGCGCGGTCGAGCGCGACGACGCCCTCCCGGATGCCGTGCAGCATCGCCTCGCGCTCCGCGAGCAGCGCCGAGATGTCGGAGAAGGCCAGGTCGCGGGTCTGCCGCTGGACCCGCCGGGAGATGAGCCAGGCGGCGAGCGCGCCGACGGCCAGGGCGCCGCCCGCGTAGGCGAGCAGCCCCGGTATCGCGTGGATCAGCCGGGCCCGGACACTGTCGTAGGCGATGCCGACCGAGACCGCGCCGATGATGTCGCCGTCACTGCCGCGCAACGGCACCTTGCCGCGGGCGGAGCGCCCCAGGGTGCCGTCGTCGATCTCCATGACCTCCTGGCCGCCGAGCGCCCGCGTGGGGTCGGTGGAGACGATCCCGCCGATCTGCTCGGGGTCGGTGTGTGACCAGCGCACGCCGCGCGTGTTCATGACCACGATGTACTCGGCCTGGGTGGCCTTCCGGATGCGCTCGGCCTCCACCTGCACCGGCCCGTCGACCGACGGCGCGGTGCTCTGCAGGTCCTTCGCGATCTGCGGCTGCTCGGCGGTCGTCTGCGCGATCGCGAGGGCCCGGCGCATCGCCTGGTCGTCCAGCTGGTCGCTCAGCGGCGCGAGGAAGAGCCCCGTCGCGAGCACCGTGACGCCCGCGGCGATCGCGAGCTGCATCAACAGCAGCTGCGAGAACATCCGCCGCGGCAGACCGAGGCGGAGGCGCCGTGCGGGGGGAGTGGGGCTCATACCCATGACGGTACGCGGAGGGGTGTGAACAGCCGTAGGGGTGTGGCATGGATCTCTTGATCAACACATGCGGTGCGTACGGCGCCGCGTGATGAGGCCGGACGACGTCCATGCCGCGGAGGCGTGCGTCCAGGTCAGCTCGCGAGCGCTGCCGCGGGTGCCAGCTCCCGTACCGCCACGACGTCCATCCGCGCGGGCGAGCCCAGCACCGACGTCCCGCAGCTCTCCGCGCGCGGCGGCAGGGAGGCGCTCTGGGCCACGGCAACCCGCCAGTGGCGCCCGTCGACGTGCGCGACGGTCACCTCCCAGCGCGGGGCCGTGCCGTCCGTGCGTACGACGCTCAGCGCGTCCGCCGCGTACTCGCCCGCCGCCGTGCGCACCGCCAGCTCCGCCGCTTGGCCGGGCCGCTCCCACGCCGAGCTGCCGCGGCAGCCCTCCACGACGATCCGCCCGTTCTGGACGCTGTGCAGGATCTGCTTGACCGCGTGGGCACTGACCCGGCCATAGGCGTAGCCGTACGGCAGGACGAGCAGCGTCGGTGAGAAGCGATGTCCACCCAGATGGGTGACCTCCCAGACGCCCTCGGCCCCGGAGGCGGCGAGCTCGGCCGCCAGGGGGCGCCCGAGGATGGCGCAGCAGCGGTCGCGCTTGCCGTTGGTGCAGACGAGAGCGAGCGGAGCGCCGGTGTACGGGCGTCCGTCGAGCGCGCTGCCGAAGCTGCGGTGGTCGCCCGCGCCGAGCGCGGCGAAGTCGAGATCGAGCAGTCGCCGCGGATCGCGGACCTCGGCACTGTGCAGCCACACGCCGCCGGGAGCGGTGTGGGACACGTAGACGCGGCGCACCGCCGAGGTGCCGCAGTCCGCGTGCCGCCCCGGCCGGCGGATGAGCGCGACGCGTACGCCCGTGCCCTTGGCCGCCCGTTCCAGGGCGCGGCCCAGCGCGGGGTCCAGATGGCTGGAGGTGAGCGCATGCGCGCCCCACGGACCGGACTGTTCGAGGAGCAGCCAGGTCTTCGCGGTCGCCGCGGTCCCGGAAACGGGCTCGTCGAGGTCGCGGGAGACGGATGTACACGTACTCACAGAGGTGAGCCTAACCTGACTTGGCTCCGCGCGACTCCCGACCGTGCTTGTGTCCCGCTACGGCAGCGCTTGAGGCGGTTTGGCGCCCACGTAGAGACCACTGGGCCGCATGCGCAGGGGCCGTTCCCCGTACTCCTCCAGGGTGTGGGCGATCCAGCCCGCCGTCCGGGCGACCGCGAAGATCGTCTCGCCGGCGGTCGCGGGCATCCCGGTGGACACGGTGAAGACGGCCAGGGCGAGGTCGACGTTGGCGTGCAGCGGGGTGTGGCGGGCGGTGGTGGCCACCACGTCACGGGCCGCGGCCAGGGCGGGCTCGGCGTGCGGGATCCCCTCCAGGAGGGCGAACAGCGCACGCGCGCGTGGGTCCTCGCCCGGGTAGAGCCGGTGGCCGAGTCCGGGGATACGGCGTCCGGCCCGCAGTTCGTCGGCGATCACCGGGGCCGCGTCGCCCTGGTCGAGGACGTCCAGCAGTAGCCGGTGGGCCAGTCCGCTGGCGGCGCCGTGCAACGGGCCCTCCAGGACGCCGAGCCCGGCGGAGACGGCCGCGTAGGCGTGCGCGCGGGCCGAGGCGGCGACCCGCACCGCGAGGGTGGAGGCGGCCAGGTCGTGGTCGACGAGCAGCCCCAGGGCGGTGTCCAGGACGCGCAGGGACGCCTCGTCGGGCCGGCGCGCGCTGAGCCGGGCCCACAGCCGCTCGGCCAGTGAGCCCTCGTCACGGTGGCCCATGCGCACCGGCGGCAGGGCGGCGACGAGGGTGGGGATCAGGATGCGCGCGGTGCCGAGCACGGCGTCCTCGGACAGGTCGAAGCGCAGCGGGTCCGCAGTCGCGGCGGCGATGGCGGCGACCCGCAACCGGTCGGTGGGCGAGGTGTGTTCGGGCAGTGCGTTCACGGTCCGGCGGGCGACGGAGACGGAGGTGTCGGGAGCCGTGAACGTCGTGCCGGGGCGCATGTGCCCGGTCCACAGCCACTCGGCGATCTCCTCGTAGGAGTGGCGTGCGGCCAGTTCGGTCGCGTCGACGCCCCGGAAGTAGTACCGGTCCGTGTCGATGAGCGTGATGCGGGTCCGCACGGACAGTTCACCGCCGGACCCCTGACTCCCGCCGCTCTCCCGCCTGTTGCGCCGGGCGAGCGCCTGGACCTCCTTGGCGTCGAACGTGCTGCCGCGGCCGCCGGGGACGCGCCGGCTGCCGAGCTGACCGCGGCTCACGTACGCGTAGACGGTCTCGGGCTTCACACCGAGCAGTTCGGCCGCCTCCTTGGTGGTCAGCCGTCGTCCCTCGAGATCGGGGGCGGGTTCGTGATCGCGCATGAGGTCACCGTATCCGCGTTGAGTAAGCATTGATTCAATCAATATTGACAGAGCAATTAGTCAACATGGACAGTGAAATCAAGTCCAGGGAGGAAAACATGTCCGTCAACAGGACCGCAGGCACCCTCGTCGACGTACCGCGAGGGCTCGCGGGTGTCGTCGTCACCGACACCGAGATCGGTGACGTGCGGGGGTCCGAGGGCTTCTATCACTACCGCCAGTACTCGGCCGTCGAACTCGCGCAGACCCGTGCGTTCGAGGACGTCTGGCATCTCCTGGTCCACGGCCAGCTGCCGGACGCCGAACGCGGAGCCGTCTTCGCCGCCGAGACCGCCGGGCTGCGCCGCCTGCCCGACGAGGTACGGGCGGCACTGCCCGCCCTCGCGGCCGCGAGCGCGGCCTCCGGTCCGCTCGCCGGGATGCGCACCGCGCTGTCGCTGCTGGGCGCGGCCAAGGGCTTCCGGCCGGTGTACGACATCGACGGGGACGAACGCCGCCGGGACGCGATCGCGGCGACCGCGGCCGTACCGACGCTGCTCGCCGCGCTGTACCGGCTCGGGCGCGGACTGGAACCCGTGGAGCCGCGCGAGGACCTGTCCTACGCGGCCAACTACCTCTACATGGTGACGGGTTCGGAGCCCGACCCCCTGCGGGCCCGGGCGATCGAGCAATACTTGATCTCAACCATTGATCACGGCTTCAATGCATCAACCTTCACGGCGCGGGTCATCGCCTCGACGGGCGCGGACGTCGGGGCGTGTCTCGTGGGGGCCGTGGGGGCGCTGTCGGGGCCGCTGCACGGCGGTGCGCCGAGCCGTGCCCTGGACACCCTGGACGCGATCGGCACGCCCGACCGCATCGACGCCTGGATCCGTGAACGGGTCCTCGCGGGGGAGCGGATCATGGGCTTCGGCCACGCGATCTACCGCACGGAGGACCCGCGCTCCCGGATGCTGCGCGAGGTCGCGGAGCGGTTCGGCGGCCCGCGCGTCGCCTTCGCCGTCGAGGTCGAACGCCATGTCGAGGCGATCCTCGCCGAGCTGAAGCCCGGCCGCGAACTCCACACCAACGTCGAGTTCTACGCCGGCGTCGTCATGGAGCTGTGCGGCCTGCCCCGCGAGATGTTCACCCCCACCTTCGCGGCGGGGCGGGTGGTGGGCTGGAGCGCCAACATCCTGGAACAGGCACAGGATCCGAAGATCATCAGGCCGGTGGCGCGGTATGTGGGGCCGGGGGCGCCGGTGGCGGTTCCTGGGAACAGGTAATCGGTATGTGAAACTCCTTTCGGGTAGGGGCCTTTCGGGGTGGGATCGCGTCCGGACCGTTGTGGAAACTTCACCCGCTTGCAGAGGCTTAACGCGCGTAGAACGTCCATCCGACTCTGTATTTTGGCCTGGCCCTCTCCGGGCGCTCCGGCGACCACCCCTGCGCGGAGAGCGCACTCTGACGCACCACAACCACTGCGGCTGATCAGAGGGCACGTCTGTCCCTCTGGCCTCAGAGGGAGCACCCACCCCTCTGAGTCACAAGGCGGTACACCTCCGTGAAG
This sequence comes from Streptomyces sp. NPDC034103, assembly GCF_055575395.1. Classification (NCBI taxonomy): domain Bacteria; kingdom Bacillati; phylum Actinomycetota; class Actinomycetes; order Kitasatosporales; family Streptomycetaceae; genus Streptomyces; species Streptomyces sp. NPDC034103. The sequence goes on along the minus strand of NZ_JBVISS010000001.1, from coordinate 620,831 downwards.
ATCGTGCGTCGTGTCGGGGCCTCTCCTCGAGAGCGTGGCAGTACCACAGGGCAGACCTGCCCCGACATCTTCGAGCTCAGCAACGGTGACTTCGCCGTCATCGGGCGCGAGGCGACCGCGGAAATGGATCCTGAGCTGCCGTCGGACGCGGCGCGGGCGGACGACGAGCGGATCGTCGTCATCACCCGTGAGACGCTCGTCCGCGCCAAGCACGACATCCCCGACGCCTGAAGCGTCCAGAGCGGCGCTCGTCCTTCGGGGCCCGGTCCGGAAGACCTGGGCCCCGACGTCATGCCGGTTCCTCGGGTGGTTCGCCCACGACCCACCACTCATCGGTGTCGGCATCGGACATGTCCTGGATCAGGTCGTCCATCATGCGGCCAAGGGCGTACTCCTCGGACGCTTCCGGCAGGCTCTTGCGGTGGTGACGGGTCGCCTCCCAGTACTCGCGGAACACCTTGTTCTGGCACATCACCCGCAGATGCCCGTACAGCTCCGCCCGTGACAAGGCGCCGATCCGGTAGAAGTGCAGGTTGTTGACGTAGAGCGCGTTGGCGAAGAGGAACTGCCGTTGTTTGTCGATAGGGATCTCGGACTCGTACGTGTTCAGCACCTCGGCCAGGGCTGGATCGGCCATGGCTTTGCAGAGCAGGTCGAAAGACAGTCGATGCTGTTCGGCCAGAGCGGCCCGCTTGCGGCGTCGCGAACCAGGCATGCCGACGGAATCGACGGCCCCGGTGAACCGCGACTTCGCGGCCGACACCATCCTCCGTATGCCTGCACTCTGTGTGGCCATGTCAACCCCCGGTTCAGGCGGCCGTCCGCCGGTCGTCGGGGTGCGGGTCGACTGATGGGGACCGGCGAGCGGTGGGCGGCGCTTGCCGTCTCCCAGGGTGCCGAGCGGCTCTGATCGGCGGGGGAGGCGGAGAGGAGGCGCACGGAGGGAAGCGGGGTCGCACGTACCGGCGCCTTGCCCAACGTCTGCCCCGCAAGTGCTGCTAACAATCGTTCACTTCGCGGTGATTCTTCCGGCTCGTATCCTGGTCCGGCATTCAATCCTCATACGTGCGCCGCCCCCACGATCCGGTGCACGCGTCGGTGTCAGAGAGGTCGCACGTTGAGCCAGTCGAGCCCCAGCCCCCGGCAGATCCCGGTCGTCGTCCTCGCCGGATTCCTGGGCTCCGGCAAGACCACCCTGCTCAACCACCTCCTCCACCACAGCGGAGGCAGCCGTATCGGGGCGATCGTCAACGACTTCGGGGCGATCGAGATCGACGCCATGGCCGTCGCGGGCGCCCTCGGCGACTCCACCGTCTCCCTCGGCAACGGCTGCCTGTGCTGCGCCGTCGACGCCGGCGAGCTCGACACCTACCTCGAACGGCTCGCCGCCCCCGCCGTCGGCATCGACGTCATCGTCATCGAGGCCAGCGGGCTCGCCGAACCCGAGGAACTCGTGCGCATGCTCCTCGCCAGTGAGCATCCGGGGATCGTCTACGGCGGGCTGGTCGAGGTCGTCGACGCCGCCGAGTTCGACGACACCCGCGCCAGGCACCCCGAGATCGACCGGCATGTCGCCGTCGCCGACCTCGTCGTGGTCAACAAGCTCGACCGGGCGGCCGACGGCGAGCGCGTCCTCGACGCCGTGCGGTCCCTCGTCGACCGTGCCGCCGTGGTGCCCGCCACCCACGGCCGCATCGACCCCGAGTTCCTCTTCGACTGCCGGCCCAGCGAGGAGCGGATCGGGCAGCTCTCCTTCGACGACGCGCACGAGCACGGGGAGGAGGCGCACGAGGGGCACCTGCACGCCGGGTACGAGAGCCTCTCCTTCGTCTCCGAGGCCCCCCTCGACCCGCGCCGGCTGATGGCGTTCCTCGACAGCCGGCCCGAGGGGCTGTACCGGATCAAGGGGTACGTCGACTTCGGGCCCCACGACACCCGCAACCGGTTCGCCGTCCACGCCGTCGGGCGGTTCCTGCGGTTCTACCCGGAGGCCTGGCCCGCCGGCGCCGAGCGCCTCACCCAGCTCGTCCTCATCGGCTCCGGCATCGACGCGTCCGCCCTCGGCGACGAACTGGAGGCGTGCAAGAGCGACGCCCCACACACCGCCGACGAGCACGGAATGTGGGGCGTCCTGCGCTATGTACAGGGCACGGAGGACGAGATCCCCGAGCCTGCCGACGAGGCCTAGACCGGCCCCGCCACCACCGACACCGGCTTGGCCAGCGACACACCCGACCCGTCCCGCCGCGGGTCCATCTCAGGAAGCTCCGCCGGCATGCCGTTCTTCTGCGCGGCACGGGCCGGCGCGGCGCCCGCCCAGGCCAGGGACAGGCAGTCCTCGCCCTTCAGGAACCGCTGGCAGCGCACGCCGCCCGTGGCGCGGCCCTTGCGGGGGTACTGGTCGAACGGGGTCAGCTTGGCCGTCGTCTGGACGGAGTCGTCCAGGGTGCCGCGCGATCCGGCGACCGTGAACACCACCGCGTCCACCGCCGGGTCCACCGCCGTGAAGGAGATGACCTTCGCGCCGTCCGTGAGCTTGATGCCCGTCATGCCACCCGCGGGCCGGCCCTGCGGACGGACCTGCGAGGCCTGGTAGCGCAGCAGTTGCGCGTCGTCCGTGATGAAGACCAGGTCCTCCTCACCGGTGCGCAGCTCGACCGCGCCGACGATCCGGTCGCCCTCCTTGAGGGTGATGACCTCCAACTCCCCCTTGTTGGACGGATAGTCGGGCACCACACGCTTGACGACACCCTGTTCCGTGCCGAGCGCCAGACCCGGCGAGGACTCGTCGAGAGTGGTCAGGCAGACCAGCGTCTCGCCGTCCTCCAGGGAGACGAACTCCGACAGGGGCGCGCCCCCGGCGAGGTTCGGCGCCGCCACCGTGTCCGGCAGCTGCGGCAGGTCGATGACGCTGATCCGCAGCAGCCGGCCGGCGGAGGTCACCGCCCCGACCTCGCCGCGCGCGGTCGCCGGGACCGCGGAGACGATCACGTCGTGCTTGACCCGCTTGCCGTCGGCGGCGTCCTCGGGGAACGGCTCGCCGTTCGCCGTACGGGCCAGCAGCCCCGTCGAGGACAGCAGCACCCGGCACGGGTCGTCCGCCACCTGCAGCGGAACGGCGGCCGTGGGGGCGACCGCTCCCGCCTCCAGCAGGACCGTACGCCGGTCGGTGCCGAACTTCTTGGACACTGCGGCCAGTTCGGTGGAGACCAGCTTGCGCAGCTCGCTGTCCGACTCCAGGATCCGGGTCAGCTCCTCGATCTCCGTGTTGAGCCGGTCCTTCTCCGCCTCCAGCTCGATGCGGTCGAACTTGGTCAGCCGGCGCAGCGGCGTGTCCAGGATGTACTGCGTCTGGATCTCGCTCAGCGAGAAGCGCTCGATCAGGCGCTGCTTGGCCTGCGCGGAGTTGTCGCTGGAGCGGATCAGGCGGATGACCTCGTCGATGTCGACGAGAGCTGTGAGCAGGCCCTCCACCAGGTGGAGGCGGTCGCGGCGCTTGGTGCGGCGGAACTCGCTGCGCCGGCGTACCACCTCGAAGCGGTGGTCGAGGTAGACCTCGAGGAGTTCCTTGAGGCCCAGCGTCAGCGGCTGGCCGTCCACCAGCGCGACGTTGTTGATGCCGAAGGACTCCTCCATCGGCGTCAGCTTGTACAGCTGCTCCAGGACCGCCTCCGGCACGAAGCCGTTCTTGATCTCGATGACCAGACGCAGGCCGTGCGCCCGGTCGGTGAGGTCCTTGACGTCGGCGATGCCCTGGATCTTCTTCGAGCCGACCAGGTCCTTGATCTTGGCGATGACCTTCTCCGGGCCGACCGCGAAGGGCAGCTCGGTGATGACCAGACCCTTGCGGCGCGCCGTGACGTCCTCCACCGACACAGTGGCGCGGATCTTGAAGGTGCCGCGGCCCGTCTCGTACGCGTCCCGGATGCCGGCCAGGCCGACGATCCGGCCACCGGTGGGCAGGTCGGGGCCCGGGACGTACTTCATCAGCGTCTCGAGATCCGCGTTGGGGTGGCGGATCAGATGGCGGGCGGCGGCGATGACCTCGGAGAGGTTGTGCGGCGGCATGTTCGTGGCCATGCCGACCGCGATGCCGGACGCGCCGTTGACCAGCAGGTTCGGGAAGGCGGCGGGCAGGGCCACCGGCTCCTGCTCCTGACCGTCGTAGTTGGGGGCGAAGTCGACCGTGTCCTCGTCGATCGACTCGGTCATCAGGCTCGTCGCCTCGGCCTGCCGGCACTCGGTGTACCGCATGGCGGCCGGCGGGTCGTCGTTGCCGAGCGAGCCGAAGTTGCCGTGGCCGTCGACCAGGGGGACCCGCATGGAGAACGGCTGGGCCATGCGCACCAGGGCGTCGTAGATCGACGCGTCGCCGTGCGGGTGCAGCTTGCCCATGACCTCGCCGACGACGCGGGCGCACTTCACATAGCCGCGATCGGGGCGCAGACCCATCTCGTTCATCTGGTAGACGATGCGGCGGTGCACCGGCTTCAGACCGTCACGGGCGTCCGGCAGGGCGCGGGAGTAGATGACCGAGTACGCGTACTCGAGGAAGGAGCCCTGCATCTCGTCGACGACGTCGATGTCGAGGATCTTCTCCTCGTACGAGTCGTCGGGCGGCGGGGTCTTCGTGCTACGGCGGGCCATCGCTGCCGGCTCCTCTTTTCTGGTCGCTCGCCTTCGGGTCGCGCCCCTTCGGCTCACTCTTGCTGAAGCGTGAACGGGATCTGACGCGGACCATTGTGGACCGCGGCACTGACAACGCGGACGACGACCCGACGTCAGCCGTCCCGCCGGGTGTTCACCCGTACGGCACGCGGCCCCGCCCGCAGGCTACGGGATCTCGCTCTCGGCGTACGACCACCGGGAACTTCACCGGGGCTTCGCACGCTTGCATACAGTGGCAGGACCGGCACAAAAACGCGGTTCCGATCAACCGCACCGCCATCGAAGGGACGTACATGCCCATGGGTCACACGGCCACAGACCAGGCAGGCACCGGGGGCCTGACAGCGACCGAGCACCGCCTGGCCAACGGGCTGCGCGTGGTGCTCTCCGAGGACCACCTGACCCCGGTCGCGGCGGTGTGCCTCTGGTACGACGTCGGCTCGCGCCACGAGGTCAAGGGGCGTACCGGCCTCGCTCACCTCTTCGAGCACCTGATGTTCCAGGGCTCGGGGCAGGTCAAGGGCAACGGCCACTTCGAGCTCGTCCAGGGCGCGGGCGGCTCGCTCAACGGCACCACGAGCTTCGAGCGCACCAACTACTTCGAGACCATGCCCGCCCACCAGCTGGAGCTCGCCCTCTGGCTGGAGGCCGATCGCATGGGCTCGCTGCTGGCCGCCCTCGACGACGAGTCGATGGAGAACCAGCGGGACGTCGTCAAGAACGAGCGCCGCCAGCGCTACGACAACGTCCCTTACGGCACGGCGTTCGAGAAGCTGACCGCCCTCGCCTACCCGGAGGGCCACCCCTACCACCACACGCCGATCGGCTCGATGGCCGACCTGGACGCGGCGACCCTGGAGGACGCGCGCGCGTTCTTCCGGACGTACTACGCACCGGGCAACGCGGTGCTGTCCGTGGTCGGTGACATCGACCCCGAGCAGACGCTCGCCTGGGTCGAGAAGTACTTCGGTTCCATCGCCTCCCACGACGGCAAGCCCGCCCCGCGCGACGGCTCGCTGCCCGAGATCATCGGCGAGCAGCTGCGCGAGGTCGTCGAGGAAGAGGTGCCCGCGCGCGCGTTGATGGCGGCGTACCGGCTGCCGCACGACGGCACGCGCGCGTGCGACGCGGCCGACCTGGCCCTCACCGTCCTCGGCGGCGGCGAGTCCTCCCGCCTCTACAACCGGCTCGTCCGCCGGGACCGTACGGCCGTCGCGGCCGGCTTCGGTCTGCTGCGGCTCGCCGGGGCGCCCTCGCTGGGCTGGCTGGACGTGAAGACCTCCGGTGACGTCGAGGTGCCGGTGATCGAGGCCGCCATCGACGAGGAGCTCGCCCGGTTCGCCGCGGAGGGCCCGACGGCCGAGGAAATGGAGCGCGCGCAGGCCCAGTTGGAGCGCGAGTGGCTGGACCGGCTCGGCACCGTCGCGGGCCGCGCCGACGAACTGTGCCGCTACGCCGTTCTGTTCGGCGACCCGCAGCTCGCCCTCACCGCCGTCGACCGCGTCCTGGAGGTGACCGCCGAGGAGGTCCAGGAGGTCGCCAAGGCGCGCCTGCGACCCGACAACCGCGCGGTGCTCGTCTACGAACCCCTCTCCGCGGAGGCCGCCGAGGACGCGGAGCTCCCCGAGGACCCCGAGGCCGAGGCCACCATCGAGGCCGGCGACAAGAACGAGGAGGCGGCCAAGTGACCGAGCTCGCCACGATGGAGTTCCACCCCCAGCCGCAGGCCGGCGAGGCGAAGCCGTGGGCCTTCCCGGCCCCCGAGCGCGGCACCCTCGACAACGGCCTGACGGTCCTGCGCTGCCACCGCCCCGGCCAGCAGGTCGTCGCCGTCGAGGTCCTCCTGGACGCCCCGCTGGACGCCGAGCCGGCCGGTCTCGACGGTGTGGCCACGATCATGGCGCGGGCCTTCTCCGAGGGCACCGACAAGCACACCGCCGAGGAGTTCGCCGCCGAGCTGGAGCGCTGCGGCGCCACCCTGGACGCGCACGCCGACCATCCCGGCGTCCGCCTGAGCCTCGAGGTCCCGGCGTCCCGCCTGCCCAAGGGGCTCGGTCTGCTGGCCGACGCCCTCAGGGCGCCCGCGTTCGCCGACAGCGAGGTCGAGCGGCTGGTCACCAACCGGCTCGACGAGATCCCGCACGAGCTCGCCAACCCCTCCCGGCGGGCCGCCAAGGAGCTGTCCAGGACCCTGTTCCCGGCGGACCTGCGCATGTCGCGCCCGCGCCAGGGCACCGAGGACACCGTCCGCGCCATCGACTCCGCGGCCGTACGCGCCTTCTACGAGAAGCACGTCCGCCCCGCCACCGGCACCGTCGTGGTCGTCGGCGACCTCACCGGCATCGACCTCGACGCGCTGCTCGGTGACACCCTCGGTTCCTGGACCGGCTCCTCGGCCGAGGCGCGGCCGGTGCCGCCGATCACCGCCGACGACACCGGCCGGGTCGTCATCGTGGACCGCCCCGGCGCCGTCCAGACGCAGCTGCTGATCGGCCGGATCGGCGCCGACCGGCACGACCGCGTGTGGCCCGCCCAGGTGCTCGGCACGTACTGCCTCGGCGGCACCCTCACCTCCCGCCTGGACCGCGTCCTGCGCGAGGAGAAGGGCTACACCTACGGCGTGCGCTCCTTCGGGCAGGTCCTCCGCTCCGCCCCGGACGGCACGGGCGCCGCGATGCTCGCCATCAGCGGCTCCGTCGACACCCCGAACACCGGTCCCGCCCTGGAGGACCTGTGGACGGTGCTGCGCACCCTCGCCGCGGAAGGTCTCACCGACGCCGAGCGGGACGTCGCCGTGCAGAACCTCGTCGGGGTGGCCCCGCTGAAGTACGAGACCGCGGCGGCCGTCGCGAGCACGCTGGCCGACCAGGTCGAGCAGCACCTGCCCGACGACTACCAGGCCACCCTGTACCGGCAGCTCGCCGCCACCGGCACCGTCGAGGCCACCGCGGCCGCCGTGAACGCCTTCCCGGTGGACCGTCTGGTGACGATCCTGGTCGGCGACGCGTCCGCCATCAGGCAGCCCGTGGAGGCCCTCGGCATCGGTGAAGTCACCGTCGTCACGGCCGAGTAGGGGCACGCGCGCGTGGGAGCCCTGGTGACTTGAGTGTCACCAGGGCTCCTTAATGTCCGAATTGAAGGTCAGTCGCCTGTTTGCCCTGTGGGATGCGCTACAAAAGCCGTGATCCGTTTGGGGATTGAAAGTGGCCCCGTTTAGCGTCTTCCCGGCTGTCCGTCAGGCACTGCGCCGCGCCCGCGGCACCGGACAGCCATCGCCGAGTCCCCGTACGGCGCGAGCCAGGGGAGCCGGGGACCCATCCGTAGTCCCTGGGGTGAATCGGACGCCCGCGCGTGCCGCGAGGGGGTCCGTAGGAGACCTTCCTGCTCCGAACCCGTCAGCTAACCCGGTAGGCGAGAGGGAAGGAAAGGACCAGCCACTACATGGCGTTCACGCGCGCCACCGGGAAGCACCGTCGTCCCAGCAGGATGAAGCGCACCACCGCCCACGCGGCGGGGATCGCGGCCCTCACCACGACCGGTGTCATCGGCACCCTCGCCGCCCCGGCCCTCGCCGCGGAGCCCGCGGCCGAGCAGACCGGACTCACCCCGGTCATCACCCTCGGCGACTCGGTCGCCGCCCAGATCGACGCCCAGGCCGAGGCCCAGGAGCAGGCAGCCGTCGAGGCCGCCCAGCAGAAGGCCGAGGAGGAGGCACGCCGGCAGGCCGCCGCCAAGGCCAAGAAGGAGCGCGAGGCCAAGGAGCGCGCCGCCCGCGCGGCCGCCGAACGCAAGCGCCTGAACACCTTCGTCAGCCCGATCGCCGGCTCCTACATCTCCACCGGCTACAAGGCCGGCGGCGCGGTGTGGTCCTCCGGCAGCCACACCGGCGTGGACTTCCACGCCGCCAGCGGCACCTCCGTGGTCGCGGTCGGCTCCGGCACGGTCGTCGAGGCCGGCTGGGGCGGGTCCTACGGCAACAACGTCGTGATCAAGATGCACGACGGCACGTACACCCAGTACGGCCACCTGTCGTCCATCGGCGTCTCGGTGGGCCAGACGGTCACCCCGGGCCAGCAGATAGGCCTGTCCGGCGCGACCGGCAACGTCACGGGGCCGCACCTGCACTTCGAGGCCCGCATGACGGCGGAGTACGGCTCGGACATCGACCCCGTCGCCTACCTCCGTTCGCACGGTGTGAACGTCTGACGACGGACGCGAGACCTCTTCGGAACCCCGGCCCACCGGCCGGGGTTTCGTCGTTTCCGCCGCGCCGCTGTCCAAAAAATATCCATGGATTCCGGCCCGCCATCGGAAATTCCCGCTCTTTGCAATAGAGTCACTGAACACACGTCAATCGTCGACGTTTCACGGGGATTAAAGCGGAGGTCGGTCATGCGTATTCCGGCGCACTCGGTATGCACCGCGATCAGGGACGACATCGTCGCCGGTGTCTACGAGCGCGGCAGCCGGCTCACCGAGGAACTCCTCGCGCGCCGCTACGGCGTCTCCCGCGTCCCCGTCCGGGAGGCCCTGCGCACGCTGGAGGCCGAGGGGTTCGTGGTGACCCGGCGGCACGCGGGCGCGTGCGTGGCCGAACCGACCGAGCAGGAGGCGGCCGACCTGCTGGAGATGCGGATGCTCCTGGAGCCGCTCGGCGCCTCGCGGGCCGCCCAGCGGCGCACCGAGGCGCATCTGAAGGTGCTGCGTGGCCTGGTCAGGCTGGGGCAGGAGCGGGCCAGGCGGGGCAACAGCGATGACCTGCGGTCCCTGGGCGGCTGGTTCCACGAGACGCTCGCCCAGGCCTCCGGCAGCCCGGCGCTGGCCTCGGTGCTGACCCAGTTGCGCCACAAGATCTCCTGGATGTACGCGGTGGACGCGCCGGCCGACCCCGTCGAGTCCTGGGCGGAGCACGGCGCGATCGTCGACGCGGTGGGCCGCGGGGACGGGGAACGCGCGCGTGCGGTCACCGCGCTGCACACGGAGCGTTCGACGGCCGCCCACCGCCTCAGGTTCGGCTCCGCGGGAGACCGGCCCGAGCGTGTGAGGAACTCGCAACATCCCGTAAACACGCCGAGCCTGCGGCATTAACAAGAGGGCCGTATACAAAGGGGCAGTAATTCACGGGGGCCTATTTATGCTGCCTGCGCACGTGAATTCACCGAGTGCGTGCGGAGAAAAGAAAGGGCCCGTCCGATAATTCGGACGAGCCCTTCGGTCATGCCGTGATCAGACGGTCTCGGGGAGTTCCTCGAGACCCTCCGAGACCAGCTTCGCCAGCCGGTCGAGGGCGGCGTCCGCGCCCTCGGCGTCGGAGGCGAGCACGATCTCCTCGCCGCCCTGGGCGCCGAGGCCCAGAACCGCCAGCATGGAGGCCGCGTTGACGGGGTTGCCGTCGGCCTTGGCGATCGTCACGGGGATGCCGGAGGCCGTGGCGGCCCGGACGAAGATGGAAGCGGGGCGGGCGTGGAGGCCCTCGGCCCAGCCGACGTTGACGCGGCGCTCAGCCATGTGATGCTGCCCTTCGGTGTTCAGGGTTGTCTAGACCAGTTTCCCACAACGTGAAGCGTCTCCGGAGCGGACCTTCGTCCCGTCCGGGGTGAGTCGTCGGACCGCGGCCTCGGCCCGACGTCCGTCCCTCTCGCGATCCTGCCGCGTTCTCCACAGACTGCCTCGCGCCGTTGTCGTACGCGAGCCGTAACCTGGGGCCCATGCAGAGCTCGCCGGACCGGCACGAGTACCCCGCGCACTGGGAAGCCGACGTGGTGCTGCGCGACGGCGGCACCGCGCGCGTCCGCCCCATCACCGTTGATGACGCCGAGCGCCTGGTCAGCTTCTACGAGCAGGTCTCCGACGAGTCGAAGTACTACCGCTTCTTCGCGCCGTACCCTCGCCTGTCCGCCAAGGACGTCCACCGCTTCACGCACCACGACTTTGTGGACCGGGTGGGACTCGCCGCCACGGTCGGAGGCGAGTTCATCGCCACCGTACGCTACGACCGCATCGCCACCGATGGAACGCCCGCGTCCGCACCCGCCGACGAGGCCGAGGTCGCCTTCCTCGTCCAGGACGCCCACCAGGGCCGCGGCGTCGCCTCCGCCCTCCTCGAACACATCGGCGCCGTCGCCCGCGAGCGCGGCATCCGCCGGTTCGCCGCCGAGGTGCTGCCCGCCAACAGCAAGATGATCAAGGTGTTCACGGACGCCGGGTACACCCAGAAGCGCAGCTTCGAGGACGGCGTCGTCCGCCTGGAGTTCGACCTGGAACCCACCGACCGCTCCCTCGCCGTGCAGTACGCGCGCGAGCAGCGCGCCGAGGCGCGGTCCGTGCAGCGGCTGCTGGCGCCCGGCTCGGTCGCCGTGATCGGCGTCGGCCGTGCCCCCGGCGGGGTCGGCCGCGGCCTGCTCGACAACATCCGGGACGCCGGCTTCACCGGCCGCCTCCACGCCGTGAACAAGGCCTTCACCGACAAGGAGCTCGACGGGGTGCCCGCGTACCGTTCGGTGCGCGACATCGACGGCCCGGTCGACCTCGCGGTGGTGGCGGTGCCCGCCGAGCACGTCCCCCAGGTCGTCACCGAGTGCGGCGAGCACGGTGTGCAGGGCCTTGTGGTGATCTCCGCCGGGTACGCCGAGAGCGGCCCCGAAGGACGCGAGCGCCAGCGCGAACTCGTCCGGCACGCACGCGCGTACGGCATGCGGATCATCGGCCCCAACGCCTTCGGGATCATCAACACCCACCCGGACGTACGGCTGAACGCCTCCCTGGCCAACGAGCGGCCCCGCCCCGGCCGCATCGGCCTGTTCGCCCAGTCCGGCGCCATCGGCATCGCCCTGCTGTCCCGGCTGCACCGGCGCGGCGGCGGCGTCACCGGAGTCACCGGCGTCTCCACCTTCGTCTCCTCCGGCAACCGCGCGGACGTCTCCGGCAACGACGTCCTGCAGTACTGGTACGACGACCCGCACACCGACGTCGTCCTGATGTACCTGGAGTCCATCGGCAACCCCCGCAAGTTCACCCGCCTCGCCCGCCGCACCGCCGCCGCCAAGCCCCTGGTCGTCGTCCAGGGCGCCGGCTCCGCCCCGCAAGGGCATGCCGTACGGGCCACGCGGCTCCCGCACTCGACGGTGTCCGCGCTGCTCAGGCAGGCCGGCGTGATCCGGGTGAACACCATCACCGAGCTCGTCGACACCGGGCTGCTGCTCGCCCGGCAGCCCCTCCCGGGCGGCCCGCGCGTGGCGATCCTCGGCAACTCCGAGTCCCTGGGCCTGCTGACGTACGACGCCTGCCTCTCCGAGGGCCTCAGGCCGCTGCCCCCGCTGGACCTGACCACGGCCGCCTCGCCCGCGGACTTCCACACCGCCCTGTCGCGCGCGCTCGCCGACGACACCTGCGACGCGGTCGTCGTGACCGCGATACCCGCCGTGGGGGAGGGGTCCGCCGGGGACGCTGCGCTCGCCGAGGCGCTGCGGTCGGCCGCCGGGCAGGTACCGGGCAAGCCGGTGCTGGTGGTCCATGTCGAGCTGGGCGGACTCGCGGAGGCGCTGTCCGCCGCGGCCAGCACGGCACCGCAGGCCGCGACGCCGGGCGCCTCCCACCCCTTCCGGGCCCTGGACCGCCTCGCCGCCAAGCCCCCCGAGGAGACCCCCCGCAACCGCTCCCGCCTCATCCCCGCCTACCCCGCCGCCGAGCGCGCCGTCCGCGCCCTCGGCGAAGCCGTGAGGTACGCCCAGTGGCGCCGCGAGGCCGCCGAGCCCGGCAAGGTGCCCGAGTCCATCGACGCGGCCATCGACCAGAAGGGCGCCGCCCGCCTGATCGACAGCCTCCTCGCGCGCGGCCAGGGACTCACCCTCGGCACCGAGGAGACCTGCGAACTCCTCGGCACCTACGGCATCCAGGTCCACCGCGCCCTCCCGGCGCCCACCCCCGACGCGGCCGCCCGGGCCGCCCGCACCCTCGGCTGTCCCGTCGCCCTCAAGGCCACCGCCCCGCACCTCAGGCACCGCGCCGACCTGGGCGGCGTCCGGCTGGATCTCGCGGACGAGGAACAACTGCGACGCGCCTACGCCGAGTTGACCGAGCTGTTCGGGACGCCGGAGGAGCTGCGCCCGGTCGTGCAGCGCATGGCGCCCCGCGGCGTGGACACCGTCGTACGGGCCGTCATCGACCCCGCGGCCGGCGCCGTGCTCTCCTTCGGGCTCGCCGGGGCCGCCTCGCAGCTGCTCGACGACGTCGCGCACCGGCTGATCCCGGTCACCGACCGGGAGGCGACCTCGTTGGTCCGGTCGATCCGGACGGCACCGCTGCTGTTCGGCTGGAGAGGATCGGCGCCGGTCGACACGGCGGCCCTGGAGGAGCTGCTGCTGCGGGTCTCCCGCCTCGTCGACGACCACCCCGAGGTCGTGGCGGTCACCCTGGAGCCCGTCGTCGTCGCCCCGCACGGCCTGAGCGTCCTCGGCGCCTCCGTACGGCTCGCGCCCCCGCCCGCCCGCGACGACCTCGGCCCGCGGACGCTGCCCGCGTACTGAGAACACCCTGAGCGGTGCCTCGCAGTCAGTGCTCCCCCGTAGGATGGGGACCATGGCCAAGACCAGTACGACGACCCAGGGGCTGCGAGCGGCGATCGAACGCAGCGGCTACTACCCGGCCCTCGTGGCCGAGGCGGTGGAGGCCGCCGTGGGCGGCGAGCCCATCCGGTCGTACCTGGTCCACCAGGAGACGACGTTCGACCAGAACGAGGTGCGGCGGCACGTGACCGTGCTCGTCCTCACCGGCAACCGTTTCATCGTCAGCCACACCGACGAGCAGGCCGCGGACGGCACGTCCCCGACGCCGTACGCCACCACCTCCACCGAGTCGGTCAAGCTGGACCGGATCTCCTCCGTGGTGCTCAGCCGGGTCGTCGCCAACCCGGAGCAGTACCAGCCGGGCACCCTGCCCCGTGAGGTCGTGCTGACCATCGGCTGGGGCGCCGTCTCCCGGATCGATCTGGAGCCGGCCGCCTGCGGCGACCCCAACTGCGAGGCCGACCACGGCTACACGGGCAACTCCACCGCCGACGACCTCAGCCTCCGCGTCAGCGAGGCCGGCGACGGCCCGGAGACGGTGCGCCAGGCACTCGCCTTCGCGCAGTCCCTCTCCGAGGCGACCGCGGACACCACCCGCTGATGATCCAGCCCGCCACCTGGGACCCCCACCCGGAACCCCTCGCCGTCGAGTCCGCGCCGCGGCCCCAGTACGGCAGCGGCTCCCTCGCCGACCTCCTGCCCACGCTGGCCGCGGGCATGGGCGTACCCGGCGCGACCGCGACGATCACCGAGCTGGCGCCCGCCGACCGGGCCTGCGTCTTCCTGATCGACGGCCTCGGCTGGGAGCAGCTGCGGGCGCACCCCGAGGAAGCGCCCTTCCTCGCGTCCCTGGTCGACAGCTCGCGCGGCGGCACCGGCCGCCCGTTGACCGCCGGCTACCCGGCGACCACCGCGACCTCCCTCGCCTCCGTCGGCACCGGCCTGCCGCCGGGCGCGCACGGACTGCCCGGCTACACCGTGCGCGACCCCGGCACCGGCGAGCTGATGAACCAGCTGCGCTGGCAGCCCTGGACCTCGCCGCGCGCGTGGCAGCCGTACCCCACGATCTTCCAGCTCGCCCACGACGCGGGAGTGCACGCGGCGCAGGTCTCCTCGCCGACGTTCGAGAACACCCCGCTGACCAAGGTCGCGTTGAGCGGCGGCACGTTCCACGGGCGGCTCGCGGGCGAGGACCGCATGGACCTCGCCGCGGAGCAACTGGCCGCCGCCGACCGCGCGCTGGTCTACACGTACTACGCGGAACTCGACGGCGCGGGGCACCGCTTCGGCGTCGACTCCGACAACTGGCGCGGCCAGCTGATGTACGTGGACCGCCTCGTGCAGCGCCTGGCGGAGCAGCTGCCGCCGCGCAGCGCGCTCTACGTCACCGCCGACCACGGCATGGTCGACATCCCCTTCGACGAGCAGCACCGCATCGACTTCGACGAGGACTGGGAGCTGCGTGCCGGGGTCGCCCTGCTGGGCGGCGAGGGCCGCGCGCGGCATGTCTACGCCGTCCCCGGCGCCGCGAACGACGTGCTGACCTGCTGGCGCGAGGTGCTCGGCGAGCAGTTCTGGGTGGCCTCGCGGGACGAGGCGATCGCGGCGGGCTGGTTCGGCCCCCAGGTCGACGACCGGGTGTACGGACGCCTGGGCGACGTGCTCGCGGCGGCTCGGGACGACGTCCTGATCATCGCGTCCGAGCGGGAGCCGAAGGAGTCGGCGATGGTCGGCAACCACGGTTCGATGACCCCCGCGGAGCAGCTGGTGCCGCTGCTCGAAGTACGCTCCTGAAGCCTCCGCCTGTCCTTGTCTCTTGCCGAAAGGTGCTCAACCCCCCATGCCCGAGCTGGTGTTCTTCTCCGGAACCATGGACTGCGGGAAGTCCACCCTGGCTCTCCAGATCGAGCACAACCGCTCCGCGCGCGGTCTCCAGGGCATGATCTTCACCCGGGACGACCGCGCGGGCGAGGGCAAGTTGTCGTCACGCCTCGGTCTGGTCACGGACGCGGTGGAGGTGGAGGACGGCCAGGACCTGTACGCGTATTTGGTCGACCACCTCTCCCAGGGCGGCCGCGCGGATTATGTCATCGCCGACGAGGCCCAGTTCCTGGCCCCCGAGCAGATCGACCAACTCGCCCGCGTCGTCGACGACCTGGGCCTCGACGTGTACGCCTTCGGCATCACGACCGACTTCCGCTCCAAGCTGTTCCCCGGCTCGCAGCGCCTGGTGGAACTGGCCGACCGCGTAGAGGTGTTGCAGGTCGAGGCGCTGTGCTGGTGCGGCGCCCGCGCCACCCACAACGCCCGCACGGTGGGGGGCGAGATGGTCGTGGAAGGCGCCCAGGTCGTCGTCGGCGACGTCAACCAGGCCGAGGCCATCGGCTACGAGGTCCTGTGCCGCCGCCACCACCGCCGCCGCATGACCGCGGCCACGGCCCGAGCGGCGGCCCTGTCCCCGGACGTGCTGCCGGTCGCGACGATGTAGCCGCAGACGGGGTCAGGGCCTCACGGTGACGCCCTCCAGGTGCGGCGGGAGCGGCTCATCGCGCGGTCGTCCGCCGGTCCCGAGCCTCAGCGCGGCCCCTCCACCACCGAGAACCGCGCGCCCTCCGGGTCCGCCACCGTTCCCACGCGGCCGTGGGGGCTGTCATGGGCCGGTCTGAGGATGTGGCCGCCGAGGTCGGAGACCTGGGCGAGGGTGGCGTCCGTGTCGGAGACCTCGAAGTAGGTCATCCAGTGGGGGCCGCGGTCGCGGGGGAGGTCGTTGCCGACGCCGTGGATGCCGGCGACCGGGTGGCCGGCGACGTGGAGGGTGACGTAGTCGAGGTCGGCGGAGGCCACCGGTTCCTCCTCGTAGCCGAAGACCGTCTCGTAGAACTTGGTGACACCGACCGTCTCGAAGGTCATCAGCTCGTGCCAGGCCGGGGTGCCCGGGACCCCGGAGATGCCCGTGCCGCGGTGCACGCCCGCCTGCCAGATGCCGAAGACCGCGCCGGAGGGGTCCGACCCGATGGCCAGGCGGCCCGCGTCCTCGGCGTCCAGCGGCCCGACCCCGATGGTGCCACCGCACAGCCGTACCGTCTCCGCCGTCAGGTCCACGTCGTCCGAGGCGAGGTACGGCGTCCAGGCGACCGGGAGATGGCGGTCCGGGGGAAGTTGGCCGATTCCGGCGACCTCCTCGCCGTCCAGCAGCGCCCGGACATAGGGGCCGAGCTGTTTGGGACCGGGTTGGAATTCCCAACCGAACAGCTCACCGTAGAAGTCCTGGGTCGTGGGCAGCCCGTGCGCCATCAGGCTCACCCAGCAGGGCGTGCCGGGCGCGTGCGGAGTGTGCGTCTCGCCGGTCATCGTCACTCTCTCCTCGACCCTCGCGGCAGCCGTGTCACCACCGCGCTCCGGAACCCCGTGCCGATGCTCGCACCACCCGTGGCACGGCGCGCTCCGGGCGCGCCGCCGCGCGGGGGCCCATGTCCGCAGAATGACCGGTGTGTGACGTCCCGTCCGTTTCCGCGTGATGGCCCACGGGTGTCGATCGGCTGTACAGCATGTGCCCGATCCCGTACGCCTGGTGATCGGGCCTGCCCGGCGGAGCAGAGTAGCCGGACATGGACGACGCGGCCACCCGGTGCGCAAGGATGGTGGCCATGAACGCCATCATCTCCGCATCCGAACTCGCGAGCGAACTGGCGGGCGAGAACCCGCCTGTACTGCTCGACGTCCGCTGGCAGTTGAGCATGGCCAAGGCGACCGGTGAGCCGCCTTTCGACGGCCGCGCCGCGTATGCGGCCGGGCACCTCCCGGGCGCGGTCTTCGTGGACCTGGACAGGGAACTCGCCTCCGCCGCGGGTGCGCGCGGACGGCATCCGCTGCCCGATGTCGGGGAGTTCGGCGCCGCGATGCGCCGGGCGGGCGTGTCGGCCTCGAGGCCGGTGGTCGTGTACGACGGGGGACAGGGCTGGGCGGCCGCCCGCGCGTGGTGGTTGCTGCGCTGGACGGGTCACCCGGACGTGCGGGTCCTCGACGGCGGGTTGCCGGCCTGGAACGGCCCCCTGCGGTCGTCGCTGCCCGGCCCGGCGCTCGCCGAGGGCGACTTCGAACCGGTCCCGGGAGCCGCCGGACTGCTCGACGCGGACGCGGCGGCGGCACTGGCCCGTTCGGGCGTGCTGTTGGACGCCCGGGCGGGGGAGCGGTACCGCGGTGAGGTCGAGCCGATCGACCGCGTGGGCGGGCACATCCCGGGCGCCGTGTCCGCGCCGACGAACGAGAACGTGGCGGCGGACGGGCGCTTCCTGCCCGCGGAGCAGCTCCACGCCCGCTTCAAGGCCCTCGGGGCCACCGACGGCACGGCGGTCGGCGTGTACTGCGGTTCGGGTGTCTCCGGCGCGCACGAGGTGCTGGCCCTGGCGGTCGCGGGGATCCCGGCGGCCCTGTACGTGGGGTCCTGGTCGGAGTGGTCCTCGGATCCGTCCCGGCCGGTCGCCGTGGGCCCGGATCCGCAGTAGCCCCGCACGACGATGAGACCCGGGGGCCCGCACCGTCGTGGCGCGGGCCCCCCGGGGACGTCGGACGGCCGACCGGTCGGCTACTCCTGCTTCTTGCGCCGTGTCCCGAACACGATCTCGTCCCAGCTCGGGACGGCCGCGCGGCGGCCGGGGCGGACGCCGTCGGCCTCGGCCTGGCGGTCGGTGGAGCCGATGAGCCGGTCGCGGTGGCTGCCGACCGAGCGGGGCATGAGGACGTCCGCGTAGGCCGAGCCGGCCGACGCCGCCGGGGCGGGGGGCTCCTCCTCGACGGGTTCGTCGACCGGGGGCTCCTCGATGGCGGCCGGGGCCTCGGAGGGGCGTTCGGGAACGACCAGGTCGCCGCGGAAGCTCGGGACCGCCTCCAGCAGGCTGGTCAGCGAGTCGCGCTCGCTCGCACTCGCGGTCGCGCTCTCGTCGGCCGGTTCGGGCGGCGGCGCGGGCAGGCTCGGCCGCTCGCGGTCGAGGGCACGGTCCAGCGGGCGGTCGCGCGGCAGCCGGGCGATCCGGGGCACGAACGGAAAGCTGGGCTCGGGCGCGCCGAGGTCCTCGGACTCGCCGATCAGCGAGCGGGCCTCCTCGTCGACGGCCTGGACGAGCCGCCGGGGCGGGTCGTACGTCCAGCTCGCCGAGTGCGGCTCACCCGCGACGCAGTAGACCAGCAGCACTTCCCAGGTGCCGTCGTCACGGCGCCACGAGTCCCACTGCACGGTGTCCTTCTCGGCGCCGCGCAGCAGCAGTCGCTCCTGGACGGCCTCGCCGAGCTGGGGTCCGGCGTTCTCACCGGGGCGGCGGACGGGGGTCTTGCGGGCCCGCTCGGCCATGAACGCGCGCTCGGCGAGGACGGGGCCCTCGAAGCGGCGGACGCGGTCGACGGGGATGCCGGCCATCTGCGCGACCTCTTCGGCCGTCGCGCCGGCGCGTATACGTGCCTGAATGTCGCGGGGGCGGAGATGGCTCTCCACCTCGATCTCGATCTGGCCGAGGCGGGGACGGTCGCCGCGTACGGCGGCGCGCAGACGCTCGTCAATCGGAAGCGTGTACTCCGTGCTGTCCGCAGCCTTCAGCACCAGCCGTGTGCCGTCATTGGAGACGGCCACGACACGCAGTTCGGGCATGGGGACCTCCCGGGTGGTGCCTGCCGACGTCACGTGCGTCGCTGCTTCCGCTAGTCGAGTGTGGCCTGCCCGGGTGCAGCCTGCCACAACCTTGCCGAGTTGCCCGGCGTGTCGGGCACGGGCCCTGGATCGCCGTTATGGCACGGTTACCTATTCGCAACGCTAAGTGACCAACTCCGTCACCCTGTGCAACTAGCCCCCTCCAGGCGGTCCTTGAAGGCCACGGACGCCCTGGCGGGAGACCTGACCCAGGGCTCGCAACAGTACTCCATTTGGACCACGTGCGTGGATTGGCGCGCCGCCCAAGTTCTGGCAACGGGCGGGATTTGGCGGCCTGCGGCGTCTGCTCATGGATCTTGAAAGTGGCGTACTTCACGGAATCGCCAGAAATGGAACTGCCGGTTTCGTGCGTATGTCCCTTTCCTGCGCAGTTGGTTGGCCGACGGAGGGAAGGGGAGGGTGGGCGCCGGTATGCATGAAAAGCCCGATATCAGGGAAAAGTGGCTGGACTTGAACACCCCTCAGGTGGCGGGGGCAGCGGTGGTCAGGGCGCTGTGGTCGGCGGTGCCGTGACCGGCGAGAACTCCTCGACCGCGAGGCCGGGTTCGAAGCCGGGCTCCAAGTCCGGTGAGGATCACGCCCACTTCGCGTGTCATGACGCCCAGCGCGACACCGACACCGAACCCCTCGGGCGACAGCCACGCCGACCCCACCCGGAGCTGTTCGACGCTACGACCCCAACACCCGGCGCAAGTAGTCGTTCTGGAACCGGCGATCAGGATCGAGACGGTCCCGGAGCGCGGTGAACTCGCCGAAGCGGGGGTAGACCCCGGCGAAGTACTCGGCGTCGCGCGTGTGCAGCTTGCCCCAGTGCGGCCGGCCCTCGTGCGCGGTGAAGATGCGCTCGGCGGCGGTGAAGTACGCGTGGTACGGCGTGCCCTTGACCATGTGGACGGCGATGTACGCGCTGTCGCGTCCCGATGCCGTGGACAGGGTGATGTCGTCGGCCGGCGCGGTGCGCACCTCGACCGGGAAGCTGACCCTGAGGCCGGAACGGTCGACCATGGTCCGCAGTTCGCGCAGCGTCTCGACGACCGCCTCGCGCGGGACGGCGTACTCCATCTCCACGAAGCGCACCCGGCGGGGCGACGTGAAGACCTTGTAGGGGATGTCCGTGTAGGTCCGCGAGGACAGGGCCTTGCTGGAGACCTGGGCGATCGTGGGAATCGTCGCGGGCACCGCGCGGCCGACCCACTGGGCGACCTGGAAGACACCGTTGGAGAGGAACTCGTCCTCGATCCAGCCCCTCCACTGCGGTACCGGCTGCTCCGGGCCCGCGCTGCGGTTGTTGCGCTTGGTGGTGGTGCTGCCGGTGTGCGGGAACCAGTAGAACTCGAAGTGCTCGTTCTCGGCCCACAGTTCGTCGAAATCGGCGAGGACCTTGTCGAAGGGCATCGGCTCCTCGCGCGCGGTGAGCAGGAAGACCGGCTCCACGGCGAAGGTGATCGCGGTGACGACGCCGAGGGCACCCAGGCCGATCCGCGCGGCCGCGAAGACCTCGGGGTTCTCCTTCTCGGAGCAGCTGAGCACCGATCCGTCGGCCGTCACCAGCTCCAGGCCCCTGATCTGGGCGGCGATCGAGCCCGACTCACGGCCGGTGCCGTGCGTGCCGGTGCTGGTGGCCCCGGAGACGGTCTGCTCCATGATGTCGCCCATGTTCGTGAGCGACAGGCCCTCGCGCGCGAGCGCCAGGTTGAGCCTCTTGAGCGGGGTGCCCGCCTCCACCGTGACCGTCATGGCATCGCGGTTGATGTCACGGATACCGGTCAGCAGTTGAGGGCGGATCAACACGCCGTCGGTCGCGGCGATCGAGGTGAACGAGTGTCCGGTACCGACGGCCTTCACCTTCAGCCCGTCCTCGGCCGCCCTGCGCACGGCCTCCGCGAGCTCCTCGACCGAGGCCGGAGTCACCTCCCGCGCGGGCCGCGCGGACACGTTCCCGCCCCAGTTACGCCACGTGCCGTTCTTCCCGCTCGCTGTGGTGCTCAACGGTGCCTCCCCGACGCGGAACCGGCCGTTTGAGCCGGCGGTACCCCAGGAAACCGACCGCGACCGCGACGGCCCCGGCCACCGCCGGAACCCCGTACCCCGCGCGCGCCCCGGCCGCGTCGATGACCCACCCGGCCACGGAGGAGCCGAGCGCGACCCCGACCGCGAGCCCAGTACTGATCCAGGTCATGCCCTCGGTCAGCTGCGCACGTGGTACGTGCTGCTCGATCAGGGACATCGTGGTGATCATCGTGGGAGCGATGGCCAGGCCCGCTACGAACAGCGCCGCGGCCAGAAACGGCAAGTTCCCGACCAGTAGGAGGGGGATCATACTCACGGCCATCGCACAGATGCCCAGCAGCCAGCGAGGTTCGGGCGCCCCCTTGAAGTGCAGCAGCCCGAAGACGAGCCCGGCCGCGCAGGAACCGGCCGCGTACAGGGCGAGCACGATGCTCGCGGCGCCCTTGTGGCCCTGTTCGTCGGCGAAGGCCACGGTGACCACGTCGACGGCCCCGAAGATGGCGCCGGTCGCAACGAAGGTGGCCACGAGGACCTGGAGCCCGGCGGAGCGCAGCGCACTGCCGCCGTCGTCCTGGCCCGTGCGCGGGTGCGGGGCGGGCTCCGTGGCGCGCTGGCCCGTCAGCCAGAAGACACCGACCGCCAGGAAGCAGGCGGCGAGCAGCGGGCCCGCCTCCGGGAACCAGGCCGTGGACAGCCCGATCGAGATGATCGGCCCGAAGATGAAGCAGACCTCGTCGATCACCGACTCGAACGAGTACGCGGTGTGCAGCTGGGGCGTTCCGGTGTACAGCGCCGCCCACCGCGCGCGGATCATCGCGCCGATGCTCGGCACGCACCCGATGCCCGCGCTGAACACGTACAGCGTCCAGTCCGGCCACCCGTAGTGCGCGGCGAACAGCAGTCCGGCCGCCGCGACCAGCGCGATCAGCGTCACCGGGCGCAGCACCCGCCGCTGTCCGTGCCGGTCGACCAGGCGGGAGACCTGCGGCCCCGCCACCGCGGCCGCCAGCGCCATGGTGGCCGACAGCGCCCCGGCCAGACCGTACCGTCCGGTCAGCTGGGACACCATGGTCACCACGCCGATGCCCATCATCGACAGGGGCATCCGGCCGAGGAACCCCGCGGCGGAGAAACGCTTGCTGCCGGGGGCGGCGAACAGGGCGAGGTAGGGACTCGGCACGGCGGTCTCCGGTCTGGACGGGATCGACGGGGGCGCCGACAGTCCAGTAAGGCGTGAATGCGGCGGATACAGCTTACGAGTTAGGTGACCCTAACGCACCCGGTGGGCGAGATCCGGAACTCGGTCCCGGATCCCGCCGTTCTCCGGCTGTCAGTACCGGATGACAGGATCGACCCATGCGAGACGCGCGCGACGCCAGCCCCTACGACGCCCTGCTCCTGCTCTCCTTCGGCGGCCCCGAGGGCCCGGACGACGTGGTTCCGTTCCTGGAGAACGTGACGCGAGGGCGCGGCATCCCCAAGGAACGCCTCAAGGAGGTCGGGCAGCACTACTTCCTCTTCGGCGGGGTCAGCCCCATCAACGACCAGAACCGCGCCCTGCTGGACGCCCTGCGCAAGGACTTCGCCGATCACGGCCTGGACCTGCCCGTCTACTGGGGCAACCGCAACTGGGCCCCGTACCTCACGGACACCCTGCGCGAGATGGTCGCCGACGGCCGTCGCCGCATCCTGGTCCTCGCCACGAGCGCGTACGCCTCGTACTCGGGCTGCCGCCAGTACCGCGAGAACCTCGCGGACTCGCTCGCGGCGCTCCAGGCCGAGGGTGTCGAGCTGCCGAGGATCGACAAGCTGCGGCACTACTTCAACCACGAGGGCTTCCTGGAGCCCATGATCGAGGGCGTGCTCCAGTCCCTCGCCGACCTCCCCGAGGACGTCCGCGACGGCGCCCACATCGCCTTCTCCACCCACTCGATCCCGAACGCCTCGGCGGACACCTCCGGGCCGGTGGAGGACCACGGCGACGGCGGCGCGTACGTCAGGCAGCACCTGGAGGTCGCGCGGCTGATCGCCGACGCCGTCCGCGAGCGCACCGGCGTGGACCACCCCTGGCAGCTGGTCTACCAGTCCCGTTCGGGCGCCCCGCACATCCCGTGGCTGGAGCCCGACATCTGCGACCACCTGGAGGAGCGCCACGCGTCGGGCGCCCCCGCGGTCGTGATCGCGCCCATCGGCTTCGTCTCCGACCACATGGAGGTCCTCTACGACCTCGACACCGAGGCCAGGGCGAAGGCGGAGGAGCTCGGCCTGCCGATGCGCCGCTCGGCCACCGTGGGCGCCGACCCGCGGTTCGCGGCGGCCGTCCGCGACCTCATCCTGGAGCGTGCCGCGGTCGAGCGGGGCCAGGAGGTCACCCCGTGCGCCTTGGGCGCGCTCGGCGCGAGCCACAACCTCTGCCCGGTCGGCTGCTGCCCGGCCCGTGCCCCCCGCCCCGCCGCCGCGGGCGTCGACAGCCCCTACGCGTGAGGAGTTCAGTGACCTCCCCCACCTCCCCCACCTCTCCCACCTCCCCCCTGCACACCGAACTGCTGCGGCTCGCCCAGGAGGCCGCCCGCAAGGCCGGCGACCTCCTGCGGGACGGCCGCCCGGTGGACCTGGCGGTGGCCGCCACCAAGTCGAGCCCCATCGACGTGGTCACCGAGATGGACATCGCGGCGGAGAAGCTGATCACCGACCTGATCTCCACCCACCGCCCCGACGACGGCTTCCTCGGCGAGGAGGGCGCATCCAGCGAGGGCACGAGCGGTGTCCGCTGGGTGATCGACCCGCTCGACGGCACGGTCAACTACCTGTACGGACTGCCTACTTGGGCCGTCTCCATCGCCGCCGAGCAGGACGGCGAAGCCGTCGTCGGAGTCGTGGCCGCTCCGATGCGCGGCGAGACCTACCACGCGGTGAAGGGCGAGGGCGCCTGGGCCACGGGCGCGTGGGAGGGGGAACGCAGGCTGGCCTGCCGGCCCGCCCCGCCCCTGGACCAGGCCCTGGTCTCGACGGGCTTCAACTACGTCCAGGAGGTCCGCGCCCACCAGGCCGAGGTCGCCCGGAAGCTGATCCCCCTCCTGCGCGACATCCGCCGCGGCGGATCGGCCGCCGTGGACCTGTGCGACGTGGCGGCGGGCCGGCTGGACGGCTACTACGAGCGCGGTCTGAACGCCTGGGACCTGGCGGCGGGTGACCTGATCGCGCGGGAGGCGGGCGCCCTGACCGGTGGCCGCCCCGGAGAGCGCCCCGCACGGGATCTGGCGGTCGCGGGTACCCCGGGCACCTTCGAGCCCCTCCAGCGCCTTCTGGAGGACTTCGGCGCCTGGCACGACTGACCGGCCACCCGAGAGGCGATGGCCGTCGCACACGCGAGCGGGCCCCGGTGCTGGATTCACCGGGGCCCGCTGTCGTGCGCACTGACGATCAGACGCTACGCGCCGACCTCCACACCGTGTTCGGCGGCGAGGCGGCGCAGGTCGTCGAGCTCGCCCTGTTCCACCTCGACGAGGAAGTCGTCGCCCTCGTTGCGAGCCCGCGTCAGGTCCGTCTCGGTCGCCCTTATGCGCTGCAGAAGTCCTGCGGTGAATGCGTCCATGCTGCGCCCCCTCGTCCTGGTCGGTGGGTCGGTGGCACGGGGGTGTGCCGTTCGGAAGGGGCGATCACGCCTCGATGCAGATGCCCAGCGCTGCCCTGCTGGGCGGCGACGGCGCCGGACACCCACGCCCCGCTCTGCGGAAAGCGGATTGCGGTGGACCGCATGGTGCTGCGGCACATGCAGAGCGTGATCGCGGGGTGTAAAGCCGTCCTCCCCCCGCTCTCTTCCACGGAAACCTCAACCGGAGGAGAAAATCTGGCATTTCCCGGCTTCACACCTGCCCTTCACCCGGCCCCACCCCTGCGCTTCAGACGGCCCTTCATCGACTTACAGCCGACTTATGACCGAAAAGGGCAGGATGGAGGCCAACACTCACCAGGACCCCCACCCGCGTGCCCGCACAGAGCGCTACGCGGGTGGACACAGGAAGGACTAGCGACGTGCGCGTACTCGTCGTCGAGGACGAGCAGCTGCTCGCCGATGCGGTGGCCACCGGACTGCGCCGGGAGGCCATGGCCGTCGACGTCGTGTACGACGGAGCGGCCGCCCTGGAGCGCATCGGCGTCAACGACTACGACGTGGTCGTTCTCGACCGCGACCTCCCGCTGGTCCACGGCGACGACGTCTGCCGCAAGATCGTCGAACTCGGCATGCCCACGCGCGTGCTGATGCTCACCGCCTCGGGCGACGTCAGCGACCGTGTCGAGGGCCTGGAGATCGGCGCCGACGACTATCTGCCCAAGCCCTTCGCGTTCAGCGAGCTGACGGCACGCGTGCGTGCCCTCGGCCGCCGTACCAGCGTGCCGCTGCCGCCCGTCCTGGAGCGCGCCGGCATCAAGCTCGACCCGAACCGCCGCGAGGTCTTCCGCGACGGCAAGGAGGTGCAGCTCGCGCCGAAGGAGTTCGCCGTCCTGGAGGTGCTGATGCGCTCCGAGGGCGCGGTCGTCTCCGCGGAACAGCTCCTGGAGAAGGCCTGGGACGAGAACACCGACCCGTTCACCAACGTCGTCCGGGTGACCGTCATGACCCTGCGCCGCAAGCTGGGCGAGCCGCCCGTCATCGTCACCGTGCCCGGCTCCGGTTACCGGATCTGATCGCCGTGGCCGCGACACCCGCGCCGCCCCAGGCGCCCCCCAAGCCCACCTGGGACCCACGGCGGCCGGAGCCCCCGTTCCCCTGGCTGCGCCCCACCATCCGCATACGGCTGACGCTGCTGTACGGCGGCATGTTCCTGATCGCCGGCATCCTGCTGCTGTCGATCATCTACCTGCTGGCCGCACAGGCCCTCCACGACGGCAGGGGCCAGTCCTTCCAGGTGACCGGCAGCAATTTCGACATAACCAGCTCCACCTGCCCCCAGCTGGACACCGCCACCACGCAGAACCAGTTCAACGACTTCCTCAAGCAGTGCGACGCCGCCCAGCGCAACCACGCGCTGGACGATCTCCTCAGCCGGTCCCTGCTCGCCCTCCTCGGGCTCGCGATCATCGCGTTCGCCTTCGGCTACGCCATGGCGGGCCGCGTCCTGTCGCCGCTCGGCCGGATCACCCGGACCGCGCGCGCGGTGGCCGGTTCCGACCTGGCCCGGCGGATCGAGCTGGACGGCCCGGACGACGAGCTGAAGGAGCTGGCCGACACCTTCGACGAGATGCTGGAGCGTCTGGAGCGGGCCTTCACCGCCCAGCAGCGCTTCGTCGGCAACGCCTCGCACGAGCTGCGGACGCCGCTGGCCATCAACCGCACGCTCCTCGAGGTGCATCTCTCCGACCCGGGGGCGCCGGTGGAGCTCCAGCAGCTCGGCAAGACGCTGCTGGCCACCAACGAGCGCAGTGAGCAGCTCGTGGAGGGCCTGCTGCTGCTCGCCCGCAGCGACAACCAGATCGTCGAGCGCAAGCCCGTGGACCTCGCCGAGGTCGCCGGGCAGGCCGTCGACCAGGTGCACGGCGAGGCGGCGGCCAAGGGCGTGGAGATCCGCGGCGAGCGGAAACCGGCCGTGGTGCAGGGCAACGGCGTCCTGCTGGAGCGGATCGCGCTGAACCTCGTCCAGAACGCCGTGCGGTACAACGTGGCGGAGGGCGGCTGGGTGGAGGTCACCACCGAGCTGAGGCACGGGCAGGCCGTCCTGGTGGTGTCCAACACGGGCCCGGTCGTGCCGGCGTACGAGATCGACAACCTCTTCGAGCCGTTCAAGCGGCTCCGAGGGGCCGATCGCACCGGCAGCGACAAGGGTGTCGGGCTGGGTCTGTCCATCGTCCGCTCGGTCGCCCGGGCGCACGGCGGGCACATCTACGCACAGCCGCGAGAGGGAGGAGGACTCGTGATGCGGGTCACCCTGCCGATCTGAGATCATGTGCCGACACAACGGGGATGTTCGCTTTGCGCGGAATTTTCTGGGCACTCGTCGAGCCGCCCCGTGTGTGATCGATCACAAGGGCGAATTTCAGGCCATCTACTGTCGGTGATCAAGAATGCTGCCGGAAAGCCGGGAACGTCCGGGTTTTCGGGGGCCTTGATCACGGGAAGTACACGGTGAGACGCCTTTGAAGTGCGGCATTCGGACCGTGTACGGTCCCCATCGCCATCCCAGCCGATCACTCATGAGGAGTCCGGTTGGGTGTCGATTGAGTAACAGACCTTGATGTGAGGCAAAATCTCCGCCTCGGGTCGGGCACAAGTCCGGCCTCTCACGCGTTACGTGCGCTGGAGACACCGCAGACACCCAGAGGGGGAGAGCGACATGGCAACGGATTACGACACCCCACGCAAGACCGACGACGACGTCGACTCGGACAGTCTTGAAGAACTGAAGGCCAGGAGGAACGACAAGTCGACGTCCGCCGTGGACGTCGACGAGTTCGAGGCCGCCGAAGGCCTGGAGCTGCCCGGCGCGGACCTCTCGAACGAGGAGTTGGCCGTCCGGGTGCTGCCCAAGCAGCAGGACGAGTTCACCTGCATGAGCTGCTTCCTGGTGCACCACCGCAGTCAGCTGGCCAGGGAGAAGAACGGTCAGCCGATCTGCCGCGACTGCGACTGAGGGCGGGTCGGCCGTGACTGGCTCGACCCCTCCCTGGAAGCGCCGCTCCCAGACCAGGGGAGCGGACCAAGGGCCGTCCGACGGCTCTCAAGGCGCGCGTGACGACGAGCGGGGCTCATCCGGTACGGGAGCCTCGCTCGAACCCGCGGCGGGCCGGGGTGACCTCCCGGCGCCCGCGGACCATCCCGCGCCCGTCGCCCGGCGGCGGGTCGCGGTGATGCGGGACAAGGTCGGGGAAGGCGTCCGCCGAGGCGGCAGCCGCGCCAGGGCAGGCCTGGCGTACCTCGCCGACCGGATCATCGACATCGCCCCGCGGATCCCCGTACGCGCCCTCTCCACGCTCCGCAGGCAGTTCCCGGGCCTCGGACCCGAGCAGCTCGCCGACAAGCTCGTGGCGGGCGCGGCGAACGCCTCCTCGACGGTCGGCGCCGGGGTCGGCGCGGCCGCGATGATGCCCGTCCCACCGGCGATGCCGGCCGAACTGGCCGCGGAGATCACCGGGGTCGCGGCGATCGAGCTCAAGCTCATCGCCGAACTCCACGAGGTCTACGGCGTACGACCGCCCGGCAGCCTCAAGGAACGCAGCACCGCGTACCTGAACTCCTGGTCGGGAGAGCGCGGCATCGACGTGACCAAGCCGTCGACGATCAACTCCGCGCTCGGCGGCCACATGAAGCAGCAGCTGCGGCAGCAGATCATGAAGCGGACGGTCCGGAACCTGCCGAACCTCATGCCGTTCATGGTCGGCGCGGCCGTGGGCGCGGTCATGAACCGCAGGGACACCAAGAAGCTCGCGGCACGCATCCGCGCGGACCTGCGCAAGGTCCAGGTGCCCTGGGACGCGCTCGACGCGCTCCCGCCGCTCGAGGCCCCCGCGGACCCGCTGGCGATCGAGGAGATCGCGGGGGAGGAGCTGGGGCGGGGCCACGGCGAGGGGCGCGACCCCGGGAAGGGCCGCGGGGCCCGGTAAGAGTTGCGTGAGAGTCCGGCCCCCGTGCGAGGTCGCGCCGCCCCCTCCCGGGCCCCCTCGCCGGGCAAGGGCCGGGTGAGGCCTCGCGCGAAGGTTCTAGACGGCGTCCCGTGCCTGCTTGATCGCGTCCGCCAGCCGCTGCGGCTCCCGCGTCGACAGGTACAGGTACGGCGTCGGGTCCTCGGGGTCGGTGACCTCCACGCGCAGAGCCGTGGGGATGTAGGAGCGCAGCAGCAGGAAGGCGCGGGTGTCGGCCTTGTAGGTGCGCCAGGCGCGCGCCTCCTCCGCGTCCAGCACCTCTGCCTCGCCCAGCGCCGTGACCGGGATCTTCGCCTCGCCGGCGATCAGGGAGCCGCCCACCACGCGGATGCGGAGCGAGCCGTAGGAGCTGGCGCAGACCGCCGCGACCGCGGTGCCGCCCACCAGGCCGCCGAGCAGCGGCAGGGTGCCGAACGGCAGCAGGATCAGGGCGCAGGAGACCCCCACCAGGAACGAGATCAGCCACCACGAGCGGGGGGCGGTCAGGCGTTCTTCGTAGGGGGTGGCGGAGAGCTGCATGAGACCAAGCTTGGCACGGTGCCGGCACCGGGCCGCTGTCAGGGGGAGCCGACGCGGAGCGCTGTCCGCCAGGGTGGCGGAGGGGGACGGGCGGGCGGGTAAGGTCTGCGGCTGTGAGTGGTAGTTCCGCAGCTCTTCAGCCTCCCGCCGACGCCGCGCCGCCGGTGCGTCACCCCGACGCGCCCGCCCCCGGCGAGCTCCTCGGCGCGCACTACGGCCAGTGCTTCGGCTGCGGCGGTGAGCAGGCCCACGGGCTGCACCTGGCGGCCAGGGCCGGCGAAGGCGTCTCGGTCACCGCCGAGTTCACCGTGCGCGCCGCCCACCAGGGTGCCCCCGGGCTCGCGCACGGGGGCGTGCTCGCGACCGCCCTCGACGAGACGCTCGGCTCGCTGAACTGGCTGCTGCGCACCATCGCGGTGACCGGACGGCTGGAGACCGACTTCGTCCGGCCCGTACCGGTGGACACGGTGCTGTACCTGGAGGCCGAGGTGACGGCCGTCGCCGGGCGGAAGATCTACTCGACCGCCACCGGACGGATCGGCGGTCCCGAGGGGCCCGTCGCCGTCCGCGCCGAGGCGCTCTTCATCGAGGTCAAGGTCGACCACTTCATCGACAACGGCCGCCCGGAGGAGATCCGGGCCGCCATGGACGACCCGGACCAGGTCCGGCGTGCCCGTGCCTTCGAGGTGAACCCGTGAGCCGTGAACCCCTGAGCGTCCTGATCCGGCGCGTCGACCCCGACGTACCGCTTCCGTCGTACGCGCACCCCGGTGACGCGGGAGCCGATCTGCGCACCACCGAGACGTGTGAACTGAAGCCGGGTGAACGGGCCGTGCTGCCCACGGGGGTGTCTGTCGCGCTCCCGGAGGGGTACGCGGCGTTCGTGCACCCTCGATCCGGCCTCGCCGCCCGCTGCGGTGTCGCTCTCGTGAATGCCCCGGGGACGGTTGATGCCGGGTACCGTGGGGAGATCAAGGTGATCGTGGTGAATCTCGACCCGCGCGAGTCGGTGCGGTTCGAGCGCTTCGACCGGATCGCCCAACTGGTCGTCCAGCAGGTCGAGCGGGTCCGCTTCCAGGAGGTCGCGGAGCTTCCCGACTCGGCGCGGGCCGAAGGGGGCTTCGGGTCCACCGGAGGCCATGCCGCGGTGGCCGGGGCAAGCAGCACGAACGGTCAGGCCGCCGACGGCGGCCGGGCGGGTGGGAATCGATACGCATCGGTCGTATCCGACCGGGAAGGACAGTGACGTGTTCGGACGTCGCAAGAAGACGGGTGCCGCCGACGACGCGGCCGGCGAGGCCGAGCAGGTCGTCGACAGTGTCGACGCTGAGGCGGACGACGAGGACGGCGCGCGTCGGCGCGTGAGGCTCGAGCCCGAGCCGCGGCCCGACGGGCCCTGGGACGACACCGAGGTGCGCGAGCCCGCCGAGGGCCGGGTGGACCTGGGCGGTCTCTTCGTGCCCGGCGTGGACGGCATGGAGCTGCGGGTCGAGGTCGCGGGCGACGCGATCGTCGCGGCCACCGTGGTGCTGCGCGACAGCGCGATCCAGCTGCAGGCCTTCGCCGCGCCCAAGCGCGAGGGCATCTGGGGTGAGGTGCGCGAGGAGATCGCCACCGGCATCACCCAGCAGGGCGGCATCGTCGACGAGGTCGAGGGTCCGCTGGGCTGGGAGCTCAGGGCCCAGGTGCCGGTGCAGCTGCCGGACGGCACGGGCGGCTTCCAGGTCGTGCGGTTCGTCGGCGTGGACGGTCCGCGCTGGTTCCTGCGCGGTGTGATCTCGGGCCAGGGCGCGGTGCAGCCGCAGGCCGCGGGTCTGCTGGAGCAGATCTTCCGGGACACGGTCGTGGTCCGCGGCGAGGGCCCGATGGCACCCCGCGACCCGATCGTCCTCAAGCTGCCCAACGACGCCCAGATGGTCCCCGAGGGCGTCCAGCAGCAGGAGGAGGAGGAGGGCTCCCGCTTCTCCGGCGGCATGGGCCAGCTCCAGCGCGGGCCGGAGATCACCGAGGTCCGGTAGCCAGACGTACGAGAGGGCCGCATCCCGCGTGGGGTGCGGCCCTTTTTCGCGTGCGCGGACCCTTGACGGCGCATTGGTCTGTACCTACCGTCTCCGCCCAACGCGTCTGTTCATAAAGGCGCTTAACGTTCACATACGAGAACGGAAGGCCCCCCACGCATGCGCAGAACCGCTCTCCTCGCCGTAGCCGCCCTCGTCGTCGGCACCCTCACCTGGTCGGCCGAGGTCGCCCCCGCCGCCCCCGCCGCCTTCGCCCACCCCGGAGTCACCGTCTCCCAGGGGCAGTTGGACTTCACCCGCAGCAAGGTCAACGCCGGCGCCCAGCCCTGGAAGGGCGCCTTCGACTCGATGATGGCGAGCAAGTACGCCGACCTGAACCGCACGCCCAAGCCGCGCGCGGTCGTCGAGTGCGGCTCCTACTCCAACCCCAACTACGGCTGCACCGACGAGCGCGAGGACGCCATAGCGGCCTACACCCAGGCCCTGGCCTGGTACATCACCCGCGACGAGCGCTACGCGAAGAAGTCGATCCAGCTGATGGACGCCTGGTCGGCGACCATCACCGACCACACCAACAGCAACGCGCCCCTCCAGACCGGCTGGGCCGGCTCCTCCTGGCCGAAGGCCGCCGAGATCATCAAGCACACGTACACCGGAGGCTGGGCGAACTCCGGGCGCTTCGCGACCATGCTCCGCACCGTCTACCTGCCCGAGGTCATCAACGGCTCCCACTCCAACGGCAACTGGGAGCTGTCGATGATGGAGGCCGCCGTCGGCATCTCCGTCTTCCTCGACGACAAGGCGTCGTACGACAAGGCCATGGCCACGTTCCGCACCCGCACCGCCGCCTATGTCTACCTCGCCTCCGACGGCGAGCTGCCGAAGACCGTGCCGGGCCAGAACCTCGACACCCGGGACAAGATCGTCCGGTACTGGCAGGGGCAGTCCACCTTCGTCACCGGCCTGACCCAGGAGACCTGCCGCGACCTCACGCACACCGGGTACGGCCTCTCCGCCATCTCGCACATCGCCGAGACCAGTCGGATCCAGGGGCAGGACCTCTACGGCACCGACGTGGGCGAGCGGCTGCGCCACGCGCTCGGGTTCCAGGCCAAGTACGAGCTGGGCACGGCCGTCCCGAGCTGGCTGTGCGGCGGGTCCCTGCACCTCGGGCTCGGGCCGGTCACCGAGGTCGGGTACAACGCCCTGCACCACCGGCTCGGCATCGCCATGAGCAACACCCAGACGCTGACCGAGCGCAACCGCCCGGCCGGCAGCAACAACCTCTTCGTGGCCTGGGAGACCCTGACCCACGCGGACAACCCGAGCTGAGACCGTTGATCGGCCGGGCGTCCGGTGGGGATACTGGCGCCCGGTCTTCACGGGGGAGGGGCTCATGAACCAGGTGGTCACCGAGACCATGGTGCGGGTCCAGAACGTCCACAAGTCCTTCGGGCGGGGCGCCGGCGTCGTCCACGCCCTGCGCGGGGTCTCCCTGGAGGTGCCGCGCGGGGAACTCGTCGCCCTCAAGGGGCGGTCGGGGTCCGGGAAGACGACCCTGCTGAACATCGTCGGCGGACTCGACAGCCCGGACCAGGGGCGGGTCGAGGTCGCCGGGCGGGACCTCGCCGGGCTCGACGAGGACGGGCTGCTGGCCCTGCGCCGGGACAGCATCGGCTTCGTCTTCCAGTCCTTCGGGCTGATCCCGATCCTCACCGCCGCCGAGAACGTCGGCGTCCCCCTGCGGCTGCGCCGCGCCGAGGCACGCGCGCGTGAGGAGCGCGTCGAGCTGCTGCTGTCCCTGGTGGGCCTCGCCGACCACGCGGCGCAGCGGCCCACCGAACTCTCCGGCGGCCAGCAGCAGCGGGTCGCCATCGCCCGCGCCCTCGCCAACAGCCCCGCACTGCTCATCGCCGACGAGCCGACCGGCCAGCTCGACGCGGAGACCGGGCACGCCGTCATGGAGCTGCTGCGGGCCGTCGTGCACAGCGAGAACGTCACCGCGCTGGTCGCCACGCACGACGCGACCCTGCTGGACCTGGCCGACCGCGTGCTGGAGCTGAGCGACGGGGAGATCGTCGAGGGCTGAGCGGCCCCGCCCGTCAGAGTTGCGTCAAGGACGGGCCCCGCGGGCGCCCCGGGCCCCATATGTCCCGATCGCTGGTCGTAGGGTCGACGCTGCGCAGGCAGTGGTCACCGGAAAGACAATGAGAACCATGGGACGCGGCAGACTTCGGATCTACCTCGGTGCGGCACCGGGCGTCGGCAAGACCTACGCGATGCTCGCCGAGGGACACCGGCGCGTCGAGCGGGGCACCGACTGCGTGGTGGCGTTCGTCGAGCACCACGGCCGGCCCCGCACCGAGGTGATGCTGCACGGTCTGGAGCGGATCCCGCGCCGGGAGCTGGAGTACCGGGACGCCGTCCTCACCGAGATGGACGTGGACGCCGTCCTGCGCCGCGCCCCCGCCGTCGCCCTGGTGGACGAGCTCGCCCACACCAATGTCCCCGGCTCCCGCAACGCCAAGCGCTGGCAGGACGTCGAGGAACTGCTGGCCGCCGGGATCGACGTGGTCTCCACGGTCAACATCCAGCACCTGGAGTCGCTGGGGGACGTCGTCGAGTCGATCACGGGCGTACGGCAGCGGGAGACCGTCCCCGACGAGGTCGTACGGCGGGCCGACCAGATCGAGCTGGTCGACATGGCGCCCCAGGCGCTGCGGCGGCGGATGACGCACGGCAACGT
Organism: Streptomyces sp. NPDC034103; assembly: GCF_055575395.1. Lineage (NCBI taxonomy): Bacteria > Bacillati > Actinomycetota > Actinomycetes > Kitasatosporales > Streptomycetaceae > Streptomyces > Streptomyces sp. NPDC034103. Next base: position 586,967 of record NZ_JBVISS010000001.1, on the reverse strand, counting down.
CTACCGGTCGGACAAGGTCGACGCGGCCCTGTCGAACCACTTCCGGCCCGGCAACCTCGCCGCCCTGCGGGAGCTGGCGCTGCTGTGGGTCGCGGACCGGGTCGACGAGCACCTGAAGCAGTACCGCAGCGAGCACCGGGTGTCGAAGATCTGGGGTTCACGGGAACGGATCGTCGTCGGGCTGACCGGGGGCCCCGAGGGGCGGACGCTGATCCGGCGCGCCGCCCGGCTCGCGGAGAAGGGGGCCGGCGGGGAGGTGCTGGCCGTCTACATAGCCCGCAGCGACGGGCTGACCTCGGCCTCGCCCAAGGAACTCGCCGACCAGCGCACCCTTGTGGAGGACCTCGGCGGCACCTTCCACCACGTCGTGGGCGACGACATACCCGCCGCCCTCCTCGACTTCGCCCGCGGCGCCAACGCCACCCAGATCGTCCTCGGCTCCTCCCGCCGCAAGACCTGGCAGTACGTCCTCGGGCCCGGCGTCGGCACCACCGTCGCCCGCGACTCGGGGCCCGACCTGGACGTCCACATCGTCACCCACGACGAGGTCGCCAAGGGACGCGGACTGCCCGTCGCCCGGGGCGCCCGGCTCGGACGGGACCGGATCATCTGGGGCTGGGCGGTGGGGGTGGCCGGACCGGCGGTGATGGCCCTGCTGCTCACCACCGTCGACCTCGGCCTCGCCAACGACATGCTGCTGTTCCTGACCGCGACGGTGGCCGCCGCCCTGCTCGGCGGACTGCTGCCCGCGCTGGCCTCGGCCGCGGTCGGCTCCCTGCTGCTGAACTACTTCTACACACCGCCCCTGCACCACTGGACCATCGCCGACCCGAAGAACATCGTCGCCATCGCGATCTTCGTGGGCGTCGGGGTCTCCGTCGCCTCCGTGGTCGACCTCGCCGCCCGACGCACCCACCAGGCCGCCCGGCTGCGGGCCGAGTCCGAGATCCTCTCCTTCCTCGCCGGCAACGTGCTGCGCGGCGAGACCTCCCTGGAGGAACTCCTGGAACGGGTCCGGGAGACCTTCGCGATGGAGTCGGCGGCCCTGCTGGAGCGCGTGAGCGACGTCGAGCCCTGGACGTGCGCGGGCCGGGCCGGGGCGGGGCGCCCGGTGGAGCGGCCCGAGGAGGCGGACGTCGAGGTCCCCGTCGGCGACCACCTGGCGCTGGCCCTGACCGGCCGGGTGCTGCCCGCCGAGGACCGCCGGGTGCTGGCCGCGTTCGCCGCGCAGGCCGCCGTCGCACTGGACCGGCGACGGCTGCGGGAGGAGGCCGACCAGGCCCGCACGCTCGCCGAGGGCAACCGGATCCGCACCGCCCTGCTGGCCGCCGTCAGCCATGACCTGCGCACCCCGCTGGCCGGGATCAAGGCGGCGGTGTCCTCCCTGCGCTCCGACGACGTGGCGTGGTCCGAGCAGGACCGTGCCGAGCTGCTCCAGGGCATCGAGGAGGGCGCCGACCGGCTCGACCACCTGGTGGGGAACCTGCTCGACATGTCCCGGCTCCAGACCGGCACCGTCACGCCCCTGATCCGCGAGACCGACCTCGACGAGGTGGCGCCGATGGCGCTCGGCGGGGTGCCCGAGGCGAGCGTGGAGCTCGACGTCCCCGAGTCGCTGCCCATGGTCGCCGTGGACGCCGGACTCCTGGAGCGGGCCATGGCCAACCTCGTCGAGAACGCCGTCAAGTACAGCCCGCCCGGCCGGGCCGTCCTGGTGTCCGCCAGCGCCATCGCCGAACGCGTCGAGGTCCGGGTGGTCGACCGCGGCCCCGGCGTCCCCGACGAGGCCAAGGACCGCATCTTCGCGCCCTTCCAGCGGTACGGCGACGCCCCGCGCGGTGCCGGGGTCGGGCTCGGCCTCGCGGTCGCCCGGGGCTTCGCCGAGGCGATGGGCGGCACACTGGACGCCGAGGACACCCCCGGCGGTGGCCTGACCATGGTGCTGACACTCCGGGCGGCGGGAACGCGGCCCGGGCCGGAAGCCGTCGTACGACCCGAGAGGCAGGCCACATGGCGAGCCTGACCGGGGGGACCCCGCAGGCCCCCACGAGGGTGCTCGTGATCGAGGACGAGCCGCAGATCGTGCGCGCCCTCGTGATCAACCTCAAGGCCCGCAAGTACGAGGTCGACGCGGCCCACGACGGCGCCACCGCCCTCAAGCTCGCCGCCGCCCGCCACCCGGACGTCGTCGTCCTCGACCTGGGCCTGCCCGACATGGACGGCGTCGAGGTCATCCGGGGGCTGCGCGGCTGGACCCGGGTGCCGATCCTGGTGCTGTCCGCCCGGCACTCCTCCGACGAGAAGGTCGAGGCCCTCGACGCGGGCGCCGACGACTACGTCACCAAGCCCTTCGGCATGGACGAACTGCTGGCCCGGCTGCGGGCGGCGGTCCGGCGGGCCGAACCGGTCGGTCCCGGCGAGGACGAGGTGACGACGGTGGAGACCGAGACGTTCACCGTCGACCTCGCCGCGAAGAAGGTGAACCGCGGCGGCAAGGACGTACGGCTGACACCCACCGAGTGGCATCTGCTGGAGGTGCTGGTGCGCAACACCGGCCGTCTCGTCAGCCAGAAGCAGCTCCTGCGGGAGGTGTGGGGACCGTCGTACGGAACGGAGACGAACTACCTGCGCGTGTACATGGCACAACTGCGCCGAAAGCTGGAGGCGGACCCCTCGCATCCCCGGCACTTCATCACGGAGCCTGGGATGGGCTATCGGTTCGAGAACTGAGCTGCTGGGCGGCCGGGGGTCCGGGGGTTGTCCCCCGGGGGGTGCAGTATCACGGAGTCTGGGATGGGCTATCGGTTCGAGAACTGAGCTGCTGGGCGGCCGGGGGTCCGGGGGTTGTCCCCCGGGGGATGCAGCATCACCGAGCCCGGCATGGGCTACCGGTTCGAGGGCCGGCACCGCGGGTACGAAGGTGTCAGTGCACCCCGGTACGCTTCCCATATGAGTGCTGTTCCGCGTTCCGAGAAACCGGCGGGCCGCTTCCGGCGCATGCTCGACCGGCTTTCCTCGTCCCAGGAGGACCTGGAGTCGGAGGAGCTGCGGGAGGACGCCGAGACCGCAGGCTGCATCCGTATCGGTGACTGCCACGACCGACAGATCGTGACCGTTACTGGTACCTTGCGCACGGTCACACTGCGCCCGAGAGCCGGTGTCCCGGCACTGGAGGCCGAGCTGTTCGACGGCTCCGCCGCACTGGACGTGGTGTGGCTCGGCAGGCGCTCCATCGTGGGGATCGAACCGGGGCGCAAGCTGATCGCATCGGGCCGGATCTCGATGAGCCGGGGCCGCCGGGTGCTGTTCAACCCGAAGTACGAACTGAGACCCCTCGGTAGGGAGTAGCCGGTGACGTCGCTCGACAAGCCGACCGAAGAGACCGATCAGCACGACGCCCGGGCGGTGACCGAGGCCGCGCTGTTCGAGGCCTTCGGCGGCCTGCGGGGCATGGTCGAGACGGTGCTGCCCGGCCTCCTCTTCGTCACGATCTACACGATCAACAAGGACCTGCACATGTCCGCGATCGCCGCGCTCGCGGTGTCGCTGGTCCTGGTCGTGGTCCGCCTGGTGACGAAGGACACCGTCAAGCACGCCTTCAGCGGTGTCTTCGGCGTCGCCTTCGGTGTCGTCTTCGCGATGATGACCGGCAACGCGAAGGACTTCTACCTGCCCGGCATGCTGTACACCCTGGGCCTCGCCCTGGCGTACATCATCACGACCCTGTGCGGAGTCCCGCTGCTCGGGCTGATCCTCGGCCCGGTCTTCAAGGAGAACCTCTCCTGGCGCACCCGCAACCCGGGCCGCAAGAAGGCCTACGCCAAGGCCAGTTACGCCTGGGGCGCGATCCTGCTCGCCAAGTGCGCGATCCTCTTCCCGCTGTACTGGTGGGCCGACACCACCCAGCTCGGCTGGGTCCTGGTGGGGCTGAAGATCCCGCCCTTCCTGCTGGCCGTCTGGCTGACCTGGGTCTTCCTGGCCAAGGCTCCCGCCCCCATCGACGTGTTCGCGGAGATGGAGGCCGAGGAGAAGGCCGAGGAGGAGCGCAAGGCGGCCCTGTCCGCGGAGCACGGCGAGACGACCGGCGCCCGGCACCGGCGCGAGGCGTAGCCACCTGCACGACGACGATGGGGCGCCCCCGAGTGACTCGGGGGCGCCCCATCGTCGTACCGGCGTCTAGGCGTCTAGGAGGCTTCTTCCCGGCGCACCGACAGCAGGTCCTCCAGCTGCTCCTCGCGGGCCGGGGCGGCCACGAACAGCAGCTCGTCGCCGGCCTCCAGGGAGTCGTCCCGGGTCGGGGTCAGCACGCGGGTGCCGCGGATGATCGTCACCAGGGAGGTGTCCTCCGGCCACTCCACGTCGCCGACCTGGGTGCCGGCCAGGGCCGACTCCTCGGGCAGGGTCAGCTCGACCAGGTTGGCGTCGCCGTGGCTGAAACGCAGCAGGCGGACCAGGTCGCCGACGCTCACCGCCTCCTCGACCAGGGCCGACATCAGACGGGGCGTCGAGACGGCGACGTCCACGCCCCAGGACTCGTTGAAGAGCCACTCGTTCTTGGGGTTGTTCACCCGGGCGACGACCCGCGGGACGCCGTACTCCGTCTTCGCGAGCAGGGAGACGACCAGGTTCACCTTGTCGTCGCCCGTCGCGGCGATCACGACGTTGCAGCGCTGGAGCGCCGCCTCGTCCAGGGACGTGATCTCACAGGCGTCGGCCAGCAGCCACTCCGCCTGGGGGACCCGCTCGACCGAGATGGCGGTCGGCGCCTTGTCGACGAGCAGGACCTCGTGGCCGTTCTCCAGCAGTTCGCCCGCGATCGAGCGGCCCACCGCACCGGCACCGGCAATGGCGACCCTCATCAGTGACCGCTCTCCTCTTCGGGACCCTTGGCGAACGCCGCCTCGACCTTGTCGACCTCGTCGGTGCGCATCATCACGTGCACCAGGTCGCCCTCCTGCAGCACCGTCTGCGAGCTGGGCAGGATCGCTTCGCCGAGCCGGGTCAGGAACGCCACGCGCACGCCGGTCTCCTCCTGGAGGCGGCTGATCCGCTGGCCCACCCAGGAGGCGGAGGCGTGCACCTCGGCCAGCTGGACGCCCCCGGTGGGGTCGCGCCACAGCGGCTCGGCGCCGGACGGCAGCAGCCGGCGCAGCATCTGGTCGGCGGTCCAGCGGACCGTGGCGACCGTCGGGATGCCCAGGCGCTGGTAGACCTCGGCGCGCCGGGGGTCGTAGATCCGGGCGGCGACGTTCTCGATGCCGAACATCTCGCGGGCCACCCGGGCGGCGATGATGTTGGAGTTGTCACCGCTGGAGACGGCGGCGAAGGCGCCGGCCTCCTCGATGCCCGCCTCGCGCAGGGTGTCCTGGTCGAAGCCGACCCCGGTGACGCGCCGGCCTCCGAAGCCGGAGCCCAGTCGTCGGAAGGCGGTGGGGTCCTGGTCGATCACGGCGACCGTGTGCCCCTGTTGCTCCAGGGTCTGGGCGAGAGCGGAACCCACTCTGCCGCAGCCCATGATGACGATGTGCACGACCGTCCTTCCGGTGTCAAGAGATACTGCTCAGCCCCATCAGGGTCTCAGACCGTCGCCCAAGCTACACACGCACGGTAGGACGACGGCACCCCTGTGCACGGTTGTCCCGGGGACCGGGACGATCAGGACGGCTGGTACCGCCTCAGCGACGGCTGATGCTGCGGACACTCGCGAGAGTCAGGAATCCGAGGCCGACGAGCGTGGCGGCGGCGCCGATCAGCTCTGCGGTCGTGTGCATGGAGCCTCCAAGGGGCGGCGACAGACGGGTTTTTGTCATATAGGCATGCGCATCCGGCCACCCACGGAATCCGCAGCCGGGGCGGCTCGTCTTTTCACTCGGAGGGCACAAGCGGGGTGGCGGGTGGTTGGGCACCCGTTCGAACGCCTACGATGTTTTGTCGTGTCCAAACTGACCGACGTGCCCAAACGGATTCTGATCGGGCGCGCACTGCGCAGTGACCGGCTGGGGGAAACGCTCCTGCCGAAGCGCATCGCCCTCCCCGTCTTCGCCTCCGACCCGCTGTCCTCCGTGGCGTACGCGCCCGGCGAGGTGCTGCTGGTCCTGTCCATCGCGGGTGTGTCGGCGTACCACTTCAGCCCCTGGATCGCGGTCGCGGTCGTGGTGCTGATGTTCACGGTGGTCGCTTCCTACCGACAGAACGTCCACGCCTACCCGAGCGGCGGCGGCGACTACGAGGTGGCCAACACCAACCTCGGCCCCAGGGCCGGACTCACCGTCGCCAGCGCCCTGCTCGTCGACTACGTCCTCACCGTCGCCGTCTCGATCTCCTCCGGCATCGAGAACCTCGGCTCCGCGGTGCCGTTCGTCGTCGAGCACAAGGTGTCCTGCGCCATCGCGGTGATCGTGCTGCTCACGCTGATGAACCTGCGCGGGGTGCGGGAGTCCGGCTCGCTCTTCGCGATCCCGACCTACGTCTTCGTCGCGGGCGTCTTCATCATGATCGCCTGGGGCGCCTTCCGCGGGCTGGTCCTCGACGACACCATGCGGGCGCCGACGGCGTCGTACGAGATCAAGCCCGAGCACCAGGGGCTGGCCGGCTTCGCGCTGGTCTTCCTGCTGCTGCGGGCCTTCTCGTCCGGCTGTGCCGCGCTCACCGGCGTCGAGGCGATCTCCAACGGTGTCCCGGCCTTCCGCAAGCCCAAGTCGAAGAACGCGGCGACCACGCTGGCGATGATGGGCCTGCTGGCCGTCACCATGTTCTGCGGCATCATCGCGCTGGCCATGGTCACCAAGGTCCGGATGGCCGAGTACCCGGCGGTGGACCTGCTGAAGGACGGCACCGCGGTCGGCTCCGACTACGTCCAGAACCCGGTGATCTCGCAGGTCGCCGAGGCCGTCTTCGGCAAGGGCAGCTTCCTGTTCATCGTGCTGGCCGCGGCCACCGCGCTGGTGCTGTTCCTCGCCGCGAACACGGCGTACAACGGCTTCCCGCTGCTCGGCTCGATCCTCGCCCAGGACCGCTACCTCCCGCGCCAGCTGCACACCCGCGGCGACCGCCTGGCCTTCTCCAACGGCATCGTGCTCCTCGCCGGCGCGGCCGGACTGCTGGTGGGGATCTACGGCGCCGACTCCACCCGGCTGATCCAGCTCTACATCGTCGGCGTGTTCGTGTCCTTCACGCTCAGCCAGACCGGCATGGTCCGGCACTGGAACCGCCACCTGGCCACCGAGAAGGACCCGAACAAGCGCCGCCACATGGTCCGCTCCCGGGCCATCAACGCCTTCGGCGCCTTCTTCACCGGCCTGGTCCTGGTCGTCGTCCTGGTCACCAAGTTCACGCACGGCGCCTGGGTCGCCCTGCTCGGCATGGTGATCTTCTACGCGACGATGTCCGCCATCCGTAAGCACTACGACCGGGTGGCCGAGGAGATCGCCGCCCCCGAGGGCCCGAGCGACGACAGCGTACGACCCTCCCGCGTCCACTCGGTGGTCCTGATCTCCAAGATCCACCGGCCGACTCTGCGGGCCCTGGCGTACGCCAAGCTGATGCGCTCCGACACCCTGGAGGCGCTCAGCGTCAACGTCGACCCGGTGGAGACCAAGGCGCTGCGCGCCGAGTGGGAGCGCCGCGGGATCGACGTACCGCTGAAGGTGCTGGACTCGCCGTACCGCGAGATCACCCGGCCGGTCATCGAGTACGTGAAGAGCCTGCGCAAGGAGTCCCCGCGGGACGCGGTGTCCGTGATCATCCCCGAGTACGTGGTCGGCCACTGGTACGAGCACCTGCTGCACAACCAGAGCGCGCTGCGGCTCAAGGGCCGGCTGCTGTTCACGCCGGGGGTCATGGTGACCTCGGTGCCGTACCAGTTGCAGTCGTCGGAGGCCGCGAAGAAGCGGGCTCGCAAGCGGCAGGACTGGAACGCGCCGGGTGCGGTGCGGCGGGGTCCGGCCGTGGACCGGGCGAAGGAGACGTCGGCGCCGAAGTAGACTGGTGGGCTGTTGTCCTGGCGGGTGTCGTCCCGCCGCATCCCTTGACGTTGTGGAGTCACCCCGCCATGCAGGCAGAACCGAAGAAATCGCTGGTGGGGCTGGAGTTCGAGGTCGAGGTCGGACCCGTCGCGCACGGCGGGCACTGCATCGCCCGTACGTCCGACGGCCAGGTGCTGTTCGTCCGGCACACGCTGCCCGGTGAGCGGGTCGTCGCGCGGGTGACCGAGGGCGAGGAGGGGGCGCGGTTCCTGCGGGCCGACGCGGTCTCCGTGCTGTCGGCCTCCAAGGACCGCGTCGAGCCGCCCTGCCCCTTCGCCGGGCCCGGCCGCTGCGGCGGCTGCGACTGGCAGCACGCCAAGCCGGGTGCCCAGCGGCGCCTGAAGGGCGAGGTCGTCGCCGAGCAGCTCCAGCGGCTCGCGGGGCTGACGCCCGAGGAGGCCGGCTGGGACGGCACGGTGATGCCCGCAGAGGGCGACAAGCTGCCGCCGGGCGAGGTCCCCGGCTGGCGCACGCGCGTGCAGTACGCGGTCGACGCCGACGGCAACGCCGGGCTCCGCCGCCACCGCTCGCACGAGGTCGAGCCGATCGACCACTGCATGATCGCGGCGCCGGGTGTCAGCGAGCTGGGCATCGAGGAGCGCGACTGGTCCGGGATGGCGTCCGTGGAGGCCATCGCGGCGACCGGCTCGCAGGACCGCATGGTCATCCTGGAGCCCCGCCCCGGCGCCCGCCTTCCCCTCGTGGAACTCGACAAGCCCGTCTCGGTCATGCGCGTCGAGGAGCACGACGGCGGGATCCACCGGGTCCACGGCCGTGCCTTCGTGCGCGAGCGGGCCGACGGGCGGACGCACCGGGTGGGCAGCGGTGGCTTCTGGCAGGTCCACCCGAAGGCGGCCGACACCCTCGTGACCGCGGTCATGCAGGGCCTGTTGCCGCGCAAGGGCGACATGGCCCTCGACCTCTACTGCGGCGTCGGCCTCTTCGCGGGCGCCCTCGCCGACCGCCTCGGCGACCAGGGCGCGGTCCTCGGCATCGAGTCCGGCAAGCGGGCGGTGGAGGACGCGCGACACAACCTCGCCGCCTTCGACCGCGTCCGCATCGAACAGGGCAAGGTCGAGACCGTCCTCCCGCGCACCGGGATCACCGTGGCCGACATCATCGTCCTGGACCCGCCGCGCGCGGGGGCGGGGCGCAAGACGGTCGAGCACCTGTCGTCGCTGGGCGCGCGGCGCATCGCGTACGTCGCCTGCGACCCGGCGGCGCTGGCTCGGGACCTGGGGTACTTCAGGGACGGGGGGTATCGGGTGCGGACGCTTCGGGTGTTTGATCTGTTTCCGATGACGCATCACATGGAGTGCGTGGCGATTCTGGAGCCTGCGGCCAAGGGCTCCTGACCGGCAGGTTCGCCAGCTCGGGTGATCCCCTTGGCCTGTGCGCCTCCGCGCACACCTCATGGTTTTCGTGCGCGGTGTCGGCTGTCAGGGGGCCGAAGGGCGTGTTGGTTGCGTTCTTGCGGCATCTGCCCGCCTCGGTGACTCACGCACCGTGTGGTGCCGCTCTGACGAAATCCGGCAGCCCGGCCCGTCGCCGCAACTGGAAGTGGCGTGCGGAGCGGCCCTCCCTGCTTCAGGGATCCAGTGAAGTGCTTGTGGCGAGGGACGCGCCTGCCTGGCCGTGATGGCAACGCCGTCGCGGCCAGGGGTGCTTCCAGGACACGCCTCGTACCGGCAGGGGCCGTATCGGCTATGGCGGTCTCTCGCTGGCCAACACCTGCATCTGATTCCCCAACAGTCACTGAACGCGCCGTCCGTGCCTCAAGCGCGCCCCCAATGCGCACTGAGCCGCTTCGTGAGCCTCCAACAAGCTGTGTCCGCGGTGATCTGCCGCCTGCATCCACGGGCTTGGAGGGGGCAAGGTGCCGGAGGAGTGGATACGGGCTCTCGTGGCGGACTTCGGAGCGGAGTGCAGGGAGCGTCTGCGGGTCAGTGACACGGAGGCGTCCATCAGTCTGCCGGTGGTGAAGCTGGTGGAGACTTTCGGCGCGCGCTCGAATTTGGCTCCTCGCCTCCACCCTGAATATCCCTTGCCCGAGGCCCGGGTGCGTCCGGACTACGCGGTGGAGACCGCAGGGCGCATCACGGGCTTCCTGGAGCTGAAGGCCCCCGGTCACGACGTCACACCCGACGGCTTCACGAAGCGTGACCGCGAGCAGTGGGAGCTTATGCGCCGATTACCCAACGTGCTGTACAGCAACGGCCACACCTGGTGCCTGTACCGAGGTGGTTTGCGGCCTTACCGCATGGTCCGGCTTGACGGCGATCTCTACCGGTCCGGTCGGCGGTTACGCACAAGTGAAGCCGACGGTATGGCGTTTAGGGGTCTGCTGCGGGAATTCCTCGGATGGCAACCACAACCCATCACGTCGGTAGCTCAGTTGGTGACGTCCATCGCGCCACTGTGCCAGTACCTGCGCGAGGAGGTGCTGGAGCAGCTTGCCCTCGAACGCAGGGCACCGGACAACCTCCGCAGTCGACGGGGTGTCCCCAAGCCCTTCACGGCTCTTGCGCACCACTGGAGCAAGGTGCTTTTTCCCTCGACCGACGGGCAGGACCCCGACCACCTCTTCGCCGACCGCTATACCCAGACGATCGCTTTCGCTCTGTTGCTCGCCCGAATCGAGAGCGTACCGCTCGCCGACCGCAACTTCGCTGACGTCGCACGCGAGTTGAAGGCCGAGAACACGGTCATGGGCCGAGCGCTGCAGCTGCTGACAGAGACGGTGGACGCTGAGTTCGCCCGCCGTATCGATACGCTCGTGCAGGTCATCGACGCGGTGAACTGGGAGGTGATCCGAGCCCGGAATTCCGACGCCCACGTATATCTCTACGAGAACTTCCTGCAGGAATACGATCGTGACCTGCGTAAGCGCTCCGGAACGTACTACACCCCACCTCGTCTCGTGAGGGAAATGGTCCGTTTCACCGACGCCGTACTGCGCACCCGCCTGGGTTGCGCGGAGGGGTTCGCCGACGAACAGGTGACGATCGTCGACCCCGCCATGGGCACGGGCACATTCCTCAGCGAGATCATCGACAGGGTTGCCGAAGAGCGTTCCCGCCGCGGGGAGGGCTTCCGTGGTGAAGCGGTGGAACAGTTGGCGGGCCGTCTGATCGGCTTCGAGCGTCAGATGGCTGCTTACGCCGTCGCCCAGATGAGGATCACCCAGACGCTCCGAGACCAAGTCACCGACACTCAACTCGGCGATCTGCGACTCCATCTGGCTGACACCCTCGCAGATCCCTACGAGAGGGCCACGCTCTTCACGTTCCTGCCCGATGGCGATCCTCTGGTCGAGAACACTCGCAAGGCGGACTGGATCAAGCGTGAGCAAAAGGTCACCGTCATGATCAGCAACCCACCGGACCGGGAGAGGGCTGAGGGGGAGGGCGGCTGGGTCGAGAAGGGCCGCGAGGGCGACGACAGACCACCTCTGCTGGATGACTTCCGTCTCGGTGGCAAAAACGGAGTCCACGAGAACAAGCTCAAGAACCTCTATGTCTATTTCTGGCGTTGGGCCACTTTCAAGGTTTTCGAGCAGCATCGTTCCGAGTCGGATCGTGGAATCGTCGCCTTCATCAGCACCGCGGGCTTCCTCAACGGGCCCGGTTTCCGAGGGATGAGAAAGTACCTGCGTGACACTTGTTCAGAAGGTTGGATCATCGACCTCAGTCCGGAAGGCATCCAGCCACCAATGCGGACTCGCCTCTTCGAAGGAGTCCAGCAGCCACTGGCGATCGCCGTGTTTGTTCGCAGCAGGGCCGAGACCGAACTCGCCCACATAAGGTACGTCGCCCTTGACGGCAATACCCGTGAGGAGAAGTACACGCAACTCGAGGCTCTCGGGCCGGACAGTGACCAGTGGCGGTCGGTGCGTCAGGATGCCCACGCCCCGTTCACGCCCGCGGCAGTGGGGGCCTGGGATACGTATCCCGCATTGAATGATCTTCTGCCTTGGACGGTCCCCGGCATCTTGCCGAAACGGACGTGGGTCTACTCCCCGGACGCCGACACGCTGCGCTCACGGTGGTGGAGGCTGACCACTGAGACGGACATCGCCGAGAAGCGTGCCCTGTTCAGGGAGACCCAGAGTCGTACCGTCGATCGGCAGGTCAAGCCGCTCCCGGGCTCAGCGCAACGACGCCGGTCGATGTTGGAGGCGGGCTCCGACTGCCCAGAACCGGTACGTTTCGCGTTCCGTCCTTTTGATCGGCAGTGGATCATTCCGGACAACAGGGTCCTCGATAGGTGCTCGCCACAGCTGTGGGAGAACCGGTCCGACGGGCAGATCCATATTGTGGAGCATCACTCCGGACGTTTCGGCGACGGCCCCGCCACTCTGTTCACCGCGCTGATGCCGGATATGGATCACTTCGCTGGCTGGGGTGGGGGCAGGGTAATCCCCCTCCTGCAGAGAGACGGCACCCCCAATGTGACCCCCGGTCTTCTCCAGCACCTTCGCAACTCGTTCGGTGGTCTCCCCGTCACCGCCGAGGACTTGGCGGCGTACATCGCCGCAATAACGGGCCACCCCGGTTTCCGCTCCCGCTTCGACGACGAACTCACCACCAATGGCATCCGCGTACCACTCACCGGTGACGTCACACTGTGGTCGCAGGCGCTCGATATCGGGCAGAAGGTGATCTGGGCCTCGACTTTCGGAGAGAGGCTCGTGGACCCGGCTGCAGGGAGGGGCGGTGGGCCCGAGCAGGTCTGGAGGACCGCGCATCCGTTGATCACGTATCGGAGGCAGGTTGGTGGGGAAGAACTGCCCGAGAGCTTTGCCTACGATTCCGCCGGTCTCGAACTCCACTTCGGCCAAGGCGTCTTCGGGCCAGTGACGCAAGAGATGCGGGATTACCAGGTCAGTGGACAGAACGTTCTTGACGGCTGGTTGAAACGCAGGACGGGACCGCCGTCTCGCAGAGCGGTCAGTCGGCTGGATCGCATTCGGCCCGACCGCTGGCGCCCCGCCTGGAGCGAGGAACTCCAGTACGTGCTCGCCGTCTTGTGGTATCTGGCCCAGCTGGAGCCAGCTCAGGATGAGCTACTTGAGGGTGTTCTCATGTCCCCGCTGGTCAGTGTGTCCGAGCTGCAGCGTCGGAATGTCTTGCCCGTCCCGGACACCGCACGTCGTTCCGCTCCCGCACCGATGCAGACCGATCCCATTCCCGGGACCGAGGCGATCGAGGCGCGCGAACCCCACGTCGTCAAGCCGCTCACCGCAGCGAGGGACTCTGCTGCCACCGCTCCGATGAAAAAATCACGGAGTAGCCAAGATGCCGGGGCTACGCAGGCAGCTCGTAGGAAGCGACGAGATCCGTAGGGTTGCTACCTGACCCGGTGTCACGGGGGTGGCGGAATGTCGTCCGGGGGAGGGACCCGTTTCTACCTCATCTCTTGTGCGCATCTGCGGGCGCTTGCTGTGGTCGATCGCAGCTGTGCTTTCCTCGGACGCGCTCAGTCGATGTTCGGATCATGGGGTTCTTCGAGGAGGGGAGCGATCACATCCGCCAGAAACCGCGTGCACAGCACCGGCCACAGCTCGAGGAACAGTTCGTGGTTGAGGTACCGCGAGGACCTCGCACCCGGCCTGATGCACATCACCGGTGACCAGGGGTGCGCAGGTCCGGGGGAAGTAGCTCGGCGGTGACGAAGGCGATCACGGACGTGAGGATGACCAGGGGCATCATGCTCGTGGCACTGCCCAGCAACAGGGCCACGAGCACGACGCTGCTCACGGGCAGTCGCAGTGTGGCCGCCGTGGCGGCAGCCATGCCGGCCGTCATGGCGGGGACCGTGCCGAGTCCTGGCAGCGGGGCGAGGAGCACGCCGGTGGCGGCTCCCAGGAAGAGGGCGGGGAAGACTGGGCCGCCTCGCAGGCTGCCCAGACACAGGGTGTAGGCGGCGCCCTTGAGGACCAGGACCGCGAGAAGCGCACTGGCACTCCACGTGTGCGGGTCGGCGGCCAGCGCGCTCAGTGTGGTCTGGCCGGAGGTGGCGATCTCGGCGGGGGAGCGGTCAGTGGTCAGGGTGTAGAGGGCAGCGCAGCCCGCGGCGCCCATCGCGCACACGACGGTCCGTACGCGTACGCCGCTCCGCACGTACCCGGCCACCAGGCGTCCCGCGCTCAGCACCAAGTGCATCGTGACGGCGATGGCCACGGCCAACGGCAGGGACCACAGGACGTCCGCGGCGTCCAGGCGGGGGGACGGAGTCGGCAGGTCGAGGCCCAGACTGCCTGTCTCCAGACCGGTCCACTCCCCGAAGCCGGTGAACACCAGGGCACCGACTCCGCTGGACGACAGGGCCGGCAGCATGACGGCGAACAGCCGCGGTCCTGCCAAGCCCGAGATCTCGACGAGGAGTACGGCCGCGACCAGCGGGTTCCCGAAGATCGCCGCGATGGCCGCCGCGGCTCCGGCCGCACCCATCAGGGCCGTGCTCTGCGCGGTCGCGGGTGAGCGTACGAGGTTGCGGAAGAGTACGGCCAGACCACCGCCCAAGGCGATCAGCGGTGCCTCCGGGCCGAGGACGGCACCGAGCGGCAGGCTTGCCACGGCGGCGAGCAGCACTCCAGGGAGCGCCTTCGGGGAAGGGCCTCCCGCGTGCAGCCCCAAGGCCGGGATGTGTCCGCCCGCGCCGGGCAGATGCGCGGCGATCAGGCCGACGGCCAGGCCCGCCAGGAGGAAGAGGGGCAGCGGCCACCACCACGCGGGCGCCTCCCGTCCCAGGGTGTGGGGGAGGTCCGTCCACAGGAGATGTTCCAGTTCGTGCAGCCCGACCAGGAACCAGAAGGCCGCGAGGGATACCGGGACACCGATGAGAGCGCTGAGGGCGAGCACCTTCAGGTACCCGGGGGCGAGCAGGAGGTTCCGCAGCCGGTCTGCCTCCTCGGGCTGCGCTCCGCTGACCGGCGGACCGGATCGGGGGCCGGGCTTCGCCATCGGTGTCTTCCCTTCTCCGTCGAGCCGACGCCCGGGCGCGGCCCGCCGTCGTGGTGGCCCCGGCCGCTACCGGGCTCGGAGCTGACGTCAGAGCGGACCGAGATGATGATCAGGACCGGGGCCGGGCCCACAAGCGCTGGGTCCACCGCTACCGGTCCTTTCCTTCGAGTGCAACAGAGACACTCCCGGCTGAAATGCGGGCCTTCACGTTCGGCTGTATGAATGAGGGGAGCATCCGTGATCGGAGCGAAGCATGGACGACTACCCCCTTCTCAACCTGTTCTGGACGATGCTGTGGCTCTTTCTGTGGGTCATGTGGTTCTTCCTGCTGTTCAAGGTGGTCACCGACATCTTTCGGGATCGCAGCCTCAGCGGCTGGGCCAAGGCGGGGTGGCTCGTCCTCGTGCTGGTGCTTCCCTATCTCGGTGTCTTCGTGTATCTCATCGTCCGCGGGAAAAGCATGAGCGAAAGGGACGTGAAGCAGGTCCGGGAACACGAGGAGGCATTCCGTCAGTACGTCCGAAAGGCAGCGGGGCCCGGTGACGGCTCGGTGGACGAGCTGGTCCAGCTTTCCGGGCTCAAAGACAAAGGCGACATCACTCAGGAGGAATTCGAGCGCGCCAAGGCCAAGCTGCTGGTGTGAGCCCGCCTAAAGCCCGCCTGAAGCCCGCCTGCGGCCGTCTGAAGCCCGCCCGAACTTCTACGCCCGGTCCGCCGCCTCATGAATCATGAAGACCTACCGGCGGGCGCCGAGGGCCGGGTGTCGTCTTCCGTGGCCGCCCAGATCAGCGGGTAGGTCCCACGGCCCGTGCGCTCCACCCAGCGAAGCCGGTCCTCCAGGATGCGCCTGCGGCTCTGGGGACTTCGTTCCATCAGCCGACGTAGCAGGGTACGCGTGCGCCGCAGCGCCATCGGTGAGCCGGCCGCGGCGACGATGACGTCGTCGACAGCCGTGCGGACGAACCGCTCCCAGCCGGGCACCGGGACGATCACGCGCACGATGCCGTCGCCGCTGGTGAAGGTGCCGACCTCCAGCTCACGGTCGGCGAGACGGACCAGCAGGTCCTCCAGGCGATCCAAGCTCTCCACCGCCGTGGCCGGATCGTTGACCGCGGGGGACAGGGCCCTCAGCGCGATGTCGACGAGCAGTCTGAACGGCAGCTCAGGGTCCTGATCGAACGTACGCTCCACCCCGGTCACCACAGCGCCGCACAACTCGTCCTCGGACACCGCGCCCCCCGACACCTCGGCCAGGGTCATGCCCCACGAGACGGTCTCGCCCGGGCGTACGCGAAAGGTGAGGGAGCAGTCACGCTGCCTGGCCATCCCTACCAGCGCGGGCACGTCGATCCGCTGGATCACGCACGCGGCTCCTGTCCATCGGACCGGGACGCCGGGCATCGTGGACGGCGTGGACGGCGTGGACGGCGTGGACGGCGGCGCAGCGGCCTCGACGGGTTCCCTGTCCGGCGGATACAGGCCATCGAGGAGCCGGTACGCGCGCGTGGTGATCGCGGTCAGTGAATGCGCGAGCTGAATCGAGTGGAACGCCCTGGTCTGCAGAGTCCACATCAGGGCCAGGGCGATCAGCGCCAACACCATGGCGAGTGTGGGCACCAGAACCGAGACACCGCCGCGCGCCCCGAGTGACAGGGCCGCGGTGATGGCGAAGACGAACACGCCGACGGTGACGGCGAACGTGCGCCAGACGATCGGCTCCTCGCGAAACAGCGCCAGGCGCGGCGTGAACATGCTCGAGGAGAACTGGACGACCAGGAACAGCATCGAGTAGATGATGCTCACCAGGCTGACAACCCCGAACCCGATGGTGAACAGGAATGAGACCACGCGCCCGGTCTCCACCTGCGGTCCTGCCGAAAACTCGGGAACCAGTCTCCCCAGCGCCAGGCCGACCACCGCACACAGCAATTGGGACGCACCCCTGCGCTCCGCCTGGGAAAGTTGGCGAAGCACTCCCTTCTGCTTCTGCCGCTGCCCCTGTTTCAAACGGCGGCTCCACCGGCCGTGCCGCGTCGGAACGTCAGCCGAGCCGGTCATCCAGCCTCCTCTTCCCTACCTCGTCGTGTGTCGATACAGATGCAAACATGCCCAAAACGACACAAGCGTCCGCCACGCCTGCACCTTCCGGCCCCGGCACCCGCACCTTCCGGGCATCAACCAGGCCCGCCCGCTCCAGCCGCGCCCTCGCCCTGACCTGCGGCGTCCACGCCCTCGCCGTGCCGCCGGCGATCGCGGGCGCCGGGGTGGCGGAGCGTGCCGACGAGCGCGGGACCTGCCTGAGGGCCGCCGGATTCTCCCTTCCCGCAAGCCGAGTTCGCTTTACGCGCAGCCTCGATCCGTCGCGCGGGCAGTGCTTTCCTGCGAGGCTCGGACCTGTGACGTATGTAGTGACCGTGGAGACCTGTATCCCGGAGGGCACTCCGGAGATGGATCCGTTGCAGCGGGCCGGCGCCGTGGCGCTCATCGAGGACGGTTTCGACTCCGTGCGGGCCGTCGAGGCGCCCGGTGGTGTGCAGGTCGGCATCCTCGACAGCATCGTGGCCGTGCATCCCGAGGGGGCCCTGCTCAAGGTCTTCGTGGACGCCCCGGCGCTGGAGCCCGCCGAGGACTCGGTGCGGGTGCTGGTGGACGAACTGCTGGAGCGCTCCGAACTGCTGGCCGACTGGACGATCGACCGCTGCGAGGTCGAACTGCACCAGGACCTGGCCCGCAAGAGCCTGGACGCCGCCGAGGGACCGGACGCCCCGCCCGACGACCCCGCCGCCCGCAAGGCCCGGCACACCGCGGGCGTCGGCGACGAGAGCACGGTGGCCGCGGACGACGCCGACGCCAAGGGCGCCTCCCCGCGCGATCGGCTGCTGGGCCTGGCGGCCGAACTGCGCTCCTTCCCGCCGGCCGTGTTCGGTGTGCTCGGCGCCGAGGACGACGAGAGGGACACCGGTGACGACCGGTTCGCCGTCGCGCCCGTGAGCGCCAGGCTGGCCGCGGGCGCGCTGGTCCACGCCACCGAGCTGCTGGTCGCCGAGTTGTTCGAGGACGTGCAGGTCCTGACCCAGGAGGACGCCACCGTCGCGGAGTGCGAGGGGCCCCTGTGGCACCTGGAGCGCCTTCCCGACCGGTACGCGCTCCAGTACGACGCCCGCTTCGCCCGCCGTTTCCTGGTGACGGTGATCGCGATGACCACCCGCTTCACCGACGGCGGCTTCCGCCGGCTCGCCTGTGTCGCCGAGGGGTTCGCCCTGCGCCTCCTCATCGGCCGGGCGACCACGACCCTGGAACGCGAGGGCCTCCTCGACGACGAGGTCGGTGCCGCCCTCGACGCCTTCGCCGCGCACGTGTACGCGGACACGGACCACGAGTGGCTCTACGGCGACGCGGCGGACGGCCCCGACGAGGCCTCGCCGTGGGCCGGGCTCGGAGTCGAACTCATGGCGTTCGGCTCCTGGTTCACCCCGTTCCAGGAGGACAGGTACGTCCACCCGTCCGCGGCGGACGAACCGGAGGCGGCGGCGCCCTGACACGCCGACCTGGCCGGCCTGAGTGGAGCGGGGGCGATTTCCGTACTCCTGCCTGATGAACCGGGTCCGGATGCGAGGATGAGGCGCCATGACAGCAGGGTGGTGTTCTCGCACGGTACGGGCCGCGGTCTTCGCGGCCGTCTGTGTGCTGCTCGCCGCCCTCGGCCACGTCATGATGTCCGGCAGCCAAGTCCCCGCCTGGGCGCTGGCCCTGGGCGCGGTCGTGACCGGCGGCGCGGGATGGTGCCTGGCCGGCCGTGAGCGCGGGCTGCCGCTGGTCGTGACGGTCGTCGTCGCCGCCCAGAGCGGGCTGCACTCGGCGTTCTCCCTCGCCCAGTCCGCGCGCGGGAGCGCCGGGTCCGGGACGACGGGGCACTCCATGGGGTCCGGCCACATGGATCCCGCGCACATGGACTCCGCGCACATGGGCTCGATGCACCTGGACGCCATGGCGTCCGTGGATATGGACGCCATGGACATGGGGCCCCTGGGGCACGCGGGTCACTCCATGCCCGGCTCCTCCTCCTTCGGCATGCTCGCCGCCCACCTGCTGGCCGGACTGCTGTGCGGGCTGTGGCTCGCGTACGGCGAGAAGGCCGCGTTCCGCATCCTGCGGGCCGTGGCCGGCCGGCTGGCGGCACCCCTGCGCCTGCTGCTCGCCCCGGTGCCCGGCACCCCCGAGCCGCCGCGCGTGCGCGCGCACCGGCCGTCCTCGGACCGGGTGCCGCGCCTTCTCCTCGTCCACGCGATCACCTCTCGGGGGCCGCCCGCGGGGACCGCTGTCGCCTGACGACAGCCGGTTCCCCGAGGCCGCCCAGGGGGTGCCTCGGGCCTCGGCCGTACGCGCCCGTGGGTGCCGTACGGCCGTCTCCCCGCACCGGACCGCCCGCGCCGACCCGCGCACCGGTCCGGATCATGGACGACCGAGAAGGACACCACGTGATCACTTCTGCCCTGTCCGCCGCGCGCGCGTCCCACGACGGAGCGATGACGCCGGACGAGTCGACAACGGCCTGGGCACTCGCCGCCCGGGGCGGTGACGCGGACGCGGTCGAGCACTTCGTACGCGCCCTGCACCTCGACGTGAAACGGTACGTCGCCCACCTGAGCGGCGATCCCCAGGCCGCCGACGACCTGGCACAGGACACCTTCCTGCGGGCGCTCGCCAGCCTGCACCGGTTCGAGGGCCGCTCCTCGGCCCGCGCCTGGCTGCTGGCCATCGCCCGCCGCGCCGTGATCGACAGCCACCGGCACGCCTCCGCCCGGCCCCGGCTCTGCGACGCACCGGACTGGCAGCTGGCCGTCGAGCGCGCGCAGCCGCGGGACCTGCCCGGGTTCGACGACGGCATCGCGCTGCTCGACCTGGTGGAGGCGCTGCCGGACGAGCGCCGCGAGGCCTTCGTCCTCACCCAGCTGGTCGGCCTGCCCTACGCGGAGGCGGCCGCGGTCAGCGACTGCCCCGTGGGCACGGTCCGCTCCCGGGTGGCCCGGGCCCGCGCGTCCCTGATGGACCTGCTGGACGACGGGGCCTCCTCCCCGGCGGGGGAGGAGGAACCCGCCCTGGCGGCCTGAGCGCCGCGAACCGGCCCGGCGTCAGCGGGAGGCGGCGTCGGGCGACACCGCGGCGAGCTCGTCCGGGGTGCGCGGACCCGGGGCGTCGTCGGCCAACAGCCCCTGCTCCCGGAGCAGTCGGGCGGCCGCGACACCCCAGGGCAGCCGCAGCCCCGCCTCCCGCAGCAGTTCCGTACGGGCCAGCATCGCGGCGGCGGGGCCGGTGTGCGCGCCGGCGCGGGTGAGCAGAGCGGCGTCGTCGGCCCAGCGCAGGGCGAGGTCGACGTCGTGGGTGGCCATCACCACCGTGGTGCCCGAGGCGCGCAGTGCGTCGAGGGTGGTCAGCAGCCGCTCCTGGCCGTCCGGGTCGAGTCCGGCGGTCGGCTCGTCGAGGATCAGCACGCGCGGTCGCATCGCCACGGCACCCGCGATCGCGGTCCGTTTGCGCTGGCCGTAGGAGAGCAGGTGGGTGGGCCGGTCGGCGAGCGCGGTGATGTCCAGGGCGGCCAGCGCCTCGGCCACCCGGGTCCGTACCTCCGCGTCGGGCAGACCGAGGTTGAGCGGCCCGAAGGACACGTCCTGGGCGACGGAGGCGGCGAACAGCTGGTCGTCCGGGTCCTGCACGACCAGCTGTACGGTCGTCCGCAGCCGGGTCAGCCCCTTGCGGTCGTACGACACCGGCCGTCCCTCGACCGACAACGCACCGCGGTGCGGCCGCAGTCCGCCGCTGAGCAGCCGCATCAGGGTGGTCTTGCCGCTGCCGTTGCGGCCCAGCAGCGCGAGGGCCCGCCCCTCGCGCACCTCGAAGTCGAGGCCGTCGAGCACGGTCGGGCCGTCCTCGTAGGCGAAGGACGCGCCCCGCAGGGCGACCAGTGCGGGCTCGCTCATGACAGCGGCCTTTCCAGGACGAGGGTGAGGGCGGCCACCGCCGCGAGCAGCGCGACGCTGGCGGCCGTGAAACGGACCGAGACCCTGGCCTCGGGCACCAGCACGCGCAAGGTGCCGTCGTAGCCGCGTCCGGCGAGACCGTCCTGGAGCCGGGCGGCCCGGCTGAACGCCCGGACGAAAGCGGTCGCGCCGAGCCCGGCCAGCGACCGCCACTCCGCCGCCCGGCCGGTGTGCCCGAGCCGCGCGGCCTGCGCCTCCCGCACGCGGCGCACGGAGTCCAGGAGCAGGAAGCTCATCCGGTACGTCACCAGGGCGACGTCCACGACGGGTGCGGGCACGCCCGCCCTGACCAGCCGGGGCAGCAGGTCCGACATGGGGGTGGTGAAGGCGAACAGCAGCACGCCGAGGGAGGCGGCCGACGTCCGCAGCAACAGCTCCCCGGCGCGCACCCAGCCGCCGTCGGCCGGGGCGACGAGACCGTCGGGGCCGCCGACCTGGACCAGCAGGGTGAGCGCCCCGGTCGCACAGAAGCCCAGCGGCACCCGGTAGGCGCGCCACAGGCGCCGGGCGGGCACCCCCGCCGGGCCCAGGAGGACGGTGACGGACGTCAGCAGCACCAGGGCGGCACCCGGCCAGGGTGGCAGCGAGATGGCCAGGATCGTCAGGCCGAGGCCGAGCACGGCCTTGTCCACGGGGTGACGGCGGCGCCAGCGGCTGCTGTGCGCGGCCGCGTCGATCGGCAGCACGCGGGATCAGGTCCGCTCGGTGGCGGACTCGTCCCGGGCGTCCTCGGACTTCTGTCCGGCCAGTGCCCGGGCCTCGCCCTGCCGACGGCCCCGGCGCAGTCCGAAGTAGTAGGCGAGGACGCCCGCGCCTCCTGCCGCCTGGAGGGCGAACAGGGCCGACTCGATCTCGCCGGACGGCGGTTCGTACAGCGGCGAGAACCAGGGCTCGTAGTCCGGCTCGATCTCGGTGATCGCGGTCTCGGCCTCGGTGTCGGAGCCCGTGAAGGGCTCCTCCTTGTGGTCGCCGAGCCCGAGGGCCAGCGGCAGTACGGCGAGCGCCGCCACGACGAGCAGCAACAGGGTGTTGATCTTCGCGTTCCGGCTCATCGGGCCACCGCCTCCGTCCCGGCGTCGGCCGCGGTCTTCTCCGGGCGGGTCAACAGCACGCCCAGCCGCGTCAGTTCGCCCTTGCTCGACTGGACCAGCAGACGCATCACGAACACCGTCAGCAGCCCCTCGCTCACCGCGAGCGGGATCTGCGTGACGGCGAAGATGGAGCCGAACTTGCCGAGCGCGCCCAGGAATCCGCTGCCGGGGTCGGGGAAGGCGAGCGCCAGCTGCACGCTGGTGACGCAGTAGGTGGAGAGGTCGGCGAGGAACGCGCCGAAGAACACCGCCACCATCAGCGGCGCACCGAGGCGCCGCAGCAGTCTGTAGACGCCGTATCCGGCCCAGGGCCCGACGATGGCCATCGAGAACACGTTGGCGCCCAGCGTGGTCAGGCCGCCGTGGGCGAGCAGCAGCGCCTGGAAGAGCAGGGTGATGGTGCCCAGTACGGCCATGATCGGCGGGCGGAACAGGATGGCGCCCAGGCCCGTGCCGGTGGGGTGGGAGCAACTGCCCGTCACCGAGGGCAGCTTCAGCGCGGACAGGACGAAGGTGAAGGCGCCCGAGGCGCCGAGGAGCAGGGTGCTCTCCGGATGCTCCCTGACTTCACGCGTGAGTGAGCGCACTCCGTGGACGACGAATGGCGCGGACGCGACGCTCCAGGCGACCGCGTGCGCCGGAGGCAGAAATCCCTCGGCTATGTGCATGGCTCAGCAGACCCTCTCCAGCACCTCGTGGATGGTTGACGCGCCTTGGCCGGTCTCCTGGCTCACGGGTCCCACCGCCCGGTGCTCCGCCTTCCCGGGTCACAAGGACCCAGTGGCTGCCCGCAAGGGCCGGAGCCGGACTTCCCGATCACAGTGGCGAGGGCCGCACCGGCATCGCACCGGATTTCCCGTTCACCAAGGCCTGGCGAGAGTAGTGCCCTCGGAAAGGCGCTGGCAAGCGCCGACAGGGGGCGCGCGGACGGCGCCCCCCGGCTCGCACCGGGCGCACACCGGGACGGGGCCGAACGCGGCGCGCACCGCGAGATCGACACCCGTGAGCTGCCCGCGGTGCTCGACCACGCCCACCCCCGCGGGGCCGCCCCTCCGCGACGCGGGCGTGCGGCGGACGCGTGGAGCGCGGGGCCGGCCCGGAAATTCCGGATGAACTCCCCTGTCTCTCAGGTAAGTTCGGCGCGACCAGTTGTTCGAAGAGAGGAACGCTGTCTTGCGCACGTCCCACCGCCGACTGACGTCCGCCCTCGGGATCGCCGCGGCCTCCGCGTCGGCACTCGCCCTGGGCATCGCCCCGGCCCACGCCGCCGGCGAGGTCTACGAGGCCTCCAACTCCATCATCTCCTCGCAGGTGACCGCGAAGACGTACTTCGCGGCCGACGGCGAGATCCTCACCGCCCTCGACATGGCGAAGGACGGCCACGGCACCGCCGCGCAGTGGCGCTACAACTCCAGCTCCGCCACCCACTCGTACTACAACGGCTCCGGCTACGCCGTCGCCCACGACTGGGACCTGTCCTTCGCGGAGGGCACCACCCTCCAGATCCGCGCCTGCCTCCAGGAAGGCTCCGACGGCACCCCGTACGACTGCGGCGGCTGGGAGTACGCCAGGGCCTGACGACCACGAGGTGACCAAGGGGCGGGCCCGCGGGCCCGCCCCTTTCGTGACCGCTTAGGGTCGGGACGTCCCGTCCGTCGTCGAGCCGGAGGTCGCAGCATGCGGATCTCGCAGCGGGCCGAGTCCGTCGCCCCGTTCTACGCCATGGAGTTCGGCAAGCACGCCGCCGCCCTGGAGGCCCAGGGCCACCACGTGGTCAAGCTGAGCCTCGGCGAGCCCGACTTCGGCGCGCCCCCGGCCGTCGTCGAGGCGATGCGCGCGGCCATGGACGGCCGGCCCATGAGCTACACCGAGGCGCTCGGCATGCCCGCCCTGCGGCAGGCGATCGCCGGGTTCTACGGCGAGCGGCACGGCGTCGACGTCGACCCGGGCCGTGTCGTCGTGACCGCGGGCGCCTCGGCCGCCCTGGTGCTGGGCGCCGCCGCGCTCGTCGACACCGGGGACGAGGTGCTGATCGGCGACCCGTCCTACCCGTGCAACCGGCAGATCATGGAGAGCTTCGGCGCCCGGGTCAGGCTGGTGCCGACCAGCGCGGCCTCGCGCTTCCAACTGGACGCGGACTCCGTTAGGGAGCACTGGACGGACGGCACGCGCGGGGT
The DNA here is from genome assembly GCF_055575395.1 of Streptomyces sp. NPDC034103. Lineage (NCBI taxonomy): Bacteria > Bacillati > Actinomycetota > Actinomycetes > Kitasatosporales > Streptomycetaceae > Streptomyces > Streptomyces sp. NPDC034103. The sequence continues at coordinate 562,672 of NZ_JBVISS010000001.1, read as the reverse complement.
CATGGTCGCCACGCCCTCCAACCCGACCGGCACCTCGGTGCCGGGCGACGAACTGGCCGCGCTGTGCGCACTGGCCCGGGAGCGCCAGGCGTGGCGGATCGTCGACGAGATCTACCTCGACCTCGGCGACCACGACGACCAGGACCGGCCGCCCCGCAGCGCCCTGTCGTACGACCCCGACGCCGTCGTCATCAACAGCTTCTCCAAGTACTTCGGCATGACCGGCTGGCGGCTCGGCTGGTGCGTCGTTCCGGAGATGCTCGTACCGGCGCTGGAACGCCTCGCCCAGAACTACTTCCTGTGCGCCTCCACCCCGGCCCAGCACGCCGCCCTGGCCTGCTTCACCCCTGACTCCCTCGCCGTCTGCGAGGAGCGGCGCGCCGAGTTCGGGCGCCGGCGCGCGCTCGTCCTGGACGGCCTGGCGCGGATCGGGCTGCCGGTGCCGGTGCCGCCCGACGGGGCGTTCTACGTCTACTTCGACGTCAGCGGCACCGGGCTCACCTCGTGGGAGTTCTGCGCCCGGGCACTGCGGGAGGCGCACGTCGCGCTCACCCCGGGCCGGGACTTCGGAGTGGGGACGGCGGACACGCACGTCCGCCTGTCGTACGCGGCCTCCGGCGACACGCTGCGCGAGGGTCTGGCCCGGCTCGGCAAGTTCGTCGCCGGGCTGGCGTAGCGCATCGCTTCACGGAACGCACACATCACTCGCCCCGTAACTTTAAATTTCAAGCGTTACGCTGCTGGCTCCCCCACAGCACAGGAGAGTCGTGTGAGCGACGGCGACGTAGTGGTGATCGGCGGCGGCTACGCGGGCGTCCGCATCGCGAGGAAACTGGACGCGACCGCGCGGGTCACGCTGGTGGACCGCAAGGAGGTCTTCTTCCATCGCGTCGCCTCGCTGCGGGCGGGCGTCCGGCCGGAGTGGTCGGTGACGCCCTTCATCCCGTACGACCGGCTGCTCCGCGGCGGCCAGGTGGTGCTGGGCAAGGCGCTGCGCATCGACACCGAGGCCCGGCAGGTCGTCCTGGCCACGGGGGAGCGGCTGCCCTACGACGTGGTGGTGATCGCCACCGGCGCCGACTACCCCGAACCGGCCCGCTTCAACGGCACCACCGTCGAGGAGGCCGCGAAGGCCTTCGCCGGGCACCAGCAGGCCGTCGCCGGCGCCGACCATGTCCTCGTCGTCGGCGGTGGGCCCTCCGGTGTCGAGCTCAGCGCGGAGATACGGCTGGCCCGGCCGGACGCGCGGGTCACGCTCGCCCACTCCGGTCCCGCCCTGCTGCACGGCACGGGCAGCGAACGCGCCGGACGGAAGGCGCTGGCCTGGCTGGAGGCGCACGACGTGGAGGTGCGGCTGGAGTCGTTCATGTCGCCCGGCCTCGACTTCGGCACCTATCGCGACGCGCGCGGTGAGGTCCTGGAGGCCGACCTCTCGTACTGGGCCACGGGCACCACGCCCAACACCCTCTGGCTCCGCCTCGGCGGCCACGGTGACTGGCTGAACCCCTCCGGGCACGTCAAGGTCGACCGGACGCTCCGGGTCGACGGCCGCCCCGACGTCTTCGCGGTCGGTGACGTCAACGACGCCACGGAGCTCAAGATCACCCCCACCGCCCTGGCCCAGGCCGACCTCGCGGTCCACAACATCCGCGCCCACCTCCAGAGCCCCGGCAGGCACCGCAAGGAACCCCGCTTCTACCGTCCCGTCCACCGCACGCCGCTGATCGTGCCCTTCGGAGGGGCCGACGGCCTGACGTTGCTGCCGGTGCCCGGCGGGGAGAGCGCGGTCCTGGGCGGTCGTACCTCCGTCCTGGCCAAGGCGAAGACCCTGATGACGCCGTACATGCGCAGGCAGCTGGGATACACGGCCGCCTGAGGGCCCGCACTTCGCGCAGGGGAAACCCGGAACGCCCCGGCCGGCCCGTGCGGGCCGGCCGGGGCGTCCCGGTGCGCTGACTCAGACCAGGTCGAAGCGGTCGGCGTTCGACACCTTGACCCACGCCGCGACGAAGTCCTTCACGAACTTCTCCTTCGCGTCGTCGCTCGCGTAGACCTCGGCGAGGGCGCGCAGCTCGGAGTTGGAGCCGAAGACCAGGTCGGCACGGGTGCCGGTCCACTTGACCGCGCCCGAGGCGTCACGGCCCTCGAAGTGGGTCTGGTCCTCGGAGGTCGACTTCCACTCCGTGCCCAGGTCGAGCAGGTTGACGAAGAAGTCGTTGGTGAGGACACCGGGGGTCTCGGTGAGGACACCGAGGGACGTACCGCCGTGGTTGGTGCCCAGGACGCGCAGGCCGCCGACGAGGACGGTCAGCTCGGGCGCGCTCAGGCCGAGCAGGTTCGCCTTGTCGAGCAGCAGGTACTCGGCGGGCAGGCGGTTGCCCTTGCCCTGGTAGTTGCGGAAGCCGTCCGCGGTCGGCTCGAGGGCGGCGAACGACTCGGCGTCCGTGTGCTCCTCGGTCGCGTCGACACGGCCCGGGGTGAACGGCACCTCGATGTCGTACCCGGCGTCCTTGGCGGCCTTCTCGATCGCGGCGGCACCGCCGAGGACGATCAGGTCGGCCAGCGAGACCTTCTTGCCGGCGGAGGCCGCGTCGAAGTCGGCCTGGACGCCCTCCAGGACGCGCAGGACCTGGGCCAGCTCGTCGGGCTGGTTGACCTCCCAGCCGACCTGCGGCTGGAGACGGATGCGAGCGCCGTTGGCACCGCCGCGCTTGTCACTGTTGCGGAAGGTGGACGCGGACGCCCACGCGGTCGACACCAGCTGCGAGACGGTCAGGCCCGAGGCGAGCAGCTTGGCCTTGAGCGCGGTGACATCGGCGGCGTCGATGGGCTCGCCCTCAACCTGCGGCAGCGGGTCCTGCCACAGCAGCGTCTCCGCCGGGACCTCCGGGCCGAGGTACAGGGACTTCGGGCCCAGGTCACGGTGGGTCAGCTTGTACCAGGCGCGGGCGAAGGCGTCCGCGAACTGGTCCGGGTTCTCGTGGAAGCGCTTGGAGATCTCGCCGTAGACCGGGTCGAAGCGCAGCGAGAGGTCGGTGGTCAGCATCGTGGGGCGACGCTTCTTCGACGGGTCGTGGGCGTCCGGGATGATCTCCTCGGAGTCCTTGGCCACCCACTGGTGGGCGCCGGCGGGACTCTGGGTGAGCTCCCACTCGTAGCCGAAGAGGATGTCGAAGAAATCGTTGGTCCACTGGGTCGGCTTGGTGGTCCAGGTGACCTCGAGACCGGAGGTGATGGCGTCGCCGCCCTTGCCGGTGCCGTAGGTGCTGGCCCAGCCGAGGCCCTGGGCCTCGATCGGGGCGGCCTCGGGGTCGGCGCCGACGTTGTCCGCCGGGCCGGCGCCGTGGGTCTTGCCGAAGGTGTGACCACCGGCGATGAGGGCGACGGTCTCCTCGTCGTTCATCGCCATCCGGCGGAACGTCTCACGGATGTCGCGGGCCGCGGCGAGCGGGTCCGGGTTGCCGTTGGGGCCCTCGGGGTTGACGTAGATCAGGCCCATCTGGACGGCGCCGAGCGGGCTCTCCAGCTCGCGGTCGCCGGAGTAGCGCTGGTCGTCGAGCCACGTGGTCTCGGGACCCCAGTACACGTCCTCGTCGGCCTCCCAGACGTCGGCGCGGCCGCCGGCGAAGCCGAAGGTCGTGAAGCCCATCGTCTCCAGCGCGACGTTGCCCGTGAGGATCATGAGGTCGGCCCAGGAGATGGACTGGCCGTACTTCTTCTTGACCGGCCACAGCAGACGGCGGGCCTTGTCCAGGTTGCCGTTGTCCGGCCAGCTGTTCAGCGGCGCGAAACGCTGCTGACCACGGCCGCCACCGCCGCGGCCGTCGCTGATGCGGTAGGTGCCGGCGCTGTGCCAGGCCATCCGGACCATCAGCGGGCCGTAGTTGCCGAAGTCCGCCGGCCACCAGTCCTGGGAGGTGGTCAGGACCTCGGCGATGTCCTGCTTGACGGCCGCGAGGTCGAGGTTGCCGAACGCCTCGGCGTAGTCGAAGTCCGCACCGAGCGGGTTCGCGACGACCGGGTCCTTCGCAAGGATCTTCAGGTTGAGCCGCTCCGGCCACCACTGACGGTTGCCGCCGCCCTGGGTGGGGTGTGCGGCGCGGTCGTGTGCGACCGGGCATGTGCCTTCAGCGGCGCTGTTCTCGGACATGTGGGGAAATCCTTCCGGGTGTGGTGCTCAAGCCTTGCGGGCGGTGGAACAGGTGGGGCACAGGCCCCAGTAGATGACCTCGGCCTCGTCGATCGAGAAGCCGCGGTCGTCGGAGGCGGTCAGACAGGGCGCGTGGCCGACCGCGCAGTCGACGTCGACGACCGCCGCGCACTCCCGGCAGACCAGGTGATGGTGGTTGTCGCCGACCCGGCCCTCGTACCGGGCGGGACTGCCCGGGGGCTCGATACGTCGGACGAGTCCCGCCGCGGTGAGCGCGTGGAGGGCGTCGTAGACGGCCTGCACCGAGATATGGCCGACCCGGTCCCGCACCCCGGAGGCGAGGGCGTCGACCCCGAGGTGGTCGCCTGCGCGGACGGTCTCCAGGAGTGCGACGCGGGCGGCCGTCACCCGCAGGCCGGCGCCCCGCAGGTCCTCTGCGGTGGTCGGGGGCTGCGGTGAAGTCATGGGGGCCAACCTACCCCCACAAACACGAATGGTTCAAGAAATGGATTCGTTCCAATTTTGTGCGAGGTCGCGTGACCCGGCGTTCGCCTGCCGTTCGCCAGGGGGTAGGGAGGCGGGGTGTGTCAGTAGACGTCCCGTACGTACCGCTTCGTCGAGGCCAGCTGCTTCACGTAGGCCGCCGCCTCCTGCTCGCCCAGCCCGCCGTGCGCGACCGCGATGTCCCTCAGCGCCCGGTCCACGTCCTTGGCCATCCGGGAGGCGTCGCCGCAGACATAGAAGTGGGCGCCGTCCTGGAGCCACCGCCACAGCTCGGGGCCGTGCTCGCGCATCCGGTCCTGGACATAGACCTTCTGGCGCTGGTCGCGGGAGAAGGCGGTGTCGAGGCGGGCGAGCGTGCCCTCGTCGAGCAGCTCGGTCAGCTCCTGCTCGTAGTAGAAGTCGCTGGCCCGGTGCTGTTCCCCGAAGAACAGCCAGTTCGGCGCCCGGTGCCCGAGCGCGCGCCGCTCCTGGAGGAAGCCCACGAAGGGCGCGACGCCGGTGCCGGGCCCGACCATCACCATCGGCGTCGAGGGATCGGCGGGCGGCCGGAAGTGCGGGGAGGCCTGCACGAAGACCGGCACCTCGGTGCCCGGCCCGGCGTCCGCGAGGAACGGGGAGCAGACCCCGCCGCGCGGGATGCCGCGCAGGTTCTCGTACCGCACCACCGAGACGGTCAGCGAGACCAGGTGCGGGTCGACGAGCGGGCTGGACGATATGGAGTACAGGCGCGGCTGGAGTTTCCTCAGCACCCCGGCCCAGTCCCGGGCGTCCGCCCGCACCGGGTGCTCGGCGATCACGTCGACCGCCTGGCGGCCCCAACTCCACTGCGCCAGACCGTCCTTGTTGTCGGGCCGCAGCAGCTTGCGCAACTCCCGCCCGTCCCGGACCCGTTCGGCGACGAACCGCAGCAGGTCGGGCGTGACGCGGGTGATGTCGAGATGCCGGTGCAGGGCCTCACCGAAGGGCACCTCCCCGACGCCGGCGACCGTCACGGCGGCCGACCCGTCGACGCCGGTCATCGCCAGCCACTCCTCCACCAGGGCGGAGGAGTTGACCGGCCGCACCCCGAGCGCGTCCCCGGCCTCGTACGACAGGCCGGTCCCGCTGGTGTCGAAGGTGAACCGCCGGACCTCCTTGCCCGCGCCGGGCAGGCTGAGCAGCCGGTTGCCGACCAACCGGCCGGTGGTGGGCGCGGGTCGGGGCGCGCGGGCGGGCCTGGCCGGGGCCCGGACCGGCGCGGGTGCGCCGCCCAGCGCGGACAGCACCTCGTCCAGCCAGGCGTCCGCGGTCGGTTCGTAGTCCGGCTCGCAGTCCGTGCGCGGCGCCAGCCGCACCCCGCCCAGCTCGTCGAGGCGGGCGTCGAGCCGGCGCCCGTGGCCGCAGAAGTCGTCGTACGAGGAGTCGCCGAGGGCCAGCACGGAGTAGCGCACCCCGTCCAGGCGCGGGGCCTGCTCGGCGGCGAGCCGGTCCCAGAAGCCCGAGCCGTTGTCGGGGGCGTCGCCGTCGCCGAAGGTGCTGGTGATCAGCAGCAGGTCGGCGCCGGTCGGCAGGGTGCCGGGGTCGGTGTCGTCCATGCCGACCAGCACCGGTCGGTGCCCGCTCGCGGAGAGCCGGTCGGCCACGGCGCCGGCGAAGCCCTCCGCGTTCCCGGTCTGCGAGGCCCACAGCACGACCACCTCACGGCCGGGCTGGGGTCGGGGGTCCGGCGTCGTCCGCGAGTACATGCCGGCGAGGACGCCGTTGACCCACAGCGCGTGCTCGGCGCTGAAGGGCGCGTCCGGCGGGAGGACCGGGACGCCGGGGGCGCCGGAGTCGATGCCCGCGAGGAAGCCGGTGAGATACAGGCGCTCCTGCGCGGTCAGGACGGGCGGCGGGGCCGGGTCGAGCCCGAAGGGATCGGCGGCGGGGATCACCGAGGTCGGGACGACGACCTCGGGCGCGGGCAGGGCGGCCGGTGCGGGAGCCGGTGCCGAGGAGACCCGGGTCAGGGACACCGCGCACACCTTGAACTCGGGCTGGAAGGAGATCGGGTCCACGGCGTCGCTGGTCACCGCGTTGACGCAGCGGTACTCCCCGAACAGGTCGTTCCAGTGGAACGGCGCGAAACAGCAGCCCGGCCGCACCCGGTCCGTCAGCACCGCGGGCAGCACCGCCCGCCCCCGCCGCGAGGCGACCTCCACCCCGTCGCCCTCGGCGATCCCCAGCCGCCGCGCGTCCTCGGGATGCAGCTCCACGAACGGCCCGGGGTTCAGCTTGTTGAGCTTGGCCACCTTCCCGGTCTTGGTCAGCGTGTGCCACTGGTGCTGCACCCGCCCGGTGTTCAGGACGAACGGGAAGTCGTCGTCCGGCAGTTCCGCGGGCGGCAGATGCGGCCGCGCGTGGAAGACGGCCCGCCCGCTCGGGGTCGGGAACCGGAGCGTGCCGTCGGTGACGTACCGGATCGGGTTGCGGGCGGGCCCGGTCTCCTCGGCGGCCGGCCACTGCACGGGCGTGGAGCGCAGCCGTGCGTAGCTCACCCCGCGCAGATCCCACCCCGTGACGGGGTTCCAGGCGCGCCGGATCTCCTCGAACACTTGCTCGGCACTGTCGTAGGAGAAGCCCTTCTCGTACCCCATCTCCCGGGCGACGGCCGCGATGATCCGCCAGTCCGCCATCGCCTCGCCGGGCGGGTCGGCGACCTGGCGGGTCAGGGTGAGGTCGCGCTCGCTGTTGACGAAGACGCCCTCGCCCTCGGTCCACAGCGCGCCGGGGAGCACGACGTCGGCGTAGGCGTTGGTCTCCGTCTCGGTGAAGACGTCCTGGGTGACGACGAACTCGGCCGCCTCCAGGCCCTCGATGACGGTGCGGCGGCCCGCGACCGAGGCGACGGGGTTGGTGCAGATGATCCAGCAGGCCTTGATCTCGCCGTCGGCCATCTTCCGGAACATCTCGACGGTGCCCTTGCCGACGCCGTCCTTGCGCAGGGTCCCCTCCGGCAGTTCCCACAGGTCCTCGACGAACTCCCGCTCGGCGTCGACGAGCACGGACCGCTGGCCGGGCAGCCCCGGGCCCATGTAACCCATCTCGCGGCCGCCCATGGCGTTGGGCTGACCGGTCAGGGAGAACGGGCCGCTGCCGGGGCGGCAGATGGCTCCCGTGGCGAGGTGCAGGTTGACCAGGGCGTTGGTGTTCCAGGTGCCGTGCGTGGACTGGTTCAGGCCCATCGTCCACAGGCTCGTCCACTCACCGGCCTCCCCGATCAGCCGGGCGGCCTCGCGGAGGTCGTCCTCGGCGAGACCGGTGATCTCGGCGACGGAGGCGGGCGCGGAGTCGGCGAGGAACTCCGGCATCGCCTCCCAGCCCTCGGTGTGGGCCTCGATGAAGGCGGGGTCGGTGTGCCCGTTCTCGACGAGCAGGTGCAGCAGGCCGTTGAGGAGAGCGAGGTCGGTCCCCGGCCTGACCTGGAGGAACAGATCGGCTTTGGCGGCCGTCGCGGTACGCCGCGGGTCGACCACGATCAGCTTGGCGCCCGCCTTGACCCGCTCCATCATCCGCAGGAACAGGATCGGGTGGCAGTCGGCCGTGTTCGACCCGATGACGAGGAAGACATCGGCCCGGTCGAGGTCGTCGTACGACCCGGGCGGCCCGTCGGCGCCCAGCGACAGCTTGTAACCGGCACCCGCACTCGCCATGCACAGCCGGGAGTTGGACTCGATCTGGTTGGTGCGGACGAAACCCTTGGCGAGCTTGTTGGCGAGGTACTGCGCCTCCAGGCTCATCTGGCCGGACACGTAGAAGGCGACGGCGTCCGGCCCGTGCTCGTCGATGATCGCCCGCAGCCGCCGCGCGGTCTCCGCGATCGCGTCGGCGACGGGCACCGGCATCGGCTCCTCGCCCCGGTCGTCCCGGACCAGCGCGGTGGTCAGCCGTCCCGGCGCGGAGAGCATGTCGGCGGTGGTGGCCCCCTTGGTGCACAGCCGCCCCGCGTTCGCCGGGTGCGCCTTGTCCCCGGTGGCCTTCAGGACCGTACGCCGCCCGTCGGGCCCCATCCCGACGTCCAGCACGATGCCGCAACCCACTCCGCAGTACGAGCAGACCGAGCGCACCTGGGACGTGGCAGTGGTGGGGGTCACACGGGGCCCTTCTTCGGCGGTCGGTCGTGGTCGAGAGCGTACGAATCGCCCATTACGCCGATGTCACATGGCTCGATCATGAGGAGTTACGTCGGCCACACAGCCGCCCGGGGCCCGATGTGAGGGAACGGGGCTGTCGCGGTCCGTGTCGCTGTTGGGCCGAACGGGTGACTTGGCGTAAGAATTGGCTGGTGCAGGCAATGAAGGCGAGCGAGTCCGGGGGGAACCGGTGAACAGGTACGACGTCACCGACGAACAGTGGGAAGGGCTCGCCCAGGTCGTTCCGTTGCGTGGCCGGGACGCCTGGCCGTCCGCGGTGGACCATCGGGTGCCGCCGGAAGCGGTGACGGAACCCCGCCGCCGCTTCGTCGTCCTCAGGGTCAACGTCTTCGGCGACGCCCGCGAGGTCGCCGAGACCCTGATGGCCGGCATCCCGGTCCTGCTCGACCTCACCAGCGCGGAGGGCGAGGTCGCCAAGCGGGTCCTCGACTTCAGCACCGGTGTCGTCTTCGGCCTGGGCAGCGGCATGCACCGCGTCGACCGCAACGTCTTCCTGCTGACCCCGCCCGGCATGGAGGTCAGCGGCCTGATGGAGACGGCGGGGGCGCCCGGACTCTGAGCCCGGTCCCCCGATCGTGGGAAGCCCGGTCGGCGGAACGGTTCGCCTGACAGGCGGAGTTCTACGGTCCGGATATGGCCGTGCACCCAGCGTCAGAGGCGTCCGTGTCCGCCGAGCCCCGCGGCGCTCACGAAGAGCATCAGGATCACCAACGGCATCAGGATCACGAACGGCATCAGGATCACGAAGGGCATCAGGATCACGAAGGGCATCAGGTGCCCTCTCCGCGGCTCCCGGTGGACGCGGCGACCCGGTCGAGCCGCCCCCACCTCAGCGAACTGCGTCTGGCGGCCTTCGCCGTCCACCGCCGCGTCCGGTTGCCCCTCGGCCCGTGCACGCTCCTGGTCGGCCCCAGCGGGTCCGGCAAGACGAGCGCGCTGCGCGCGTACGAGGCGCTGGCCCGGCTCGGCGCGGGCGGCGAGGTCGGGGAGGTGTTCCCGGACCCCGGGGCCTGCGTGCCGCACGGGGCGCGCCCCGACGCCGGACTGCGGCGGGGCTTCCACATCGGATGCACGGCCGACGGGCCCGAGGGGCCGGTGCGACTCGACGTCGCGGTGCAGGCCGAGCCCGAACTGCGGATCGTGGGGGAGCGGTTGACGGCGGACGGAGTCGTCCTGCTGGAGACCGCGCTGCGCGACCCCTCGCGGCGCGCGGTGCAGGCCGCCTGGCACACCGCCGGGTCCGCCGCGGTGACCCGCGCCCCGCTCCCCGACGACCGGCTCGGCACCGCGCTGCTCCCGTTGCGCGTGGCGGGCAAGACCGACGGCCAGCGCCGGGTGCTCGCCGCCGCCGAGCAGATGGTCGTCGCCCTGCGGTCCGTGTTCGCCTGTGACCCCCGGCCCGACCGGATGCGCGCGCCCGTCCCCACCGGCTCCGGCCGTCTCCTCGGCGGCTGCGACAACCTCGCCGACGTGGTGTTCCGCACCCGCGCCGAATGCGTCCGCCGCCATGCGCAGTTCGTCGCCGCGGTCGACGCCGGGTGCGCGGGAACCGTGACCGGGGTACGCGCCGAACTCCTCGGCGACGGCACGGTCCGCGCGGTCCTCGACCGCGGCGCTGGCGGGCGTGCGGTGTCGGGGCGGCCCGGCGACGGCGGCGGTACGACGCTGGCACGGCTCGGCGACGGCGAGTTGAGGTACCTCGCGCTCGCCCTCGTGCTGTTCACCGGACCCGGGGTGCTGGAGGTCGACCCGGTCGGTGAGGTGCCCGCGGCGATGCAGACGCTCACCGTGCTCGCCGACGGCTTCGACCGGCGACTGGACCCGCGGCAACGGGACGAACTCCTGCGGCTCGCGGCCCGGATGTGCGACCGCGGGCACATCCGGCTGCTCGGCACGGTGACCGACGCGTCCTGGGCGGCGCGGACCGAGGGGGTCACGGTGGTACACCTGGACGCGTGACAGACCCTCTCGATGTGCCGAAACTCCAGCGCAGGCTGGCCGAGTTCGCGGCGGCGCGGAACTGGCAGCCGTACCACACCCCCAAGAACCTCGTCGCCGCGCTCAGCGTGGAGGCCTCCGAACTGGTCGAGATCTTCCAGTGGTTGACGCCGGAGGAGTCGGCCCGGGTGATGGACGACGCCGACACCGCGCACCGCGTCACGGACGAGGTCGCCGACGTCCTCGCCTATCTGCTCCAGCTCTGCGAGGTGCTGGGCATCGACCCGTTGGCGGCCCTGGACGCGAAGATCGACCGGAACGAGCGGAGGTTCCCGGCGCCGTAGGGGTGCCTGGGGGAGGTTTGAGCGGGCCTGTGGGGAGGGCGGACCGGGTCCGCGGGGAGGCTGGGCGGGCCGGCGGGAGGACGGGAGGAGTGGACCGGGTCCGCGAGGGGAGGGCGGACCGGGCCCGCGGGGGGAGCGGCTCGATCCGTTTTCACTCTCCGCAGTCAAAATCCGGCCCGAAATCGATTTGTTGTCCGCAGATTTCCCTCTTCCTCTGGCTTTTCTCCCCGTCGACCCTCACTCTGGGTAGTGGACAACGGAGTTCGGGCGGCGGACAGGGGCGGCGCATGGATGCGGTGCGGCTCATAGTGACGAGCAGGCGTGCGCTCGCGGCGAGTGGCGCGGTGCCTCAGATCCTGACGGAGGTCTGGCAGGCGCAGGCCCTGGCCCAGGCGATAGGCAGCAGACTGGCGGTCTCCGGCCCGCCCCGACTCCGGGGCGAGGCACTGGGGTTGACCGAACTGGCGGGCAGAGGCTGCGGTGTCCTGGACACCCCCGAACTGGCGACGGACGACCTGCGCGCCGCCCAGCTCACCGAACTGGGCGGCGCCCGCCAGGTCCTGCTCTGCCTCGGCGGCCTGCTCGGCGAGGTCGGCATCGCCCTGGTCGGCCTGGCCTGCGCAGCGGACGACGAGGGCGCCTACTGGCAGTGCATGGAAGCGATCGACGCGGCCGACGAAGCACGCGACCGCGTCCTGGAGATGCTCAACAAACTGGCCGACCAAGACCAGGCGTTCCCCGAACGGGAGGCGGGCTGAACCCACGAGGGGAGCGGGTGGCGATGCCCCTCCGGCACCCCGCCATCGCGGCGTCCCGGCCCTGGCCTCCTGGCGCCCTGGCCTCCGGGCGCCCCGGCGTCCCGCCGCCCCGGCACCTTGGCGCCCCGGCCTCCCCGCGCCCCCGCCTCAGCGCACCTCGTTCTCCTCCGCGGTCCGCCCCGCCGACTGCAGGTCCGCGTCCAGGGCGGAGAGGTCCGCGTTGAGAGCCGCCATCAGTTCCTCCATCTGTTGCAGCAGCCCCTTGGGCTGACCAGCGGGCCCGGCACCCTGCTGCGGGACGGATTCTTCGGACAAGACGGCCTCCTCGGCCCAGGCCCCCACCGGAGGCCGACACGGGTGACGCTCGGCGCTGACCGGCCGGCGCGGGCGCCGGTCGGTCCGGCTCCGGTCGAGCAACGATCATCACCTTCACCGGGTCACTGGCCCGGGCAGCCCCCGTGCGCCGCGTTGACGCAATTTCACTCGACCGGGCAGGGGCCGGACGGCAGGGGCGGACGGGGTCGACCGGCACGGCAGCGTGCAGGATGGAGGTATGGATCTTCGCATCTTCACCGAGCCCCAGCAGGGCGCCACCTACGACACCCTTCTCGCCGTCGCCAAGGCCACGGAAGATCTCGGGTTCGACGCCTTCTTCCGGTCGGACCACTACCTCAAGATGGGCTCCGGCGACGGACTGCCCGGCCCCACCGACGCCTGGATCACCCTCGCCGGCCTCGCCCGTGAGACCAAGCGCATCCGCCTCGGCACCCTGATGACCGCCGGCACCTTCCGGCTCCCCGGCGTGCTCGCCATCCAGGTCGCCCAGATCGACCAGATGTCCGGCGGCCGCGTCGAACTGGGCCTGGGCGCGGGCTGGTTCGAGGAGGAGCACAAGGCGTACGGCATCCCCTTCCCCAAGGAGAAGTTCGGCCGCCTGGAGGAGCAGCTGGAGATCGTCACGGGCCTGTGGGGGACCAAGGCCGGGGACACCTTCGACTTCCACGGCACGTACTACGACCTCACCGACTCGCCCGCGCTGCCCAAGCCCGTCCAGGACCGGATCCCGGTCCTCGTCGGCGGCCACGGCCCCTCCCGCACCCCGCGGTTGGCGGCCCGCTTCGCCAGTGAGTTCAACATGCCCTTCGGGTCCGTCGAGGACTCCCGGCGTCAGTTCGGCCGGGTGCGCGCCGCCGCGGAGGAGGCCGGCCGCAGGGGAGACGAACTGACGTACTCCAACGCCCTGGTCGTCTGTGTCGGCAAGGACGACGAGGAGGTCGCCCGCCGCGCCGCCGCGATCGGCCGCGAGGTGCCCGAGCTGAAGGCCAACGGTCTCGCCGGTTCCCCGGCCGAGGTCGTCGACAAGATCGGCCGTTACGCCGAGATCGGCTCCAGCCGGATCTACCTCCAGCTCCTCGACCTGCACGACCTGGACCACCTGGAGCTCATCTCCTCACAGGTGCAGTCGCAGCTGGCGTGACGCCGCACGACGACCGCCCGGCGGACCGCGCCCCACGGCCCGGTCCGCCGGACCGTCCGTGCGGGCTCGCCGCCGCCCTCACGGACAGGGGGCGGCCCGGTCGGCCGGAGGCAGGTGCCCGTTCCCCGGCGCCGTGGCCGCCACCGCTCGGTAGACCTCCAGCGGCGACCGCGGCGCCCGCCCCAACAGCGCCCGCAGCGCGTTCTCCGCGATGCCGGCGCCGTCCAGGAACCCGCCGGCGATCGCCGAGTACGTCCCCACCAGCATCGGCACCTGATACGGCAGCGCCGCACCGCCCGCGATGATCGCCTCGCGCGTCGCACCCAGCGTGCCCGGGGTGTACACGCCCCCGACCGCCGCCGCCAACTCCGCACCCCCGATGGCCTGTTCGCCGACGAGCTCGTACACCCGCCCGGCATGCTCCCGCGGCGCGCTCACCACCCGGGCCGCCACCGCCGCGAGGTCGGCGCGCGCGACGGCGGCCAGCCGGCCCGCACCGAGCGGGGCCGCGATCGTCCCGTCGGGCGCCGGGGCGGCGATGTCCGCGAGGAACTCGGCGTACAGGCCGTTGCGCAGGACCGTCCAGGCGAGCGGGGAGCGCCGCAGGCGTCGTTCGGTCCAGCGGTGGGCCAGCGCGTAGGGCAGGTGGTCGCCGTCCCCGCTGAGGCTCGTGTAGACGAGGTGCCCCACCCCCGCCCGCTCGGCCGCCGTGATCGCCGCCTCGTGCCGTGCGATGACCACGTCGTCCTCCCCGTACCCGGCGGAGATCAGCAGCAGTGTGTCCACGCCCGTGAAGTCGAGCGAGCCCGGGTCGTCGAAGTCCACGCGCCGCTCGGCCGCCGAACGCGGCGTGCGGCTGCCGAGGACCACGTCGTCCCGCCCCGCCAGTCCGGCCGCCACGAGCCGTCCGAGCGCGCCGCCCGCACCGGTCACCAGAATCATCGGAATTCCCCCTCCTGAGCTGTGTGTTCCCATCATGGGAAGCAGATCCGGATCACATAAGGAGGCACATTGATGTCAGCAGGGCACACCGCGGTAACCACCCCCGCCGCCGCCGCCGCCGCCGCCGCCACCACCACCACCGCACCGCGCACGCCGGACGTGCCGGTGATCGCGTGCGACACCCCGCAGGACGAGTGCGGCGTCCGGGACGTCCTGGACCGGCTCGGTGACAAGTGGTCGGTCTACGTGGTCGTCGAACTCGCCTCCGGCATACGGCGGTTCAAGGAGCTCCAGCGCGCGATTCCCGGGAACATCTCCCAGCGGATGCTCACCCTCACCGTGCGGCGCCTGGAACGTGACGGGCTGGTGCGGCGGACGGTGTACCCGACGGTCCCGCCCCAGGTCGAGTACGAGCTGACCGACCTGGGCCACAGCCTCACCCACCTCGTCAAGGCCCTCGCCGACTGGTCGATCGCCCATCGCCCGGCCATCGCCGCGGCTCGCGAGACCTGGGACGCCGCCGACGTCGTCCAGGGGCGATAAATCGAGAGTGCGTACGGGGCGGCCCAGGGTACGTTGAGCGGGCCCATCACCTTGCAGAACGGCGAGAAGCCGCAGCTCAGAAGGATCCCAGAGGTGTAATCACCGTGTTCCTCACGATCAGTACCACCGGCACCCTCGAACGCCCGGCGACCGACCTCGGCTTCCTGCTCCACAAGCATCCCGAGAAGGCGCAGACGTTCTCCACGTCCTACGGCACCGCGCACGTCCTCTACCCCGAGGCCGACGCCGAGCGCTGCACGGCGGCGCTGCTGCTGGAGGTCGACGCGGTGGCACTGGTCCGGCGGGGCAAGGGCAAGGGCCGCGGCGGCGCCCCCGACGCGGCGCTCGCGCAGTACGTCAACGACCGGCCCTACGCCGCGTCCTCGCTGCTCGCCGTCGCGCTCAGCGCGGTGTTCTCCAGCGCCATGCGCGGCGTGTGCAACGCCCGCCCGGAGCGGGCCGCACAGCCGCTGCCCCTGCGCATCGAGGTGCCCGCGCTGCCCGCCCGGGGCGGTTCCGACCTCGTGCGCAAGCTGTTCGAGCCGCTCGGCTGGGCGGTCACCTCCGAACCGGTCGCACTGGACGCGCGGTTCCCCGAGTGGGGGGACTCGCGGTACGTCGGGCTCGTCCTGGAGTCGGAGCGCCTGACCCTCGCGGAGGCCCTGCGCCACCTCTACGTCCTGCTCCCGGTCCTCGACGACGCCAAGCACTACTGGGTCGCCTCCGACGAGGTCGACAAGCTGCTGCGCGCCGGTGAGGGCTGGCTGCCCGACCACCCCGAGCAGAAGCTGATCACCAGCCGCTACCTCTCGCGCCGCTGGTCCCTCACCCGCGCCGCCATGGAACGCCTGGAGCTGGTCCGGCTGGCCGAGGCCGACGACAGCGAGGTCGAGGAGATCGACAACGCCGTCGAGGCGGAGACCGAGGACGAGGAGAGGCCGACCCCGCTCGCCGTGCAGCGCCGGGACGCCATCATCGCCGCCCTCCAGGCCTCCGGCGCCGCCCGCGTGCTCGACCTCGGCTGCGGACAGGGCCAGTTGGTGCAGGCGCTGCTCAAGGACGTGCGGTTCACCGAGATCGTGGGCGTCGACGTGTCGATGCGGGCTCTCACCATCGCCTCCCGGCGGCTGAAGCTGGACCGCATGGGGGAGCGGATGGCCTCCCGCGTCCAGCTCCTCCAGGGCTCGCTGGCCTACACCGACAAGCGGCTCAAGGGATATGACGCCGCCGTGCTCAGCGAGGTCATCGAGCACCTCGACCTGCCCCGGCTGCCGGCCCTGGAGTACGCGGTGTTCGGCGCGGCCCGTCCCCGCACGGTCCTGGTGACCACCCCGAACGTCGAGTACAACGTCCGCTGGGAGTCCCTCCCGGCCGGCCACGTCCGGCACGGCGACCACCGCTTCGAGTGGACCCGGCAGGAGTTCCGGACCTGGGCGTCCTCGGTGGCCGAACGGCACGGCTACGACGTGGAGTTCGTACCTGTGGGACCCGACGACCCGGAGGTGGGCCCGCCCACCCAGATGGCCGTGTTCGTGATCAGGACCGAGAAGGAGGCGAAGGCGGCATGACCGAGAACCTGACCAAGGGGCGTGTCCTGCCCGTCACCGACCTCTCCCTCGTCGTCCTCGTCGGCGCCTCGGGCTCGGGCAAGTCCACCTTCGCCCGCCGGCACTTCAAGACCACCGAGGTCATCTCCTCCGACTTCTGCCGGGGCCTGGTCTCCGACGACGAGAACGACCAGAGCGCGACCCGGGACGCCTTCGACGTGCTCCACTACATCGCCGGCAAGCGGCTCGCCGCGGGCCGCCGCACGGTCGTCGACGCCACCAGCGTGCAGTCGGACTCCCGGCGGCAGCTGATCGACCTGGCCAAGCAGCACGACGTCCTGCCCATCGCCATCGTGCTCGACGTGCCGGAGGAGGTGTGCGCCGAGCGCAACGCGGGCCGCACCGACCGCGCCGACATGCCGGTCCGGGTCATCAAGCGCCACATCCGCGAACTCCGCCGCTCGATCCGGCACCTGGAGCGCGAGGGCTTCCGGAAGGTGCACGTCCTGCGGGGCGTGGAGGAGGTCGAGAACGCCACCGTCGTCACCGAGAAGCGCTTCAACGACCTCACCCACCTCACCGGCCCGTTCGACATCGTCGGCGACATCCACGGCTGCTCGTCCGAACTGGAGTCGCTGCTCGGCACGTTGGGTTACGTCGACGGCGTGCACCCCGAGGGCCGTACCGCGGTCTTCGTCGGCGACCTCGTCGACCGCGGCCCGGACAGCCCGGGCGTGCTGCGCCGCGTGATGTCGATGGTCAGGTCGGGCAACGCCCTGTGCGTGCCGGGCAACCACGAGAACAAGTACGGCCGTTACCTCAAGGGCCGCAAGGTCCAGCACACCCACGGCCTGGCCGAGACCATCGAGCAGATGGAGAGCGTCTCGGACGAGTTCCGGGCCGAGGTGCGGGAGTTCATCGACGGGCTGGTCAGCCACTACGTCCTGGACGGCGGCAAGCTGGTCGTCTGCCACGCCGGACTGCCGGAGAAGTACCACGGCCGCACCTCCGGCCGGGTCCGCTCGCACGCGCTGTACGGCGACACCACCGGCGAGACGGACGAGTTCGGGCTGCCGGTGCGCTACCCGTGGGCCGAGGACTACCGGGGCCGGGCGGCGGTCGTCTACGGCCACACCCCGGTCCCGGAGGCGACCTGGCTGAACAACACCATCTGCCTGGACACCGGTGCCGTCTTCGGCGGCAAGCTCACCGCTCTGCGCTACCCGGAGCGGGAGCTGGTCGACGTACCGGCGGAGCGGGTCTGGTACGAGCCGGTGAAGCCGCTGAAGGCGGAGGCGCCGGGCGGCCACGACGGCCGGCCGCTGGACCTGGCGGACGTGCGGGGCCGACGGGTCGTGGAGACCCGGCACCAGGGGCGGGTCGCGATCCGCGAGGAGAACGCGGCCGCCGCCCTGGAGGTCATGAGCCGTTTCGCGGTGGACCCGCGACTGCTGCCGTACCTCCCGCCGACGATGGCCCCGACCGCGACCAGCCACATCGACGGCTACCTGGAGCACCCGGCCGAGGCGTTCCGGCAGTACGCCGAGGACGGGGTCGCCCGGGTCGTGTGCGAGGAGAAGCACATGGGTTCGCGGGCGGTGGCCCTGGTCTGCCGCGACGCGGAGACGGCACGCACGCGCTTCGGCGTCGGGGGCACCGCCCCCGCGAACGAGGCCGGGAGCGGGGGAGGCCCGACGGGCTCCCTCTACACCCGCACCGGCCGCCCGTTCTTCGACGACGCGTCGGTGACCGAGGAGATCCTCGGCCGGATCCGGGCGGCGGCCGACGAGGCGGGCCTGTGGGCGGAGTTGGACACCGACTGGCTGCTGCTCGACGCCGAGCTGATGCCGTGGTCGCTGAAGGCGTCGGGGCTGCTGCGCTCGCAGTACGCGGCGGTCGGCGCCGCGTCCGCCGCGGTGTTCCCCGGTGCGCTGGCCGCGCTGGAGGGCGCGGCGGAGCGCGGCGTGGACGTGACGGACCTGCTCGGGCGCCAGCGTGAACGCGCCGCGGACGCCGAGGCGTTCACCGAGGCGTACCGGCGGTACTGCTGGACGACCGACGGCCTCGACGGCGTACGCCTGGCCCCCTTCCAGGTCCTCGCGGTCCAGGGCCGCAACCTCGCGTCGCTGCCGCACGACCGGCAACTGGCGCTGCTGGACCGCCTGGTGGAGCACGACGGCACCGGCCTGCTCCAGACCACCCGTCGCCTCTACGTCGACACGGCCGACCCCGAGTCGGTCCAGGCGGGCGTCGACTGGTGGCTGGAGATGACCGGCCGCGGCGGCGAGGGCATGGTCGTCAAGCCGCTGGGCGCGGTCGTGCGCAGCGCCGAGGGCCGTCTGGTGCAGCCCGGCATCAAGTGCCGTGGCCGCGAGTACCTCCGGATCATCTACGGCCCGGAGTACACCCGACCGGACAACCTGACGCGGCTGCGCCAGCGCTTCCTCAACCACAAGCGCTCCCTCGCGATCCGCGAGTACGCGCTCGGCCTGGAGGCCCTGGACCGCCTGGCCGAGGGTGAACCGCTGTGGCGGGTCCACGAGGCGGTGTTCGGAGTGCTGGCGCTGGAGTCGGAGCCGGTGGACCCGCGGCTGTGACGGTCAGCCGACCAGTCGCAGGCGTTCCCGGCTCACGCCGACCCGCACGGTCTGGCCCCAGGTCAGTTCCAGGGCGTCCGACTCCATGCCGTCCCCGAAGGCGATCAGCCGCTCGGACTCGACGGTGAGACGCAGGGCGGACCCCGCCGGGAGTTCGCCGGCCACCCGTGTAGTGCCGGTGGCCGGCGACGGCCAGGCCTCGCGGACGAACCACAGGAGGCGGTCGTCGGTGGGGCGGGGCAGGGGCAGCCCGCTGCTGCGTTCCTGCCAGACCGACCGCACCCACCCCGTCGCGCCCGTGCCCGTGCCCACCAGCACGCCCGAGGAGGCCTGGGCCTCGACGGCACCCCCGTCGTCGTCGAGGCCCAGGCGGTAGCGGGCGGTCTGGTGGCCGGGGGCGCCCAGGTAGATCTCGTTGAGGGCGACCAGGCGCTGTGTGTCGTCGGCGACGGCCTCGACCATGGTGAGTTCCTCGGCCGCCGATCCGGTGGCCCTCAGCAGGGCGGCCGTGTCCGAGGGGCGGTGCCGGACCAGGACCCCCGGGTTGCGGCCGGGGTCGGCGTCGATGCCGAGCACCGGCTGGCCGGAGAGGTACTTGGCGACGTTCGCCACCAGTCCGTCCTGGCCGACCACGACCACCACGTCCTCCGGGGCGAACAGGAAACGGTCCAAGTCCGCCCGCTCGACCCGGGACTGACGCCAGGTCAGGGGGATCGCCGACGTCACCTCCGCCAGCGCCGCGCGGGTACGGCGGTGGCGTGCGGCGACCTCCTCGATGTCCCGGCCGCGCGAGGAGAGGAAGAACGCGGCCTGGCCGTGGGTGCCGTGGTGGGCCACCAACTCCTCGTACTCCGTGGTGCGGTGGACGAGGACGACCCGCGGGGCGAGGCTCATCCCGGATCCCGCGTGCCCAGCTTGGCCAGCAGGCCGGTGAGGACGTCGGGGGAGAGCGTGAGGCTGTCGATCCTCGGCAGGTTCTCCGCCAGCCGGGTCGCGGTGAGCGCGTGCAGAACCGCCACGTCCACGTCGGTGTGCACCTGGAGCCAGGCCTTCTGGGCCTGGGCCCGTGCCTGGCCCAGCTCTCGCGCGCCCTCGGCCTCGGCGCGGGCCAGCCGCACGGACCGCTCGGCCTCGGCCTCGGCGAGCTTCAGCGACCGCGCCGCCTCCGCACCGGCCCGGACCGCGTCGGCCGCCGCGTGCTCCTCCGCCTCCCGCCGGGCGTTGGTGCCGCGCTGCTCGACCAACTGCTCCTCGCGCCGGGCGAGTTCGATCTGGCTGGCCAGTTCGTTCTCGGCGATGGTCCGCTCCCGCTCGACCGCCACCGCGCGCCGCTCGTAGGTCGCCCGGTCCGCCTCCTGCTGGATCTGTTCGCGGGCGGGTGTCCGCAGGGCTCGTTCCACGTCCGGTTCGGGGCGCAGGGCGACCACGCGGACCGCCACCACCTCGATGCCGGTGGCGGGCAGCCGCGGTTCCGTCGCGAGGCCCGCCGCCACCCGTTCCCGTACCGCCGCCACCCCGTCGACCAGCGCCGACGCCAGGGTCGTACGGGCGAGGACGTCCAGCGCGTGCTGCTGGGCCGTCTCGGTCAGCAGGGTGCCGAGCTGCTCCAGCGGGGTGCCGCGCCAGGCGCCGGTGTCCGGGTCGACGGAGAAGTCCATGCGCGCTGCGGCGAGCGCCGGGTCGCTGATCCGGTAGGTCACCGTCGCCTGCACCGTCACGTCCTGGAAGTCGGAGGTGCGGGCGTGGAAGGTCATCGCCAACTCCCGGTCGTCGACCGGGACTTCGGAGAGCGCGGCGGTCAGTGCCCGGAACCAGAAGCTCAGGCCCGGTCCGTCGTGCAGCAGCTTTCCGCCGCGGTGGTGCCGGATGTGCGCCGTGGGCGCTCCGCGCAGATGGCGCCAGCCCAGGCGCCGGGTGATGTCGGCCACGAGACCCCCTCTTTTCGTCTTGAAGACGATAACCGTGGGGCGCGTTTATCGTCAAGGGGACGAATATGCGAAGTGGGTCAAGGAGGGGATGAAGACGGTCTTCGGTGGTCAGGATGGAGGCATGGGATTCCATGTCGACTCCGAGGCCGGGCGGCTGCGCCGCGTCATCCTGCACCGGCCGGATCTCGAGCTCAAAAGGCTCACCCCCAGCAACAAGGACGCGCTCCTCTTCGACGACCTGCTCTGGGTGCGCCGGGCGCGCGCCGAGCACGACGGCTTCGCGGACGTGCTGCGCGACCGCGGGGTCGCCGTCCACCTCTTCGGCGACCTGCTCACCGAGGCCCTGGCGATCCCGGCGGCCCGCACCCTCGTCCTGGACCGGGTCTTCGACGAGAAGGAGTACGGCGTCCTGGCCACCGACCACCTCCGTGCCGCCTTCGAGTCACTGCCCGCCCCCGAGCTCGCCGAGGCGCTGGTCGGCGGCATGACCAAGAGGGAGTTCCTGGAGGCCCACGAGGAACCGGTCTCCGTCCGCTTCCATGTCATGGACCTGGACGAGTTCCTGCTCGCCCCCCTGCCCAACCACCTGTTCACCCGCGACACCTCCGCCTGGATCTACGACGGCGTCTGCGTCAACGCGATGCGCTGGCCGGCCCGGCAGCGGGAGACCGTGCACTTCGAGGCGATCTACCGGCACCACCCGCTCTTCCGTGACGAGACGTTCCGGGTGTGGAGCGAGGGGCAGTCCGACTACCCGTCCACCATCGAGGGCGGCGACGTCCTCGTCATCGGCAACGGCGCCGTCCTGATCGGCATGAGCGAACGGACCACCCCCCAGGCCGTGGAGATGCTCGCGCACAAGCTGTTCGCCGCCGGCTCCGCGCAGACGATCGTGGCGCTCGACATGCCCAAGCGCCGCGCCTTCATGCACCTCGACACCGTGATGACGATGGTCGACGGCGACACCTTCACCCAGTACGCCGGGCTCGGCATGCTCCGGTCGTACACCATCGAACCGGGCGTCGGCGACAAGGAGTTGAAGGTCACCGACCATCCGCCGGAGCACATGCACCGCGCGATCGCCGCCGCCCTCGGGCTCAGCGAGATCCGCGTGCTGACCGCCACCCAGGACGTGCACGCCGCCGAGCGCGAGCAGTGGGACGACGGCTGCAACGTCCTCGCCGTCGAGCCCGGTGTCGTCGTCGCCTACGAGCGCAACTCCACCACCAACACCCATCTGCGCAAGCAGGGCATCGAGGTCATCGAGATCCCCGGCAGTGAGCTGGGGCGGGGGAGGGGCGGGCCGCGCTGTATGAGCTGCCCGGTCGAACGTGAGGCCGTATAGCCGCACACTCTGCCGCATATAAATGCCGAGCGTCGTATAGACTTCCAGGAGTATCTGTCACCCGCATCTCTGGAGCGCCCGCATGGCGACCGTCCCGACCGCCCTCGCCGGGCGCCACTTCCTCAAGGAGCTCGACTTCACCGAGCAGGAGTTCCTCGCTCTGGTCGAGCTGTCCGCGCACCTGAAGGCCGCGAAGAAGGCCGGGACCGAGACCCAGTACCTGCGCGGCAAGAACATCGCGCTGATCTTCGAGAAGACCTCGACGCGCACCCGCTGCGCGTTCGAGGTCGCGGCGGCGGACCAGGGCGCCTCGACGACGTATCTCGATCCGTCGGGCTCGCAGATCGGCCACAAGGAGTCCGTACGGGACACCGCGCGCGTGCTCGGTCGGATGTTCGATGCCATCGAGTACCGCGGGGACAGCCAGCAGAAGGTGGAGGAGCTCGCCGCGTACGCCGGCGTGCCCGTCTACAACGGTCTCACCGACGACTGGCACCCCACCCAGATGCTCGCCGACGTGCTGACGATGACCGAGCACAGCAGCAAGAACCTGGTCGACGACGGGTTCGTTCTCGCCTACCTCGGCGACGCCCGCTTCAACATGGGCAACTCCTACCTGATCACCGGCGCCCTGCTCGGCATGGACGTCCGGATCGTCGCCCCGAAGTCCTACTGGCCTGCCCAGGAGATCGTCGAGCGCGCCCGCGGGCTCGCCGCGGACAGCGGGGCCGTCATCACGCTCACCGAGTCCGTGGCGGAGGGTGTGCGCGGCGCCGACTTCGTGGCGACCGACGTCTGGGTCTCCATGGGCGAGCCCAAGGAGGTCTGGGACGAGCGGATCGCCGCCCTCGCCCCGTACGCCGTGACCATGGACGTCCTGCGGGCGACGGGCAACCCGGACGTCAAGTTCCTGCACTGCCTCCCGGCCTTCCACGACCTCGGCACCAAGGTCGGCCAGGAGATCCACGACTCCCACGGCCTGGAGAGCCTGGAGGTCACGGACGAGGTCTTCGAGTCCGCCCACTCCGTCGTCTTCGACGAGGCGGAGAACCGGATGCACACGATCAAGGCCGTGCTGGTGGCGACGCTGGCCTGACGGTCACGCCGGCCGCAACCGCGGGGGCCTTGCCGGCAGCCTGAACCACACCGCCTTGCCCGACTCCGTGGGCCGGTGCCCGCAGGACGAGCTCAGCGTCCGGATCAGCAGCAGCCCCCGCCCGTGCTCCTGCCAGGGGTCCGGCTCCACGTCGGCCGGGCGGGTCAGATCGCCCGGCGGCGCCGGGTCCGGGTCGTGCACCTCGACCTGGCAGCCGCTCGGCAGCAGCTCGACGACCAGCTCTATGGGTGCGTCCCCGGCGGTGTGCTCCACGGCGTTCGCGACCAGCTCGGCCGTCAGCAGCTCCGCGGTGTCGCAGTCCGCCCCGTGCTTCAACTCGGCCAGCGCCGTGCGCACCAGTGCACGGGCGACGGGTACGGCCGCTGCGGAGTGCGGCAGCGCGATGCGCCAGGAGGCGGAGGCGGAGGGGCGATCTTGCAAGGCGGTTCCGTTCATGAGCAGGCTGTCCTGCTTTCAACCGTATGAATGGTACGGCGCCGTCGGCAGAGGCGTCCGACGGGCACCGCGGGGGACCTTCGGCCCCGTTGACGGGCGGCTTACCCCGCACAACGCCCTGCCTCGCGCGGCTGCTCCCGCCGTAGCCGCTCTGTCGACGAGCCGTGACGGATGTGACGGGACCAGGTCACATCCGGACGGTGAGACCAGCCCTCGTGTTATCGCGCACTCGTGACGACAGTCAAAGATGAGTGATAGCTTCGAGGGGTAGAGCGTGGGATCGCGCACCTTGTCCGTGTACGAGGAGGCCGCACCGCATGAGTCCCTTCACCGGCTCCGCCGCCCGCACCGCCCGCTGGGAACACCTGCGCGTGGAGATCACGGCCGGCGTCGCCACCGTCACCCTCGCCCGCCCCGACAGACTCAACGCCCTCACCTTCGGCGCCTACGCCGACCTGCGCGACCTCCTCGCCGAGCTGTCCCGGGAACGCTCGGTGCGCGCCCTGGTGCTGGCCGGCGAGGGCCGCGGCTTCTGCTCCGGCGGCGACGTCGACGAGATCATCGGCGCGACCCTCGCCATGGACACCGCCCAGCTCCTCGACTTCAACCGGATGACCGGGCAGGTCGTGCGGGCGGTACGGGAGTGCCCGTTCCCGGTGATCGCCGCGGTGCACGGGGTCGCGGCGGGCGCGGGGGCGGTACTGGCCCTCGCCGCGGACTTCCGGGTGGCCGACCCGACGGCCCGGTTCGCGTTCCTCTTCACCCGGGTGGGGCTGTCCGGCGGGGACATGGGCGCCGCGTACCTGCTGCCCCGGGTGGTGGGACTCGGCCACGCCACCCGCCTGCTGATGCTGGGCGAGCCGGTGCGGGCGCCGGAAGCGGAACGCATCGGCCTGGTCAGCGAGCTGACGGACGAGGGCGAGGCGGACAAGGCGGCCCAGGCGCTGGCTCGCCGCCTGGCGGACGGCCCGGCATTGGCGTACGCCCAGACCAAGGCCCTGCTGACGGCGGAGCTGGACATGCCGCTGGCGGCGAGCGTGGAACTGGACGCGTCCACGCAGGCGTTGCTGATGAACGGGGAGGACTACGCCGAGTTCCACAAGGCGTTCACGGAGAAAAGGCCTCCCACATGGCAGGGACGGTGACCGTGACGCCGTCAGGGGCGCGGGGAACCGCGCGACCAGCCACAGTGGACCTTCAGTCGCCGACGATGACCAGCCACCCCCTACGAGTCGCGATCATCGGCGGCGGCCCCGGCGGCCTCTACGCGGCCGCGTTGCTCAAACGCCTCGACCCCGTCCGCGAGATCACCGTCTGGGAACGCAACGCCCCCGACGAGACCTTCGGCTTCGGGGTGGTCCTCTCCGACGAAACCCTGGGCGGCATCGAACACGCCGACCCCGAGGTCTACACAGCACTGCACCAGGACTTCATCCGCTGGGACGACATCGACATCGTCCACCGCGGCACCCGGCACACCTCCGGGGGCCACGGCTTCGCCGCCCTCGGCAGAAAACGCCTCCTGGACATCCTGCACACCCGCTGCCACGACCTCGGCGTGGACCTCCGCTTCCGCACCGAGGCCCCGGTCGACCTCGCTACGACCCACGACCTCGTCATCGCCGCCGACGGAGTCAACAGCACCACCCGGCAGAGGCACGCCCAGGTCTTCCGCCCCCACGTGACCACCCACCGGTGCCGCTACATCTGGCTGGCCGCCGACTTCGCCTTCGACGCCTTCCGTTTCGAGATCGCCGAGACAGAACACGGCGTGCTGCAACTGCACGGCTACCCGTACGCCCCCGACGCCTCCACTGTGATCGTCGAGATGCGCGAGGAAGTCTGGCGCGCCGCCGGTTTCGACGAACTCGACACCGCCGCATCCGTCGACCGCTGCGCCAAGATCTTCACGGACGCGCTCGGCGGCAGGCCGCTGCGCTCCAACAAGTCCGACTGGACCACCTTCCGCACGGTCGTCAACGACCACTGGTCCCACGGCAACACCGTCCTCCTCGGCGACGCCGCCCACACCGCGCACTTCTCCATCGGCTCGGGCACCAAGCTGGCCGTGGAGGACGCCCTCGCCCTGGCCGCCTGCCTGGAGGAACAGCCGTCCCTTCAGCAGGCGTTGGCCGCCTACGAGACGGAACGCAAACCCGTCGTCGCCTCCACCCAGCGCGCCGCCCGCGCCAGCCTGGAGTGGTTCGAGAACGTCGGCCGCTATCTCGACCAGCCGCCCCGCCAGTTCGCCTTCAACCTCCTCACCCGCAGCCGCCGCGTCACCCACGACAACCTCCGTCTGCGCGACGCCCGCTTCACCGGCGCCGTGGAGCGGGAGTTCGGCTGCCCGCCGGGCACGCCCCCCATGTTCACCCCGTTCCGGCTGCGCGGTCTGACCCTGCGCAACCGGGTCGTGGTCTCGCCGATGGACATGTACTCGGCCGTCGACGGCCTCCCCGGCGACTTCCACCTCGTCCACCTGGGGGCGCGGGCGCTCGGCGGGGCGGGGCTGGTGATGACGGAGATGGTGTGCGTCTCCGCCGAGGGCCGCATCACCCCCGGCTGCACCGGCCTGTACACCGGGAAGCAGGCCGAGGGCTGGAGGCGGATCACCGACTTCGTGCACGCCCAGGCCCCCGGCACGGCGATCGGGGTCCAGCTCGGCCACAGCGGCCGCAAGGGCTCGACCAGGCTGATGTGGGAGGGCCTCGACGAACCGCTGCCCGACGGCAACTGGCCGGTCGTGGCCGCCTCCGCGATCCCTTACCGGCCCGGGAACCAGACCCCGCGCGCGCTCACCCGCGCCCACCTCACCGACCTGCGCGAACAGTTCACCGCGGCGGCCTGCCGAGCCGCCCGCGCCGGGTTCGACCTGCTCGAACTGCACTGCGCACACGGCTACTTGCTGTCCGGTTTCCTCTCCCCGCTCACCAACCGCCGCACCGACGCCTACGGCGGCTCGCTGGAGAAGCGGCTCCGCTTCCCCCTGGAGGTCTTCGACGCCGTCCGGGGCGTGTGGCCCGAGGAACGGCCCATGACCGTGCGGATCTCCGCCACCGACTGGGCGGAGGGCGGGACGTCGGGCGCCGACGCCGTCGAGATCGCCCGCGCCTTCGCCGCGCACGGCGCCGACGCCATCGACGTGTCGACGGGGCAGGTGGTGGCCGAGGAACGGCCCGCGTACGGGCGGTCGTACCAGACGCCCTTCGCGGACCGCATCCGCCACGAGACCGGCGTCCCGGTGATCGCGGTCGGCGCGATCTCCTCCTGGGACGACGTCAACTCCCTGATCCTGGCCGGGCGGACGGACCTGTGCGCACTGGCCCGACCGCACCTCTACGACCCGCACTGGACGCTGCACGCGGCCGCCGAGCAGGGCTACGACGGACCCGGGGTCGTCTGGCCGGACCCGTACCGGGCGGGCAGCCGCCCTCCGCGGACGGGACGTACGGACGCCCCCAAGCCCCGTCTGACACTGGGTACTTGAGCGGCCGGGGGAGTGGCGACGCCGGACAGCCCTCTTCCCCCGCCCGACTCACCCGCCGACGAACGCCGCCCCCGCGTCCCGCAGCCGCCGGTGCAGTCCCCGGAACACCGCCGCCGAGCGGCTGCCCGGCCAGTCCCGCGGCAGCAGCCGGGCGGGCAGCCCGGGGTCGGCGTAGGGGAGGTGGCGCCAGGAGTCCAGGGCGAGGAGGTAGTCGCGGTAGGCCTCCTCGGGCGGGGTGTCCTCGGCCGCGCGCTCCTGCCAGTGCCGCAGCACGCGCGCGTGGCGGTCGAGGAACTCCTCGTGCTCCTTGGCGATCGCGGCCAGGTCCCACCAGCGGGCGACGGCCTCGGCTGTCGGGGCATAGCCGAGGTGCTCGCCGCGGAAGAAGTCGACGTACGGGTCCAGGCCGAGCCGCTGGAGCACGTGCCGGGCCTCCTCGTGCAGGCGTGCGGGCGCGATCCAGACACCCGGCGCCGCGGTGCCGAAGCCGAGTCCGGCCAGCCGGGAGCGCAGGACGTGCCGCTTCTGGCGCTCCGACTCCGGCACGGAGAACACGGCGAGCACCCAGCCCTCGTCCTCGGGCGGTTCGACGGCGTAGATGCGCCGGTCACCGTCGTCGAGCAACTGGCGGGCGTCCGGCGACAGTTCGTACCCCGCCGCCCCCTGTGCGGTACGGGCGGGCACGAGCAGACCGCGGCGTTTGAGACGGGACACGGAGGAGCGTACCGAGGGGGCGTCCACGCCGACCGCCGCGAGCAGGCGGATGAGCTCGGCGACCGGTACCGGGCCGGGCACGAAGCGGCCGTAGGCGCCGTAGAGCGTGACGATGAGAGACCGTGGTGCATGCTGGTCGGACACGTTGATCATCTTAGGTCGTCGGCATCACTGCTGGTCACCCTGGGTGCGCAACCTGAACCTCTGGAGCTTGCCGGTCGCCGTGCGCGGCAGCGCGTCCAGGAAGACGATCTCGCGCGGACACTTGTACGGCGCCAACTCGGCCCTGACGAAGGCGCGCAGTGCCTCGGCGTCCCGCTCGGCGCCCTCCTTGACCACCGCGTAGGCCACCACGACCTGCCCGCGGGCCTCGTCCGCCCGCCCCACCACCGCGGCCTCCACGACGTCCGGATGCCGCAGCAGCGCGTCCTCGACCTCGGGGCCCGCGATGTTGTACCCGGCCGAGATGATCATGTCGTCCGCGCGGGCGACATAGCGGAAGTAGCCGTCGCCCTCGCGGACATAGGTGTCCCCGGTGATGTTCCAGCCGAAGCGCACGTACTCGCCCTGCCGGGGATCGGCGAGATACCGGCAGCCGACGGGCCCGCGCACCGCGAGCAGTCCGGGCGCCCCGTCCGGCCTGTCCCGGCCCTCCTCGTCGACCACGCGCGCCTGCCACCCCGGTACGGGCACCCCCGTGGTCCCCGGCCGGATCCGCTCGTCGGCGGCGGAGAGGAAGATGTGCAACAGCTCGGTGGCGCCGATGCCGTTGATGATCCGCAGCCCGGTCCGCTCGTGCCAGGCCCGCCAGGTGGCCGCGGGCAGGTTCTCGCCGGCCGAGACGCAGCGGCGCAGGCAGGTGGTGTCGTACGCGTGGAGTTCGTCGAGCATCGCGCGGTAGGCGGTCGGCGCGGTGAACACCACGGAGGCCCGGTGCTCGGCGATCGCGGGCAACAGCTGTCTGGGACCGGCCTGTTCGAGGAGGAGGGCACTGGCCCCGGCCCGCAGCGGGAAGATCACGAGCCCGCCGAGACCGAACGTGAACCCCAGTGGGGGACTGCCGGCGAAGACATCGTCCTGCTGGGGTCGCAGCACATGCCGCGAGAAGGTGTCGGCTGTCGCGAGCACGTCCCGGTGGAAGTGCATGCACCCCTTGGGGCGCCCGGTGGTGCCGGAGGTGAAGGCGATCAGCGCCACGTCGTCGGACGCGGTCGCCACGGCCGGGTACGGGGTGTCGGGCGCGGTCCGGTGCAGCAGGTCGCCGGGCGCGTCACCGCCGTACGTCGTGATCCTGAGCCCCGGTATCTCGGCCTTCGTGAGGTCGTCGACCGAGCGGATGTCGCACAGCGCGTGCCCGACCCGCGCGATCTCGCACATCGTGGCCAGCTCGTGCGGCCGCGCCTGCGCCAGAACGGTCACGGCGACCGCCCCCGCCTTCAGCACCGCCAGCCAACAGGCCGCGAGCCAGGGGGTGGTGGGGCCACGCAGCAGCACGCGGTTGCCGGGGACGACGCCGAGGTCGTCGGTGAGGAGATGCGCGAGCCGGTCGACCCGGGCGCGGAGCGTGCCGTAGGTCCAGGTGGGGCCGGTGGGGGTGTGGAACGCCGGACGGTCGTCGGGCGGGCCGGTCAGCAGCTCGGCGGCACAGTTCAGCCGATCGGGGTAACGCAGCTCCGGCAGGTCGAAGACCAGTTCGGGCCACTGGCCGGGCGGCGGGAGATGGTCGCGCGCGAAGGTGTCGACGTGCGCCGAGACGTTCATGGCGGTTCGCCCCCTTGCCTGATGGCCTGCCTCGTGGGCGTCGTGGGTGGGCTCGCGAGAGGAGCGTATCGCGTTGGTGACGGCAGTCAATGGGGCGCGATATCGTCGAGGAGTCCAGTGGAGAGAGGGGACCGGCAATGCCCGCATTCTCGCTCGATCCGGCACAAACCGCCTGGTGTGCGGAGCTGCGCGCCACGGCCGCCGACCGGCTGCGCCCGCTGGCGGAGAAGGGCGAGCCGGGGCGCGTGAACCGGCCCCTGATCGCCGAGCTGGGGCAACTGGGCCTGCTCCGGAGGCTGTTCACCTCCGGCGCCCTGGACCTCTGCCTGATGCGCGAGTCCCTCGCGTACGCCTGCACGGAGGCGGAGACCGCGCTCGCGCTCCAGGGCCTGGGTGCCCACCCGGTGCACGCCCACGGGACCCCGGCCCAGCGGGAACGATGGCTGCCCGCGGTGACGGAGGGCCACGCCGTGGCGGCGTTCGCGCTGAGCGAGCCGGGGGCCGGGTCGGACGCGGCGGCGCTGGAGTTGCGGGCGGAGACGGAGAGGGAGGCGGCGGCAGAGGTGGGCGGGGCGCCGGGCGCGGGTGCGGCGGGTGAGGCGCCGGGTTCGGGCGTCCCCGGTGACGTGCTCGGCGCGGACACCACCGGCGGTGCCCCGCGCCCCGCCCCGCCCCTCACCGCCGAGCCCGACGGCACCGCCCGCTGGCGGCTCACCGGGGAGAAGTGCTGGATCTCCAACGCCCCCGAGGCCGACTTCTACACCGTCTTCGCCCGGACCACGCCCGGCGCCGGCGCCCGCGGGGTCACCGCGTTCCTGGTCCCCGCCGACCGCCCCGGCCTCACCGGCACCGCCCTGGACATGCTCTCACCGCACCCGATCGGCGCCCTGGACTTCGCCGCCGTGCCCGTCACCGCCGACGACGTCCTCGGTGAACCCGACCGCGGCTTCCGGGTCGCGATGGGCACCCTCAACCTGTTCCGGCCCAGCGTCGGCGCGTTCGCGGTCGGCATGGCCCAGGCCGCCCTGGACGCCACCCTCGCGCACACCGCCCGCCGGGACGCGTTCGGCGGCAAGCTGAAGGACCTCCAGACGGTCGCCCACCGGGTCGCCGAACTGGCCCTGCGCACCGACGCGGCCCGCCTGATGGTGTACGCGGCGGCGACGGCGTACGACGAAGGCGCCCCGGACGTCCCCAAGCGCGCGGCGATGGCGAAACTGCTGGCCACCGAGACCGCGCAGTACGTCGTCGACGCGGCCGTCCAACTGCACGGCGCCCGCGCCCTGCGCCGCGGACACCTCCTCGAACACCTCTACCGCGAGGTACGCGCCCCGCGTATCTACGAGGGCGCGAGCGAGGTTCAACGCGGCATCATCGCCAAGGAGTTGTACGCCCGGGCGGAGGCGGACCGATGAGCACCGAGCGCGTCAACCCGCCCGACCTCGCCCCGCCCGCCGGGTTCTCCCACGCCGTCGTCGCCACCGGCACCCGCGTGGTCTTCCTCGCGGGCCAGACCGCCCTCGACACGGACGGCAAGGTCGTGGGGGAGGGGCTGGTGGCACAGTTCGAGCGGGCGCTCACCAACCTGCTGGCCGCGCTGCGGGCCGCCGGCGGCACCCCCGCCGACCTCGCCCGAGTCACCGTCTACGCCAGGGATGTGGCGGACTACCGGACACGGGCCCCTGAACTGGGGCGGATCTGGCGGGAGTTGGCGGGCCGGGACTACCCGGCGATGGCGGTCGTGGAGGTCGTCCGGCTGTGGGACGAGGAGGCGCTGGTGGAACTGGACGGCTTCGCGGTGCTGCCGTAGCCGGACGCGCCGCGGAGGGACGCGCACCCGCACCGCCGGACGGCCCATCCGGGCGCCGATGGCTGAGCGGTCACGGCTGAGTGCTCACGGCTGAGTGCTCACGCGGCCATCGCGAGCTGCGTGACCGGTCCGACGACACTCCCGTCCGGCCGCAGCTCACCGGTGTCGTCGAAGACGATCGCCCCGTCGCACAGCAGGCTCCAGCCCTGCTCGGGCCGGGCGGCCACGACGTGCGCGGCGTGGGTGTCGAAGGCGGGGCACGAAGACTGGTGGGCACACATGGCGACCTCCACGGAGGGAGGACGATCCGTACGGGTCGTCCGTATGGATAGACCATGCGCCCGCCGCGGACGCATCGGAACAGCCGGGCGGCAACCGTGACAACACGCGGACAACACCCTGACCGATCCACGAAGACCGCTGCGGACTCGCCACCGAAGGAGTGACGATCACGCCGGTCGCCCCGCCTGACCGGTACCAGTGGAGGACCTTGTTCCACTTGCCCGGGAGGCCCTTCCATGCCCGTCCGCCCCGCCCTCGTCCTCGCCGCACTGTTCCTGCTGGCCGCCGCCCCCACCGCCGTCGCGGACCCCTACGAGACGGTCACCGTCGACCCGACCGGCACCGTCGCCGCCGACGGCACGGTCACCCTCTCCGGCACCTACCGCTGCCTCGGCAGCACGGGCCCGGCGTTCGTCAGCTCCTCCATCGGCCAGAAGTCCCCGACCCTCCGCCACGGCATCGGCGGCACCCGCGCGGTGTGCGACGGCGTCGAGCACCGCTGGGAGAACACCGGCAGGCCCGCGCCCGGATCGCTGGAGCCCGGCACCGCCCAGGTGGAGGCCACCGTGATGGAGCTGCGCCCGCAGGGCGGCCTGCCGCTGCCCCACTTCCACGCGGCCCGGCAGCAGGGGATCACGCTGACCCAGCGCTGACCCGGACAGCCGGTGCGGCTCGCCGTAGACAGTGCTCCGGCCGCGGTCCCCGAGGGAGCCGCGGTCGGAGGGGGGATGTCGAGCCGGGTCAGATGTCCCGGAAGATCTCGATCTGCGCCCCGATCGAGTTCAGCCGCTCGGCCAGGTCCTCGTAACCGCGGTTGATGACGTACACGTTCCGCAGGACGGACGTGCCCTCGGCCGCCATCATCGCCAGCAGGACGACCACGGCGGGCCGCAGGGCGGGCGGGCACATCATCTCGGCGGCGCGCCAGCGGGTCGGGCCCTCGACCAGTACCCGGTGCGGGTCCAGCAGCTGGAGCCGGCCGCCGAGGCGGTTCAGGTCCGTCAGGTAGATCGCGCGGTTGTCGTAGACCCAGTCGTGGATGAGGGTCTTGCCCGAGGCGACGGCCGCGATGGCCGCGAAGAACGGCACGTTGTCGATGTTCAGGCCGGGGAACGGCATCGGGTGGATCTTGTCGATCGGAGCCTCCAGCTTGGAGGGGCGGACGGTCAGGTCGACCAGCCGGGTGCGGCCGTTGTCGGCGAAGTACTCCGCCGTACGGTCGTGGTCGAGACCCATCTCCTCCAGGACCGCCAGCTCGATCTCCAGGAACTCGATCGGCACCCGGCGCACCGTCAGCTGCGACTCCGTGACGACCGCCGCGGCCAGTAGGCTCATCGCCTCGACCGGGTCCTCGGAGGGGGAGTAGTCCACGTCGACGTCGATGGTGGGCACGCCGTGCACGGTCAGGGTCGTGGTGCCGATGCCCTCGACCCGGACGCCGAGCGCCTCCAGGAAGAAGCAGAGGTCCTGGACCATGTAGTTGGAGGAGGCGTTGCGGATGACCGTGACGCCGTCGTGCCGGGCGGCGGCCAGCAGCGCGTTCTCGGTCACGGTGTCGCCGCGCTCGGTCAGCACGATCGGGCGCTCGGGGGAGACGGACCGGTCGACCTGCGCGTGGTAGATGCCCTCGGTCGCGGCGATGTCGAGCCCGAAGCGGCGCAGCGCGATCATGTGCGGCTCGATGGTGCGGGTGCCGAGGTCGCAGCCGCCGGCGTAGGGCAGCCGGAAGCGGTCCATGCGGTGCAGCAGCGGGCCCAGGAACATGATGATCGAGCGGGTGCGCACGGCCGCCTCGGCGTCGATCGAGGCCATGTCCAGCTCGGCCGGCGGCACGATCTCCAGGTCGACGCCGTCGTTGATCCAGCGGGTGCGCACCCCGATGGAGTTCAGCACCTCCAGAAGGCGGTAGACCTCCTCGATGCGCGCGACGCGGCGCAGCACTGTGCGCCCCTTGTTGAGCAGGGAGGCGCACAGCAGTGCCACGCACGCGTTCTTGCTCGTCTTGACGTCGATGGCGCCGGAGAGCCGGCGTCCGCCGACGACCCGCAGATGCATCGGGCCCGCGTAGCCCAGAGAGACGATCTCGCTCTCCAGGGCTTCACCGATTCGCGCGATCATCTCAAGGCTGATGTTCTGGTTGCCGCGCTCGATGCGGTTGACGGCGCTCTGGCTGGTGCCCAGCGCCTCCGCGAGCTGCGACTGTGTCCAGCCCCGGTGTTGCCGGGCGTCACGGATGAGCTTGCCGATGCGTACGAGGTAATCGTCTGCCATGAGGTTGAGGCTATCTCAGATATGAGATGGCGCATTCTGGAGGGTCCGTCCGGGTGACGGACCTGATGGTGCGTCAACCCCGCCTGGCGGTACGGGTGCGGCGCCATCCGAAAGGTCCGGGCAAATCCACTGATGTCGTACGACGTCCCGTGCTGCTGTGGGTCTGCCTGGGTCCGTTCTTCCCGCCGGTGGTGATGGACCAGGAGCGGCGGTTGATGTTCAGTCGGACACCGGGAAGGATCCGGAAACTCTTGCGGAACGTGAGGGGCATCGTGTCTCCCGTCTGAGTCGCGGAATGTATCTGTCGGTTACCCCGACTCGGCCGACTGATGGCCCCGTGTCTCGAACGGTCCCCGCCGTGTGAGACATCACAAACGGAGTCGGGGCATGACCATCCCGCCCCCGTGTACTAGAGTTATCTCGACATCGAGATATCTGCCTAGGCGCACCGCAGCCGCCCGCATCGGCACCCCGGTGGTAAGGATTACCTAACTTAGCCTTACCTTAGCGGATCGGCCAAGATGCCGTGGCGGCAGGATCGTGGTGAGTTACGCGCACATCAATGAAGGAGACTGTCGTGTCGGCGAACAGCTTCGACGCCCGTGCCACGCTGAGCGTGGGCGACGAGTCGTACGAGATCTTCCGGCTGGACAAGGTGGAAGGCTCGGCTCGCCTTCCGTACAGCCTCAAGGTTCTGCTCGAGAACCTGCTCCGCACCGAGGACGGCGCGAACATCACCGCCGACCACATCCGCGCCCTCGGCACCTGGGACTCCCAGGCCCAGCCGTCGCAGGAGATCCAGTTCACGCCGGCCCGCGTGATCATGCAGGACTTCACCGGTGTGCCCTGTGTCGTGGACCTCGCCACCATGCGTGAGGCCGTCAAGGCCCTCGGCGGCGACCCGGCGAAGGTCAACCCGCTCTCCCCGGCCGAGATGGTCATCGACCACTCGGTCATCGCCGACAAGTTCGGCACCAACGACGCCTTCAAGCAGAACGTCGACCTGGAGTACGGCCGCAACAAGGAGCGCTACCAGTTCCTGCGCTGGGGCCAGACCGCCTTCGACGACTTCAAGGTCGTCCCCCCGGGCACCGGCATCGTCCACCAGGTCAACATCGAGCACCTGGCGCGCACGGTCATGGTGCGCAACGGCCAGGCCTACCCCGACACCCTCGTCGGTACCGACTCCCACACCACCATGGTCAACGGCCTCGGTGTGCTGGGCTGGGGCGTCGGCGGCATCGAGGCCGAGGCCGCGATGCTCGGCCAGCCGGTCTCGATGCTCATCCCGCGTGTCGTCGGCTTCAAGCTCACCGGTGAGCTCAAGCCCGGCACCACCGCCACCGACCTCGTGCTGACCATCACCGAGATGCTCCGCAAGCACGGCGTGGTCGGCAAGTTCGTCGAGTTCTACGGCGAGGGCGTCGCCGCCACCTCCCTCGCGAACCGCGCCACCATCGGCAACATGTCGCCGGAGTTCGGCTCCACCGCCGCGATCTTCCCGATCGACGGCGAGACCATCAAGTACCTGAAGCTCACGGGCCGTTCCGAGCAGCAGCTCGCGCTGGTCGAGGCGTACGCCAAGGAGCAGGGCCTCTGGCTGGACCCGGCCGCCGAGCCGGACTTCTCCGAGAAGCTCGAGCTGGACCTGTCGACGGTCGTCCCGTCCATCGCCGGCCCGAAGCGCCCGCAGGACCGCATCGTCCTCGCGAACGCCGCCGAGCAGTTCGCCAAGGACGTCCTCAACTACGTCGAGGTGCCCACCGCCCAGGCCGGCACCGCCGCCTCCCCGGTCGACGAGGCGAGCGCCGAGTCCTTCCCGGCCTCCGACGCCCCCGCCTACGGCAGCCAGGAGAACGGCGCCGGCGCCCCGCAGCACGCCGAGGGCACCGGTGCCGCGATCCCGTCCAACCCGGTCACCGTGACCGCCCCCGACGGCTCCACGTACGAGATCGACCACGGCGCGGTGACGGTCGCGGCCATCACCTCCTGCACCAACACCTCGAACCCGTACGTCATGGTCGCCGCCGCGCTCGTCGCGAAGAAGGCCGTGGAGAAGGGCCTGACCCGCAAGCCGTGGGTCAAGACCACCCTCGCCCCGGGCTCGAAGGTCGTCACCGACTACTTCGACAAGGCGGGCCTGACCCCCTACCTCGACAAGGTCGGCTTCAACCTCGTCGGCTACGGCTGCACCACCTGCATCGGCAACTCCGGCCCGCTGCCGGAGGAGGTCTCCAAGGCCGTCAACGACCATGACCTCGCGGTGACCTCGGTCCTCTCCGGCAACCGGAACTTCGAGGGCCGTATCAACCCCGACGTCAAGATGAACTACCTGGCCTCCCCGCCGCTGGTCGTCGCCTACGCCCTCGCGGGCTCCATGAAGGTGGACATCACCAAGGACGCCCTCGGCACCGACCAGGACGGCAAGCCGGTCTACCTGGAGGACATCTGGCCCACCGAGGCCGAGGTCAACGACGTCGTCGCCAACGCCATCGGCGAGGACATGTTCTCCAAGTCCTACCAGGACGTCTTCGCGGGCGACGCCCAGTGGCAGGCCCTGTCGATCCCGACCGGCGACACCTTCGAGTGGGATGCGGAGTCGACCTACGTCCGCAAGCCCCCCTACTTCGAGGGCATGACGATGGAGACCACCCCGGTCTCCGACATCACCGGCGCCCGGGTGCTGGCCAAGCTCGGCGACTCGGTCACCACCGACCACATCTCGCCCGCCGGCGCCATCAAGGCCGACACCCCGGCCGGCAAGTACCTCACCGAGCACGGTGTGGAGCGTCGTGACTTCAACTCCTACGGCTCGCGCCGAGGCAACCACGAGGTCATGATCCGCGGCACCTTCGCCAACATCCGCCTGCGCAACCAGATCGCGCCGGGCACCGAGGGCGGCTACACCCGCGACTTCACGCAGGAGGACGGCCCGGTCTCCTTCATCTACGACGCGTCGCAGAACTACCAGGCCGCCGGCATCCCGCTGGTCATCCTGGGCGGCAAGGAGTACGGCTCCGGCTCGTCCCGCGACTGGGCCGCGAAGGGCACCGCGCTGCTCGGCGTCAAGGCCGTCATCACCGAGTCGTACGAGCGCATCCACCGCTCGAACCTCATCGGCATGGGCGTCCTGCCGCTGCAGTTCCCGGCCGGCCAGACGGCCGACTCGCTCGGCCTGACCGGCGAGGAGACCTTCTCCATCACGGGCGTGACCGAGCTCAACGAGGGCACCACCCCGAGCACGGTCAAGGTCACCACCGACACGGGCGTCGAGTTCGACGCGGTCGTCCGCATCGACACCCCCGGTGAGGCCGACTACTACCGCAACGGCGGCATCATGCAGTACGTGCTGCGCTCGCTGATCCGCAACTAAGCGGCCCGGCACACCGGCCGAGGGCCGCACTTCCCGGCGTCGGGACGTGCGGCCCTTTGTCAACTCGCCAAGAACTGTTTGTACTTGAGTCAAATGAGGCTCAACATGATTGGTGAAAAAGGTAGTTGGGAAAGCCGACGCCATGGGCCGGTCGGCGTGAGACGGGCCGGTCGCAATGACGTACGGCATATCGACAGATTCGGGTATGGCTGCGGAGGCCTGGGATCATTTACGCTGAGTGGGTAGTAGCTGTGCGTAGTCTTGCGAGTGCCATGTGTCGTTCTTTGGCTTGACGTTCGGGGGTACTTGCCTGCGGTGGTGGTCGACCGCCCACTAGCATGGACGGGCACTACCCAGGCGTATCGGGGGAGCAGGAGGGCTGAGGTGGTGCATAGGGGGGAACCCTTGTGGCGCAGGAGCAGCATGTGTGGCAATGAGAACGAGTGTGTGGAGGTCGCTGTGTGTGAGGACCGTGTGCTCACTCGTGACTCCAAGGAACCCTATCGTTCGCCTCTGCGATTCACCGCCCCTGTCTGGACGCAGTTTCTCTGCGCGGTGAACCAAGGGGCGTTAGAGGGTTCGTGATGTTGTTGAACAGCCATCGGCAGTAGGTAGGGGGCCTGTATGGGTGCCGAGGCATCTGCGGTACGGCAGTCGGGGAAGAAGCGGGGCAAACGGGACGCGCTCATCGGCGGCGCCGTCGCTTTCGCGCTCGCGGCCGGCGCGCTGGCGACGCTGGCGGCTGCCCTGGCCTCCCTGCTCGTCGACAGCCTGCTCGCCAAGCGGATCCTGTGGGTGACCGTGGCGGTCGGTGTGTCCGTCGGTGCGGGAGTGTGGAAGGCGGGTTACGTCATGGTGACGCCATCTGGTTCGGGTCGCCTCCCGGAGGGTTCTGGGGCGCGGACTCCGCGGTAGCGGTGCCGGCCGCCCGACGGCGTTTGAACCACCGTGTCGCCCACCGTCCCGCCAGAGCGGCGAGCCCGGAGGTGGCGACGAACGTACCGATGGCTGTGCCTATCCGGGACCACGGCAGTTTCAGATCCGCCGCCGCCTCTATGGTCAGGACTATCGCTCCGAGCAGGAATGCGAAAGCGGCCAGAGCGATGGCGCCGACCATCGTCACGAGCTTCAGCTTCACCGCGCCCCGGGCGTTCTCGATCTGGACCAGTCGGTCCGTCTCGGCCTGGTTCTTGATCGCCTGTGCTTTGAGCTCCTCGTCGTTCAGTCCAGCCGCTCCGCCGAGCAGAGTGGTGACCCACTGCTGTAGGCCCTGAGATATCGACCTGAAGACCACGTCGGTCCTCCCCCTGGCTTCATTACCAGCCATGGGCTCCGCAGTTCTAGCGGGCCCTGAGGTCTTGCTTGATGCGATCGATCAGGTCGCGAGACTCGGTGTCGCCGAGTGCCATTTCCGTGATCGTGTGGAAGCACTCCTGGTAACGGGCCAGCAATTCCAGGTCCTCGCCGCCGGTCATACTGCCGGCGGCGTGCTCCAGGTACAGAAGATCGTCGTCGTCGGAGAATCCCAGGAGGACGAAGCTGCCCAGCGTGCTGTAGTGCGCCCCGGCCTCGAACGGCAGGACGCGGATCGTGATGTCGTCGCGGGCGCCGAAGTCCAGCAGCTGCTCCAACTGCTCGTCCAGAACCTCTTTTCCACCGACCTGTCGTCGCACCGCGGCCTCGTCGAGGATGAACGTGGTCTCTGGCTTGCCGTAGCCGTCGAACATCCGCTCCTGTCGTTCCATCCTCAGACCCACGACTCGCTCGGCCCGCTCGGGCGACAGTCCGCGAGGGGCGAGGAGCGCCTTGGCGTAGGCGCGGGTCTGTAGATGGCCGGGGACGACGATGGGATGGTACGTGTACAGGGACGACGCGGCGCTTTCATAGCCCAGGTACTGGGCGAACTGAGGAGTGACCACGTCGTGAAACTTGGACCACCAACTCGGCCCCTTGCTGCCTCGGGCGGCCTCTTCGAGTTCGCTCAACTCGGTGGGGTCGGTGATCTGATAGAGAGCGGCCAGCGCACGCAGGTCGCTCACCGAGACGCTGACCGTGCCTGTCTCGACCCGGATGAGTTTCGACTGGGACCACTCCACCTGCTCGGCCGCCTCACGCTGGCTCAGGCCGGCGCGCTTGCGCGCCTGTCGCAGTGCGAGACGTAGCTTGCGCCGGTTCAGACTGGGGTCCACGGGGGTCATCGCCGCTCCTTCGCCCGTGCACGTACCCTGAACCTGATCGGCCATGCACAGAAAGTTCCTAGCTTTTAGCTCCTCCCAGTATGCCTCTAGCAAAGAGGATAGAGCTAACAGCCATTGGCGTGTTCACGGCATGGTGGCGATGGGGTGGCGGCGGCCCCGTGAGGACCCGTTGAACTGCGGCCGCGCGAGGGGCTTCACGTAGGAGAGCGCGATGGGCTTCACGTAGGAGAGAACGCCGGAACGGGTGTTTGTGCTCCGAAGGGGCGTGCCGAGGTTCCGAGGTATCGAAGCGCGGGAGCTCGAAGAGCGCCCGAAATCCTGTATGGGTACGCGAAGTTGCGCCCGGCGCGCAAAAGCAGCGCGCGAAAGCGGCGCGCAGAGGCGGCGCACGAAAGCGGCGCACGGGCGTGGCGCTGGAGGCGCGCGGAGACGCCGTGGCCGGCCATGGACGGTCAACCCCTTGCGTGCCAGCCGTTTACAGGCGCCCCCGTTCGCGCTACCTTCCGCAACAGGTGGGGTGGGAGCGCTCCCATGCGGGTGGACCGGAACCCGCCCGACGGGACGCCCCACCCCACTCGCGCACACGCATCCGCACGGCCCGTACCTCAAGGAACGGACTGAACTGTCATGATCCTGACAACGTCAGCGGCGTCCCCGGGTCGCCGATCAACGCTCCCCACGCGCGCCAGAGCCTTCTTCCTCGTCCTGGTCTCCCTGCTCGCCACGATCCCGGCCGTCGCGCTGGTGATGACGACCGGCGGTGCGGCCGAGGCCCACGGCACCCCCATGAAGCCCGGCAGCCGTACCTTCCTGTGCTGGCAGGACGGGTTGACCGACACCGGTGAGATCAAGCCGGTCAACCCGGCGTGCAAGAACGCGCAGGCGGTGAGCGGCACCACGCCGTTCTACAACTGGTTCTCCGTGCTGCGCTCGGACGGCGCCGGCCGCACCCGCGGCTTCGTGCCGGACGGTCAGCTGTGCAGCGGCGGCAACACCAACTTCACCGGCTTCAACGCCCCGCGCGACGACTGGCCGGTGACCCACCTCACCGCGGGCAGGACGGTCGACTTCTCCTACAACGCCTGGGCCGCGCACCCGGGTTGGTTCTACGTCTACATCACCAAGGACGGCTTCGCCCCGAAGAAGACGCTCACCTGGGCCGACATGGAGGAGCGGCCGTTCCTCTCCGTCGACCACCCGCCGCTCAACGGCAGCCCGGGGACCATCGAGGCCAACTACTCCTGGACCGGGCAGCTTCCGGCGAACAAGTCCGGCCGCCACATCATCTACATGGTCTGGCAGCGCTCGGACAGCGCGGAGACCTTCTACTCCTGCTCCGACGTCGTCTTCGACGGCGGCAACGGCGAGGTCACCGGCATCCACGAGCCGGGCAACCCCTCCGAGCCGGTGCCGGGCACCTGCACCGCCACCCGTAAGACGACCGGCAGTTGGAGCGGCGGCTACCAGTCCGAGGTGACCGTCACCAACTCCGGTGACGTCCCGATGCTGGGCTGGATGGTCGACTGGACGCTGCCGACCGGACAGAAGGTCGACAGCCTCTGGAACGGCACCCCGACCTACAACGGCCAGGCGGTGATGGTCCACAACGCGAACTGGAACGGATCGCTGAGTCCGGGACAGAGCGCGACGTTCGGCTACGTCGTCACCGGGACCGGCGGCGACACGGCGACCAGCCTGCCCTGCCGGGTGGGTTGAGCGCGGACGGACCTGGTGGGGACCACCGTCGGGTCCGTCGTCCACCCCGCGGGCCCGTTGGGACCGGGGGAGCGGGTGCCGGGCCGTTCCTCGTGGGGAATGAGGAGCGACATGGCCACTTAGGAAGGCCTCGGCGCGACCTATGCCCGCACCCGCAGGCCCGATTCGGGGATCGCCGCGCTGATCCACGCCGCCCTCGGGGACGCCACGGACGTGATCAACGTCGGGGCGGGCACCGGGTCGTACGAACCGCCGGGCACCGTCCTCGCGGTCGAGCCCAGCCGGGTCATGATCGCCCAGCGTCCACCGGGCGCCGCGCGGGCCGTGCGGGCGGTCGCCGAGCGGCTGCCCCTGCGGGACGGCGACGCCGACGCGGTGATGGCGCTGCTCACGGTCCACCACTGGACCGACCGGGTGGCCGGTATCGCGGAGCTGCGTCGGGTGGCCCGGCGCCGAGTCGTCGTCCTGACCTGGGACCAGCGGGTGTTCCGCGAGCGGTTCTGGCTGGTACGGGAGTACCTCCCGCAGGCGGCCGCGTTCGACGACATCCGCGCGATCCCGACCGCCCGGCTGAAGGAACTGCTCGGCGGGGCGCGCGAGGAAGCGGTCCCGGTTCCCCACGACCGCGTGGACGGTTTCGCCG
The DNA here is from genome assembly GCF_055575395.1 of Streptomyces sp. NPDC034103. Taxonomy (NCBI): domain Bacteria; kingdom Bacillati; phylum Actinomycetota; class Actinomycetes; order Kitasatosporales; family Streptomycetaceae; genus Streptomyces; species Streptomyces sp. NPDC034103. The sequence continues at coordinate 520,620 of NZ_JBVISS010000001.1, read as the reverse complement.
CCGCGTAACGGCGCCGCCCCCACGCCTACCTCGACCCCCGGGTGCGCGCCGGCATCTCGCTGCTCTCCCAGCCTGACGCGCGGACCCTCACCCCCGGCCTGACCCGCCTCGCGGACGACCTGGCCGGCGGCCGCTGGCAACACCGCCATGCCGACCTGCTCACCCGCTTGACCCTCGACGTGGGGTACCGGCTGCTGGTGTCCGACCGCTGATCCGTACGAGCCGCCGCTGAGCCGTCTTCGCGTGTCCGGGGCGCTACACCGGATACGCCCCCTGGAACGCCAGCCGCCCCTCCGCCCCTTCCCCCAAGGACGTCAGCAGGTCGTCCAGGTCCATGAACTCCTCCCACGCCGTCCGCCCGCTCGCCTCGGTCAGCCTCCTGACCACCAGGTCCTCCAGCTCCGGGACGCGTTTGTTCTTCCAGACCTTGTCGGCGAGGCTCACCAGCAGGTCCTCCAGGGCGATGTCCGGCAGGGTCCAGGTGGCGTGGGTGGCGGCGAAGCGGGCGAGGTGGGGGGCGACTCCGTGGGAGAGGAGCAGCTCGCGGCCCGTCTCCTCGTGGGACGAGCCCGGGCCGGAGAGTTCCGCGACATGGGTGGTCTTGCCGATGTCATGCGTGGCCGCACCGAACAGCACGGCTTCGCGGTCCAGCGGGAGCGACGGGTGGCGCTGCGACAGCCACTCCACCAGGCGGTGGGCCACGTCGTGCACCGCCCGCAGATGCGCGGCCAGGCGGGGCGGCGCGTCGAGCTTCCTCAGCAGGTCCGCCACCTGGTCCGGCAGGGGCCGTAGCGGGGGGTGGCCGGGGTCGTCGAGCGCGCGCCGGAGGAGCTCGGTGGAGGTCATCCGGACAGGGTAGGGGCTGGGCCGGGGCGCGGGGTGGGCCTGTGCGGACCCGGTGGGAACCCCCACCGGGTCCGCATGCCGGGCAGGCGAACGGGGGGAGACCCTGCCCGGGTGTCGGTTGGTCTGCGACGACACCCGGCGGCACGTGCGCGGAAGGCTGCGGTGGCGTCACCGCTTCGCACGGACAACGTTGTCGAGTGGTCTAAACCTCACTCTATCCTGCCAACGGGCGACGACGTCAACCCAGTTGGAGCCGCCTCCCGGGAGGCGGTGGCCGCCTCGATCGCAGGCAGTCGGTCACAACGCCGGAGCCGGCCTGGGGCATCGCCCCCAGACCGCAACCGCCCTCCTCCGCCGGCCGCATCGGCTCTTCCGGCTGGCCGACGTGGGCCACGATCAGCGTGACGCGCGGCCGCGGGAGCCGCCCCCGGTCCGTCGGCGGGTCGTGGTGGTCGTAGGGGGCCTCCGGCCGCTGGTGTCTGGTGTCTCCACTCGCGCACCGCAGGACCTCACCCCTCCCATATGCGCCCCAGCCAGTCCAGTTGGCGCCGCACCTGGACCGCGTCCCCGCCCTCGTGCCCGTTGTAGGCGTAGGCGTGGATCTCGGCGTGCGGGGAGGCGCCGGAGAGTTCGCCGTAGCGGTTGAAGGCGGCGTACGCCCCGCTCGGCGGGCAGACGGTGTCGCGCAGGCCCACGCCGAAGTGGGCCGGGGCGTGGGCGCGGCGGGCGAAGGAGATGCCCTCCATGTAGGCGAGGGTGCGGTGGGCGGCCTCCTCGGCGCCCCGGTGGACGGCGAGGTACGCGGAGATCTCGCCGTACGGGCTCGCGTCGGTGAGGTCGAGGGCGCGCCGGATGCCGCACAGGAAGGGCGCGGTGACCAGGGCCGCCGCCAGGTCCGGGACGAGTCCGGCGACGGCCAGCGCGAGGCCGCCGCCCTGGCTGTTGCCGGCCGCCGCGACGCGTTCGGCGTCCACCCCGGGAAGGGCGCGGACCGCCGCCACCGCGCGCACCGCGTCGGTGACGAGACGCCGGTAGTGGTAGTCGTGCGGCGCGAGCAGGCCGCGTACGGCCGGGCCCGGGCCGCCGGGGGAGGAGGCGTGGGGGTCGGGGGTGGCGCCGCCGTTGCCGTACTGGTCGCCCTGGCCGCGGTTGTCCATCAGCAGATGCGCGTACCCGGCGTTGACCCAGGTGAGGCGCTCGTGCGGGAGTCCGCGGCCGCGGCCGTAACCGGCGAACTCGACGACGGCGGGGAGAAGTTCGGGCGCCTGTGCGGGTCTGCTGAACCAGCCGCGCACCGGCTCGCCGGCGAAGCCGCGGAACGTCACGTCCCAGGTCCTGACCAGCCGCAGTCCGTTGGCCACCGGGCGGGCCGACACCAACACCTCGTGCCGCGCCGCCTCCTTGAGGGTCCCCCGCCAGAACTCGTCGAAGTCGGCGGGCTCTTCGGGGAGCGGCCGGTGGTTCACCAGTTCCGTCAGCGGCAGGTCGAACGCGGGCACGGGACACCTCGCAGGAGTCGGTCAGGAAAGGGAAACTTGCGGAGATCGCTGGGCCTGGTCTCCCTGTCCTACCCCGCGTGCGGCGGGCTCCAACTCCCCACTCGCGCCTCAGATGCCCGCTGCGACACCATTGACAGCGCTTTCCAGCTGCCTTTAAGTTGCCGCGAAGTTACCGGTAAGCGCTCGAAAGTTTCGGTTCAAATCCCCCCTCCTGTGAGGACCGAGCATGAGCACCTCCACCAAGTCGGCCTCTCCGCCCGGCATCGAGGACCCACCCGCACCCACCCGGCCTCCGGTACCCACCGCGCGCGCCACCTGGAGACGGGCGCTGCGCCGCGACTGGCAGCTGTACTCGCTGGCGCTGCTGCCGCTGCTGTTCTTCCTGGTCTTCCGCTATCTGCCGATGCTCGGCAACGTGATCGCGTTCCGCCGCTTCCAGCCCGGTGGGTCGATCTTCGGCGAGCAGTGGGTGGGCCTGCGGTACGTCGAGATGTTCCTCAACGACCCCACGTTCTGGCAGGTGTTCCGCAACACCCTCTGGATCGGCGGGCTCACCCTCGTCTTCTGCTTCCCGATCCCGATCGTGCTCGCCCTGCTGCTCAACGAGGTACGCCGGCGCTCCCTGAAGCGTTTCGTGCAGTCGGTCTCCTACCTCCCGCACTTCCTGTCGATCGTGATCGTCGCCGGTATCACCCTGCAGATGCTGGCCACGGACGGACCCGTCAACCACGTCCTGGGCTGGTTCGGGCACGACCCGATCCGCTTCATCCAGGAACCCGGGTGGTTCCGCACGATCTACGTCGGCTCCGAGATCTGGCAGACCGCCGGCTGGGGCACGATCCTCTACCTCGCCGCGCTCACCACCATCGACGAGGACCTGTACGAGGCCGCGCGCATCGACGGCGCCAACCGCTGGCGGCAGATCTGGCACGTCACCCTGCCCGGCATCCGCCCCACCATGATCACGCTGCTGATCCTCAACATCGGCACGTTCCTGGCGGTCGGCTTCGAGAAGGTCCTGCTGCTGTACAACGCGCTGACCTATCCGACGGCCGACGTGATCTCCACCTACGTCTACCGGACCGGTGTGGAGTCCAACAGCTTCAGCTACGCCGCCGCCATCGGGCTCTTCGAGGCGGTCATCGGCCTGGTCCTGATCGTCTCCGCCAACCAGCTCTCGCGTCGCACGGTGGGGACCAGCCTGTGGTGAGGCCGAGCCGCCCCTACCGGGTCTTCCAGGGCGTCAACGCGGTGGTGCTGTCCCTCGTGGTACTGGTGACCCTCTACCCCTTCGTCAACATCGTCGCGCGGTCCTTCAGCGGGGAGCGCCAGATTCGCGCCGGTGAAGTGACCTTGTGGCCCAAGGGGTTCAACCTCACCACGTACAAGATCGTGTTCCAGGACTCGATGTTCTGGCGCAACTACGGCAACACCGTCTTCTACACGCTCGTGTCGACGGCCGTGGCCATGGTCCTGACGACCTGTTACGCGTACGTGCTGTCGAAGAAGCACCTCAAGGGCCGTACCGCGCTCGTCGGTATCGCGGTGTTCACCATGTTCTTCACCGGTGGCCTGATCCCGCAGTACGTCCTGATCACCAGCCTCGGTCTGAAAAACAGCGTGTGGGCGATCGCGCTGCCCAACGCGATCAGCGTCTTCAACCTCCTGGTGATGAAGGCCTTCTTCGAGAGCCTGCCGACCGAGCTGGAGGAGGCCGCGCAGATCGACGGTCTGAGCACCTACGGCACCCTGCTCAGGATCGTGCTGCCGCTGTCCAAGGCGGTCGTGGCGACGATGGTGCTCTTCTACTCGGTGTCGTTCTGGAACTCCTGGTTCAGCGCTTTCCTCTACATGGACAGTTCGGACCTGATGCCGGTCACCGTCTATCTGCGGAACATGATCCAGGGCGCCACCGGAGGCTCCAACGCCGGTGCCACCACGGACCAGCTCAGCCAGGTCGGGGCGAACATCCAGGCGGTCACCATCGTGCTCACCGCCCTTCCGATCCTCTGCGTGTACCCGTTCGTCCAGCGCTACTTCGTCTCGGGCGTGATGCTCGGCGCCGTCAAGGGCTAACAAGGGAGTACCAGTGCAGAACGCACGGCATGTGTCACGGCGTCAGATCCTGGCCGCCGCCGGATTCGCCGGACTCGCCACCCTCACCGGCTGCGGCAGCGGCGACGACGGCGGGGACGGCAAGGACCTCTCCAAGAAGCAGGACGGCGCGATGAAGGAGTACCGCGCCGGACAGCGGTTCAAGGCCACGAAGCCGCTCTCCTTCTCCCTGCTGCACAACAACAACCCGGTCTACCCGATGAAGAGCGGCTGGCTGTTCTGGAAGGAGGTCACCCGGCGCACCGGGATCACCCTCAAGCCGCTCGACGTCCCGCTGGCGGACTACGAGAAGAAGCGCAGCGTCCTCATCGGCGCCGGCGACGCCCCCTTCCTCATCCCCAAGACGTACCACCCGGGCGAGGTCGCCTTCGTCTCCTCGGGCGCGATCCTGCCGGTCAGCGAGTACGTGCACCTGATGCCCAACTACCAGGAGAAGGTGCGCAAGTGGCGGCTGGAGCCCGAACTGGACTCCATACGCCAGTCCGACGGCAAGTACTACCTGCTGCCGGGCCTGCACGAGAAGGCCAAGTCCAACTACTCGATGGCCCTGCGCACCGACGTCCTCGACAAACTGGGCCTCGCCCTGCCGGAGACCTGGGACCAGGTCTACGAGGTCCTCACGGCACTGAAGTCGGAGTACCCCGGCAAGTACCCCTGGAGCGACCGCTGGAGCACCAACACCCCCTTCCCGTGCGGGGCGCTGTTCAGCTACCTCGGGCAGGCCTACGGGATCAGGGCGGGCTGGACGTACGACAACATCACCTTCGACACCAAGGCGAAGCAGTTCGTCTTCACCGGCGCCATGGACACCTGGCGTCAGATGGTCGAGTTCATGCGGAAGCTGGTCGCCGAGAAGCTCCTCGACCCGGAGAGCTTCACCCAGCAGGACGACCAGGCCCTGCAGAAGCTGCTCGCCGAGAAGTCCTATGTGATCAGTGCCAACCCGCAGGTGCTGGTCCAGGAGTACCGGTTCAACCTGGAGAAGCAGGTCAGGGGCGCCACGATCGAGATGCTGCCGGTGCCGCTCGGCCCGGCCGGTCCGGTGGTGCTCGACGGCGCACGGCTGGAGAACGGGATCATGATCTCCAGCAAGGCCCTCAAGAGCGACAACTTCGTGGCGATGATGCAGTTCGTGGACTGGCTCTGGTACTCCGACGAAGGCCAGAAGTTCTGCAAGTGGGGTGTGGAGGGCACCACGTACACGGAGTCCGGCGGCCGGTACGAGCTGAAGCCCGGCATCTCCCTCATGGGCTCCGACGCGGGGGCCCCGAAGGACCTCCAGAAGGACTTCGGCTTCTTCAACGGCGTCTTCACCTACGGCGGCAGCTGGGACCTGGTCTCCTCCAACTTCAGCCCCGACGAGAGGAAGTTCCAGGACGCCATGGCCCAGCGCACCCAGCTGCCCATCGCCCCGGCACATCCGCTGCAGTCCGTGGAGCAGGAGCAGGCGACCCTCTGGGAGACCCCGCTCAAGGACCACACCATCCAGAACACCCTGAAGTTCGTCCTCGGCAAGCGCCCGCTGTCCGAATGGGACGCGTACGTCTCCGAGTTGAAGTCGAAGAACATGCAGCAGCTCGTCGACCTGCACAACAAGGCGTACGACCGGTTCAAGAAGGAGAACGGGTGATCCGCGTCCCCGTCGAGGGTACGGGCCGGTTCCCCGACGCCTGGCGCCACTGTGTCGGCACCGGCCGTCTCGAACTCGCCCTGCGCCGCGACTACCAGGAGTCGCTGAAGCTCCTCCAGGACGAGATCGGCTTCCGGCACATCCGAGGACACGGACTGTTCAGCGACGGCATGGGCGTCCACCGCCCGTACCAGTGGCAGGGCGCCCGGCGCGTCCACCACTCGTTCACCTACGTCGACCAGGTCGTCGACGCCCTCCTGGCGCTCGGCATCCGGCCCTTTCTCGAACTCGGCTTCATGCCCTCGGAGTTGGCGTCAGGGAAGCAGACCGTCTTCTGGTGGCACGGCAGCGTCACCCCGCCCCGCTCGCACCGGGAATGGGCGGCGCTGGTGAAGGCGACCCTCGCCCACCTCGTCGACCGGTACGGCCTCGACGAGGTGCGCACCTGGCCCGTCGAGGTGTGGAACGAGCCCAACCTGCCGGACTTCTGGGAAGGCGCGGACGAGCAGGCGTACCACCGGCTGTACGAGGTGACCGCCGTGGCGGTGAAGGAGGTGGACGCCTCCCTCCAGGTCGGGGGGCCGGCGCTGTCGCCCGGCGCCGACGAGTGGCTGGACCGGTTCGCCGGGTTCGTGGAGCGGCGGGACGTCCCCGTGGACTTCGTCTCGAAGCACGCCTACTCCTCCGGTCCCGCCCAGCACGTGCCGTTCGGCGTGCACCAGACGCTGGAGCCGGCGCAGGAGCTGCTGGACCAGTTCGCCACGCCCCGCGCCCTCCTGAAGGGCACGCGGCTGGCCGAACTGCCCGTCCACATCACCGAGTTCAACTCCTCCTACCGCCCCGACAACCCGATCCACGACACGGCGTTCCACGCCGCGTACCTGGCGCCCGTGCTGGCCCGGGGCGGGGACCACGTCGACTCCTTCTCGTACTGGACGTTCAGCGACATGTTCGAGGAGGCCGGCCCGCCGACCGCCCTCTTCCACGGCGGCTTCGGGCTGCTCACCCACCGGCAGGTGCGGAAGCCGACCTACCACCTGTACGCCTTCATGGCCCGGATGGGGGACGAACTGCTCAGGCGCGGCGACGACCACCTGGCCACCCGGCACCCGGACGGCCGGGTCACGATCCTCGCCTGGGCGCCGGTGGACGCGAGCGGCCGCACACCGGGCCCCGACCGGCACCGGCTGCGGCTGTCGGTGCCGCTGGGCGAGGTGGGGGAGGCGTTCGTACGACGGTCGAGCGTGGACGAGGAGCACGGCAACGCCCGCACGGCCTGGCAGCGGATGGGCAGCCCCCGCTCGCCACGGCCCGGCCAGCTCGACGTACTCCACGAGGCGGCACAACCCGCGCGCCGCCATCTGCGGTTGCCGGTCGAGGACGGCCGGGTGGCCCTCGACCTCACGCTGAACCGGCACGAGGTGACGCTCGTCGAGGTCAGCGCGGTCGTGGAGGAGGCGCCGCCCTGGACGGACGAGCGGCGGCTGCTGGGAGGGGACCCACGATGAGCGCACCCGCCACCGCCTTCGGCGCCGGGCCCCTCTCCCGGGCCGCCGCCCTCCTGCACACCCTGGTCACCGTCGAGGCGCTCCTTCTGCTCACCGCCGCCCCCGGCCTGACCGGCCTGTTCCTGCTCGGCCCCGCCCCCGGCAACCTCCCCCTCGCCGCCTGCTGCCTGCTTCCGCTCGGACCGGCCTGCTCCGCCGCCCTCTACGCCCTGCACCACCGCGACCGCGACCTCACCGACCTGCACCCGGCCCGCGCGTACCGGCGGGGCTGGCGGCTCAACGCCCTCCCCGCCCTGAAGCTCTGGGCGCCGCTGCTCGGCTGGCTCACGGTCATCGCCTTCACCCTCACCCACTTCTCCGCGACCGGTCTGCCCGGCTGGTGGGCGGTCCTGCTCGCGGCGATCGGCCTCGGCTCCCTGCTGTGGGGCGCCCACGCGCTCGTACTGACCTCCCTCTTCAGCTTCCGCACCCGCGACACCGCCCGCCTCGCCGCGTACTTCCTCGTGCGGCACGGCCGCGCCGACCTCGCCGCCGCCTCGCTGCTCGTCCTGACCGCCGCGGGGACGGCCCTGTGCACGGAGGCCCTGCCCGCCCTGCTGGCCGCCCCGCTGCTGCTGTCCCTGCTGCACGGCAGCCGCGCGGTGATCGCCGAGACCCAGGAGGACTTCACCGTATGACCGGCGGGATCCGGTACGGCGGCGACGACAACCCCGAGCGCGTTCAGTGGATGCGGCGCCCGTGTGCGTCGGGCACCCCCGACTTCCGGAAGAAGTAGCTGTTCACCTGGTCACGCCACTCGCGGGCGCCGCGGAGCTGCTCCTCGTACCGCTCCGCCACCCGCGCGTGGCACGCGTCGTCGACGAGACCCGTCAGTGAGGCCCACACCGCCCGGGCCTTCTCCACCTCCTCGACCCCCTCGAAGTGGGTGTCGTAGATGTGCTGGATCACGGTCTTCCCGCTGTGCAGCACATGCCCGTACGGGACGTGGTGGAAGAACAGCAGCAGCTCGTCGGGGCAGGTCCGCGGCGACTCGTACACCTCGGCCCAGGACGTGGCGTACTGCGCCGCGTACCCCGTGCCGGTGGCCGCGCTCCGGTCGACGCCGACGCCGTCCCGATCGGCGAAGTGGTAGGTCCCCCAGGGGCTGTACTCGTAGCCGTCCACGCTCGGCCCGTAGTGGTGACCGGGCTGCACCATGAACCCGACCCCGAGCGGCGCGGTGTACTTCTCGTACGTGCTCCACGACCCCTGCGTCACCGCGCGCACCCCCGCGGCCGCCTTGGCCGGGAAGGTGAGCCGGATCCACTCGTCGAGGACCGCCACCGGGTCCGCCTCCGGCTGCCAGGCGAGCCGCCCGAAGGTGTAGAGGTTCGCCTGGGCCAGCGGGTGCCCGGTCCAGAACGGGTCGTCGCCGACGTTGGAGACGGCGACCAGGGCGTCCGCGAGCTCCGCCACCGCCGCCCCCTCGGGCCGGAACCGCAGCACCTCGCTCCACATCGGCCCGAGCCAGCACACATGCCGCTGCTGCCCGGTGTACTCCTGGGTCGCCTGGAGCTCCACCGCGAGCCGCGTGCCGGGCATCGCGCCGATCAGCGGGGAGACCGGCTCCCGCACCTGGAAGTCCATCGGCCCGTGCTTGACCTGGAGCACCGCGTTCGGCGCGAACTCGCCGTCCAGGGGCACGAAATGGTCGTAGGCGGCGCGCGCCCGGTCCGTCGTCCGGTCCCGCCAGTCCTGACGGTGGTCGTAGACGAAGGCCCGCCAGTGGACGGTGCCGCCGTGCGGTTCGAGGGCCGCGGCCAGCATGTTGGCGCCCTCGGCGTGCGTACGGCCGTACGCGAACGGCCCGGGCCGGCCCTCGGAGTCGGCCTTCACCACGTACCCGCCGAAGTCCGGTATCGCCGCGTACACCCGTGCGGTCGCCTCCGCCCACCAGGCCCGCACCCCCGGGTCCAGCGGATCGGCGGTGGCGAGTCCGCCGAGCAGCACCGGCGCGGCGAAGGTGACCGACAGATGGGTCCGGATGCCGTACGCCCTGAACTGCGCGGCGATCGCGGCGACTTCGTCGATCCGGTCGGTCAGCAGGCGCGCCTCGACCGCGTGCACGTTGACGTTGTTCACGGCCACGGCGTTGATCCCGCAGGACGCCAGCAGCCTGGCGTACGCCCGCACCCGCTCCAGATCCCCGCGCGCCCGCCCGTCCGCCCAGAACAGCGACCCACCCGCGTACCCGCGCTCGACCTGGCCCATGACCGGGTGCACGGCCACGTTGTCCCAGTGGTCCAGCATGCGCAGCGCCAACCCGGGCCGATGCGACTGTCGGGCGCAGGAACCCTCGAACGCCGCCTTCCCGAGCCGTACGACATGGAAGAAGCCGTGGAGGAGCCCGGGTCCGCCGGACGCCGTGACGGTCGTGCGGCCGTCACGGCGCTCGTAGGTGAACGCCTCGCTGCCGTCCTCGCCGGTCAGCTCCAGCACCAGCTCGGCGTCGCCGTCCGCCACGGCACCGCCCCCGAACCGTGCGCGGGCCCGGTCCACTTCGCGGCGCACCGTCTCCACCAGCGGCCCGGTCCCGCGGACGAGGGTCCGCCGGGTGCCGACCTGCCGGAACGCCCCGTCCGGCAGCCAGGCGGCATCGACACCCTGCATGAGACCCCAACTCCTCGGTTCAGGCCAGCAGTTCGACCTCGGACACGGTCGCCTCGCCGTCCAGGACGAGGCGGTACCTCTCGTACGTACCCGGTGTCCCCACCGTGAACGCGCGTGTCTGCCTGTCCCAGGCGAACCGTTCCCCGGACCGTTTGTCCAAGGTCCGCCACGAGGTCCCGTCGGCCGACCCCTGGAGCTCCCAGCCGGTGGGCGCCTTCGCCCGGTCGGAGGGCGAGGTGAGGGTGTACTGCACGGCCTCGACGGCCTTGGCGACCGGCAACTCGGCCTCCGGCAGGGTGACTTCGGTGGCCGAGGTGTCGTCGAAGAGGCCGCCCGCACCCTTCAGCACGTCCGCGCGGGGCGTCGGCACCTCGTCGTCCTGGGTGATCGACGCCGGCGCCGCGTTCTTGCCCGTGCCCCAGGAAGAGGGCCGGGGTCCCATGTCGAAGGTGAGCGTCGCGCCCTTCGCGAACAGGGAGTGCGGGAGCGAAGTCGACGTCCAGGGCTTCCCGTTGACCTTCAGGCCCTGAACGTACACGTTGCGCGCGCTGTTCTTCGGCGCCTTCACGATCAGGTCCCGCCCGTTCTCCAGATGCACGGTGGCCTTGGTGAACAGCGGTGATCCGACGGCGTACTCCCCGCTGCCCATCACCAGCGGATAGAAGCCCAGCGCGGAGAAGAGGAACCAGGCGGACTGCTCGCCGTTGTCCTCGTCGCCGTGGTAGCCCTGCCCGATCTCGCTGCCGGTGTACAGCCGGGACAGCACCTCCCGGACGGCGCGCTGGGTCTTCCACGGCTGCCCGGCCGCGTCGTACATGTAGCTCACGTGGTGGGCGACCTGGTTGGAGTGCCCGTACATGCCCATCCGGACGTCCCGTGCCTCGGTCATCTCGTGGATGACGCCGCCATAGGAGCCGACGAAGTCCGGCGAGGCGGTCTCCGGGGTGGCGAAGTACTCGTCGAGCTTGTCGGCGAGCCCGCGTCGGCCGCCGTAGAGGTTGGCCAGGCCCCGGGTGTCCTGGGCGGCGGTGAAGGCGTACCCCCAGCCGTTGGTCTCCGTGTAGTCGTGACCCCACACGCGCGGGTCGTACTTCGCGGACTCCACGCGCCAGTCACCGGCACGGTCGCGTCCCTGGAAGAAGCCGGCCCGGGAGTCGAAGAGGTTCACGTACTGCTGGGCGCGGTTGAGGAAGTACGCCGACTCCTCCCGGTAGCGCTTCTCACCCGTCTTGGCGTGGAGCGCCTGCCCCATCCGTGCGATGCCGTAGTCGTTGAGGTAGCCCTCCAGCGCCCACGACAGGCCCTCGTGCGTCTCGGTGCCGGTGTAGCCGAGGAACGGCGAGGTCTCCATGCCCTTGCGGCCCACGCCCGAGGTCGGCGGCACGACCGTCGCGTTCTTCACGGCCGCCTCGTAGGCGGATCCCGCGTCGAAGTCGACCCCCTTGACGTACGCGTCCGCGAAGGCGACGTCCGAGGAGGTGCCGGTCATCAGGTCCGCGTAACCGGGGGAGGACCAGCGCGAGGTCCAGCCGCCGTCCTTGTACTGCTGGACGAAACCGTCGACCATCTCGCCCGCCTGAGAGGGCGTCAGCAGCGAGTACGCCGGCCAGGTGGTCCGATAGGTGTCCCAGAAGCCGTTGTTGACGTACACCTTGCCGTCCACGATCTTCGCGCCGGTGTGCGTCGGGGTGTCGGGACCGGGCATCGGCGAGAAGGGCGAGGCGTACCGGTACGTGGAACCCACCCTCTCGAAACCGGAGTTGGGGTACAGGTAGAGCCGGTACAGGCTGGAGTAGAGCGTGGTGAGCTGCTCCGGCGTCGCGCCCTCGACCTCGACCGTGCCGAGCAGCCGGTCCCACTGGCGTTGGGCACGGTCCCGGACGGTCTCGAAGGCGGTGCCGTCCGGGATCTCCTGCCGCAGATTCTCCCGGGCCTGGTCGACGCTGATGAGGGAGGTCGCCAGGCGCAGGGTCACGGTGGGGGCGTCGAACCGCAGGTAGCCCTTCACCCCCTGCGACCCGCCGTCCTTCACGGGCCGGTCGAAGACCCCGTACACGAACAGCCGGGTCGCGCCCGTCGAGAGCCCGGACTTCACGTCCGAGTAGCCGGTGACCACCCCGTTCGCCTTGTCGAGCGTCAGCCCCGCCTGGTCCGTCACGTTGTCGAACAGGACGCTCGCCCGGTCGCCCGGGTAGGTGAAGCGCAGCGCCGCCGCGTGGTCGGTCGGCGCCATCTCCGCCTTCAGCCCGTTCTCGAAGCGCACCCCGTAGTAGTACGGCCGCGCGGTCTCGTTGGCGTGCCGGAAGGCCAGCTCCCGTGCCTCCCGCCCGGTGTCCGGGACATCGGCGGCCACCGAGGGCATCACCTGGAAGGTCTGCCGGTCGCCCATCCAGGGGCTGGGCTCATGGCTCGCGCTGAACGCCTGGATCGTCGGCAGGTTGTCGTCGTTGTTGGCCCGCGCGTAGTCGTACAGCCAGCTGAGCGAGCCCGCGTCGGTTACCGGCGTCCAGAAGTTGAAGCCATGCGGCACGGCGGTCGCGGGAAAGGCGTTCCCGCGGGAGAAGGCACCGCTGGAGTGGGTGCCGCGGGTGGTCAGCGCGTAGTCGGAGAGATGGGCCCTCGGCTTCTCGGGGGCCACCGGCTCGATCCGTACGTCGTCCAGCCAGCCGCGGAACCTCGCCGGCCCGCCCGGGGCGTCGTAGGCCACCAGGATCCGGTCGACCGTCTTCCCGGCCGCCACCGAGCCGATCCGCGAGGCGACGTCGTTCCACTGGTTGACGTACAGCACCTTCGCGGCGCCCTGTCCGCGCGGGGACAGCTCGAAGCCGTGCTGGTCCCGGGCGCCGAGGGCGCTCAGATAGGTGCCGTCGGTGAAGGCGAGGTCCACCGCCACGTTGGTCGCCGCGTAGTCCCGGTCGCCGTCCGCCATCGACGGGAAGACGCGGTAGGCGAGGCGGGTGTCCCGGACGACGGCCACGTCCACGTCGTAGACCTTGTTGTACGAGTACGCCCGCCCGGCCGCGGTGTGCCGTCCCGCGTACCGCAGCGCCCGCTTCCCGGTGAAGCCGGCCCGCGCCTTGGCGGTGGGGGAGCCGTTGGGACCGCGGTCCACCAGGGAGAGCATCTGCGGTGGGACCGGGCCGTCGCCGCCGCCGGTGGAGAACTGGACGTCGGCGAGTTGGAGGAGGCCGTCGGCGCCGTTGTTCGCGGTGACGTCGAGGCGGAAGTGCTGGTACTCGGCCGGGTCCGCGAGCTCGTACGACCTGGTCTGGAACCGTTCGGCGAAGGATTCCCCGGAGCGGGTGTCGAGGGTCTTCCACTCCTTGCCGTCGGCCGAGCCCCTCAGGGTCCAGTCCCTGGGGTCACGTTCGGCCTGGTCGTTGGCGGAGGTGAGGGCATACGTCGCGACCTTCACCGGTTTGTCCAGGTCGAACTCCACCCAGCCCGTGGTCTCGAAGGTCAGCCACTTGGTGCCGGGCTCGCCGTCGGTGAGGTTCTCCTTCACCTCGCCGCCGCCGGTGTTCTCGGCGCTCGCGCGGACGTCGGTGACATGGTCGGTCACGTTGCCGGGGATGCCGGTGCTGTAGCCGCCGTCGACGCCCGAGGAGCGCTCCACGGTGTTGAGCCAGTCCGGTGGCGGGTCGTCCGCCTCGAACGAGGACGCGAACGCCCGCTCCCGGTCGGGGGCCTCAGGCAGTGCCGTCGCCGCCCCCTGTGCACTCGTCGCCAAAGCGAAGGCGGCCGTGAGAACGACCGCCGAACACCGCCTGTGCCGCATGCGCCAGCACCCTCCTGCCATCGCGGACAACGTTGTCAACTTCGATGCGCAAGGATCAGTAGTGTCGCAAGTGGTCAAGGATGTCAAGGGGGTTGGCTGTGGCATTCGGGCGCAATGACGAGTGTTTTTCCGTCAGTCAACGCACAGGCCTTACATATTTCCGCGAGGTCTCAACTCGGAAAAGACCCGTGGCCAACCTTGCATTCGATCTTGCTCCCTTGGCGGGAAGTGGACTATACCTGTCGGCGATTCACCGCACTTCCTGCACGACCCAGCGTGACCCGATCGCGGTGCCGGGGAGGATCCGGTTCACCGCCTGAGTCCTGGAGAAGGCGAGGACTTGAGCATGGGATCCACTTCCGCCGAGAACAACGAGAGCTCTGTAGGCCGCCGCGATCTGATCAAGCGGTCCGCCGCCCTCGGTCTGATCACCGTCCCCACCATGAGCTTCCTGTCCGCCTGCGCCAGCGGTGGCGGGGACGACAGCTCCGACAACGACACCGAGGGCAAGACGTCCAAGGAGAACCCCTTCGGCGTCAAGAAGGGCAGCAAGCTCGACGTCGTCATCTTCAAGGGCGGCTACGGCGACGACTACGCCAAGGCGTGGGAGGCGAGCTTCAAGAAGAAGTGGGGCGTCACCTCCACCCACACCGGCACCCAGGAGATCACCGGCAAGCTCCAGCCGCGCTTCAACGCGGGCAACCCGCCGGACATCGTGGACGACTCGGGCGCCCAGCAGATCCCGATCGACGTGCTCCACAAGAACGGCCAGCTGCTCGACCTCGCGGAGATCCTCGACGCCCCGTCAGTCGACGACCCGGACAAGAAGGTCCGCGACACCCTCGTCCCCGGCACCCTCGAATCGGGCATGCAGGGCGGCAAGGTCGTCGCCCTCAACTACATCTACACGGTGTGGGGCCTGTGGTACTCCGGCAAGCTCTTCAAGGACAAGGGCTGGACCGAGCCCAAGACCTGGGACGACTTCCTCGCCATCTGCAAGGACGCCAAGTCCCAGGGCATCGGCGGCCTGGCCCACCAGGGCAAGTACCCGTACTACATCAACGTCGCGATCATGGACCTGATCGCCAAGACCGGCGGCCTGGAGGCCATGAAGGCGATCGACAACCTCGAGCCCAACGCGTTCGTCGGCTCCGACGCCGCCGCGGCCGCCGTCGAGGCGGTCTACGAGCTCGTGGAGAAGGGCTACTTGATGCCCGGCACCAACGGCCTGACGCACACCGAGTCCCAGACCCGGTGGAACCAGTACAAGGCGGTCTTCATCACCAGCGGCTCGTGGCTGGAGAACGAGCAGCTGAAGACGACACCGTCCGACTTCGACATGAAGTTCCTGCCGATGCCGCTGCTGCCCGACAGCAAGCTGCCCTTCGAGGCGATCCGGGCCGGCTCCGGTGAGCCCTTCATCATCCCGTCCAAGGCCAAGAACCTCCCCGCGGCCAAGGAGTTCATGCGGATGATGCTCTCCAAGGAGTGGTCGACGTCGTTCGCCAAGGAGGCGAACTCCCTGACCATCCTCAAGGACGGCGTCGACACCGGCGTCCAGCTGCGGCCGGGCACCCAGTCCACGGTCGAGGCGTCCAAGGCGGCCGGGGAGAACACCTTCCGCTTCCTGTACACGGAGTGGTACAGCGAGATGGGGACGGCCATCGAGAACGCCTCCAACGAGCTGATGGCCAAGCGCATTCAGCCCAAGGAGTGGCTGAAGCGAGCCCAGGCCGCCGTGGACAAGCAGGCCAAGGACCCGGAGTCCAAGAAGAACCACCGGGACTGATCCCGCGAGGCCGACCGCGTTCCGGGCCGGAGGGATCCGGCCCGGAACGGGACATCAGGGGCAGGAAAACGCCATGCGCAAAGGGCAGTACCGGTTCGTCGCGGGATTTCTGTTCGCTCCCGTGGCGCTCTATGTGATCTTCGTGATCTGGCCGTACATCCAGACGTTCGGCTATTCGCTGACCGACTGGAAGGGACAGTCGCAGACCTTCCATTTCGTCGGCCTGGACAACTACAAGGCGCTGTTCCAGGACGACATCTTCATGGGGGCCATCTGGCACAACATCCTGTTCCTGATCTTCATCCCCGTGGTCACCATTCTGCTCGCGCTGTTCTTCGCCTTCATGCTGAACGTCGGCGGGCGCAGCCGGGCCGGCGGAGTCACGGGTGTCGCCGGGTCCAAGTACTACAAAGTCGTCTACTTCTTCCCGCAGGTGCTGTCGCTGGCGATCATGGCGGTGCTGTTCGGCGCCGTCTACCGCAGTGACGGCGGCGGCATGCTCAACGGCGCCCTCATCAAGCTGGGCCTGGTCAGTGCCGACACTCCCGTGGAGTGGCTCAACGAGCCGAACATGGTGATCTGGGCACTGCTCGCGGTCGTCGTCTGGCACGGCGTCGGCTTCTACCTGGTGCTGTTCTCCGCCGCCATGCAGTCCATCCCGAAGGACATCTACGAGGCCGCGCTCATCGACGGCGCCGGCCGCGGCCAGTCCTTCTTCCGCATCACCCTGCCCCTGCTGTGGGAGTCCGTGCAGACCGCCTGGGTCTATCTCGGCATCGCCGCGATGGACATGTTCATCCTCGTCTCCACGATGACCTCCGGCGACTACGGAGGCGGCCCCGACCACCACAGCGAGGTCATGGCGACCGTGATGATGCGCAACTTCCTGCTGTACGGAAAGAGCGGGTACGCCTGCGCCATGGGCGTGGTCATGCTCGTCCTCACCCTGATCGTGTCCGTGTTCACGCTGCGCGCGACCCGCCGCGACCGCGTCGAGTTCTGAGCGGGGAGAGAAGGCGACCCATGAGCGCACCCCTCAAGGAGACCTCCGCCGCGGGCGGCTCGGTCCCGGCCCCGCCCCCGGTCGGCAAGGTCCCGGCCCGCCCGGACGACCAGCGTGGTGAAGGCCTCGTACTGAACGTCTTCTCGCACGGCTTCCTCGCCCTGTGGGCGCTGCTGATCGTGCTGCCGCTGCTGTGGCTGGTCCTGAGCTCCTTCAGGACCGACGCCCAGATCGGCGGTTCGGCCTTCGGCTGGCCGCAGAACTGGTCGCTGGACGTCTTCTCCCGCGCCTGGGACAAGGGCATCGGCGACTACTTCGTCAACACCGTCATCGTGCTGGTCTTCTCGGTGCCGCTGACGATGCTGCTCGGCTCGATGGCCGCCTATGTGCTGGCCCGCTACGAGTTCTGGGGCAACCGGCTCCTGTACTACTTCTTCGTGGCCGGCGCGATGTTCCCGGTGTTCCTGGCCCTGGTCCCGCTGTTCTTCATGGTCAAACGGCTGGACATGCTGAACACCTACCAGGGGCTGATCCTGGTGTACGTCGCCTACTCGATGCCGTTCACGGTCTTCTTCATGCACGCCTTCTTCCGGACCCTGCCCACAGCCGTGTTCGAGGCGGCGATCCTGGACGGGGCCTCGCACACCCGGACGTTCTTCCAGGTGATGCTGCCGATGGCGAAGGCGGGCCTGTTGAGCGTCGGCATCTTCAACACCCTCGGCCAGTGGAACCAGTTCATCCTGCCGACGGTCCTGATGCAGCCGCAGAGCGGGGACGACCCCGAGCGCTATGTCCTCACCCAGGGGCTCATCCAGCTCCAGCAGCAGCAGGGCTACGCCTCCGACCTGCCGGTGCTGTTCGCCGGCGTGACCATCGCCATGATCCCGATGCTGGTGGTGTACCTGTCCTTCCAGCGCCAGGTGCAGGCGGGCCTGACATCGGCGACCCTGAAGTGAGGCGCCCGTAGCGGAAGCGAAGCGCCCGTAGCGCTGCGAAACCGGTCGTGCGCACGCCGTTCCCGCGTCGGGAGCGGCGTACGCCCGCGTGCCCGGCACCGCGGATACTGTTCAACCTCTTGACGGAAGGCGACCCGAACGGCTCAGCTTAGAGTTCACTAGTTGGACATTCACGGGGCCTCATAGAAGCGGTCCCGCGCGCAGGAGGTCGTCGTGGAGACTCCGGGGTCGCAGTCGTCGCTGCACCGAGCCAACCTGGAACGGGTCGTCCGGGCCGTCCGGCTGGCCGGGTCGCTCACCCAGGCGGAGATCGCCCGGAGCACGGGGCTGTCCGCCGCGACCGTCTCCAACATCGTCCGCGAGCTCAAGGACGGCGGAACCGTCGAGGTCACGCCCACCTCGGCGGGCGGCAGGCGGGCCCGCAGCGTCTCGCTGAGCGGGGACGCGGGCATCGTCATAGGCGTCGACTTCGGGCATACGCACCTGCGTGTCGCCGTCGGGAACCTCGCCCATCAGGTCCTGGCCGAGGAGTCCGAGCCACTGGATGTGGACGCCTCCTCGACGCAGGGGTTCGACCGGGCGGAAGAGCTGGTCAACCGCCTGATCGCGGCCACCGGCGTCGACCGCTCCAAGATCGCCGGGGTGGGTCTCGGCGTCCCCGGCCCGATCGATCTGGAGTCCGGCTCGCTGGGCTCCTCCGCGATCCTGCCGGGCTGGATCGGCACCAAGCCCGCCGAGGAGCTGGGCGGCCGTCTGGGCGTCCCCGTGCACGTCGACAACGACGCCAACCTGGGCGCCCTCGGCGAGATGGTGTGGGGCGCCGGGCGGGGTGCCAGGGACCTGGCGTACATCAAGGTCGCCAGCGGTGTCGGCGCCGGACTGGTCATCAACGGCAAGATCTACCGGGGCCCGGGTGGCACAGCGGGAGAAATCGGGCATATTACTCTTGATGAATCCGGCCCGGTCTGCCGTTGTGGAAACCGTGGCTGCCTGGAGACCTTCGCGGCCGCGCGCTATGTGCTGCCGCTCCTCCAGTCCAGTCACGGCACCGATCTGACGATGGAAGGTGTGGTGCGGCTGGCCAGGGACGGAGACCCGGGTTGCCGTCGGGTGATCGCCGACGTCGGCCGCCACATCGGCAGTGGAGTCGCCAATCTCTGCAATCTCCTGAACCCGAGCAGGGTCGTCCTCGGCGGTGATCTCGCGGAGGCCGGTGAGCTGGTGCTCGGGCCCATCAGGGAGTCTGTCGGCCGCTACGCGATCCCGAGCGCGGCGCGTCAACTGTCCGTTCTCCCGGGGGCACTTGGGGGTCGTGCGGAGGTGCTCGGAGCACTCGCTCTCGCACTCAGCGAGATGGGTGATTCGACCCTTTTGGACGGCACGCTGCACAGTGCGGCGCCTGCCTTCACTTAGAGAACGAAACGCGCCGTTGCCAAGCCGTTAAGTATTTACTTCTTGACGTCGCACGTGTGGCCGAGTTGACTTCCAGCCACCTCGGCCGCAACGACGCGGCCTCGTCAGGGAGGTTTCTGAAGTGAACACGCTTATGCGTCGTGCGGCCGTACCCGTTCTGGTCTCGGCTCTCGCCCTCACGGCCGCCGCTTGCGGCAAGGCCGGGGACGACGACAACGACAGCGGCAGCTCCGACTCCGGCAACAAGTCGATCGGTCTGCTCCTGCCCGACAGCGTCACCACGCGCTACGAGCAGTTCGACCGTCCGTTCTTCGAGGACAAGGTCAAGGAGCTCTGCTCCGACTGCAAGGTCTCCTACGCCAACGCCGGGGCCGACGCCGCCAAGCAGGCCCAGCAGGTCAGCACCATGGTCACCAAGGGCGTGAAGGTCATCGTGGTCTCCGCCCAGGACTCGGCGGCCATCAAGTCCTCGATCGACGCCGCGACCAAGAAGGGCGTCAAGGTCATCGCGTACGACCGTCTGGCCCAGGGCCCGGTCTCCGCGTACGTCTCCTTCGACAACGAGAAGGTCGGCCAGCTCCAGGGCCAGGCCCTGCTCGACGCCCTCGGCGACAAGGCGACCCCGAAGTCCAACGTCGTCATGATCAACGGTGACGACGCCGACCCGAACGCCGGTCTGTTCAAGAAGGGCGCCCACAGCGTCCTCGACGGCAAGGTCAAGATCGCCTACGAGCAGTCCGGCCTGTGGAAGGACTCGGTCGCCGCGCAGAAGATGTCCGCGGCCATCACCCAGCTCGGCAAGAAGAACATCGCCGGTGTCTACGCCGCCAACGACGGCATGGCCGGTGGTATCGCCAACACCCTCAAGGGCGCCGGCATCTCCGGCATCCCGCTGACGGGTCAGGACGCCGAGCTCGCCGGTATCCAGCGCATCGTCGCCGGTACCCAGTCCAGCACGGTCTACAAGGCCTTCAAGCCGGAGGCGGACGCCGCCGCCCAGCTCGCGGTCAACCTGATCGAGGGCAAGAGCATCGACGACCTCGCCACCCAGACCATGACCAACGGCTCGGGGAACAAGGTGCCCTCGCAGCTGCTGACCCCGGTCTCCGTCACCGTCGACAACATCAAGGACACGGTGATCAAGGACAAGCTGTACACCGTGGACCAGATCTGCACCGCCGAGTACGCCGCCGCGTGCAAGAAGGCCGGTCTGAAGTAACCCCGCCCCGGGAGCGTGCCGTCCGTACGGCGCGCCCCCGCGGCAGGCAGAAGCCTGTCCGGCGCCCGTCCCACCCTCAAACCCCGCTGTGGGACGGGCGCCGGACGGAAGCATGTCGCACGCGGCCGTTGCCAGGACGCTACGACCGCGCGCATGTTCATCCAGTAAATCCGTGCTCTGAGCACGCCCCTCCGCGCCTTACCCCAAGCGCGGCATCCCCGCCGGTCAGGCGGCGAAGGAGATGGTTCACGTGTCCGCTACGCCCGTGCTGGCGTTGCGCGGAGTCTCCAAGCGATTCGGTGCGGTGCAAGCCCTCACCGATGTCGAACTGGAGGTCCACGCCGGAGAAGTGGTCGCCCTGGTCGGCGACAACGGCGCCGGAAAGTCGACGCTGGTCAAGACGATCGCCGGCGTCCACCCCATCGATGAGGGCGTCATCGAGTGGGACGGCAGCCCGGTCAGCATCAACAAGCCGCACGACGCCCAGGGACTCGGCGTCGCGACGGTCTACCAGGACCTCGCCCTGTGCGACAACCTGGACGTCGTCGGCAACCTCTACCTCGGACGCGAGCTGCTGCACCGCGGCGTCATCGACGAGGTCACGATGGAGCAGAAGGCCCGCGAGCTGCTGTCCACGCTCTCCATCCGCATTCCCAGCGTGCGCATCCCGATCGCGAGCCTCTCCGGTGGCCAGCGCCAGGTCGTGGCCATCGCCCGCGCCCTGATCGGTGACCCCAAGGTCGTCATCCTCGACGAGCCCACCGCGGCCCTCGGCGTCGAGCAGACCGCGCAGGTCCTCGACCTGGTCGAGCGGCTGCGCGAGCGCAACCTGGGCGTCATCCTCATCAGCCACAACATGGCCGACGTGAAGGCAGTCGCCGACACCGTCGCCGTGCTGCGCCTGGGTAAGAACAACGGTTCCTTCTCGGTGAAGGACACCACCCACGAAGAGATCATCGCCGCCATCACGGGCGCCACGGACAACGCCGTGACCCGTCGTGCGGGGCGTCGCAGCACGGAGGCGGCAAAGTGAGCGACACGTCGAAGGTAGACAAGACGCAGGGCGTGGTCGAGGAACAGACCACGGTGGCCCCCACCGACGACCCCACGGCCGCCCCGGTCTCCGTCGTCGACCCTCGTCTGCTCATCCGCGAGGAGGGCCTCAAGGGTTACTGGACCGAGTTCAAGCGCAAGGTCAAGGGCGGTGAGCTCGGCTCGCTGCCGGTCGTCGTCGGCCTGATCGTCATCTGGACGATCTTCCAGCTGAAGAACGACCTGTTCCTGAGCGCGGACAACCTGTCCAACATCAGCTACTTCCTGTCGGCCACCGGCATGCTCGCCATCGGCCTGGTGTTCGTGCTGCTGCTCGGCGAGATCGACCTGTCCGTCGGCTCGGTCAGCGGTCTGGCGTCCACGATCTTCGCGGTGTTCGTGGTCAACCACGGCATGGGCCAGTGGCTGGCCCTCATCCTGGCCGTCCTGACCGGTATCGGCATCGGCATCCTGCACGGCTGGTTCTTCGCCAAGATCGGTGTGCCGGCGTTCGTCGTCACCCTGGCCGGCTTCCTCGGCTGGAACGGTCTGATGCTGTGGTTGCTCGGTGACAGCGGCACGATCAACATCCCGGCCGACAGCGGCCCGATCAAGCTGCTGGGCCAGAGCTCGTTCTTCATGGACCAGGCCATCGTCGGCGCCTACCTGCTCGCCGGTCTCGGCGTGGCGTCCATGCTCGTGGGCTCCGTGATGGACCAGCGCCGCCGCAAGGCCGCGGGTGTGCCGTTCCGGCCGACCAGCGAGATCCTGCTGCGCGTCGGTCTGCTCGCCGTGGCGTCCTTCGCCGCCGCGGCCGTGCTGAACAACGCCGCGGGTGTCTCCAACGCGCTGGTGCTCTTCCTCGCCGCGCTGGTGATCGTGGACTTCGTGCTGCGCCGCACCACGTTCGGCCGCAAGGTCTTCGCGGTCGGCGGCGGCATCGAGGCCGCCCGGCGTGCCGGTATCAACGTGGCGGCGATCCGGATCTCCGTGTTCGCCATCGCGGGTGGCTTCGCGGCCATCGGCGGTATGTTCTTCGCCGGTCAGACGGCGTCCGCGACGCTGAACGCCGGTGGCGGCAACACCCTGATGCTGGCCATCGCGGCCGCGGTCATCGGTGGTACGTCGCTGTTCGGCGGTCGCGGCTCGGTGTGGTCGGCGCTGCTGGGCATGCTGGTCATCCAGTCGATCCAGACCGGTCTGGACCTGCTGAACATGAACACCTCGATCCAGTACATGATCACCGGTGGTGTTCTGCTCGGCGCGGTCGTCATCGACTCGGTCTCCCGCCGGAGCCAGAAGGCCGCCGGACGCGGCTGACATCCCTCGGGGACACGACGGAGCCCGGCACCGCCACGGTGCCGGGCTCTTTCATGTCGTAGGAACTGGTGATCTTGGGTACAGCCGATCGCGTGACGTATGACGCACCTCCCGGGCACCGCCCGCACAGGCGGAACATTAGACTCGACAAGCCCGGCAACAGCTCTACTGCAAGGAGGCACGGGTGCCGCTGCTGACCCGCATCAGGGGACCGCGCGATCTGGACCGGCTCAGCCTGGAGGAGCTGGACCAGCTGGCAGGGGAGATCCGGACCTTCCTCGTCGACGCCGTCTCCAAGACCGGCGGCCACCTCGGCCCGAACCTCGGCGTGGTCGAGCTCACCATCGCCCTGCACCGCGTCTTCGACTCGCCGAAGGACAAGGTGCTCTGGGACACCGGACACCAGTCCTACGTCCACAAGCTGCTCACCGGCCGCCAGGACTTCTCCCGGCTGAAGATGAAGGGCGGCCTGTCGGGCTACCCCTCGCAGGCCGAGTCCGAGCACGACGTCATCGAGAACAGCCACGCCTCGACCGTCCTGGGCTGGGCCGACGGCCTCGCCAAGGCCAACCAGATCCAGAAACGCGACGACCACGTCGTCGCCGTGATCGGTGACGGCGCGCTCACCGGCGGCATGGCCTGGGAGGCGCTGAACAACATCGCCGACGCCAAGGACCGCCCGCTGGTCATCGTCGTCAACGACAACGAGCGCTCCTACGCGCCGACCATCGGCGGCCTCGCCAACCACCTGGCGACCCTGCGCACCACCGACGGCTACGAGCGCTTCCTGGCCCGCGGCAAGGACCTCCTGGAGCGCACCCCGGTCGTCGGCAGGCCGCTCTACGAGACCCTCCACGGCGCCAAGAAGGGCCTGAAGGACTTCATCGCCCCGCAGGGCATGTTCGAGGACCTGGGCCTGAAGTACGTCGGCCCCATCGACGGCCACGACATCGAGGCGCTGGAGTCCGCCCTGGCCCGCGCCAAGCGCTTCGGCGGCCCGGTGATAGTGCACTGCCTCACCGAGAAGGGCCGCGGCTACCAGCCCGCCCTCCAGGACGAGGCCGACCGCTTCCACGCCGTCGGCAAGATCCACCCCGACACGGGCCTGCCGATCGCCACCGCGGGAGCCGACTGGACCTCCGTCTTCGGCGAGGAGATGGTCAAGCTCGGCGAGGAGCGCGAGGACATCGTCGCCATCACCGCGGCCATGCTCCAGCCGGTCGGCCTGGACAGGTTCGCCAAGAGGTTCCCCGAGCGGGTCTACGACGTCGGCATCGCCGAGCAGCACGGCGCCGTCTCCGCGGCCGGCCTGGCCACCGGGGGAGTGCACCCCGTCTTCGCCGTCTACGCCACCTTCCTCAACCGCGCCTTCGACCAGGTCCTGATGGACGTCGCCCTGCACAAGTGCGGGGTCACCTTCGTCCTGGACCGGGCCGGCATCACCGGCACCGACGGCGCCTCCCACAACGGCATGTGGGACATGTCGATCCTCCAGGTCGTCCCGGGACTGCGGCTCGCCGCGCCCCGCGACGCCGACCAGGTGCGCGCCCAGCTGCGCGAGGCCGTGAAGGTCGACGACGCGCCGACCGTGGTGCGCTTCTCCAAGGGCGCCGTCGGCCCCGCCGTCCCCGCCGTGGGACGTGTCGGCGGCATGGACGTGCTGCGCGAGCCGGGGACGGACACGCCCGACGTGCTGCTGGTCTCCATCGGCGCGCTGGCCCCCATGTGCCTGGAGATCGCCTCGCTCCTCGACAAGCAGGGCATCTCCACCACCGTCGTCGACCCGCGCTGGGTCAAGCCGGTGGACGAGGCCATGGCCCCGCTCGCCGAGCGCCACCGTGTCGTCGTCACCGTCGAGGACAACTCCCGTGTCGGCGGCGTCGGTTCGGCGATCGCGCAGGCCCTGCGGGACGCCGGCGTCGACGTCCCGCTGCGCGACTTCGGCATCCCGCCGCGCTTCCTCGACCACGCCTCGCGTGCCGAGGTCATGGCGGAGATCGGGCTGACCGCGCCCGACATCGCCCGCCAGGTGACCGGTCTGGTCTCCAAGCTGGACGGCCGGTACAGCGGCGCCACGACCGCCGAGCCGGAGCCCGCGCGCGACTGACCCGTACCACCGGATGGGCCGGTTCCACCACCGCGAAGGGTGGTGAAACCGGCCCATTCGCGTGAATCACCACGCGCCGGGGCATAGGCAGTACGCCCCCTCTCAATCATGTCGAGGACGACACAGCGTGGGAGGTACGCCCGTGAGCAGCACACTCTTCCGGACGAAGAGAGTCGAGCAGTCCATCCTCGATACCGAGGAACCCGAGCACGCGCTGAAGAAATCCCTGTCCGCGCTCGATCTGACGGTCTTCGGCGTCGGGGTCATCATCGGCACCGGCATCTTCGTCCTCACCGGCACGGTCGCCAAGAACAACGCCGGCCCCGCCGTCGCCCTGGCCTTCGTCGTGGCCGGCGTCGTCTGCGCGCTCGCCGCGCTCTGCTACGCCGAGTTCGCCTCCACCGTCCCGGTGGCGGGGTCGGCGTACACCTTCAGTTACGCCTCCCTCGGTGAACTGCCCGCCTGGATCATCGGCTGGGACCTGGTCCTGGAGTTCGCGCTCGGCACGGCGGTGGTGGCCGTCGGCTGGTCCGGGTACATCGCCTCGCTGCTGGACAACGCGGGCTGGCATCTGCCCGAGGTGCTCAGCGGCCGGGACGGCGCCGACGGCTTCGGCTTCGACATCCTCGCCGCCGCGCTGGTCCTGGTGCTCACCGGCGTCCTCGTCCTCGGCACGAAGCTCTCCGCGCGGGTCACCTCGATCGTCGTCGCCATCAAGGTGACCGTCGTGCTGACCGTGATCGTCGCGGGCGCCTTCTTCATCAAGGGCGACAACTACGACCCGTTCATCCCCAAAGCGCAGGACGTGCCGGCCGGTGACAGTCTCCAGTCGCCCCTGATCCAGCTGATGTTCGGCTGGGCGCCCTCCAACTTCGGTGTGATGGGCATCTTCACCGCCGCGTCCGTCGTCTTCTTCGCCTTCATCGGCTTCGACGTGGTGGCCACGGCCGCGGAGGAGACCAGGAACCCGCAGCGGGACATGCCGCGCGGCATCCTGGGCTCGCTCGTCATCTGCACGGTCCTCTACGTCGCCGTGTCGATCGTGGTCACCGGCATGCAGAAGTACACCGACCTGTCGATCACCGCGCCGCTCGCCGACGCCTTCAAGGCCACCGGGCATCCCTGGTTCGCGGGCTTCATCAGCTTCGGCGCCGCGGTCGGCCTGACGACGGTCTGCATGATCCTGCTGCTGGGTCAGACCCGGGTCTTCTTCGCGATGAGCCGTGACGGACTGCTGCCCACGTTCTTCTCCCACGTCCACCCGAGGTTCCGGACCCCGCACCGGCCGACCATCCTGCTCGGTGTGATCATCGCGATCGTCGCCGGCTTCACCCCGCTCAGCGAGCTCGCCGAACTGGTCAACATCGGCACGCTGTTCGCGTTCGTGGTCGTCGCGATCGGCGTGATCATCCTCCGGCGGACCCGGCCCGACCTGAACCGGTCCTTCCGCACCCCGTGGGTGCCGGTCCTGCCGATCCTGTCGGTCCTCGCCTCGCTCTGGCTGATGATCAACCTGCCGGCCGAGACCTGGCTGCGGTTCGCGATCTGGATGGTCCTCGGCTTCGTCGTGTACTTCCTCTACGGCCGCTCCCACAGCCGCCTCGGGCGCGGGGAGCGGGCACCGGCGGACCCGGCCGCGCCGCCGCCCGGCGGAGGCACGAAGTAGCCCCCACCCCTCGCAGGTCCGGCCTCGTACGGCGCGCCCCACGCTCCGCACGAGGCCGGACCCGTACGCCACCCGTCCCGTCCTGACCGGAACT
This sequence comes from Streptomyces sp. NPDC034103, assembly GCF_055575395.1. Classification (NCBI taxonomy): domain Bacteria; kingdom Bacillati; phylum Actinomycetota; class Actinomycetes; order Kitasatosporales; family Streptomycetaceae; genus Streptomyces; species Streptomyces sp. NPDC034103. The sequence continues at coordinate 493,996 of NZ_JBVISS010000001.1, read as the reverse complement.
GGCGCTTGCCGTACGGAAGCTGGCTCGTAAGGAACCTTTGCCGCCCTTGTGCCCGACCGGAAGCGGCCAGGATGATGGAGGGAGTGGTGACGAGGAGCCACCTCTCGACTCTCCGTGCGATTCCACTCGGTGGAGATCCGACCGGCACGATTCCACGGACCGGCGAAGGAGACCGCAATGACGAACGGCGGAGAGGCGTCCGGTGCAGTTCTGGACGAGTTAGGAGCGGCGCACCCGCCGCTCGCCACGGAAGTGCCCGACTGGGAGGGCGTCCCGCTGGACGGCCCCGGCCTTCTCGACCCACGAGCCCTCAGCAGACTGCTGCCGTCCGGCAGGCAGCCTGACCGCGGCTTCAACTCCAGCATCTGACCGTCCCGGGCGCCAAGGGCCGATGACCGCGGGGACAAGAGCATTCCGCCAGTTCGTCCTCAAGATGCACAGCAGATGCGACCTGGCCTGCGATCACTGCTACGTCTACCGCCACGCCGACCAGAGCTGGCGGCGCCGGCCGCGGGTCATCCCGGACGAGGTGGCGGCCGCGGCCGTGGCACGGATCGCCGAGCACGCCCGGGCCCACCCCGAACTCCCGCGCGTGCACGTCGTCCTGCACGGCGGCGAGCCCCTGCTGGCCGGAGCCGGACGGCTGGCCCGCACGGCCCGGGACCTGCGCGACGCCCTGGACGGCGTGTGCGACCTGGATCTGCGCATGCAGACCAACGGCCTGCGACTGGACGAGTCCCTGTGCCGCATGCTGGTCCGCGAGCGGATCAGCACCGGCATCTCCCTCGACGGCGACCGCGCCGCCAACGACCGCCACCGCAAGCGGCCGGACGGCACCGGTTCCTACGACGCCGTCGTCAGGGCCGTGCGCCTCATCAGCTCCCCCGAGTACCGCGACGCCTTCGCCGGCCTGCTGTGCACCGTCGACGTGGACAACGACCCGGTCGCCGTCTACGAGGCCCTCGCCGCCCTGGACCCGCCGCGGGTGGACTTCCTGCTCCCGCACGCCACCTGGGACCGGCCGCCACCGTCCGACCCCGCCCACCCGGCCGCGCACGCCCGCTGGCTGATCGCCGTCCACGACCGCTGGGCCGCCGACGGCAGGCCCTTCCCGGTCCGCCTCTTCGACTCGATCGAGGCCGGCCGGGAGGGACAGGAGTCCTTCACCGAGGCGCTCGGGCTCGGCAGCCCGGACCTGGTCGTCATCGAGACCGACGGGGAGATCGAACAGGCCGACTGGCTCAAGACAGCCGGACCCGAGGCGCCCAGCACCGGATTCCACGTCCTGCGGCACTCCTTCGACGAGGCGGCCGCCCACCCCGGCTTCCTCGCCCAGGCCGGGGGAGTGGAGGCACTGAGCCGGCAGTGCCGGGACTGCCCAGTGGTGCGGATCTGCGGCGGCGGCCTGTACGGGCACCGCCATCGCGCGGACAACGCATTCGACAACCCCTCCGTCTACTGCGAGGACCTCTTCCGGCTGATCGGACACGTGCTGAACGCCCCCCGCCCGCGTCCGGCGCGCCGGACGCACACCCTGACCGCGCCCGCCTTCGACTCCCTCGCCGCGGGCGACGGCGACCCCGCCGCGCTGCACGCCCTCGCCGACGCCGAGACCAGCGTCCGCCGGATGCTCCTCGCCGCCGTGTGCGCCCGGCATCCGGGGCCCGAGGCGAGCGCCCTGGCCCGGCTCGACCGGCAGTGGCCCCGGCACACCGCGCGGACCGTCCGCCACCCCTACCTCGGCAGCTGGGCGGTGCGCGCCGTCGAGGGGCGGCTGCCCGCGGCGGCGGTACGGCAACGGCTCGGCGAGGTCGCCGTGGCGGCGGCGCTGCGGGCCGGCACCGAACTGCGCGCCGACCTGCCGGAGGGGGCCACGGGGGCGCACCTGCCCGGATTCGGCCGGCTCGCCCTGCCGCCCGGCGCCGGACCGGTCACCCTGCTCGCACGCGCCGGCGCCCTGCTGGTCGCCGCCCGGCCCGACGACCCGCCCCGCCCGCTCACCGAGGCGACCGACTCCGGCTTCGCCTGGCACCCCGTACGCCGCCTGGCCGCCGGCGAGTTCACCGTCCTCCTGGAGGACACCGACCCGTACCGCGACGGCTTCACCGCGGAGCCGGGTGCCGCGGGCCCGGCCGAGGCCCCCCGCCCGGAGGGTTCGGGCTCTGGCGGCTCCTCGGCCGCTCCTCGGCTCGCCGGCCCGTACCGCGACGGCTTCACCGCGGGCCCGGCCGAGGACCCCCGCCCGGAGGGTTCGGGCCCTGGCGGCTCCTCGGCCGCTCCTCGGATCGCCGGCCCGTACCGCGACGGCTTCACCGCGGAGCCGGGTGTCGTCGCCCCGGCCGCGCACCCGCGCCCGGAGGGCTCCGGCCCTGGCGGCTCCTGCGCCGCTCCTCGGATCGCCGGCCTCCCCGGTGGTGGCTGGCCCGGCGGCCTCCGCCCCACCCCCGCATTGGACGAGGGTGAGTACGCGCGCTGGCTCGGCCTGTTCACCGAGGCGGCCGTGCATCTGCGGGCCCGCCACGCCGGCCGCGGCCCAGGGGTGCGCGTGCTGTTCGCCGCGTGCACCCCGCTGCACGACGCCGGCGCGCCGGGCCGGGTGGCCGCGGATCCGTACGCCTTCGGGGCCCTCGGACTCGCGCTGCCGGACACCGCCGTGGCGCTGGCCGGCCTCATCGTGGAGGGAGTGCAGCAGATGAAGTTCAACGCCCTGTCGGACCTCTTCGACCTCGCCGGCAGCGCCGAGGCCGGGCAGCTGCTGCGGTCCGCGTACCTGGGCCGACTGCCCGCCGGGGCCATCCCCTACGACGGCCTCACCCCGGCCGGCCGCAGGATGGCCGCCCGGCTGCGCGGCTGACGGCGGATGAGAACAGCGGCCTGTCTCACCGCCCGACTGCGGGCACTCGGCGTCGAGAAGGGCATGACAGTGCTGCTGCACTCCTCCTTCCGGGCCGTGGGTCCGGTGCGTGGCGGCGGCGCCGCGGTGCTGCGCGCGTTCCGGGACGCGCTCGGCCCCGAGGGCACCCTCGTGGTGCCCACGTTCACCGAGGGGAATTCGCTGACATCACGGACGTATCTCCGCATGACGCAAGGCCTGACATCACATCAACTTCTGTCCTACCGTGAGCACATGGAGCCCTTCAGCGCGGCTTCTACGCCCTCGCAGGGCATGGGGCGGCTGGCGGAGGAGGTGCGGGTCACTCCGGGAGCCACGCGCAGCACTCACCCGCAGACGTCCTTCGCCGCGCTGGGGCCGGGGGCCACCCGCGTCACGTCCGGCCACGCCCCTGACCGCGCACCGACCGAGGCCCGGTGACCTCGGCCCCGAGATTCGTCACCCTTTCGCGCAGTTCCCGGTCCGCCGTGACGACGAGAATCCGGCGGCCATTCGCTTCGGCCACCAGTTCGACCATTCTGTCGTCCCCGCTGCCCGGCGCCGCCTCCACCCGGACCCCCGGCACGGACTCCACCCCCCGCGCCGCACCCTCGACCACGAGCACGATCTCCACGGGCCCGTCCCGCCCCGGCACCCCGTCCGACGCCAGCCGGTCCCGCAGCCGCTCCGCGGCCCCTCGCCGGTCCCGCCACCACCCGTCGGGCACCGACCCGACGACGTTCGCGGCATCGACGATCACGAGGAGGGGCGCTTCGGAATTCATGGGTCCAGGGTGTCAGCACGGGGGAGTGGGCGTCGACGCCGACGGGGAAGGTGAGTGGGGGGCCGACCAGGCAGGGCTCAAGGACCCCCGCATAGAGTGAACCGGTGAACGGCGACTGGCTCCTCCGCGGCCGAGACGGCCGGCTCAGTGTCTATCTGCCGTCCGGCGAGGCCATATTGTGCCGGGCCGAACTCGCGCCCGGCGGCCCGTGGGAAGCGACGGCGCGCACGGTGGGCGGCGACCAGAAACTGCGCCCCGGGCCCGCGATCGGCCAGGGCGCGGACGGTTACGCCCATCTGGTCTCCTGGCGTCCCACGAAACCCGGTGAGGCGGGGCTCGTGCACTCCACCCACTTCCGGCCACGCCTCGCCGCCCTCGACTGGACCCCGATCGGCCACCCCAACAAGACCGGCGCCCGCACCGGCACCCCCGCCGTCGCGGTCGACGCCCAGGGCCGCGCCCATGTCTTCGTCCGCAACAGGGGCGGCGGGGTGAGCATGGTCGCGCAGAAGGAGAAGGGCGGCTGGGACCCCTGGCGCGACCTCAAGGGCAGCGAGGTCCAGGAGGACCTGGCGGCGGTGACGGGGGAGTCGGGGCGCGTGGAGGTGTACGCGGCCGTCCCCGGCGGCGTCCTTCACTGGCGTCAGGAGAAACCGGGCGCGCAACCGGTCCTCGGGGAGGCGCTGGAGAGCCCGGTCCGCCCGGGCACCCTGCACGCGCTCGCCACGTCCGCCGAACACACCACGCTCTTCTACACCGACGGCTCCGGCGACCTGTGCGCCTGGCGTCCGGGCGGCAAATCCCGCACCCTGCTCCCCTCGGCGGGCCCCGGCCCGGTCTCCGCCGTGCGCTGCGAACTCGACGGCCACGACTGCACGTTGCTCGCCCAGCGCTCCTCCAGCGGCCGCGTGGCCTTCGCCGCGTACCCCACCGAGCAGGAGTCGGCGGGCGCGTGGTGGGCGGAGTCGGGCCCGGCGCTCCCGGCGGACGCGGAGGTGTCACTGACGACGGACGAGAACGGCAGGGTGGTCGCGGCGACCCTCTCCCCGTCGTCCGGCCAACTCCTGCTGACCCGAAGGAAGAACGAGCCGGGCCTGGCATTGGAGGCGTGGCGAGGACTCTAAGGGGCGCGGGGAACTGCGCAATCTTTCAGGGGGTCTGGGGGCGCAGCCCCTAGGGACGGGAAGGGTAGGGGCGGCGGGGGCGAGAAAACGCCTGTGCCGCACGCGAACGCCGGTGCCCCGCACACCGAAACGGCATGCGGGGCACCGGCGTTCACAGCGGAGCGCTACGCGGGGACGCTGGCCACACCCGGCTCCAGGAACCTCTTGCCGTTGACGCGCTCCGAGACACCCTCGCGGTCCAGGTACGGCGTGATGCCGCCCAGGTGGAAGGGCCAGCCGGCGCCCGTGATCAGGCAGAGGTCGATGTCCTGCGCCTCGGCGACGACACCCTCGTCGAGCATGAGCCCGATCTCCTGGGCGACGGCGTCCAGCACCCGGTCCCGCACCTGCTCCTCGGTCAGGACGACATCGCCCTGCTTGAGGAGCGCGGCGACCTCGGGGTCCAGCTCCGGCTTGCCGGAGTCGTAGACGTAGAAGCCGCGCTTGCCCGCCTTGACGACCGCCGCGAGGTTCGGGGAGACCGTGAAGCGGTCCGGGAAGGCCCGGTTCAGGGTCTCGGAGACGTGCAGACCGATCGCGGGACCGACCAGCTCCAGGAGGACGAGCGGAGACATCGGCAGGCCCAGGGGCTCCACCGCCTTCTCCGCCACGGCGACCGGGGTGCCCTCGTCGATGACGTTCTGGATCTCGCCCATGAAGCGGGTGAGGATGCGGTTCACGACGAACGCCGGGGCGTCCTTCGTCAGCACCGCGGTCTTCTTCAGCTTCTTGGCGACGGCGAAGGCCGTGGCCAGGGACGCGTCGTCGGTCTGCTCGCCGCGCACGATCTCCAGGAGCGGGAGGATCGCGACCGGGTTGAAGAAGTGGAAGCCCACGACCCGCTCGGGGTGCTTGAGCTTCGACGCCATCTCCGACACCGACAGCGAGGAGGTGTTGGTGGCGAGGATCGCGTGCGCCGGGGCGACCGCCTCGACCTCCGCGAAGACCTGCTGCTTGACGCCGATCTCCTCGAACACGGCCTCGATGACGAAGTCCGCGTCGGAGAAGCCCTCCGCCTTGTCCAGCACACCGGTGACCAGGGCCTTGAGGCGGTTGGCCTTGTCCTGGTTGATACGGCCCTTGCCGAGCAGCTTGTCGATCTCGGCGTGGACGTAGCCCACACCCTTGTCGACGCGCTCCTGGTCGATGTCGGTCAGCACGACCGGCACCTCCAGGCGGCGCAGGAAGAGCAGCGCGAGCTGGGAGGCCATCAGACCGGCGCCGACGACACCGACCTTGGTGACCGGGCGGGCCAGGTTCTTGTCCGGGGCGCCCGCGGGACGCTTGCCGCGCTTCTGCACCAGGTTGAAGGCGTAGATGCCGGCGCGCAGTTCACCGCCCATGATCAGGTCGGCGAGGGCGAGGTCCTCGGCGTCGTAGCCCTGCTGGAGGTCGCCGTTCTTGGCGGCGGCGATGATGTCCAGGGCGCGGTAGGCGGCCGGGGCGGCCCCGTGCACCTTGGAGTCCGCGATGAAGCGGCCCTTGGCGACGGCCTGGTCCCAGGCCTCGCCGCGGTCGATCGCCGGACGGTCGATGACGATCTCGCCCTTGAGGACGGACGCCGTCCACAGCAGGGACTGCTCCAGGAAGTCCGCGCCCTCGAACAGCGCGTCGGCGATGCCCAGTTCGTAGACCTGGGCGCCCTTGAGCTGCTTGTTCTGGTTGAGGCTGTTCTCGATGATGACCGAGACGGCCTTCTCGGCGCCGATCAGGTTCGGCAGCAGGGTGCAGCCACCCCAGCCGGGGACCAGGCCGAGGAAGACCTCGGGGAGCGAGAAGGCGGGCAGGGCCGCGGACACCGTGCGGTAGGTGCAGTGCAGGCCGACCTCGACGCCACCGCCCATGGCGGCGCCGTTGTAGTACGCGAAGGTCGGGACCGCGATGCCGGCGAGGCGCTTGAAGACCTCGTGGCCGCCCTTGCCGATGGCGAGCGCGTCCTTGTGCTCCTTGAGGAGCTCGACGCCCTTGAGGTCGGCGCCGACCGCGAAGATGAACGGCTTGCCGGTGATGCCGACACCGACGATCTCGCCGGCCGCGGCCTCCTTCTCGACCTGGTCGATGGCGGTGTTGAGGTTCGCCAGCGAGGCCGGGCCGAAGGTGGTCGGCTTGGTGTGGTCGAAGCCGTTGTCCAGCGTGATGAGCGCGAAGCGCCCGGCGCCGAACGGCAGGTCGAGGTGGCGTACGTGCGCGGACGTCACGACCTCGTCGGGGAACAGCTCGGCCGCACCCTTCAGAAGCTCAGCGGTGGTGCTCACTTGTCGCCTCCGGCGTCCTTGTGGTTCGGGTTCTCCCAGATCACCGTGGCGCCCATGCCGAAGCCGACGCACATGGTGGTGAGGCCGTAGCGGACCTCCGGCTGCTCCTCGAACTGGCGGGCGAGCTGCGTCATCAGACGCACGCCCGACGAGGCCAGCGGGTGACCGAAGGCGATGGCGCCGCCGTACTGGTTCACGCGCGCGTCGTCGTCGGCGATGCCGTAGTGCTCCAGGAAGGCCAGCACCTGGACGGCGAAGGCCTCGTTGATCTCGAACAGACCGATGTCGGAGATCGACAGACCCGCCTGGGCGAGGGCCTTCTCGGTGGCCGGGATCGGGCCGTAGCCCATGACCTCCGGCTCCACACCCGCGAAGGAGTAGGAGACCAGGCGCATCTTCACCGGGAGGTCGTTCTCGCGGGCGAAGTCCTCGGAGGCGATGAGCGAGGCGGTGGCACCGTCGTTGAGACCGGCGGCGTTGCCCGCGGTCACGCGGCCGTGGACGCGGAACGGCGTCTTCAGGCCGGTGAGGTTCTCGAGGGTCGTGCCCGGGCGCATCGGCTCATCGGCGGTGACCAGGCCCCAGCCGGTCTCACCGGCCTCCGGGTTCGTGCGGCGCACCGAGATCGGCACCAGGTCGGCCTGGATCTTGCCGTTGGCGTACGCCTTGGCGGCCTTCTCCTGCGAGCGCACGGCGTACTCGTCGGCGCGCTGCTTGGTGATCGTCGGGTACCGGTCGTGCAGGTTCTCGGCGGTCATGCCCATGAACAGGGCGGACTCGTCGACCAGCTTCTCGGAGACGAAGCGCGGGTTGGGGTCGACGCCCTCACCCATGGGGTGGCGGCCCATGTGCTCGACACCACCGGCGATGGCGATGTCGTACGCGCCGAAGGCGACCGAACCGGCGACCGAGGTGACGGCGGTCAGGGCGCCGGCGCACATGCGGTCGATCGAGTAGCCGGGCACCGACTGCGGCAGACCGGCGAGGATGCCGGCCGTGCGGCCGATGGTCAGACCCTGGTCACCGATCTGGGTGGTCGCGGCGATGGCGACCTCGTCGATCTTCTTCGGGTCCAGACCCGGGTTGCGGCGCAGCAGCTCCCGGATCGCCTTCACGACGAGGTCGTCGGCGCGGGTCTCGTGGTAGATGCCCTTCGGGCCCGCCTTGCCGAACGGGGTGCGGACGCCGTCGACGAAGACGACGTCCCTGACGGTACGAGGCACGATGGCTCTCCTCCAGATGCGGGATGGCACTGCTGCACGGCGCAAGCGCAAGCGCTGAGCGCGCGCTCAGGCCCATGCTACTTGTGGGTAACGTAGCTGCACAGTCCTGGAGGGGGGAGCGGCGAAGGTCACACCCGCGGGGGAGCGGTCGAACCGCGCGGGGTGAGCACCGGAGTGGGCACCGGGTGCGAGCCCGGACCGTCCCCCATGATTGCTCCGAACAGGGTACGGGCCACGTCCGCGCCGAATCCGTGCACGTCATGACTCATGGCGGACAGCGTCGGATGCGTGAGCCGGCACAGCTGCGAGTCGTCCCACGCCAGCAGCGACACGTCGTCGGGCACCCGCAACCCCATCTCCGCGGCCACCGACAGCCCCGCCACCGCCATGATGTCGTTGTCGTACACGATCGCGGTCGGCCGGTCCGCCGCGTCCGCCGCCAGCATCGACCGCGTCGCCCGCGCCCCCGCCTCCCCCGAGTAGTCGGTGGTCACCTGCCACGCCCCGGCCAGCTCCAGCGTCCGCGCCGCCTCGTCGAAGGCGGCCGTGCGAGCCGCGGTGTGCCCGAGCGCCGCCGCGCCCCCGACCCGGGCGATCCGCCGGTGCCCGAGCGCCGCCAGATACCGCACCGCCTCGGTCACGGCGGTCGCGTCGTCGGTCCACACGGACGTCAGGCCCCCGGTCAGCGACGGATGCCCTACGCCGACCACGGGCAGCCCCAGTCGCTCCGCCACCCCCACCCGGGGGTCGTCCGGCCGGAAGTCCACGAGGATCGCCCCGCCGATCTGCCGCCCGCGCCACCAGCTCTCCAGCAGCCCGGCCTCCTCCTCCACGTTCCGCACCAGCCGCAGCAGCAACGAGCAGGACCGCTCGGTCAGCACGCTCTCCACACCCGAGATGAACTCCATGTAGAAGGGCTCCAGCCCCAGCAGCCGCGCCGGCCGGCAGATCGCGAGGCCCACCACGTCCACCCGCGACCCGGCGAGCGTCCGCGCGGTGAGGTTCGGCGCCCAGCCCAGCTCCCGCGCGGCCTCGAAGATCCGGTCCCGGGTCGCCTCCGACAGCCCCGGCTTGTGGTTGAACGCGAGCGACACGGCCCCCTTGGACACACCGGCGCGCGCGGCGACGTCCTTGATGGTGACGCGAGGGGCCGGCTGGGCTGTCATCGGCTGGGCTCCAGGCAGTACAGGGCGGATCGGGCGGCGACCGGATCAGGAGTCTTCCAGCCACGGACCCCGATGGTCACCTGTTCGCCCGGCAGCAGCGTGACCAGCCCCCGGTCGGCGGCCGCGTCCGGATCCAGCCGGTCGGCCTGCAACAGCAGATCCCGTACGAGGGTCCGGGCCGTCACCCGGATGCCGCCCGGCACGAGCGCGACGTCGAACTCCGGTCGCGGGTAGGGGATGTCGCGGTCCGCCTCGGGAAAGTGCAGGGCCCGCAGCCCGTCCGCGTCCGCGACGAGGAACTCCTTCGCCCCGACCGGCGCCAGCCCCTTCGGCACCTCGACACGCGCCACCGTCCGCCCTCCGGCGCCGAACTCCACCCTCTCCTCGCCGATCAGCGCCCCCTCGACCGACATCCGCCGCAGCCGCAGTACCCCCGTCCACGCCTCCGGGGCCTGGTTGACGACGGCCACCCGACCCTCCTGGACCGTCAACAGCCGGTCCGCGTACAGCCGCCGCAGCTCGTGGTAGAGCGGCTTCTCCCGTCCGTCTCCGTCGATCGCCGCCCAACTCGTCACCGGCCAGCAGTCGTTGAGCTGCCAGAGCACCGTCCCCGCGCACACCGGCCAGTGCGCGCGCCAGTGCTCGATCCCGGTGGCCACCGCCCGCGCCTGGTTGACCTGGGTGAGGTAGTGCCAGCGGTCGAAGTCGCCCTCGGGGAAGGCGAAATGGCGTTCCAGTCCGCGCCGCAGCTTGCCGTTGCCGTCGTCGGCCTTCTGGTGGTGCAGCATCCCGGGGGAGTCCGCCGCGAGCTCCTCGCCCGGCAGCGCCCGCCGCAAGGTGGCGTACGCGGGCGGCGCCTGCCAGCCGAACTCGGCCATGAACCGCGGCACATCCGCCCGGTAGCGCGCGTAGTCCTCCCGGTTCCACACCTCCCACGAGTGGTGCGTCCCGTGCGCCGGATCGTTCGGATGCCGATCCCAGGACCCGGACCAGGGCGAGCCCGCCGTGTACGGGCGCGTGGGGTCCACCTCGGCCACCACCCGCGGCAGTACGCCCAGGTAGTAGCCCTCCCCCCAGGAGTCCCCGGCGAGGCGCTCCTCCCAGCCCCAGTCCCGGAAACCCCACAGGTTCTCGTTGTTGCCGTTCCACAGCACCAGCGACGGGTGCGGCATCAGCCGTACGACGTTCTCCCGCGCCTCCGCCTCCACCTCGCCCCGCAGCGGCTGCTCCTCCGGATAGGCGGCGCACGCGAACGGGAAGTCCTGCCACACCAGCAGGCCCAACTCGTCGCAGGCGTCGTAGAAGTCGGCGCTCTCGTAGATCCCGCCGCCCCAGACCCGCACGAGGTCCACCCCCGCCCCGGCGGCCTGCGCGAGCCGCTCCCGGTACCGCTCGCGGGTGACACGGGACGGGAAGACGTCGTCCGGGATCCAGTTGACCCCCCGAGCGAAGAGCCGCGTGCCGTTGACGACGAAGGTGAACCCGGTGCCGTGCTCGTCCGCCGACCGGTCCAGCTCGACCGTGCGGAAGCCGATCCGCCGCCGCCACACGTCGAGCACGGCGTCCCCGTGCAGCAGCGTCACCTCCACGTCGTACAGCGGCTGGTCCCCGTACCCGCGCGGCCACCACAGGGCCACGTCCGGCACGTCGAGCCGTACGACCCCGCTCGCCCCGTCGACCGCGGCGCGCACCCGCACCCCACCCACGGTGGCCACCACGTCGAGCGGTGCCTCGACCCGGGTCCGCTCGACGTCGACCGCCAACTCCGCGACACCCAGGCTGTGTTCGACATCAACGGTGACCAGCGGTCGCACCCGGGCGATCCGGGCCGTCGACCAGTGCTCCAGACGGGCCGGCCGCCAGATCCCGGCCGTCACCAGCGTCGGCCCCCAGTCCCAGCCGAAGGAACAGGCCATCTTGCGGATGTACTGGAAGGGCTCGTCGTACGCGGCAGGCCGCTCCCCGAGCCTCCCGCGCACCGCCTCGGCCTCGGCGTAGGCGGAGGCGAACCGCACCGAGAGCCGCCCCTCCAGACCGGTCACGTCGAAGCGGTAGGAGCGGTGCATGTTCCGAGTGCGCCCCAGCAGCCGTCCGTCCAGCCGGACTTCGGCGGCCGTGTCGAGCCCCTCGAAGACCAGGTCGGTCTGCTCGTGCCCCGCGGCACCCGGCGCGGCGCGCAGATCCGTCTCGTACGTCCACTCCCGCCGCCCCACCCACGCCACCTCGGTCTCGTTCCGCCCGAGAAAGGGGTCCGGGATCACCCCGGCCGCCAGCAGATCGGTGTGGACGCAGCCCGGCACGGCGGCCGGGAGCGCGGCCCGGTCGTGCAGCAGGGTCCAGCCCTCGGTGAGCGGTGTGGCCTGAAGCATGTACGCACTCCCTAAACCGATCAAGTCCAGTGCTGCGGACACTTTTTGGCATCGTTGGCGGGATAGGGACTTTACCGGTTAAGACAACGCTGTCAGAGTTCCGAACCAGCCAACCCGCACGTGCTCGTCCGTCCCAGGAACGTCCCGAACGGAGCTGATGCACATGAACCGTCGTCACACCCTCGTCCTGGCCGTGGGCGCCGCCCTGCTGGCCGCCGGCTGCACCGGCACGGGAGGCACCACCAAGGGCGCGGACGCCGAGGCGCCCGACGACCCGGCGAAGGTCACCGGAACCATCAAGGTCCTCACCGTGCGCACCGACCTGATCCAGGACGGCACGCTGAAGCGGTACGCCGCCGAGTTCAACAAGACCTATCCGAAGGTCAAGGTCGAGTTCGAAGGGCTCACGAACTACGAGTCCGAGGTCAAGATCCGGATGAACACCAAGAACTACGGCGACGTCCTGCTGATCCCGGCCGTCATCAAGAAGGCGGACTACCCGAAGTTCTTCGCCTCGCTCGGCACCGCGGCGGAGCGCGGCAAGAAGTACCGCTTCACCGACGTCACCACCGTCGACGGCAAGGTCTACGGACAGAGCCCGAACGGCGTGAGCCCCGGCTTCATCTACAACAAGCGGGTCTGGAAGGAGGCCGGGATCACCCAATGGCCCACCACCCCGGCCGAGTTCCTCGCCGACCTCAAGGCCATCAAGGGCAGGACCGACGCGATCCCGTACTACACCAACTTCTCGGCCGGCTGGACGCTCAGTGCCTGGACGGCGGTCAACGGCTCGGTCCACTGCGACCCGAGGGCGACCGACAAGCTCGCCGCGGGCGACCCCTGGGCCGAGGGCGCCGACCTGCGCGTCGGCGACACCCTGCTGCACGACATGGTCAAGCAGAAACTCGTCGAGAAGGACCCGACGACCAGCAACTGGGAGGAGTCCAAGGCCCGCACCGCCAAGGGCGAGATCGCCACCCAGTGGCTCGGCACCTGGGCGATCGTCCAGTTCCGGGACGCCGCGAAGAAGGCGGGCGCCGACCCCGACGACATCGGCTTCATGCCCTTCCCCGCCCAGGTCGACGGGAAGTTCTGCGCGGTGATCGGCCCCGACTACAACCAGGGCATCAACGTCCACTCCCCGCACAAGGAGGCGGCCCGCGCCTGGGTCGACTGGTTCACCGACAAGTCCACCTACGGACAGGACAACCTGGCGATCTCCCCGCTCAAGGCCGCCCCGCTGCCCGACGTGATGAAGCCGTACGAGGAGCAGGGCGTGAAGTTCATCGAGCTGGACGACGCCAAGGGCGCCGAGGTCAAGCAGCTCGACAGTGACTCGGAGGTCGGCATCTACGCCCCCGAGTACCGCCAGAACCTCGTCGACCTCGCCCGGGGCGCGCGCAAGGGCAGCCTCGACGACTTCTTCGCCGACCTCAGCGAGCGCTGGGCCGACGCCCGGAAGAACCAGGGGTCCTGATGACACAGACGACCCGGAAGGCGGCCGTGGAGGTGACCGCGGCCGCCCCCGTCCCGGCCCCCGCCCCACGCCGGACCCGTGCGGGGCGCGGTGTGGCCCCCTGGCTCTTCCTCCTCGCCCCGCTCACCCTGCTGATCACCTTCACCTACGCGCCGATCGCCAACATGCTGGCGTACAGCCTCACCGACTGGGACGGCGTGAGCCCCGAACTGCACTACACGGGCGCCGGGAACTACGAGGAGATCTTCACCCGTCCCGAACTCTTCGAGGTGTTCTGGGTCAGCGGCTACTACCTGGCCGCCTCCGCCCTCCAGATCGTCGCCGCGCTCTACTTCGCGACGGTCCTGAGCTTCAACGTCCGCTTCCGGAACTTCTTCAAGGGCGTGCTCTTCTTCCCGTACCTGATCAACGGGGTGGCGATCGGCTTCGTCTTCCTCTACTTCTTCCAGGACGGCGGCACCCTCGACTCGGTCCTGAGCCTCTTCGGCGTCCACTCCGACCACGCCTGGCTCGGCACCCCGGTCTCCGCCAACACCTCGCTGGCCGGAGTCTCGATGTGGCGCTATCTCGGCCTGAACTTCGTGCTGTTCCTGGGCGCGATCCAGTCGATCCCGGGGGAGCTGTACGAGGCGGCCGAGCTGGACGGCGCGAACCGCTGGCACCAGTTCCGCTACATCATCGCGCCGGGCATCAAACCGGTGCTGACCCTGACCGTGATCCTGTCGATCTCCGGCTCGCTGTCGGCCTTCGAGATCCCGTACATCATGACCGGCGGCGCGACCGGCACCGAGACCTTCGTGATCCAGACGGTCAACCTCGCCTTCCGCTTCAACAAGACGGGCCTGGCCTCGGCGGCCGCGGTGGTGCTGCTGCTGGTCATCCTGCTGGTGACCTGGATCCAGCGGCGCCTGGTCCCCGACGACAAGGTGGACCTCGTATGACCCGCCACGCGGTCTCCCGCGCCCTCGTGTACCTGTCCCTGGTCGCCGCGACCGTGGTGGTCCTGCTCCCGCTGGTCGTCGTCCTGCTGACCTCCCTGAAGTCGGAGCAGGAGATGGCGAACGCGAGCGGTGCGCTGAGCCTGCCCGACAACCCGCTGAACCTCGGCAACTACGCCTCGGCGTTCCGGGACGGCGAGATGCTCCAGGCCTTCGCCAACACGGCGATCATCCTGGTGGTGTCGATCGGCGGCACGGTCCTCATCGGCTCGATGACGGCGTACGCCATCGACCGCTTCACCTTCCGCTTCCGCAGGCTGGTGGTGGCGCTCTTCCTGATCGCGGCCCTGGTCCCCGGTGTGACGACCCAGGTGGCGACCTTCCAGATCGTCAACAGCTTCGGCCTGTTCGACACCCTGTGGGCGCCGATCGCGCTCTACATGGGCACGGACATCGTCTCGATCTACATCTTCCTGCAGTTCGTACGGTCCATCCCGATCTCCCTGGACGAGTCGGCCCGTCTCGACGGGGCCAACACCTTCACGATCTACTGGAAGATCATCTTTCCACTGCTGAAGCCGGCGATCGCCACCGTGGTGATCGTGAAGGGGATCACCGTCTACAACGACTTCTACATCCCCTTCCTCTACATGCCGTCCGAAGATCTTGGCGTGATCTCGACGTCGCTGTTCCGCTTCCGGGGCCCCTACGCGGCCCACTGGGAGGTGATCTCGGCGGGCGCGGTCCTGGTGATCCTCCCGACGCTGATCGTCTTCCTGAGCTTGCAGCGCTTCATCTACAACGGCTTCACGCGAGGAGCGACCCGATAGCGAGCCCTCACGGTGACGCGATGAGAGCCCTCACGTGACGCGGTGAGAGCCCTCACGCGGACAACGCGCTCACCAGCACCGGGGTGACCAGCTCCACCTGCCAGGGCCGGGCCCCGTACCCCGCGAGCGCGGCGCCCACCGACTCGGCGTCCACCGTCTGCGGCGGCTCCCAGCAGACCCGTCGCACGGTGTCCGGCGTGATGAGGTTCTCCTGCGGCATGGTGAGCCGCTCCGCCAGCGCGGAGACACCGGCGCGCGCCGCCGACAGCCGGGCCGCGGCGGCGGGGTCCTTGTCGGCCCACGCGCGGGGCGGGGGCGGCCCGGTGAGCTGCTGTCCGGGCGCGGGCAACTGCGCCTCGGCCAGCTCCTTGGCCCGGTCCACGGCCGCCTGCCACTGCTCCAGCTGACGCCTGCCCATCCGCTGCCCGAAGCCGTTCAGCGCGGCCAGCGCGTGCGTGTTCGCCGGAAGCGACAGCGCGGCCTCCACGATCGCCGCGTCGGAGAGCACCTTGCCCGGCGACACGTCCCGCCGCTGGGCGATCCGGTCCCGGGTCTGCCACAGCTCCCGCACCACGGCCAGCTGTCGGCGCCGCCGCACCTTGTGCATGCCGGAGGTCCGGCGCCAGGGGTCCTTGCGCGGCTCCGGCGGCGGGGCCGAGGCGATGGCGTCGAACTCCTGCCGCGCCCACTCCAGCTTCCCCTGCCGGTCCAGCTCCTTCTCCAGCGCGTCCCGGAGGTCGACGAGGAGCTCCACGTCCAGCGCGGCGTAACGCAGCCACGGGTCGGGCAGCGGCCGGGTCGACCAGTCGACGGCGGAGTGCCCCTTCTCCAGGACGAAGCCGAGGACGCCCTCGACCATCGCGCCGAGCCCGACCCGGGGGAACCCGGCGAGCCGTCCGGCGAGCTCGGTGTCGAACAGGGAGGTGGGGATCATGCCTATCTCGCGCAGGCACGGCAGGTCCTGGGTGGCGGCGTGCAGCACCCACTCGACGCCGGACAGCGCCTCGCCGAGGCCGGAGAGGTCGGGGCAGGCCACGGGGTCGATCAGCGCGGTCCCGGCGCCCTCGCGCCGCAGCTGGACGAGGTAGGCGCGCTGTCCGTAGCGGTAGCCGGACGCCCGTTCGGCGTCGACGGCCACCGGGCCGGAGCCGGCCGCGAAGGCGGCGATCACCCGGGCGAGCGTGTCCTCGTCGGTGATCACGGGCGGGACGCCCTCGCGCGGTTCGAGCAAAGGAGTCGGCTCAGGACCCGGCTCGGGGCCGGGCTCGAGAGCGGGCTCGAGATCAGGCGCCCCCGCAACAGAAGATCCGCCGTCGTCCGGAGGGGCGCCTCCGGTGGTTCGCAGTGGGCTGTCTGCTGCGGTCTCTTGGGCGTCGGTCACCTGTCAAGGGTATCTGTGGATGGACAGCGCCCGCCGACGGAACGTTCCGTCGGCGGGCGCTTGAGGGTCGTAAACCAGTCAGGTCGGTGAATCCGCGGGTTCACGACCGATCGGGGGCGTGCGGTCGGATCGGGGGCTGATCCGGTTCACGTCCGTGAAGGGGCGAGGCGAAGGATCGAACGGCCGGATCGTGGGAACGGTGGTCGGTCGGGGAGCGGTCAGTGGATGATGCCGGTCCGAAGGGCCACCGCGACCATGCCGGCGCGGTCGCCGGTGCCCAGCTTGCGGGCGATGCGGGCGAGGTGGCTCTTGACGGTCAGCGCGGACAGGCCCATCGAGACGCCGATGGCCTTGTTGGACTGGCCCTCCGCGACCAGGCGGAGCACCTCGACCTCGCGGCCGGAGAGCTCGCGGTAGCCGCCCGGGTGGCTCGGGGCACCCGGGGGGCGGCGGTGCATTCCGGCGGCGCGGGAGCCGATGGGGGCGGCGCCCGGTCGGGTGGGGAGCCCGACGTTGGTGCGGGTGCCGGTGACGACGTAGCCCTTCACACCGCCCGCGAGGGCGTTGCGGACGGCGCCGATGTCGTCGGCCGCGGAGAGGGCGAGGCCGTTGGGCCAGCCCGCCGCGCGGGTCTCGGAGAGCAGGGTCAGGCCGGAGCCGTCGGGAAGGTGGACGTCGGCGACGCAGATGTCGCGGGGGCTGCCGATACGGGGACGGGCCTCGGCGACGGACGAGGCCTCGATGACGTCGCGGACGCCGAGCGCCCAGAGGTGGCGGGTGACGGTGGAGCGGACCCGGGGGTCGGCCACGACCACCATTGCGGTCGGCTTGTTCGGACGGTAGGCGACCAGGCTTGCGGGCTGCTCGAGGAGAACGGACACCAGGCCTCCTGGGGTGGGGGACGGCTGTGAGGTCACAGTCGTCTTCGGCACCAAACCCGTGGGCCTTTAGAGAATGATCACGATCTAGTGAGTAACAATTAGTGCAATTCGGACGTGTGGTCGATCGTTCGGTGAACGAATCGGTTCGTTCGAGTGGTCACTCATGACTGAAAGTGGCCGTGTCGACAAAGAGATGGTCAACAGTCAGCGCGCGACAGTCAGCGCGACTGAGGACCGCGCCGCTGCGGCAGCGTCACCACCGAGGCGTCCCCCGGACCGGCCGGCGGCAGCCCCGCGACCTGGGCCAGCAGATCGCACCAGGCCGCCAGATGCCCCGCCGTGTCCGGCACCCCGTTCAACCCCTCGCGCGGCGTCCAGGACGCCCGGATCTCGATCTGCGAGGCGGCGGGGCGCTCGGAGAGACCGCCGAAGTAGTGGGAGCTCGCCCGGGTGACCGTGCCGCTCGGCTCGCCGCACGACAGCCCGCGCGCCTGGAGCGCACCCGTCAGCCACGACCAGCACACGTCGGGCAGCAGCGGGTCCGCCGCCATCTCCGGCTCCAGCTCCGCGCGCACCAGCGTCACCAGCCGGAACGTACCCCGCCAGGCGTCGTGCCCGTCCGGGTCGTGCAGCAGCACCAGCCGGCCGTCGGCCAGGTCCTGGTCCCCGTCGACGACCGCCGCCTCCAGCGCGTGGGCGAACGGGGCCAGCCGCTGCGGGGCCCTGGTCGGCTCGATCTCGATCTGCGGTCGCAGCCGGCCGGCGCGCAGGGCCTGGACCGCGGCCTGGAAAGCCGGCGGAGCCGCCGTACCGCTTCCATGCCCGTCCCCCTCCCTCTCGTCGTCCATCCCGCCAGTGCCGTCCGACAGTCGTCCCTGAGCCGCAGCCATGGCGGAAGGTTAAGGGGAACGGGGCCATGGTGGGGGCCTGACACCCCGTGCCCGGACCGTTGCCCGGATTGCCCCACCGGCAGGGAAAAGCGGCCCCGGCGCCGTGCGAGACTTTCCCCCGTGAGTGCAAACCAGACGCCGCCGTCCGCCCCGTACGACTCCGCGTTCCTCAGGGCCTGCCGCCGTGAGCCCGTGCCCCACACCCCGGTGTGGTTCATGCGGCAGGCCGGGCGCTCACTGCCGGAGTACCGCAAGGTCCGCGAGGGCGTCGGGATGCTCGAGTCCTGCATGCGGCCCGAGCTGGTCACCGAGATCACCCTCCAGCCGGTGCGCCGGCACCACGTGGACGCGGCGATCTACTTCAGCGACATCGTCGTCCCGCTCAAGGCCATCGGCATCGACCTCGACATCAAGCCCGGCGTCGGCCCGGTCGTCGAGCGCCCGATCCGCACCCGCGCCGACCTCGCCCAGCTGCGCGACCTCACCCCCGAGGACGTCTCCTACGTCACCGAGGCCATCGGCCTGCTCACCCGTGAACTCGGCCCGACCCCGCTCATCGGTTTCGCGGGCGCGCCTTTCACCCTCGCGAGCTACCTCGTCGAGGGCGGCCCGTCGCGGACGTACGAGAACGCCAAGGCGATGATGTACGGCGACCCCGAGCTCTGGGCCGACCTGCTCGACCGTCTCGCGGACATCACGGCCGCGTTCCTGAAGGTGCAGATCGAGGCCGGTGCCTCGGCGGTCCAGCTGTTCGACTCCTGGGCCGGCGCCCTCGCCCCGGCGGACTACCGCGGCTCGGTGCTCCCCGCCTCGGCGAAGGTGTTCCGCGCGGTGGAGTCCTACGGTGTCCCGCGCATCCACTTCGGTGTCGGCACCGGGGAACTGCTCGGTCTGATGGGCGAGGCCGGCGCGGACGTCGTCGGCGTCGACTGGCGCGTCCCGCTCGACGAGGCCGTCCGCCGGGTCGGCCCCGGCAAGGCGCTCCAGGGCAACCTCGACCCGACCGTCCTGTTCGCCGGCACCCGGGCCGTCGAGGCCAAGGCCCGCGAGGTGCTGGACTCGGCGAAGGACCTGGAGGGCCATGTCTTCAACCTCGGCCACGGCGTCATGCCGACCACCGACCCGGACGCGCTGACCCGGCTCGTGGAGTACGTCCACACGCAGACGGCCCGTTAGGGCTCCTCCCGCGGAGCCCCTCTCGCCGGTTCACCACGTGTGCCGGGGCCGTGCCTTCCTGCCGAACAGCAGGCCGCGCGGTTCCGGCGGCGGTGGTGTCCCCGGCTTGAGCGGCCAGGCGAGCAGCATGCCGGCGAGGAAGCCCACGACGTGGGCCGCGTACGCCACGGTCCCGGCGGCCGAGACGCCCTCGCCGGAGGAGTACACCGCCTGGAGCACGAACCAGAAGCCCAGCACCAGCCAGGCCGGCAGCCGCAGCGGCAGGAAGACCAGGAACGGCACGAGCACCCACACCCTGGCCTTCGGATACAGCACCAGATAGGCGCCGAGCACCCCGGCGATGGCTCCCGAGGCGCCGATCAGAGGGTCGCCCGAGTCGTCGTTGAGGAGCGCGAAGCCGTAGGACGCCGCGTAGCCGCAGACGAGGTAGAACAGCGCGAAGCGCACATGGCCCATGCGGTCCTCGACGTTGTTGCCGAAGATCAGCAGGAAGAGCATGTTGCCCAGCAGGTGCAGCCAGCCGCCGTGCAGGAACATCGCGGTGAAGACGGACTGCACGGGCGACTTGTCGTAGCCCGGCGGACCGACCGCGCAGCCGGGGCCGTGCTGCCCCATGGCCACCTCGCCGGTGGGGACCACCCGGGGCAGCTGGTGGTGGATCAACTCCTGCGGCACCGCCGCGTAGTGGTCCAGGAACGCCTGGAGATGACAGAGCTGGGACAGACCGCTGTCGCCCGCCACGGAGCCGGCCAGGCCGGGCATGTACAGGAAGACCAGCACGTTCGCGGCGATGAGCGCGTACGTCACCACAGGGGTGCGGCGCACCGGGTTCACGTCATGGACGGGGATGACCACAAGGAAGTAGTGCCCGCGATGCGGTGCGTGAATCGGTGAACGCCGCCACGCGCGCGTGCGTATGACTCCTCAACCGTCCGCGGCACGGGGAAGGTGGGTCGCGGGTCAACGTGAGGAACAGGCGATGAACGACCGAGTTACTCCCGCGATGCACGCGACTCCCGACGGCGAGGCCGAGATCGCGCTGACGCTGCGGCTGCCCTGGGAGGACGTGGCCCGGCTGGGCCAGGACGCGGGGCGGCTGGCCGCGCAGCTGCAGCGTCCGGTGACCCTCGACGAGGCGGTGAGCCACCGGCTGCGCTCGACCCGGCCCGCGGCCCACGCGAAACCGGCGGGGGAGCAGCCGGCCGCGGTGGCCTCGAGCGCCTCCGTCTCCTCCCTGCCGCCGCGCCCGCCCGTCGACCAGGCCCGCCAGGCCATCGAACGGATCAACGGCTCCGCCTAGGCCCCGTCGTCAGGGGCCCCCGTCGTCAGGAGGCCCGCACCTTCGCCGCGGCCTTGCGGGCCGCCACCAGGACGGGGTCCCAGACGGGGCTGAACGGCGGGGCGTAGCCCAGGTCCAGGACCGTCATCTGCTCCACCGTCATCCCGGCCGTGAGCGCCACCGCCGCGATGTCGACCCGCTTGCCGGCGCCCTCCCTCCCGACGATCTGCACGCCCAGCAGCCGCCCCGTACGGCGCTCGGCGAGCAGCTTCACCGTCATGAGGGAGGCGCCGGGGTAGTACCCCGCGCGGGACGTGGACTCGACGGTGACCGCCTCGAACCGCAACCCCGCGCGGTGCGCGTCCTTCTCGCGCAGGCCCGTGCGGGCGATCTCCAGGTCGCAGACCTTGCTGACCGCGGTGCCGACCACGCCCGGGAAGGTCGCGTAACCGCCGCCCACGTTGGCGCCGATGACCTGGCCGTGCTTGTTGGCGTGCGTGCCGAGGGCGATGTGGCGCTCCTGGCCGGAGACCAGGTCGCGGACCTCCACGCAGTCGCCGCCCGCCCAGATGTCCTCGTGGCCGCGCACCCGCATGCCGAGGTCGGTCAGCAGCCCGTCGTGGTCGCCGACGGGCAGACCCGCCGCCTGCGCGAGGGCCGTCTCGGGGCGCACCCCGATGCCCAGGACCACCACGTCCGCCGGGTACTCGGCGTCCTCCGTGGCCACCGCGCGCACCCGGCCGTCCGCCCCGGTCAGGACCTTGGTGACACTGGCGTCGTTGACCATGGTGATGCCCAGGCCCTCCATCGCCTCGTGCACCAGCCGGCCCATGTCCGGGTCGAGGGTCGACATCGGCTCGCTGCCGCGGTTGACGACGGTCACCTCGTAGCCCCGCTTGATGAGGGCCTCGGCCATCTCGACGCCGATGTAACCGGCGCCAACCACCACCGCCCTGCGGCCACGCGTGCGTGCCAGCGTGTCGAGCAGGGCCTGCCCGTCGTCGAGGCTCTGCACCCCGTGCACCCCCGGCGCGTCCGCCCCCGGCATCTCCGGCCGGATCGGCCGGGCCCCGGTCGCGATCACGAGTTTGTCGTACGACGTCCACGACTCGGCGCCGGAGTCCAGGTCACGCGCGCGTACCCGGCGCCCCGCCACGTCGATCTCCGTGACCTCGGTGCGCATCCGCAGATCGATGTCACGGGCCCGGTGCTCCTCGGGCGTCCGGGCGATCAACTCGTCCCGCTCCTCGACGTCCCCGCCCACCCAGTACGGGATCCCGCACGCCGAGTACGAGGTGAAGTGGCCCCGTTCGAACGCCACGATCTCCAGCTCGCCGGGCCCCTTCAGCCGACGCGCCTGCGACGCCGCGGACATTCCCGCGGCGTCGCCGCCGATCACGACCAGCCGTTCCCTCGCAGCACTCATGTTCATGCGAACACGCTACGGGCGTGGGGCATTTCAGTCCCGCTCACCCTCCTGCTCGGTGGGTCCGGGGCGCGCGGCGGGGCGGGCCGTCGGCAGCGGGCCGAGCGTGGTGGACGCGCCCGCCGGGGCCGGGCGGCGGGACAGCCGCGGACGGATCCAGCGCAGCCAGACCAGCAGGAGCAGCGCGAGGACCGCGGCGAAGGGCAGCACCGCGGCCACGACGACCACGATCCAGCGCAGCATCGACACGAACGAGTCCCAGCCGCCCGCGAGCGCGTCGAGGACCCCCGGGTCGTCGTCCTCGGCGGCCTTCTCGACCGGCCTCTCCGACAGCGACAGGGTGATGGTGGCCAGGCCCGTGCGGTCCTTCAGGGACGCCTGCCGGGCGAGCAGTGACTCCAGGTCCGCCTGGCGGGTGCTCAGTTCGCCCTCCAGGGTCACCACGTCGCTCAGCCTGGTGGCCTGGTCCATCAGCTCCCGGATCCGGGCCACGCTCGCCCGCTGCGACTTGATACGGCTCTCCACGTCCACGACCTGGTCGGTGACGTCCTGCGCCTTCGCCGTGCGCTCCAGCAGCTTCCCCGAGCCCTCCAGCGCGGCCAGGACCTCCTCGTACCGGTCGGCGGGCACCCGCAGGGTCACCTGCGTCTCCTCGGTGCCCTCCTCGTCGCGGAAGGTGGCCTCCTTGCCTACGTAACCGCCCGCGTCCACGGTGGCCGTGCGCGCCGCCTCCAGCGCCTTCGGCACGTTCTTGACCTGCACGGTCAGTTCCGCGGTGCGGATGATGTGGCTGGTCGGCAGCTTGGGCGCGGTGCCGGCCTGCCTGCCGGCGCCGTTCGCGTCGTCCCCGGCGGCTCCCGGGGCGGCCTCCTTGGCCTGGGACTGCGCCGCGCCGGCATCGCCGGCGGCGCTGCCGGAGTCGTCGCCCGAGCCGCTGCACCCGGACAGCGCCAGGGCGGCGGCCAGCAGCAGCCCGGCCAGGGCCTGGGCAGGTCGTACGGAACGTGGTGCGCGCATCTGGCGTACCCCCCGGGAGTCGTGGCGAACTGACGCTCCTTGGACGCCGGTGCCGCCCGGAACGTTGGGGCCGAACGGTCCCGATGCGGTCACGGTCGGGACTCGGACAGACCATGAGGCCCCCGCCGGACTGTCGGTGGCGTCTGAGAGGGTGGAGCCATGAGCGGATCAGGTACGACGGAGCACGCCGTCGTCATCGGGGCCGGTATCGCGGGTCTCGCCGCCGCGCACCGGCTGCTGCTGCGCGGGGCGCGCGTGACCGTCCTGGAGGCCTCCGGCCGCGTCGGCGGCAAGCTGCTGCCCGGCGAGATCGCCGGCACCCGCGTGGACCTCGGGGCCGAGTCGATGCTGGCGCGCCGACCGGAAGCGGTCGCCCTCGCGCGCGAGGTGGGCCTCGACGAGCGCCTCCAGCCGCCGGCCACCGCGACCGCCTCGATCTGGACCCGCGGCGCCCTGCGCCCCATGCCCAAGGGACACGTCATGGGCGTCCCCGGCACCGCCTCCGCCCTCGCCGGCGTCCTGTCCGACGAGGGACTCGCCCGCATCCAGCGCGACGCCGAGCTGCCGCGCACCGAGGTCGGCGACGACGTGGCGGTCGGCGCGTACGTGGCCGAGCGCCTCGGCCGCGAGGTCGTCGACCGCCTCATCGAGCCCCTGCTCGGCGGGGTGTACGCGGGCGACGCCTACCGCATCTCGATGCGTTCGGCCGTCCCGCAGCTCTACCAGGCCGCCAGGACCCACACCTCGCTGACCGAGGCGGTCCGCGAGATCCAGGCCAGGGCCGCCGCCCAGCAGCAGACCGGGCCGGTCTTCATGGGCATCGCGGGCGGCATCGGACGCCTGCCCCTCGCCGTCGCCGACGCCGTCCGCGCGCGGGGCGGTGACATCGTCACCGACGCGCCCGTGACGGAGCTGCGCCGCACCACCGACGGCTGGCGTGTCGTCGCCGGGGACCGCGTGCTGCACGCCGGCTCCGTCGTCGTCGCCGTCCCCGCGCCCGCCGCCGCGCACCTCCTGCGCGCCGAGGCTCCCGAGGCCGCCGCCGAGCTCGCCGCCGTGGAGTACGCCTCCATGGCGTTGATCACCCTCGCCTACCGTCGCACCGACACCGCCGCCCTCCCGGCGGGCAGCGGCTTCCTCGTCCCGCCGGTCGACGGCCGCACCATCAAGGCGTCCACCTTCGCCTCGCAGAAGTGGGGCTGGATCGCCGACGACAACCCGGACGTGGTCGTGCTGCGCACCTCCGTCGGCCGCCACGGGGAGACGGCCGTCCTGGAGCGCGAGGACGCCGAACTCGTCGACGTCTCGCGCCACGACCTGCGCGAGGCCACCGGCCTCGACGCCCGCCCGCTCGACAGCCGCGTCACCCGCTGGACCGACGGCCTGCCCCAGTACCCCGTCGGCCACCACGCGCGCGTGGCCCGCGTCCGCGAGCACGTGGCCAAGCTGCCGGGGCTCGCGGTGTGCGGCGCGCAGTACGACGGCGTCGGCATTCCCGCCTGCATCGCGAGCGCGTACGCGGCGGTCGACCAGATCCACGGGGACGACCGCGGTATGCGGGAGCTCACCGCCAACCCGGTGCAGAGTCTGCACGGAGGAGCGGGAGAATAAGGACCATGAGCAACGACGCCCCCACCACCGAGGCCGGCCGGATCCCGAACAAGGGCAAGCTGGCCAAGGACCTCAACGAGGTCATCCGCTACACGCTCTGGTCCGTCTTCAGGCTGAAGGACGTCCTCCCCGAGGACCGCGCGGGCTACGCCGACGAGGTCCAGGAGCTGTTCGACCAGCTCGCCGCCAAGGACGTCACCGTGCGCGGCACCTACGACGTGTCCGGGCTGCGCGCCGACGCCGACCTCATGATCTGGTGGCACGCGGAGACCGCCGACCAGCTCCAGGAGGCGTACAACCTCTTCCGCCGCACCCGGCTGGGCCGCTCCCTGGAGCCCGTCTGGTCGAACATGGCGCTGCACCGCCCCGCCGAGTTCAACCGCTCGCACATCCCGGCGTTCCTCGCCGACGAGACGCCGCGCAACTACGTCTCCGTCTACCCCTTCGTACGCAGCTACGACTGGTACCTGCTGCCCGACGAGGACCGCCGCCGCATGCTCGCCGACCACGGCAAGATGGCCCGCGGCTACCCCGACGTCCGCGCCAACACGGTCGCCTCCTTCTCCCTCGGCGACTACGAGTGGCTGCTGGCCTTCGAGGCCGACGAGCTCTACCGCATCGTCGACCTCATGCGCCACCTGCGGGCCTCCGAGGCCCGCATGCACGTCCGCGAGGAGGTCCCGTTCTTCACCGGCCGCCGGAAGTCGGTGGCGGACCTGGTGGCAGGGCTGGCCTGAACCGCCCCCTGAGGGGCGCGGGGAACCGCGCGACCGGCCACCACGCCCCCGTGGACGGCATCATCGCGCGGTTCTCGGCTTCGGCTCCGCATGCGGCGCGCACCCCGCCCGCCGCACCGGCAGCCGGCCTTCCAGGAGATAGGCGTCGACGTACCCGTTGACGCACCGATTGGGCCCGCCGGCGATCCCATGGGTCCCGGCGTCCCGCTCCGTCACCAGCACCGAGCCCGACAGGCGGCGGTGCATCTCCAGCGCCCCCTGGTACGGCGCGGCGGCATCCCGCTCGGCGGCCAGGATCAGCGTGGGCGGCAACTCCCCGGGCCCCGTCCGCACATCGAGCACCTGCTGACGCGGCGCGGGCCAGTACGCGCAGGGCAGGTTCGTCCACACGTTGTCCCAGGTCTCGAACGGCGCCACCCGTGCGAGCCGCGTGTTGTCGCGGTCCCACACCCTGAAGTCCGTCGGCCAGGGGGCGTCGTTGCACTCGACGGCCGTGTAGACCGCGCTGGAGTTCTCCGCCTCCTTCGCCGCCTCCGGATGCGGCCCCGCCTGCTCGATCAGCTGCTTCGGGTGGCCCTTCAGATACTTCGAGAGCGCCTCGGCGCGGTGCGGCCAGTAGTCGTCGTAGTACCCGGCCATCAGGAACGCCCCCTGCAACTGCCCGGGCCCGACCTTCCCGCCCGCCGGTTCCGCCGCCAGCCGGGCCGCCGCCCGGTCGTAGCTGCGCTGCACCCGCTCCGCGGTGTCGCCGAGCCCGTACACCTTGTGGTGCTTGGCGACCCACTCCCGGAAGTCCGCCCAGCGGCCCTCGAACGCGGCCGACTGGTCGAGGTTGTTGCGGTACCAGATCTGCGCCGGGTCCGGGTTCACCGCCGAGTCGAAGACCATCCGCCGCACGTGCGAGGGGAACAGCGCCGCGTACAGCGCCCCGAAGTAGGTGCCGTACGAGGCACCCATGAACGTCAGCCTCTCCTCGCCCAGCGCGGCACGCAGGACGTCGAGGTCACGGGCGTTGTTGAGCGAGGTGTAGTGCCGCAGCGCGCCGCCCGCCCGCTTGACGCAGCCGCGCACGTACGCCTTGGCCTCGGCGATGCGCTCGCGCTTGTACGACTCCGAGGGGTGCGTCGGGGCCTGCGAGGGCGCCTTGAAGAAGCGCCTCGGGTTCTGGCAGGACAGCGGAGCGGAGCGGCCGACACCGCGCGGGGCGTAGCCGACGAGGTCGTACGCCGCCGCCAGCCGCTTCCACTCCGGGACCACGCCGATCAGCGGGAAGTACATCCCGGAGCCACCGGGACCGCCCGGGTTGTACACCAGGGAGCCCTGCCGGGGCACCCTGCGCTTGCTGTTGTGCGGGTCCTTGTGGGTGGCCCGGACCCGGCTGACGGTGAGCTTGATCTGCTTGCCGTCGGGGTGCGCGTAGTCGAGCGGGACCAGGACCGTGCCGCACTGGACGTCGGCCGGCAGGTCCTCCACCGCGGCGCACTTGCCGAAGGCGATGCCGCGGGCCTCGGCGCGCGCGGCGGCCGTCGCGGTGCCGCGCAGCTCGGCCGCGCCGGGAACGCTGGTGGCGCCGCCCGCGGGAGCGGCGGCGAGGGCTGTCAGGAGCAAGGACCCGGCGGCCGAGTAGAGCGCGGGGGCGGGGGCTCTCATCGCGTATCCCTTCAGTGCACGGCAGCAACAGAAGGGATGTTTCGTTCGCCGGTCGGCCAAGGCAAGCACCGTCCGGCCGGTGTCGGCGCCAATGCCCCCTATGCGCCCCTGGTGTGCCCGGCGCGCCAGTGCTGCTCGCGGTCGGCGAAGGCCGCGCGCAGATCCGGCTCCCCGACGGCCGCCACGCCCCGGACCGCCACGGTCGTCAGGTACGTACGGTCGTCGGCGCCGCCGGTGCGCCGGGCCAGCGCGCCGAGCAGCCGCTGACCGGCCGGAGAGGCCCAGCGGGAGTACGGGTGGACCTCGACGCGGGCGATGGCCAGGCAGCTGAGGGTGAGGGCGAGGGGGAGCGCGAACCAGAGGGCGACCAGGTGGCGCGGCATCTCCGAGGGGGCCGGCGTCAGCAG
This sequence comes from Streptomyces sp. NPDC034103, assembly GCF_055575395.1. Taxonomy (NCBI): domain Bacteria; kingdom Bacillati; phylum Actinomycetota; class Actinomycetes; order Kitasatosporales; family Streptomycetaceae; genus Streptomyces; species Streptomyces sp. NPDC034103. The sequence continues at coordinate 466,464 of NZ_JBVISS010000001.1, read as the reverse complement.
CGCGAGCGCGCCCAGCGCCACGACGCCGAGCGCGGCGAGCCGCACCTGACGGACGGCCGCCGCGACCGAGGTCCGCGCGCCGTCGGGCACCGCGAGGCCGTCGCGGACCAGCCGGTCGGCGAGGCCGCGCACCGGGGCGGCGGTGGCCGCGGCGTCCCGCACCGGGGCGATCCGGGACTGTCCCTCTGGCCCGATCGCCCCGATGACCGAGCGCTCGATCTCGTCCCGGCCCCGGGGGTCGACGACGGTCGCCCAGCCCGTGTGCGCGAGCAGCAGCCGGCGCTGCCGGGCCATGGAGACGAGGGTGAGGTCGGCGACCCGGCGTGGTCCGCCGGACAGGAACGCCGCCTCGTACAGCGTGAGGTCGTGTCCGTGGCCCGCGTCCACATCGTCGGCTGCGGCGCGTACGGCGGCCAGGCACAGGCGCGTACACGCGGTTCCGGCGGCGGCCCAGGCCAGCAGCAGGAGAAGGACCCAGAACATGACGCTGTTCTATGCGAAAGGGTCCGGCCGGCGCCATGCCTCGTTCACGATCCGGACGATGCGTTGCCGGTATGTGACGTTCCCCTTAGTTCCGGTCGGGGGGCGGGCTGCTGGCCGGTGGGGGCAGCGGGTAGCTCGGGGTCACCGGGACGGCCGGGGGCGGGGTGGCGATGAGGGGCGGTGGGGCGGGGGAGGCCGTGATCGGGGGTGTGCTGCCGGCGGCCATGTCCTGGGCCAGGGCGTCGAAGTCGACGTATCCGGTGGCCTCCAGGATCTTGATGTGGTCCAGGACCGTGGCGTTGGCGTCGTCGGCGAGGGCACGGACCAGGGAGTTGCGGGTGCCGGCGCGGACCTGGGCGACGACCGAGAAGACCCTGCCGTGGGCGAGGCGCAGGAGGTTGGCGAACTGGCGGTCGTACTCGACGCCCTGGGACGCGTCCAGGGTCGCCAGCCACTGCTTCTGCTGGTCGTTCGGTTCGTCGGGGAGTGCCAGGCCGAGCTGCGAGGCGACGCCGCGGACCCGCTCGTCCAGGAAGGTGTGCCCCTCGATCAGGTGCTGCCCCGCCGTCCGCACCGCCGCTGTCGTGCCCTTCTGCTGCGCCTGCCGGCCGGCGGGCAGTTCCCACAGCCCGGCCAGCCGGACCTTGGTGACGAACTCCCGGTCCAGGGCGGACAGCGGCCCGTAGCTCGTGGACACGGTCGTGGCGTTGAGCACGTCGACCCCGGTCCCGGAGCGGTCGGCGTACGACCAGATCGGGAAGACCAGGGCCAGCAGGGTCGCGGTCAGGCCGGTGATGATGATCCCCGTGCCGCTGACGATGCCTCGGCCGTCGATGGGCGGTCGCGGTCGCATGGTGCCTCCTGTTACGGCACCGCACGCTAGTGGGTTTCGAGTGCGGGACTGGCATGTTACTGCCCGGTCCACGCCAACTGCCGTACGGGAACGAATGGTTGCATCCGGGACACCAAGGGCGAATGGGGGAGGGGGAGTTGCTGGCATACAGGGGTAAAAGATGCCGAAGCGGATGTGCGGGGTGGTCCCCGTGGCGGTGGTGTTAAACCGGGCACACTCGAGCGTGGACGTAGTGTCGGGGGCGTCCGGCCGTGGGACCTGCGTCGGCGTGGGCCGGGTCAGCCCGCTGCGGTCGGCGCGGACCGACGTGCGGTCACCGGCGCAGCAGCACCCGCCGGGTCGCCCGCGCCAGCCGTACCCCCGGCCGGTGCGAGCGCGGCCGTGCTCCCGACCGCTCCAGCCACCACTCCCGCAGCTCGGCCCGGCCCCGCTCGTCCGGAAGCCGGCCGTCGCCCAGCAGATACCCGGCGAAGTCGAGCGCGTCGCGCCGGTAGCCGTCGGTCATGGGGTGCCCGTGGGCGTACCCGAGGAAGGCCGCCCGGTACCGCGCGCCGAGGATGTCCGGCAGTTCGGGCGCGACCTTGGCGACGACGTCCGCCCGCTTCCCGGCGAGCGCCCGCGCCTGCACCCCGAGCCGCACCCGGTCGAACCCCTCGGGCACCGGCGTCCCCGCGACCAGCGCGGAGAGCAGGGCGGTCTGGGCGAGCGCGAGGCGCTGCCGGGCGGAGGCGGTGGTGCCGGTGGGTGCGGTGTCGTCGGAGGTGGTCCCCTGGGTCCGGATGCTGAGCGCCGAGCCGCCCGCGGCCTGCTCGCGGCCCTTGTCCAGCGCGTCCCGGATCGCCGTCAGCTCGCCCTCCAGCTCGTGCGGCGCGGGGAAGTTCTCGTCGCGCTCCAGCAACACTCCCGGCGGCGAGACGCGGGAGGCGAGGTCGGTCAGGATGTCGAGGACCGGACGGGGGACGGGGTGGGCGTGGCTGTCGTGCCAGACGCCGTCGCGCTCGAAGCCACCGGCCACATGGACGTAGGCGATGGCCTCCAGCGGCAGGTCGGCCAGCGCCTCGGCCGGGTCCTCGCCGCGGTTGACGTGGTTGGTGTGGAGGTTGGCGACGTCGATCAGCAGCCGGACCCCCGTACGGTCGGCCAGTTCGTAGAGGAACTGCCCCTCCGTCATCTCCTCGCCCGGCCAGGAGATCAGCGCGGCGATGTTCTCGACGGCGAGCGGCACCGGCAGCGCGGCCTGGGCGACGCGGATGTTCTCGCACAGCACGTCGAGGGCGTCCCGGGTGCGCGGCACCGGCAGCAGGTGGCCCGCCTCCAGACGCGGGGAGGCCGTCAGGGGCCCGCCCGCCCGCACGAACGCGATGTGCTCGGTGACCAGCGGCGAGCCCAGCGCCTCGGCCCGCTCGGCGAGCGCGGTCAGACGCCCTTCGTCGGGCCGGTCGGCGCCGCCGAGACCGAGGGAGACGCCGTGCGGGACGACGGTCACCCCGCGCTCGCGCAGCCGCCGCAGCGACTCGGGAAGATGGCCGGGGCAGACGTTCTCCGCCACGGCCTCGACCCAGTCGATGCCCGGCATGCGCTCCACGGCGTCCGCGATCTCCGGCCGCCATCCGATTCCCGTGCCCAGTCGCTCCATCGTCCCCGTCCCCTCCTGCGGCCGACTCTCCCCGCCACCTGGATCCGCTGCGTCGTCCCCTTCGACGGCTCGCTGTTCCCGGCGTGACGGGGGTATGGCCCCGGTGCCCGGACTCGAACCCCTCCGACCGGTCCTTCAGAGGAACATTTGAGGTTCCGGGCACCAGTGACCGGAGGTACGGGAGCGCCCGGCCGGGCGTTCAACCGGTGGCCGCCGTGTCAGCGCAGCGCCGGATGGTCGGCGACGACCGTGCAGGAGCCCGGGGCGATCTCGGTGAACCCGGCGTCCCGCACCAACGGCAGTCCGCTGTCCACGAGTTCTCGCCACCGATCCGGGTCGGGAGTGCGTACGGCGAGCGGGAACCCGGCGTCCCGCCAGGCGGCCCGCTCCTCGTCCGACAGGTCCCACCAGGCGAGTTGGGCGCCGTGCCCCGCCTGGGCCATCGCCTTGCCCGCCGACATCTCCACCCGCGGGCTCATCCACAGCACGGGCACGCCCGGGTCGGCGGCCGGCGGCGGCTCCGGGTCGTCCAGCTCGGTCCCCGACACCTGGAGCTTGGCCAGCTCCTTCGGCCAGCCGTCCAGCGGAACGGGCGGGAACACCCGCACCTCCGCCGACTTCCCGGTGACCGTGATCCCCGGCAGCGCCTCGGCCTTGCGCCACTCGGCACCGCGCGCCCGCCGCACGACCTTGCGGATCCGCGCGTCCTGCCAGTCCCGCATCGCCTGCGCCCACTCGCCCTCACCGAGGGAGCGTTCGTCGCCGAGCATGACGAGGACGGCACGGGCGGCGGTCTCGAGGGCGTCGGTGCGGGCGGGGGGAGCGGCGCGTTCGAGCCGTACGACCAAGGGCAGGACGAACTGCGGCGCGTGATCCCGGGCGATGACTTCGTGCTGGAATGGACTGTCGCTCACGCCGCCCACCCTAAGGGGCCCGACGCCCCGGCTGACCGGCGCCAAGGACCCGAGGCAACCTGCCGCGGCCACGCGCCATCATGACCACCATGGAACGCGATCTGCACCTGGACAACGTGGGCCGCCGCTACGGCCTGCGCGGCCCCTGGGTCTTACGAGGTGTCGACCTCGCCCTCACCCCCGGCAGCCTCACCCGCGTAGACGGCCCCAACGGCACCGGCAAGTCCACGCTGCTGCGCGTGCTCGCCCGTCTGGACGCCCCCTCCGAGGGCCGGGTGAGAGGCCGCCCCCGCACCGCCTACGTCCCCGAGCGCTTCCCCTCCGCCCTCCCCTTCACCGCCCTCGGCTACCTCACCCACCTGGGCACCGTCCACGGCCTGTCGCGCGCCTCGGCCCGGCGCGCCGCGGGCGACGTCTTGGAACGGTTCGGCGCCGAGGCCTACGCCGGCACCCCCATGGCCCGGCTCTCCAAGGGCAGCAGCCAGAAGGTCGCGGTCGCCCAGGCCCTGCTCGCCGAGCCGGAGCTGCTCGTCCTGGACGAGGCGTGGACCGGCCTCGACGCGGACGCCCGGGCGGAGCTGGAGCGGGCGGTCGCCGAGCGGACCGCGGCGGGCGGGGCGGTGGTGTTCGTCGACCACGACCCCGGCCGCCTGGCGGGGGTGCCCGACGCGACGTACACCGTGCGCGAGGGCGGCCTCCACCGTCGTACGACCGACGCCGTCACGCCCACCGGGCCGCAGGTGACCGTCGTGGTCCAGGAGCCGGCCGGCGCGCGGCTGCCCGCGGAGGCGCGCCGCGTCGTCACCGCCGCCGACGAGACCGCGCCCGGCAGGTACCGGCTCACCGTCCCCGCGTCCCACTCGGACGTGCTGCTGCGCACCCTGCTGACGGCCCGACCGCCGTGGCACGTGGTGAGCGTGCGTCACGCCGCGCCCCCGGAAGGCGGCCGATGACCGCGCTGCTCCGCTACCAGGCCGCCCTCCTCGCCCGCTCGCAGCGCTGGCTGCCGCCGGTCATCCTGTACGCCGCGTTCCTCGGTGTCGGGGTGCAGAGCAATCAGCCGATCCTCGACTCGCTCGGCTACGCCGCCGCCGCGCTGCTGCCCGTCGGCGCCTGGCTGGTGCGGATCTGCGTGTCCAACGAGCCGCCCGCGGCCCGCGCCTGTGTCTCCGCCGCGGTCGGCCCGGCCCGCGCGCACCTGGCCGCCCTGCTGGTGGCCCTGGGCGCCACGGCGGTGCTCGGCACCGTCACGACCCTCCTCGTGACGCTGATCAGCGATCCGGTGGGCGCCGACCACCAGACGCGGGTGCCGCGGCTCTCGGCCGGTACGGCGGGACTGCTCGCGATGCTCGCCTGCGCCCTGCTGGGCACGGCCGTCGGCGCCCTCACCGCCTGGCCGCTGCTGCGCTCCCCGGGCCGGGCGGTGCCCGCGATGCTGCTCGCGGCGCTGATGGCGGTGGTGACGACCGGCTCCCCGGCCCAGGCGGCGGTCAGCGGCCTGGTCACCGGCTCCCGGGACGGCACGGTCCCGCTGCCGCTGCTGCCCCTGGCGGCGGCAGCGCTGCTCACGGCAGGCGCGATGGCCGTGGCCTGCGTGCTGACCTCCCGCCGGTCACCCTGAGCAGGCGGTCCGCTCCGCCTCCCGCCACTCGCAGCGGGGGCACAGGGTGATCCCCTTGTACGACTCCGGGTACTCCGTCGGCTCCCGGCACAGCACACACTCCGCGTACGGCGGACCCTCGGCGACCGGCGGCCTGGGCACCTCTCGGATCGTGCAGTAGTCCTCGCTCATATCTCCAGCGTAGGACGCTCATCGCCGGCCGCCCGCGGCCCCGATCAGCTCGGACACCTTCACCAGCCGGTAGCCCCGGGCGCGCAGCTCCGGCACGATCGTCCGCACCGCCCGCTCGGTGGTCGGGGCGGCGCTGCGGGTGCAGTGCATGACGACCACGGAGCCGGGGCGCACCCCGTCGAGGACCTGCCGGGCCACCGCGTCCGCGTCCGTCGCGAAGGCGTCCCCGCTGACCACGTCCCACTGCACGGCGGTGACGCCGGCCGGGGTGAGCGCCCTGAGCGCCGCACGGTCGTAGCAGCCGCCGGGGAAGCGGAAGTACGGCCGCGCGTCCGGCACGCCCGCCTTGCGGAACGCGGTGTACGCGCGCTCGACATCGGTGCGCATGTCGTCCCGGGGCACCCTGGGCAGTCCGTAGCAGTCGCCGGTGAAGGCGTGGTGGCTGTACGAGTGGTTCGCGACCTCGAAGAGCGGGTCCCGCCCGATCGACCGGGCCTGCGCCGGGTACTGCTCGGCCCACCGGCCCGTCATGAACACCGTGGCCGGCACCTTCAGGGAGCGCAGCGTGGCGATGAGCCGCGGATGGTCGAAGTGCTCGCCGGCCGCCGCCCGCGCCCCCTGGTCCGCGGTCATGTCGGCGTCGAAGGTGAGGGCGACGGTCCTGCCGTGCGTGCGGGGGCCGTGCTGGAAGACGGGCGTGAGACCGGCGGGGCCGGGGGCGAGGGTCGGCGGCCGGGAGGGGGTGGCGGAGGGCGTCGGACGGGCGGCTCGGGGCGCCTCGGGGGCGGTGGCGGTGGTCGCGCAGGCGGTGAGGGCGACGCCGAGGACACAGGCGGCCGCCACGTGGCGCACTCGAATGATCACCGTATGAACATAACGGGATGAATCGGGCGCATCCCGGATTGTCGACGCTCACGCGCCGGTCATGCCCCCTTCAGCAGCCGTTCCCGGCACTCCGCCACGTCGAAGTCCGCCTTCGGGTACCGCGGGTCCAGCGCCCGGAGGTGCTCCAGCAGCAGGCGGCTGACGGCCCAGTTGCGGTACCACTTGCGGTCGGCCGGCACCACGTACCACGGGGCTCGCGAGGTGGCACAGCGGTGCAGGGCGACCTCGTACGCCTCCTGGTAGGCGGGCCACAGCTCGCGTTCCTCGATGTCGCCGGGGTTGAACTTCCAGTGCTTGTCCGGGCGGTCGAGGCGTTCGAGGAGGCGGCTGCGCTGTTCGTCGTAGGAGATGTGCAGGAAGCACTTGATCAGCGTGACACCGTCGGCGGCGAGGGACTCCTCGAAGTGGTTGATCTCCTCGTAGCGGCGGTCGAGTTCGGCGGGCGGGGCCAGTGCGCGGACGCGGGCGATCAGGACGTCCTCGTAGTGGGAGCGGTCGAAGATGCCCATCTCGCCCGCCTGGGGGAGTTCCCGGCGAACGCGCCACAGGAAGTCGTGCCGGCGCTCCTCGGGCGTCGGGGCCTTGAACGCCTTGATGCGGCAGCCCGAGGGGTTGAAGTGGCCGATGACGTGCTTGACCGTGCCGCCCTTGCCGCTGGTGTCCATGCCCTGGAGCACCAGCAGCACCCGGCGGCGGTCCCCGGCCGTGCTCGCCGCCCAGAGCCGTTCCTGGAGATCGGCGAGGTGCTCGCCCATCGCGGCGGTGACCGCGAGAGCCGCCTTCTTGTCCTTCGGGCCACCGGTCGTCGCCCTGGCGTCGTACGCGCCGAGGTCGACGCGCTCGCCGCCGGGGACACGGAGCAGTTCGCTCAGGCCGCGCTGCTGCTTCCTGGCCATGGTGTGCCCCTTTCGGTCATGTCTCGATCATGCGCCGGGAGACGGGGGTGCGCCTCCCGGCGGATGCTCGGCCCGGAACTACCTGCGCCAGGGCCCGGTCACCGCGAACGTCGTCCCCGGCGTGTAGCAGTTGACGTACATCGTCTCGCCGTCCGGCGAGAAGGTGACCCCGGCGAACTCGCCCCATTCCGGCTCCTCGGCGGTGCCGATGTTCTGGGCGTTGCGGGCCATCGCGTAGACCTCGCCGCGGCGCGTGACGCCGTAGACGTGCTGGGCGCCGTTGCCGTCCTCACAGACCATCAGGCCGCCGCTGGGGGCGAGGCAGATGTTGTCGGGGGACTCGCCGGGCAACTGGACGTCGGTGTCCGGGCCGAAGACGATCACCAGCGTCAGACGACGCGACGACGGGTCATAGCGCCAGATCTGGCCGTAGTGATCCGCGGCCGAGCCGTCCGCGCTGCGGGCGAAGGAGGACACGAAGTACACACTGCGGCCGCCCCAGTAGCAGCCCTCCAGCTTCTGCGCGTGCGTGACGCCCTTGGGGCCGAAGTCCTGGAGCCGGATGGGCGTCTTGGCGGCGAGCGGATCCGGTACGTCCACCCACTCCACGCCCTCGAAGCAGGCGCCGGTCTCCTGGATGGACGACAGGTCCGGGACGCCGGGCACCCGCATCGCCTGGAGCCTGCCCCCGGCGCGCAGTGAACCCAGGCCGCCCAACGGCTTGTCGGGCAGGAACCGGTAGAAGAGGCCGAAGGGCTTCAGGAACGCGTCCTCGGTCTCGTAGACGACGCCGCGCTTGGGGTCGACGGCGATCGCCTCGTGCTGGAAACGGCCCATCGCGGTCAGCGGGACCGCGCCCGAGCGGCGCGGGTCGGCGCCGTCGACCTCGAAGATGAAGCCGTGGTCCTTGGTGTAACCGTTGGTGCCGGCCTTGTCCTCGGTCTCCTCGCAGGTCAGCCAGGTGCCCCAAGGGGTGGGCCCGCCCGCGCAGTTGACGGCCGTACCCGCGATGGCGACCCGCTCGGCCAGGACCTTGTTGCGGCCGTCGAGCGTCAGCGCCGTACAGCCGCCCTTGGCGGCCGGGTCGTAGGTGAGGCCGTCGATGGTCGGGACGCCGATGCGGCCGTTGTAGCGGTTCTCGTGGTTGCGCACGAGGTGGACCCGGCCGTGTCTGCCGGCGAAGGCGGCCATGCCGTCGTGGTTGGAGGGGACCGGGCCCTCGCCGGAGCGGAGCTGGTCGCCCTCACGGGACAGCACCCGGTAGCGGAAACCTTCCGGCAGATCGAGCAGGCCGTTCGGGTCGGGAACGAGCGGGCCGTAGCCGGTGTGGCCGAGGTTCTGGGCGGCGGCCGTGCCCGTGAAGAGTTCGGAGAGGGCGCCGCTGAAGGCGATCCCCGCCCCCAGCGCGCCGGAGCGGGCGAGGACCTGACGTCGTGTTGCGGACATGGAGCAGCAACCTTCCTGCTGGCGGACAGGATGTGACGCCGCTGTGTCTATCACCTGGCGCGGGCCGCGGGAACCACGCGCGTAGAGGTGTCACCGCTCGGAGGGTCGTCCGTCGGCCGGGTGCCCGTGCTCGTGGACCGGCTGTTCCTGGGGCCACCCCCGGGAACGGCAGCACCAGGGGGCTCTTCTCGGCGGCGACCGCCACCACCGTCTGGAGCAGCCGCAGCCGCAGCCGCAGCTGGAGCGCGGCGGGCTGCTCGGACATCTCCGGCCCGCCCCCTCGTCCGGAGGGCTTTCATGCTGCTGCAGCGATATGCCCGGTGCCTGGCGCGAGGCCAGGCACCGGGCTCGCGGCTACGGGGTGGTGACCCGCACCGGTTCCGTACCGACCGCGCTGTGCCGCTCCGCCCAGTTCTCCAACGCCAGACGGCAGGCGTGGTCCAGGTGGTGCAGGCCGGACAGGTCCAGCTCCACCGGGCGGTCCTGCGGCAGCGACTCCAGGCTGTCCAGGATCTTCGGCAGCCTCAGGAAGGTCGCGTTGCCCGACAGATGCGCCTGGACGGGCCCGGCGCCCTTGTCGACGATCTCCAGCTTCAGATGCGAGGCCTCCCAGGCGGTCTTCACCACGGCCAGCGCCAGTCCGATCAGGACGCCCTCGAACATGCTGACCGAGACGATCGACACGGCCGTGACGATGAGGATCAGCGCCTCGCCCCGGTGCTCACGCCACAGCGACACGAGCGAGGCGACGGGGATCAGCTTGGCACCGGAGTAGACCAGGATGCCCGCCAGCGCCGGGATCGGGATGTAGGCGAGGACGCCCGGCAGCAGCGCCGCGAACAGCAGCAACCAGACGCCGTGCATGACCCGGGACGCCTTGGTCCTGGCGCCCGCCTGCACATTGGCCGCGCTGCGCACGATCACCGCGGTCATCGGCAGCGCGCCGAGCACACCGCAGAGCGCGTTGCCCGCGCCCTGCGCGACCAGCTCCTTGTCGTACTCGGTACGCGGTCCGTCGTGCAGCCGGTCCACGGCCGCCGCGCTGAACAGTGACTCGGCGGACGCGATCAGGGTGAACGCGACGATCGTGGCGAGCACGCCGACGCTCGCCAGCTCACCGAAGGCACCCGCGGACGGCGGCTGGACGGAGCCCAGCAGCCCCTGCACCTCGACGGTCGCCACCGGCATCGAGAACGCCAGGGCGGCCAGCGTGGCCAGCCCCACCGCGGCCAGCGGACCGGGCACCGTACGGACCGTCGCCGGCATGTGCTTCCACAGCACCAGGACGGCGATGGTGCCGACACCGAGCCCCAGCGAGGCCAGCGCCTTGGGGTCCGTGACGGCGTCCACGAGCGCCCCGGGCAGCCCGGCTATCTTGTCCAACCCCGAGGCGGGGGCCTCGGTGGCGGCCATCGCGTACAGCTGACCGGCGATCAGCACCAGGCCGATACCGGCGAGCATGCCCTCGACGACGGAGACCGAGATGGCCCGGAACCAGCGGCCCAGCTTCAGGGTGCCCATGAGGATCTGGAGCGCCCCGGTGGCCAGCACGATGACCCCGAGCACGGGCAGCCCGTACTCCCGCACCGCCTCGAAGACCAGCACGGTCATGCCGGCGGCCGGTCCGGAGACCTGGAGGCTGCTGCCGCGCATCATGCCGGTGACGATGCCGCCCACGATGCCGGTGACGAGTCCGAGTTCCGCCGGGACACCGGAGGCGACGGCCACGCCCACGCAGAGCGGGAGCGCGACCAGGAAGACGACCAAGGAGGCGGCGAAGTCCTGCCGCAGGTGGGGGTATTTGGTCAGCATGGTCATCACAGGGCCTCGAAGGTGTCGGTGGCCGAACGGTGTTCCCGGACGGCCCCGGTGTGCACCTCGTAGTACCAGGCGCGCAGGGTCAGTTGACGGTCCTTCACCTTCTTGTCGATGAACGGGTAGGAGCGCAGTCGCAGCAGCTGCGTCAGCACGTGGCTCTGCACTCCCTCGGCGACGGTCGGGTCCTCGACCGCCCCCGCGGGGCGCGGCGCGGCCTGCGTGAGCCAGTCACGCACGGCCGGTACGGCGGTCAGGTCGTCGCCTCGCACCAGGGCGCCGACGGCTCCGCAGTGCGAGTGTCCGCAGACCACGATGTCGTTGACGCCGAGCACCTCGACGGCGTACTCGATGGTGGCCGCCTCGCTGGTGGGGCGTTCCAGGGTGTACGGCGGGACGATGTTGCCGGCGGTGCGGAGTTCGAACAGCTCGCCGGGGCCGGCGCCCGTGATCAGGGCCGGGACGACCCTGGAGTCCGAGCAGGTGATGAAGAGGACTTGTGGGGACTGGCCTTCTGCGAGCTTGGCGAACTCCTCAGGGCGCTGTCCGAACAGGCGGGCGTTGTCGATGAGGGGCTGCATAGTGGTGACTCCTCCTGGCGCGCCTGCAGCGGCGCGTCGGGCTTGCACGACAGGTGGGGGGGAACAGCGCTCCTCTTCAGCCGCGGAAGGCGTGAAGTGCGGCCGGAGAGTCGGCTGTCGTCGTTCTGGATCTGCGATGCCGCTGAGCTTTGGTCGAAGCATCACTGACCGTGTGCGCGTTTGCGAACGATGCCGTCATTGCGAAGAAGGAGAGGGTCGACAGGGGGTCGACGAGGGATGGGAGCACGGTCTGTGCCGTCACGTCTCGCGACATGCGTCCTCCTCCTCCCGGTAATCCATGACTCACGAGCACACCAAGGCTTGGTCAACGCCTGGTCAAGAAACACGTTAACCCTGCAAAGTTCTTTGCAGGGTTAACTTAAGGTTTCCGGCTGAAGAGAGCCTGAAAAGGTAGGTCGGCTGGCGCGAACCGGCTCTTGACCTGGGGGAGTTCGTGAATTAGGCGGGCTTGACGAGTGCTTTACCGTCACGGGCCAGCGCGGTGAGCCGGGAGATGGCCCGGAAGTACTTCTTGCGGTACCCGCCCTTGAGCATCTCCTCGCTGAAGAGCTGGTCGAACGGCTGTCCGGATGCCAGAACCGGAACCTCACGGTCGTACAGCCGGTCCGCGAGCACCACGAGCCGCAGCGCGGTGGACTGGTCCGGGATCGGCTTCACGTCAGTGAGGCACACCGCCTTCAGGCCATCCGTCAGCGCGCCGTACCGGCTCGGGTGCACGCGCGCGAGGTGGTCGAGCAGCTGGGGGAAGTCATCGAGCGAGGCACCCTCGGTGGCGTACGCCGCCTTGGTGACCTGTTCCTCCGAGAAGGGCGCCGGGGCCTCGGGCAGGCCGCGGTGGCGGTAGTCCTCGCCGTCGATGCGCAGCGGACGGAAGTGGGCGGACAGGCCCTGGATCTCGCGCAGGAAGTCGGCCGCCGCGAAGCGGCCCTCGCCGAGCTTGCCCGGCAGGGTGTTGGAGGTGGCGGCGAGGGCGACACCGGCGTCCACGAGCTTGCCGAGCAGGGTGGAGACCAGGACGGTGTCGCCGGGGTCGTCGAGCTCGAACTCGTCGATGCACAGCAGGCGGTGGCCGGAGAGCGTCTGGACCGTCTTCTGGAAGCCCAGGGCGCCCACGAGGTTGGTCAGCTCGACGAAGGTCCCGAAACCCTTGAGCGCGGGCTCCGCCGGGGTGGCGTGCCACAGGGAGGCGAGCAGGTGGGTCTTGCCGACGCCGTAACCGCCGTCGAGGTACACACCCCGGGGGCCGGCGGGCGTCTTGGGCGCCTTGCCCCTGCCGAACCCGAGGAAGCCGCGCCTGCCCTTCCCGACGGCGTGCGCCCCGCCGAGACCGCCCGCGAAGGCCTCGAGGACCTTGACGGCCTCGGTCTGGCTGGGCTGGTCAGGGTCCGGGTGGTACGTGCGGAAGCGGACCGAGTCGAACCGCGGCGGCGGCACCATCTCGGCGACCAGCCGGTCCGCGGGGACGTGCGGCTCGCGGGCGCACAGGGACAGGGGGGCCGCGTCTGCTATCGGGCTGGCCCCGGAGGCGGCGGAGGAGGACGACACGGTTCCCCATGCTAAGCGCCGTGCCACACTGCACGACATGCGACGCCTGTTCCCTGTGACCGACCAGACAGCGACGAGGGCCTCCGGCGGGGGAGCCGAGGGGCCCGGGAGGGCCGGGGGAGCCGGTGGTGGAGTGACAGACGGCTCCGGCGGGGCATACGGGGGTGATGCTTCAGGTGCTTCAGGTGGACTCGACGGTGGGCCCGGGATCGCGGGCGCAGACTCCGGTGGTGCCGTGACGGGCGGGGCCGGTACCGATGCCGGTGTCGAGGGCGGGGGTGGCGCTGCCGCGACCGGCGGTCCGTCGTTCTCGGGGGCCGGTGCGGGGCTGCTCCGCGGGGCCGGTGCGGTCGGGCGGGAGTGGAGTCTCGACGAACTGGCCGAGGCCTACGCCTATCCCGAGCCCGCAGACGGAGGGGCGCCGGTGCCCTGGTTGCGGGCCAACATGGTGTCCACGCTCGACGGCGCCGCTCAGCACGACGGGAAGTCGCAGCCCATCTCGAACGCGACCGACATGCGGATCTTCGGGACGCTCAGGGCGCTGGCGGACGTGATCGTCGTCGGCGCGGAAACGGTACGGCAGGAGGGGTACCGGCCCGCACGCGCGCGTGCGGAGTTCGCGGAGCGCAGGGCGGCGGCCGGACAGGGACCCGCGGCGGCGATCGCGGTGGTCAGCGCCGGTCTGGAACTGGACTTCACGCTGCCGCTGTTCACCTCCCCGCTCGTGCCCACCCTGATCCTGACCGGCGCCGCGGCCGCACCCGACCGGGTCGCCGCGGCGGAGAAGGCGGGCGCCCGGGTGGTGATCGCGGGCGACGGCATGGGCGTCGAGCCCGCCCGTGCCGTACAGGCGCTCGTGGAACTCGGGTTCACACGGCTGCTGACCGAGGGCGGCCCGCGGCTGCTGGGGCAGTTCGTGGCCGCCGGGGTGCTGGACGAGCTCTGTCTGACCCTCTCCCCGATGCTCACCGTCGGGGACGCGCAGCGCATCGCGGGGGGCCCGGCCGTCGCGGTTCCGCAACGGTTCGCACTGGTGTCCCTGTTGGAGGAGGAGGGGTTTCTCTTCGGCCGCTACCAGCGCACTTGAGACTCGTTCAGTGATACCGCCGGTCTTCAAACCGGCGGAATCTATCGTTCCGTTTAGCTTCCGACGGGCACACTGCTCTCGGGCCCCGTGAGATCACGGGGCAGGATGGTTTTTGCAGAAGGGGCGCGCGGTGTTCACAAGCGTACTGATGATCGAGAAGGCCCTGACGTCCGCCGACGTGGAGTTCGTCACCACCTTGCACGGGGACGAGCAGGTCTCCTTCCACGTACTGCTCCAGCCGCGCGGCGACCAGGCCGACCGCCTGCTGCGGGCCATCGACGACGTGGCGCTGGGCGAACTGGACGAGGCGGCCAAGGAGCACGAGGTGCCCGAGGGCGACGCCGCCAAGCCCTTCGGCGAGCGGGCCCTGGAGGTGTCCCTGGTGGCGCTGCGCGCCTCCGGCAGCGCGGCCGCGGGGCGGCTGATCGAGGACCACCCGCTGGACTCCCTCAAGGCGCTGGTGGAGGAGGTCGGGGCGGACGAGGTGATCGTGCTGACCGACCCGCACTACGTCGAGGAGTTCTTCCACCGGGACTGGGCCTCGCGGGCCCGCCACAAGGTGGGGGTGCCGGTGCTGAAGCTGTTCTCGCACAGCAAGGCGTAGCGGCGGCGGCCGTGGCGGCGGACGGTGCGGGTGTGGCCGCCTGCCCGTGCCTGTCGGTGGCTCGGCATAGGCTTGGCCGCTGAACGTCAGCCCCACCTTTCACGCACAGGGAGACACGCATGGCACCCGGCCTTCCCACCGCCATGGACCGACCGCACTTCATCGGCATCGGCGGCGCCGGAATGTCGGGCATCGCGAAGATCCTCGCGCAGCGCGGGGCGAAGGTGGCGGGCAGCGACGCCAAGGAGTCGGCGACCGCCGAGGCGCTGCGCGCCCTGGGCGCCACCGTGCACATCGGGCACGCGAGGGAGCACCTCGCGGACGACGCGAGCTGTGTCGTCGTGTCGTCCGCGATCCGCCAGGACAACCCGGAGCTGGCCCGCGCGGCCGAGCTGGGCATCCCGGTGGTGCACCGCTCCGACGCGCTGGCCGCCCTGATGCGGGGCCTGCGCCCGATCGCGGTCGCGGGCACCCACGGCAAGACGACCACCACGTCGATGCTGGCGGTCTCCCTGTCCGAGCTGGGCCTGAAGCCGTCGTACGCGATCGGCGGCGACCTGGACGCCCCCGGCTCCAACGCGCTGCACGGCGACGGCGAGATCTTCGTCGCCGAGGCCGACGAATCGGACCGCAGCTTCCACAAGTACGCGCCCGAGGTCGCGATCGTCCTCAACGTCGAGCTCGACCACCACGCGAACTACGCGTCCATGGACGAGATCTACGAGTCCTTCGAGACCTTCGCCGCGAAGATCGTCCCCGGCGGCACGCTGGTGATCTCCTCCGACCACGAGGGCGCCCGGGAGCTGACCCGCCGGGTGGCCGGTTCGGTGCGGACGGTGACGTACGGGGAGGCCGCGGACGCCGACGTCCGGGTGCTGTCGGTGGCGCCCCAGGGTCTGAAGAGCGAGGTCACCGTTCTCCTCGAAGGGCGGGAGCTGACCTTCACGGTCTCCGTCCCCGGCCGCCACTACGCCCACAACGCGGTCGCCGCCCTCGCCGCGGGCGTCGCGCTGGGCGTCCCGGCCGAGGAACTGGCGACCGCCCTCGCGGCGTACACGGGCGTGAAGCGGCGTCTTCAGCTCAAGGGCGAGGTGGCCGGGGTCCAGGTCATCGACTCCTACGCCCACCACCCGACCGAGATGACGGCCGACCTGGAGGCCATGCGCGCGGCCGCCGGCGACGCGCGCATCCTGGTGGTCTTCCAGCCCCACCTGTTCTCCCGCACCCAGGAGCTGGGCAAGGAGATGGGCCAGTCGCTCGCCCTGGCGGACGCCTCGCTGGTCCTGGAGATCTACCCGGCCCGCGAGGACCCGATCCCGGGCGTGACGAGCGAGCTGATCATCGAGGCCGCGCGCGCGGCGGGCGCGGACGTGACGCCGGTTCACGACAAGGCGGACGTGCCGGCGCTGGTCGCGGGAATGGCGAAGGCGGGCGATCTCGTTCTCACCATGGGCGCGGGCGATGTCACGGACCTCGGACCGCGCATCCTGGACCGTCTCGCGCAGTAGAGCAGTGGATAGGGGCTGAGCATCATGGCGTACGACGTCGAGAAGCCGGACGAGCAGTGGCGTGCGGAGCTGAACCCGGCCGAGTACGCCGTGCTGCGGCAGGCCGCCACCGAGCCCGCCTTCACCGGTGAGTACACCGACACCAAGACCGAGGGCGTCTACTCCTGTCGCGCCTGCGGCGCCGAACTCTTCACCTCCACCACGAAGTTCGAGTCCCACTGCGGCTGGCCGAGCTTCTACGACCCGAAGGACACCGACGCCGTGGAGCTGATCGCGGACCGCTCCCACGGGATGGTGCGGACCGAGGTGCGGTGCGCGCGGTGCGGGTCGCATCTCGGGCACGTGTTCGAGGGGGAGGGGTATCCGACCCCGACGGACCAGCGCTACTGCATCAACAGCATCTCGCTGCGGCTGACGCCGGTCGAGGGCTGAGGTCACCGGCCGGGCGGGGGTTGGGGGCGAGGGTCGCTCGGCCTCGGGCCGGATCACTTCCGTACGTCGTCGGGCGTAAGGCGGGTGTGTCTGCCCCCGCCCCGCCCTGAACAGGCCCGGGTTCGACAGAGAGGTCCCCGCGGCTGCCCCGGGCCGTCCGTCGCCCCGAACCGCCCCCCTTCGAGTTGCTCGCTGCCCGCGGCCGTGCCGTCATGGACGGGGGATCACGGAGTCTGGGAGCGCGCATGACCGACGTGGCGATGTCCGGCGACGACCGTCCTACCGCCGCCGCCTGGCGCAACCTCGTGGTGGCCACCGTCGGCTTCACGCTCACCTTCTGGGCGTGGAACCTGATCGCCCCCCTGGCCGGGAACCTCGACGAGACGCTGCACATGACGTCGTTCGCCCAGTCCCTGCTGGTCGCCGTGCCCGTCCTGGTCGGTTCCCTCGGACGGGTGCCCGTCGGCGCCCTCACCGACCGCTACGGCGCGCGGGTGATGTTCCCGCTGACCAGCGCCCTGACGATCGTGCCGGTGCTGCTGCTCATCCCCGCCCACGACTCCTACGGCGCGCTCATCGCGGTGGGTTTCGTGCTCGGCCTCGGCGGTACGACGTTCGCCATCGGTGTCCCGCTCGTCAACTCGTGGTTCCCGCCCAGGCGGCGGGGCGGCGCGCTCGGCGTCTTCGGGATGGGCATGGGCGGCGTCGCCCTGTCCGGCTACTTCACCCCCCGGATGTACCGGCACAGCGAGAACCTCCCCTTCCTCGTCCTGGCGATCGCCCTCGCCGTGTACGCGGTGCTGGCGTACTTCCTCATCAACGACCGTCCGGACCGCCCCGTCCCCTCCACCCCGCTCGCCACGCGGCTCGGCCAGGCCGGGCGGCTGCGGGTGACGTGGGAGCTGTCCGCGCTGTACGCGGTCGGGTTCGGCGGCATCGTGGCGTTCGGGGTGTACCTGCCCACGTACCTGAAGACCTGGTACGAGCTCGACCCCACCGACGCGGGCACCAGGGCCGCGGGGTTCGCCCTGGTCGCCGTGGTGTTCCGGCCGATCGGCGGCTGGCTGTCGGACCGTGTCCACCCGGCCGTGGTCACCGCCTGGGCGCTGGGCGCGGTGGCGATCCTCGCGGCCCTGCAGGCCTTCGACCCGGTCCTCGTGCCGGGCGCCACCGTCTGCCTCCTGGTGATGGCGGCCGCCCTCGGCGCGACCAGCGGGGCGGTCTTCGCGCTGGTCGCCCGGGTCACCCCGCAGCCGCAGGTCGGCAGTGTGACCGGCATCGTCGGCGCGGTGGGCGGCCTCGGCGGCTTCGTCCCGCCGCTGGTCATGGGCGCCGTCTACAGCGCCAAGGACTCGTACTCCATCGGCTTCATGCTCCTGTCCGACCTCGCCCTGGCCGGCTGCGTCTACGCCTACGGCCGGATGCGCGACGCGGGCCGCGACCAGGCACCGGCGGCGCGGACCGGGCAGAAGGAGCGGGTCCCGGGCTGACGAACCCGGGACCGGCGAGGGCGCAATCCTCGGCACCGGCCATTCCCGGCGAGGGCGCGGTCTTCGGCACTGGTCATTCCTGGCCAGGCGAAGGTGCGGCCCCCGGCACTGGCCACTCCCGGCCCGGCGATAGCGCGGCCTTCGACATCGGTCACTTCCGGTCCGGCGAGGGCGCGGTCTTCGGTACTGGCTACCCCCGGTCCGGCGAGGGCGCGGCCTCCGGCACCGGCCACCTCCGCCCCAGGCTCCTCGTGGTCGCGGGCCGCGCGGGACTCCGCCGAAGTGGGGGAGGGGGCCCTCCGCCGGTAGCGGGGCAGGAGCCGCGGGCGGCGGACAGGTGTCGGTCGTCGACGCCGCCCGCGGACAGGCCGATCGCATGCCGTCCGCAATCTTGACGGCCTCGATGTTACCGGTAACATCTTCTGTCGTGCTGCGAGAGACCCGTGTCGTCCAAGCCCCGGCGTTCAGCCCGGCCGCCGTCGTCGCCTCGTGCGTCGGCTTCGTACTGATGGGCGCGCTCCAGGCCCTGTACGGCCCCGCGATCCCCGCCTTCCGCGAGGAGTTCGGGCTGTCCCCGTCCGCCGCCGGGATGGGGCTGAGCGCGCACTTCGTCGGCGGGGTCGCCGGGGTGCTGCTGTTCGACCGGTGCTACGGGGTGATCGGCAACCGGCGGATCCTCGGGGCCTCGTACCTGCTCATGGCCGTGGGGGCGGCGGGCTTCGCGCTCGCCCCGGACTGGCCCCTCGCCCTCGCCGCCGCACTGCTGGCCGGACTCGGCTTCGGCGGTATCGACTACGGCCTCAACCAGCTGTTCGCCGTGGGCTTCGGGCACCGCTCGACGGCCATGCTGAACATCCTCAACGCCCACTTCGGCGTCGGCGCCATCCTCGGCCCGGCGCTGATCGGCGTGGTCGGCGCCGAGCACTACCCGGCCGTCTTCCTCGCCCTCGCGCTGGCCGAGCTGCCGCTGCTGCTGTGCCTGAAGGGGGTAGGGGACAAGGTGCCCCAGCCGTCCGGGGCGGCCCCCGACCCCGGTGCCGTCCTCGGTCGCAGCCTCGGTTCGGTGCTCGCCGTGTTCGTCGCGCTGTACGTCCTGCACGTCGGGATCGAGGCCGGGGTCGGCGGCTGGGAGCCCACCCATCTGGAGACGGTCGGCTACGGCGCCGGGGCCGCCGCGACCGCCACCTCCGTGTACTGGCTGATGATGACCGTGGGCCGGTTCCTGACGGCGCCCCTCGCGCTGCGTTTCACGGCGCAGACGATCATCACGGTGTCGTGCGCCGGCATGACGGTCTGTCTCCTTCTGGCGTCCATCGCCGAGTTGGCGCCCTACGCGTATGCCGGTGTCGGTCTGTTCATCGCGCCGATCTTTCCCACCGGGCTGCCCTGGCTGCACCGCGCCGCCCCGGGCGCCCGCCGGGCCGGTGCCCTGGTCATCGCCGCCTCGATGGTGGGCGGGGTGGCGGCCGGACCGGCGCTCGGCAAGGCCATCGAGTGGTCGGACGTCGAGGCCGTACCCCTGATCCTCGGCGCGGTCTCGGCCCTGTGCCTGGCGGCGACCCTCTGGCTCACCCACAGCACCCGCAGCCCCCGTGGCAGCGGTATCCGCTCCGACTGAATCCCACCCGCACGGAACCAGCTGCACGGACCCACCTGTACGGACCCACCTGTACGGACCCACCTGTAGGGAAGGGAAGCTCCGCATGCCCGCACTGACGACGACGTCCCGAGGTTTCCTGCTGCACGGCGAGCCGTTCCGCATCCTCTCCGGTGCCATGCACTACTTCCGCGTCCACCCCGACCAGTGGGCGGACCGGCTGCGCAAGGCCCGGCTGATGGGCCTCAACACCGTCGAGACCTACGTTCCCTGGAACGCCCACCAGCCCGACCCGGACGGCGAGTTGGTCTTCGACGGCCTCCTCGACCTGCCCCGTTATCTCGGTCTCGCCCAGGACGAGGGCCTGCGCGTGCTGCTGCGGCCGGGCCCGTTCATCTGCGCCGAGTGGGACGGCGGCGGACTGCCCGGCTGGCTCACCGCCGACCCCGACATCCGGCTGCGCAGCTCCGACCCGCGCTTCACCGGCGCCATCGACCGCTACCTCGATCTGCTGCTGCCCCCGCTGCTGCCGCACATGGCCGCGGCCGGCGGACCCGTGATCGCCGTCCAGGTGGAGAACGAGTACGGCGCCTACGGCGACGACACCGCCTACCTCAAGCACCTCGCGCAGGCCTTCCGGGACCGGGGCGTGGAGGAACTCCTGTTCACCTGCGACCAGGCCATCCCCGAGCACCTGGCCGCCGGCAGCCTCCCCGGCGTCCTGACCGCCGGCACCTTCGGCGGACGGATCGACACCGCGCTGGAGCAGTACCGCGCGCACCGGCCCGAGGACCCGCTGATGTGCGCGGAGTTCTGGATCGGCTGGTTCGACCACTGGGGCGGCCCGCACCACACCCGGGACGCGGCCGACGCCGCCGCCGACCTGGACCGGCTGCTGTCGGCGGGCGCCTCCGTCAACATCTACATGTTCCACGGCGGCACCAACTTCGGCTTCACCAACGGCGCCAACCACAAGCACGCCTACGAACCCACTGTCACCTCCTACGACTACGACGCCCCGCTCACCGAGTCCGGTGACCCCGGCCCGAAGTACCACGCCTTCCGCGAGGTCATCGCCCGCCACGCGCCCGTCCCCGACGAGCCGGCCCCGGCCCCCGGACCCAAACTCCCCGCCACGGCGGTCCAGTTGACCCATCGCTCCCCCCTGCTCACGCATGCGGGCGCCCTCGCCGAGCCGCTGCACACCGAAGGCCCGGCGACGATGGACGAGTTGGGTCTCAGCTCCGGCTACGCCCTCTACCGGACCACCGTCCCGACCGCCGGCCAGGGGCTGCTGCACTTCGCGGGCGGCGTCGGCGACCGGGCCCAGGTCTTCCTGGACGGCGCCCCCGTCGGCGTCCTGGAACGCCGCCACCACGACGAGACCCTGCCGGTCCACGTGCCCCGCCCCGGCGCGACGCTGGAGGTGCTCGTGGAGAACATGGGCGGCGTCAACTACGGCCCCCGCATCGGCGCTCCCAAGGGCCTGCTCGGCGCCGTCTCCTTCGACGGCACCGTCCTGCACGGCTGGGACAACCACCCGCTGCCCCTCACCGACCTGACCGCCCTGCCGTTCACCCCGTCGCAGGCGGCCACGGACTCCGTACCCGCCTTCCACCGGGGCGCCTTCGAGGTGGCGGAACCGGCCGACGCCTTCCTCGCCCTGCCCGGCTGGACCAAGGGCCAGGCCTGGGTCAACGGCTTCCACCTCGGCCGCTACTGGAACCGCGGCCCCCAGCACACCCTGTACGTGCCCGCCCCGGTCCTGCGCCCCGGGCCCAACGAGCTCGTCCTGCTCGAACTGCACGGCACCACCGGCACCCGGGCCCAGCTCACGGACGCCCCCGACCTCGGACCGGAGACGTTCTGATGCCGCACCACCTGCGAGTGCCCGCACCCAGCGGACCCCCGCTCACCGGCCACCTCCCCTTCACCGACGCCCCGGGCGTGCCCGACCCGATCGAGGTCACCAGCCGCTACCTCACCCGCGGCGGCCGACCCTGGTTCCCCGTCTCCGGCGAGTTCCACTACTCCCGCTTTCCGGCCGGGGAGTGGGAGGAGGAGCTGCTGAAGATGAAGGCGGGCGGGGTGACCGTCGTAGCCGCCTACGTCATCTGGATCCACCACGAGGAGATCGAGGGCCGCGTCCGCTTCGACGGCGACCTCGACCTGCGCCGCTTCGCCGAACTCTGCGCCCGCCACGGCCTGGACTTCATCCCCCGCACCGGCCCCTGGGTGCACGCCGAGGTGCGCAACGGCGGTCTGCCCGACTGGGTCCTGGCCCGCGACGGCGCACCCCGCACCGACGACCCGGTCTACCTGGCCGCCGTACGGCCCTGGTTCGCGGCGATCGCCGAGCAGCTGCGCGGCCTCGACCGCGCCCACGGCGGCCCGATCGTCGCCGTCCAGATCGAGAACGAGCTCTACGACCGGCCCGGCCACCTGCTCACCCTCAAGCGGATGGCGCAGGAGGCCGGACTGAGCGCGCCGCTGTGGACGTCGACCGCCTGGGGCGGGGTCCAACTGCCGCCCGACGAACTGCTTCCGCTGTACGGCGGTTACACCGACGCCTTCTGGACGGACGCCGACGGAGGCTGGCCCGACACCTGCCGCAAGCACTTCTTCTTCACCCATCAGCGCGACGACGAGGGCATCGGCTCCGACCTGCGCCCGCTCGGCAGCGTGCGCGGCAGCGCCCCCGACGCCCTCGCCGACCGGTTCCCCTGGGCCACCTGCGAGTTGGGCGGCGGCATGGCGGTCTCCTACCACCGGCGCCCGCGGGTCGACGCCGCCGACATCGCCGCCCTCGGCCTCACCAAGATCGGGTGCGGCTCGGTGTGGCAGGGCTACTACATGTTCCACGGCGGCACCAACCCGAAGGGCGAACTGACCTCCCTCCAGGAGTCCCACGCCACCGGCTACCCCAACGACCTGCCCGTCCTGACGTACGACTTCCAGGCGCCGCTCGGGGAGTACGGGCAGTACCGGGACACGTACGACGAACTGCGGCTCCAGCACCTGCTGTTGGCCGACTTCGGGCATCGGATCGCGCCCATGGAGTCCGTGCTGCCCGAGGAGCGGCCGCGCGGGCAGGACGACCGCGAGACCCTGCGCTGGGCCGTGCGCAGTGACGGCGACACGGGGTTCCTGTTCGTCAACAACCACCAGCCGCACGAGCCGTTGCCGGACCACCCGGGGACGTCGTTCACCGTGGAGTTCGCGCGGGGCGGCCCGTTGAGCCTTCCGAGCGCTCCCGTGACCGTCCCGCCCGGTGCCGTCTTCTGCTGGCCGCTGCGCCTCGACGTGGCCGGTGTGCGGCTGGAGTGGGCGACGGCCCAGCCGGTGTGCACCGTGGCCGACGGTGACCGGACCGTGCTGGTGCTGGCCGCCGCCGAGGGCATCGCACCCGAACTCGCCCTGGACGAGCGGACGGTGGGCTCGGTGTCCACGCCCTCCGGTGACGTCGGGTACGCCGACGGCCGGGTCCTTGTCACCGGGCTGCGCCCCGGGCCCGAGGCCCTGGTCGAGGTGGAGAGCGCGGACGGCGGCCGGATCGGGCTGCTGGTCCTGGACGCGGCGACCGCGCGCACCGCGTACCGGGGTGTGGTGTGGGGCGCCGAGCGACTGGTGCTGGCCGAGGGCGGGGTGGTCTTCGACCACGGCGAGATGCGGCTGCACGCGGTCACCGAGCGGCCGACGTTCGCCGTGTTCCCCGCACCGGACGGGGAACCGGGTGTCGCGCGGTACACCCTGGACGCGGACGGCACCTCCGCCGGTGAGGCGTCGGTGGCGCTCGTACGACCCGCCGGGGCCGCGCCCGAGCCGGTCACCGGGGTCCAGGGGCGGGCGAGCGCCCCGGACGACAAGCACTTCGACGCCGTCGCCGCGGAGTACCGGGTCGACCTGCCGCGGGAGGTGCCGCCGGGGACGCTGCTGCGCGTGCACTGGAGCGGGGACGTGGGGCGGGCGTATGTGGGGGACGTCCTTGTCGCCGACCAGTTCTTCTCGGGCCGGGTGTGGGACATCGGGCTGGACCGGCTGCCGGAGGGGCCGTTGCGGCTGCGGGTGTCGCCCGCGCCCGACGCGGCCGCCGTGTACGTCCTGCCGCAGGCAGCGGAGGGGTGGAGGAGGGCGGGCGTCGAGCGGGTGGAGTTGGTGACCACGCGCCGCTGGGCCGTGCGGTGAGGGCTCGGCCGCGGGCGCGCAGGGCGCGTTCACGCGCGCGCCGACGCGGCTGAGCCGGATGCGCGATACGGTCCCCCGTCCCTGAGGGCGTCGTTGCCCCGGCGCTCGCGACCTATGCTGAGGCCCAGCCGTCGCCCTCGTGAGAAAGTGCCCCCGATGACCCCTCGCGCCGCCGACGCCCCCGCCCCCAAGGGGCGCAGTCGACGCAACTTCGCGGGCGCGCGGCCGGTCATGGACGACGTGGCACGGCTGGCGGGGGTGTCCAAGCAGACGGTGTCCCGGGTGCTCAACGACCACCCGGCCGTCCGGCCCGAGACCCGGGAGGCCGTGCGGGCGGCCATGCGGACTCTGGGGTACCGGCCCAGTCGCAGCGCGCGCTCGCTGGCCAGCGGGCGGACCCGGATGCTCGGTGTCATCACCTTCGACGCCGCACGGTACGGACCCGCCAGCATCCTGACGGCCATCAACACCGCCGCCCAGGAAGCGGGGTATCTGCTCAGCTCCATCGCCCTCGACGACACCGCCGACCACGACACGGTCGCCGAGGCGGTGGAGCGGCTGTCGGCCGAGGGAGCGGACGGGGTCATCGCCATCGCGCCGCAGCACCGGGTGGGGCGGGCGCTGGCCGACACCCGGCTCGACACGCCCCTGGTGGTCCTGGAGAACGAGGTCAGGGGATCCACCCCGCTGGCCACCGCCGACTCCCGCGCCGGCGCCCGCAAGGCCGTCGAGCACCTGCTGCGGCTCGGGCACGCGACGGTGTGGCACATCGCCGGACCCGCCGGCTGGACCTCCGCCGACCAGCGCATCGAGAGCTGGCGGGGGACCCTGAAGGCGGCCGGCGCCGAGATCCCCGAGCTCCTCGTCGGCGACTGGAGCGCGGACTCCGGCTACGAGGCGGGGCGCGTGCTGGCCCGGCGCCCCGAGGTCACCGCGGTCTTCGCCTCCAACGACCAGACGGCCCTGGGCCTGCTGCACGCCCTCCACGAGGCGGGCCGCCGGGTCCCCGACGACGTGAGTGTCGTCGGCTACGACGACATCCCCGAGGCAGCTCATCTGCTGCCGCCGCTGACCACCGTGCGCACCGACTTCGCCGAGATCGGCACCCGTGCGCTCCGGCTGCTGCTGGACCGTATGGACGGGCGCGCCGAGGAGCACCCGGAACCGGTGATCCCCGTCGAGCTCATCGTCCGCCGCAGCTGCGGACGCCCTGCGCGGGGCTAGTACGGTCTTGGCGGGATGCCCTTCGAGACGGTCGAGCTGGAGCTGACCGAGCGCTGGGGGACGCGGTACACCCCGGAAGGAAAGATCATCTGGACGGGGTCGCCGCTGCCCTGACGCGGGCCGCGGCCGGTCAGGGGCGGTCGAGTTCGAACCACACCACCTTGCCGCCGCTCAGCCGGGTGGCCCCCCAGCGCCGGGCGACCCTGTTCACCAGGAGCAGGCCCCGCCCGCCCTCGTCCGTGGCGCGTGCCTGTCCCAGCACCGGGAGCCGGGGCTCGTCGTCGGTGACCTCGCAGCGCAGGACGTCCGTGCGCAGCAGCCGCAGCGTCAGGGGCCGGGAGGCGAAGCGGACGGCGTTGGTGACGACCTCGCTGACCAACAGCTCGGCGGTGTCGCTCAGTTCATCGAGGCCCCAGCGGGTCAGGGTGCGCCGGACCAGGCGACGGGCCCGGCTCGGGGTGGCGTCCGAGGGCTCCAGGAACCAGTACGCCACGTCGCTCGGCGCGATGCCCTCGAAGCGGGCGGCGAGCAGCGCGATGTCGTCGTCCCGGTCGCCGGGTCCGAGCATGTCGAGCACGTCGTCGCAGAGCGCCTCCAGCGGCGGCGGACGGTCGGGGCCGGTCAGCTTCGCCGTCGCGGAGAGTCGCTCCCTCAGCTGCTCCATGCCGCTCCACACGTCCCGGATACGGGACTCCACCAGGCCGTCGGTGTAGAGCAGCAGAGTGGCGCCGGCCGGGGCGTCCAGCTCGATCGCCTCGAAGGGCACGCCCCCGACCCCGATGGGCGCGCCCGGGGGCACCCGCAGCACCTCGGCCCGGCCGCCCGGGTGCAGCAACAGGGGTGGCGGGTGACCGGCGTTGGCGATGGTCATCCGGTGGGCCACCGGGTCGTAGACCACGTACACACAGGTCGCCATGCGGTCGGTGCCGAGCCGCTGGGCCTGCTCGTCCAGGTGGTGCAGCACCTCCTGCGGCGGCATGTCGAGCCCGGCGAGGGTCTGGGCGGTGGTCCGCAGCTGGCCCATGATCGCGGCCGAGGTCATGGAGTGGCCCATGACGTCACCGACGACCAGCGCGACCCGGCTGCCGGGCAGGGGGATCGCGTCGTACCAGTCACCGCCGACCCGCGCGGTCTCGGCGGCCGGGAGGTAACGGGACGCCAGCCGGACCCCGGTGGGGCGGGGGAGGGTCTCGGGGAGCATGGCGCGCTGGAGTTCGTCGGCGATGTACGCCTCCCGGCCGTACAGGGCCGCCTTGTCGATGCCGAGCGCGCTGTGGGTGGCGAGTTGGGCGGCGATCAGGAGGTCGTTCTGCTCGAAGGCGGGGCGGTTCGGGGTGCGCAGGAAGAGCGCGGCGCCGATGACGCGGCGGCGGCCGCGCAGAGGGGCGAGGATGGCGTGCCGGTCGGCGGGGACGAGCGACTCGCCCTCCTTGCCGAGGAGTTCGGGCAGGGCGAGGTCGGCCGCCGAAGCGTCCGTGAAGACGGGGCGTACGCCGCGCAGCACCTCGGCGAGCGCGCCGCCCGTCGGCACCGCGCAGCGCTCGGCGACGAGTTCGTCCAGCGCGCGCGGGCCCGGTCGCGGGGCCCCGTCGTCCGCCTCCTCCGGTATCCGGTCCGTGCGGTGCAGTCGCAGCACCAGCGGTCCGGTGGGGCGTTCGTCGCCGACCGGCAGCGGGTCGCGCAGATAGACCAGGATCGCGTCCGAGAAGGTCGGTACGGTCGCCCGGCACAGCCCCATCACAATCTCGTCCAGGTCGATGCCCCGGGCGATCCGCCGGGTGGCGGCCCCCGCGAACCGCAGCCGGTCCCCGTCCTGGCGCATCGGCATGGGAACCGCGGCGGACGTGGAGGGCGGGGCGTCGGCGGCGGCGCGGGAGGGGAGCGGGGGAAGGGCGTCGGGGGCGGCGCGCGAGGGGAGCGGGGGCACGGCGTCCGCGGCGGCGGGCGATGGAAGCGCTCCCTCGGTCCGGCCGGGCCTCCCGGACCCGTCGGCGAAAGCCGTCGTGCGGGACCCGTCGGCGAGAGCCGTCGTGCGGGACCCGTCGGCGAGAGCCCGTGTGCGGGACCCGTCCGCCGGAGCCTCGCTCACGCCGAGGGCGACGTGTGTCGAGAGCTCGCCGACCGCCGTGAGATCGGCGGCGCCGAAGGCCTCGCGGTCGGGGCGGCGGAGGAACACGGCCACGCCCACCACGCCCCGGGTGCCGGTCAGGGGGGCGAGGAGGACACGGTTGCCGTCGGGGGCGGGGTGCGCCGCGCCCAGCAGTTCACGCAGCGCGCCGTCGAGTTCGGGGGAGGGGCGGCCCAAGGTCGCACCCGCACGCAGGACTTCGGCCAGGACGCCGGACCGGCTCACCGAGGTGAGGGCCGGTACGGATCCGCCCACGACGCCGCCCGGGTCCTTCCCGGGCCCGGAGTCGGACTCCAGCTCCTTCGCGGTCATCCGAGCGAGTTCCAGGCGCAGTTCACTAAAGGCGCGGTGGCCCAGGACACGGACGGCGCGGGTGACGGTGGCCTCGCTGGTGCCCGCGAGTTCGGCGATGGCGGCCTTGGTGAGGGACGCCCCGCGAGCCGGGTCGGCGGCGAGGATCTCGACGACCTGCCGCACCCGAGGTGGAGCGCCGGCGGGAAGCCGCCTCAGCAGGGCGCCTCCGGTGAGCGAGGGGCCGCGTGGCGCGGGGACATGGGCGTTGCGGACGTCGCCGGCCGCCAGCCGGAGGGTGCGGGGCACCGTCCCCGGCCCGCCCGCACCGTCGGGGGCGGCGTCGAGATAGACGAGGACCGTGTCCGCCACGTGCTCCGCGCTCACCGCGCAGAGCTCCCGGACGACCGCCGCACGGTCCTCGGCGCGGGCGATGCGGCGAACCGCCAGGGCGAGCAAACGTTGGGGATCCGACCGCATTGCCTCTCCGTGCAGGTGACCACGGGCACGGACTCCACAGCCCGGCGTCTGACATCCTCGGGGAGCCCGGAAGATCTGTCCAGCCGTTCAAGAACAGCGGGTCCTGCCAACTTGCCGTCCGCAAAGGTCACTTGGTCGTACGGAGAGTGCCCGTCCGGTCACCGCCCGAGCGGCAGCGACACCGTGAACACCGTTCTGCCCGGCTCGCTGCCCACCTCGACCGTCCCTCCGTGGGCCCGTACCAGGGAGCTGGCGACGGCCAGGCCCAGGCCGCTGCCGCCGCGGTCGCGGCTGCGGGCCTTGTCGACCCGGTAGAAGCGGTCGAAGACCTTCTCGCGGTCGGCGGGCGGGATGCCGGGACCGGCGTCGACGACCCGCACGACCGCCTGGTCGGAGTCGGCCGACACGGTCACCGACACCGGGGTGCCGGCGGGGGTGTGGACGGCCGCGTTGGTGAGGAGGTTGTCGAGGACCTGGCGGACGCGGTGCGGGTCGAGGCGCAGGACGAGCGGGTCCAGGGCGTCCGGGACCGTCAGGGGGTGGTCGGGGTGGGCGGCGCGGAAGGCGTCGGCCGCCTCGTGGACCAGTTCGACCAGGTCGGTGTCCGTGGGCCGCAGCGGGGTGTCCACCTCGGCCGCGTCCAGCCGGGCGAGCAGCAGCAGGTCGTCCAGCAGGACGCCCATCCGGGCCGCCTCCGCGCGCAGCCTCGCCAGATGCCGTTCCCGTTCCCCGGGCGCGTTGGCGGCGGCGTACTGGAAGAGGTCCGCGTAGCCGCGTACCGACATCAGCGGCGTACGCAGTTCGTGGGAGGCGTCCGCGACGAACCGGCGCAGCCGCTGTTCCGCCTCCGCGCGCACCGCGAGCGAGTCGTCGATGTGCTCCAGCATGGTGTTGAACGCGGTGCGCAGCTCCTCGACCTCGGGGCCGCCGCCCTCGCGGTCCGCGCGCAGCGGCAGCCGGGCCTCCGGGTCGGTGAGGTTGTGCGAGGAGATGCCGTGCGCGGTGTGGGCCATGTCGCTGAGCGGCTTCAGGCCGTTGCGCAGCACCTTCCGGCCGAACAGGACCAGCGCCAGCAGCGCGAGCCCGAAGGTGACGACCTGGATCGTGATCAGCTGTCCCACGGTCTCGTCGATCTCGTCCATCGGCGCCGCGCTGACCAGGACCACCCCGGGTTCGACCTCGCAGGCCCGCAGCCGGTAGTCCCCGGCGCCCTCGAGGTGCTCGGTGCGCAGCACCTCGGTGCCGCCCGCGGTCTGGGCCTGCGCCAAGGACGTGAGGTCGTCGACGTCCTCCGGCAGGTCGGAGGCGTCCTCGGGGGTCCGCAGCTCGGCGGTGCCGTCCTTCACGTCGTAGACCGCGTAGTACCAGCGGTAGTACTTCTTCCCCGCGAGCGAGCCGTGGTCCGCGATGCTCTTGGACTGGGCGACCTGGGCGAGCTGGAGCTGCTCGTTGAGCTGGGCCGACAGATAGTCGCGCATGTACGTCGTCAGGGCGGTGCCCACGACGCCGAACACCACCAGGGCCAGTGCGCCGAGGCCCAGCGCCAGCCGGGTGCCGAGGCGGAGCCTGCGGTAGGTCCGGCGCAGCCGCCCGATCACTCGGGCGCCTGCCGGATCACGTAGCCGAAGCCGCGGACGGTGTGGATGAGCGGCGCCCTGCCGTCGTCGGGCTCGTCCAGCTTGCGGCGCAGCCGGCTGACGACCAGCTCGACGACGTTGGAGCGGCCGCCGAAGCCGTACTCCCACACGTGGTCGAGGATCTGCGCCTTGGTGAGCACGGTCGGCGACTTGCGCATGAGGTAGCGCAGCACCTCGTACTCGGTGGGGGTGAGGGTGAGCTGCTTGTCGGCGCGGCGCACCTCGCGGGTGTCCTCGTCCATCGACAGGTCGCCCACCCGCAGCACGGACCGCTGGAAGCCGGGCCCCGCGGAGCGCCGCAGCACGGTCCGCAGCCGCGCCATCAGCTCCTCCACCGCGAACGGCTTGACCAGGTAGTCGTCGCCGCCCCGGGTCAGCCCCGCCACCCGGTCGGCCACCGCGTCCCGGGCGGTGAGGAAGACCACCGGCACCATCGTCCCCGAGCTGCGCAGCCGCTCCAGGACGCCGAAGCCGTCGATGTCCGGCAGCATCAGGTCGAGCACCACGATGTCCGGCCGGAACTCCGCGGCACGGCTCAGCGCCTCCTCCCCGGAGTTCGCCGTCACCGCGTCCCAGCCCTCGTACCGGGCGACGGTCGCGACGAGGTCGGCGATGGGCGGGTCGTCGTCCACGACGAGGAGGCGTACTTTTTCCACCTGTTCATAGTGCGTCACGCGGGCACCGGACTCCGGGGCCGGTACTGTCTCGCGGCCACATCGATAACCACTTGAAAGTTGCACGACAGGTAATCGACAGGTCGCCCGAGCCAAGCTCGAGGTACACCGGCCCCGATCAAGGAGCTCCCTTCCGTGACGACGACCGTCAAACCGCCCACCGCGCCCCCCACGGCGATACGGCCCAAAGTGGTGGCCCGCACCGGCCTGTACGCCGTGATCGCCGTGAACGTGGCCATGGTCGCCTTCTTCTTCGCCCAGGCCGGGTTCGCCTCCAACGCGCTGATCGTGCTGGGCCGGCTCGCCGGTCTCTACGGCGCCCTGTTCATGGCCTGCCAGCTCCTGCTGGTGGCCAGGCTGCCCTGGCTGGACCGCCGGATCGGCATGGACCGGCTGACCTCCTGGCACCGCTGGACCGGCTTCGGCATCCTGTGGACGCTCCTCGCCCACCTCGTCTTCATCGCCTTCGGCTACGCCGAGGGCACCGAGGTGGGACCGATCGGCACGGTCGTCGACCTCGCCGAGACCACCGAGGGTGTGCTCCGCGCGCTCACCGCCTTCGGGATCATCCTCGTCATCGGCTGCGTCTCGGCCCGCTACGCCCGACGCCGGCTGGCCTACGAGACCTGGCACTTCATCCACCTCTACACCTACGTCGCGGTGCTGCTGGCCTTCACCCACCAGGTCGCCGTCGGTACGACGTTCACCTCCTCGACCGCCGCGACCGCGTACTGGTACGGCCTGTGGACCGTCGCCCTCGGCTCGGTCGTCCTGGGCCGGATGGTGCTGCCGCTGTGGCGCAACCTCCGCCACCAGTTCCGTGTCGAGGCGGTCGTCCCCGAGTCCGACAACGTCGTCTCGATCTACGTCACCGGGCGCGACCTCGACAAGCTGCCCGCCCGGGCCGGCCAGTTCTTCCTGTGGCGCTTCCTCACCAAGGACCGCTGGTGGCAGGCCAACCCCTTCTCCCTGTCGGCGGCCCCCGACGGCCGCACCCTGCGCCTGACCGCGAAGGTCGCCGGTGACGGCACCGCCGCGCTGCGCCACCTCGAGATCGGCACCCGCGTCTTCGCCGAGGGCCCCTACGGCGCCTTCACCGCGCTGCACCGCACCCGCCCCGAGTCCGTCCTCATCGCGGGCGGCGTCGGCGTCACCCCCATCCGCGCCCTCCTGGAGGAGCTGCACGGCCACGCGGTCGTCATCTACCGCGTCGCCACCGACCGGGACGCCGTCCTCCACGAGGAGCTGCACCAGCTCGCCCTCGCCAAGGGCGCCGAGCTGCACCTGGTCACCGGCCCGCCGGTCCCCGACAAGCTGGCCCCGGCCGAGCTGCGGCGCCTGGTCCCCGACATCGCCGACCGGGACGTCTTCCTGTGCGGGCCGCCCCCGATGATGAACGCCGTGCTCGCCACCCTGCGGGAGCTGGGCGTGCCCAAGGCGCAGACCCACTTCGAGCGCTTCAGCCTGGCGGGATGAGGAACAGATCGTGAAACGAGCCATACCTGTAGTCGTCCTCAGCATCGCGGGCCTGGTCCCCATCTGGCGCTACGAGCCCTCCCTGGGCGGCAGCACAACGACCCCGGAGGCGGCCTCCACCCCGTCGGCCTCCTCCTCCACCGGATCGTCGTCGTCGCGCACCGTCGTCAAGGGCTCGACGCTGAACACCGAGAAGGGCCCTGTCCAGGTCGAGGTGACCTTCCAGGGCGACAAGATCTCCGCCGTGAGGATGCTCCAGCAGCCGAACCACCCCCAGACGGCGGCGGCGGTGCCGAAGCTGATCGCGGAGACGCTGCAGGCGCAGAGCGCGGACATCGACACGGTGTCCGGTGCGACGATCACGAGCGACGGCTACCGCGAGTCCCTCCAGGCCGCGATCGACGCCCACGCCGAGGCGGCCGCCGCGTCGCCCTCCCCGTCCGCGTCCACCGCCCCGGCGGCGCGAACGGTCGACGGCCCCGCGGTGAACACCGAGAAGGGCACCGTGCAGGTCCAGGTGACCTTCGACGGCGACAAGATCTCCGCCGTGAGGATGCTCCAGCAGCCGAACCACCCCCAGACGGCGGCGGCGGTGCCGAAGCTGATCGCGGAGACGCTTCAGGCGCAGAGCGCGGACATCGACACGGTGTCCGGTGCGACGATCACGAGCGACGGCTACCGCGAGTCCCTCCAGGCCGCGATCGACGCGAAGGGCTGACCATGCACAGGGTCGAACACGTCATGGGGTTCCCGGTCTCGCTGCGGGTCGACGACGAGCACGTCGGCGAGCGCGAGGCGGACGCCGTCTTCGCCTGGCTGCGCCAGGTCGACGCCCGCTTCAGCCCCTTCAAGCCCGACAGCGAGGTGTCGCGGCTGGGCCGCGGCGAGATCACCGAGGGCGAGGTGAGCGCGGACCTGCGGATCGTGCTCGACCTGTGCGAGCACTACCGGGCCGCCACCAAAGGCGCGTTCGACGTACGGCTGCCGGGGCGGGGCCTCGACCCCTGCGCGGTCGTCAAGGGCTGGTCCGTGCAGCGCGCCGCCGAGCTGCTGACGGCGGCCGGCGCCACCCGGTTCGTGCTGAACGCCGGTGGTGACGTGATCACCGCCGGCGGCCCCTGGCGGGTGGGCGTACGGCACCCCGACCACGCCGACCAGCTGTGCGCCGTGCTGGACCTGACGGACGGCGCCGTCGCGACCTCCGCGCGCTACGAACGCGGCGACCACATCATCGACGGCCGCACCGGCCGCCCCGCGACCGGACTGCTCAGCCTCACCGTGGTCGCCGACTCCCTCACCGAGGCCGACTCGGTCGCCACCGCGGCCTTCGCGATGGGCACCGAGGGCGTGGACTGGGCGGCCGCCCTCCCCGGCTGCGAGGTTTTCGCCGTGGACGGGGAACGCCGGGTGCTGAGGACACCTGGGTTCCCCCTCTCGGGGGAGCGGGCGGCGGTGGGGTGAGAAGCCTGGCCGGACGGGCGGTTCAGATGGGCTGCGGCTCGAAGTCCCAGTACGGCGGATCGTCGGCCGCCGTCGACAGCGCCGCCACGCAGGCCAGCAGCAGCGGATGCTCCTCGTCGACGGCCGCCCGCGCCCGCCGCAGGGTGTCCTCGCGCACGGCGGCGGCCTCCTCCCGGCGCCCCGAGAGGTGGCGCACCGCCGCCGCGTTGAGGGCGCAGCCCAGGGTCCACGGATGGTCGGCGCCCAGAGCGGACGTCATCCCGCGCAGCGCCTGCTCGACCAGCCGCCGCGCCGCCGCGTGGTCCCCGAGCCGCCAGTGCGCCAGCCCCAGGTTGCCGTGCACGCCCACGGTGTTCGGATGGTCCTCGCCGAGCAGGTGCCGGTAGTCGTCGGCGACCTGGAGCGTCAGGTCGGCGCAGGCGCGGGGATCGCCGTGGGTGCGCAGGAAGGACGCGTGGTCGGCCTGGATCATCAGCGTCATCGGATGCCGCCCGCCCTGAAGCTGACCGCACCGCTCCACCAGGCCCCGCAGCAGCTCCCCGGCCGCCTCGTAGCGGCCCGAACGGCGCAGGCACAGGGCCTGGTTGTGCAGGGCGAGCAGGGTCTGGCTGTGGTACTCGCCGATGGTCTCGCGGTGCAGCCGGGTGTTGGTGTCCTGGAGCTCGGCGGCCTCCCGGTGGCGTCCCAGGAGCCGCAGGGAACGGGCGTAGGTGAGCCCGGTCAGCAGGGTCAGACGGTGGTGGCGGGGCAGCAACCGCTCGCGCAGGGCCAGCAGTTCACGGTGTACGGCGGCCGCCTCCAGGTAGCGGCCGAGCAGCCCGAGGGCCACGCCGAGGTTGTGCAGCGAGCCCTGGGTGTGCGGCGCCTGAGGCCCCTCCAGGGCGTCGTAGGCCCGCCACACCCGGTCGCACAGCTGGTGCGCCTCCTCGAACAGGCCCAGTGCCATCAGGGTGCCGCCGAGCCCGACCTGCGCCCGCAGCAGATCGGAGTCGTCGGCCTCCCGCTCGTACTCCAATTGCTCGACGACGGCCCGCCCGACGGCCTCCGCCTCGCGGTAACGGCCGCAGCGGCGCAGCATGTTGGCGTGCTGGTGGACCAGCACCAGCATCGAGGGGTGGGTCGGCGGCAGCCGCACCCGCCAGCGCGCCAGCACCTGCTCGCACAGGGTGAGCCCGGTGCTCTCCTCGTCCCGCAGCCGCAGGTACTCGATGCAGTTCAGCACGAGTTCGCGCACCGAGTCCTCGGCGCTCTCCAGCGCGCCGGACGGATACAGATGCGGCAGCAGCCCGGCGTACGTCGGCCAGGCCCGCACGTCGGAGGGGCGCTGCGGGTCGGCGGAGACCAGGACCCGGCAGGCGACCGCGGACAGCTCGTCGCGGTCGGCGGGGGAGAGGGTGCGGCGCAGGAAGCGGTGGTAGAGGCGGTGCATCTCCACGCTGTCGACGTAAGGGTCGCTGTCCGAGCCCTGCACGTAGTCCATGCGGACGGCCGTCGACTCCGAGAGGCGGGCCAGCGCGTTCTGCCAGCGCACCGGGTCGGCCGCCAGCTCGTTCAGATGCGGCGGCAGGTCACCGCGGGCCTGCTGGAGCTGGCGTACCGGGATCGAGCCGGGGGAGAACATGGCGAACAGGCGCAGCAGTTCGGTCGTCTTGGGGTTGTCCTGCTCCAGGGAGCTGAGGGTGATCGCCCAGCTGGCCTGGAAGCCGATCGGGTAGTCGGGCAGGGTCTGGATGCCGATGTCGTCGGCGTCGGCGCGGCGCAACCGGGCGATGTAGTCGGCGGCCGGCATCCGGTTGGCGTCCAGCCAGGCCGTGGTCTGCGCGAGCAGCAGCGGGAAGTCCTCCACCGCGTCCGCGAGTTGGTCGGCCTCGTCCTCGGTGAGCCGCTCCACGTGACGGCGGGCGTAACTGACGCTCTCCGCCCGGGTGAACCGCTCCACATGGATCTCCGCGACCCCGCCGGAGGCCGCCCAGCCGCGGGTGAGGGTGGTGATGGCGACATGGCCGCCGCTCTCCGGCAGCAGGTCGTCGACCTGTTCCATGTCGTCGGCGCTGTCCACGATGAGCAGCCAGCGCCGCCGGCCGGTGCGCAGCGCCTCCCGCACCGCGCGCACCCGCTCGCCCAGCGCTCGCGCGTCGGTGAGCTGGAGCCGGTCGGCGAGGTCGGCGAACTGCTGCCGTGCGGTGGCCCGGAAGCCGGCGCTGATCCACCAGACCACGTCGTACTCGTTGGCGAAGCGGTGCGCGTACTCGATGACGATCTGGCTCTTGCCCACCCCCGAGATCCCCCGCAGCGCCACCCGCGCCCCGGCCGGACCGCCGCTCTCGAACAGGGCGTGCAGCTCCTCGAGGACCGGGTCGCGGCCCGTGAAGCGCAGGTTGCGGCGCGGCACGTTCCACACGGCGGGCGGCGCGTCCGGGAAGCGCGGTGCGAGGGGCGCGTCCTCCTCGGGGGGCGGCTCGGTGTGCTCCAGGCCGAGCGCGGCCAGCATGCGGCGCAGCGCCTCGGCGGGTTCCAGGTCCCGCAGCGCGGGCGGGCCGAGGACGGCGGCCGCGGCGGGCAGCGCGAGGGTGGACAGGTCGACCGCGGCGAACCGGTCGCGGCGCGGCTGCACCACGTCGGCCAGCGCCCCGGCCCACTCGGCCTCGGTGCGGTGGCCGAGCCGCAGATACCCCTCGTCGAGGAGCAGCAGGATGCGGCCCGGCGCGCCGAGCAGATCGGTCAGCAGCCGGTTCAGCGGTACGCCCGGCGGGGGGTCCCAGCGCAGCAGGTCGGTGCGGCAGCCGTGCCGCTGCAACTGGTGCGCGGCCCAGGTGGCCCAGGCGCGGTGGCTGCCGGCGTAGCTGATCGTCACGTGGTCGGGGGACCAGGGGTCGGAGGAGCGGGGGGCGGGCAGCGGGCCGGGGCGGGGGCCGCCGGGGAGGGTGGCGGGGCGGCCGTTCGCGGAGGGCACCACGATGTGTCCCGGGCCGGCGGGCACCGTCTCCGCGACGATCTCGCTGGGCAGTTCGACCGTGCGCACGGGCACGCCCCAGCGGTTGGTGATGGTCAGCCAGAGCGTGCCGAGGCCGGGGGTGCCGTCGGCGGTGACCACGAAACGCGCCGGTCCGTAGGTGCCGCCGAAGCGGTGCAGGACGACGCTGGGCTCGCTCAGCGCCTCGCACACGAAGTGCGGGGCGCCGTCCAGCGCGACGCCGAAGTCGAACTCCTCCTCGTCGTAGGGCCAGTGCTCGTCGCCCGTCGGCCCGTTGAGGTCGACGGTGACGAGATAGCTCTGCCCGGCCTGCGCCGTGCGGGGCCAGCCGACCAGGGGTTCGACCAGCAGGGAGGAGGCGTCGCCGGTCATGTCCTCACCTCCTGGGTACGCACCCTGAGCCGGAGCGTGGTCTGCGGGTGTCCGAAGTAGAGGAACATGAAGCTGTAGAGCACCAGCAGGATCTCCCGCTGCCGCTCGGTGCGTTCGCCGCCGTCGACGTCGAGCCAGGACAGCGGGTCGGGTAATCGGGCCACGGCACTGGCCCGGAACTCCCGCAGGGCGCGGGCCACGGGCAGCTCCGGATCGGCGCACACCCGGCCCACCAACTCCCTGATCAGCGCATGGGCGACATCGTCGCCGACCTTCCCGGACGTGGCGATGCAGCCGCCGGCGCCCTTGCGCAGGAACAGCTCGGCGAAACCGCGCAGCGCGCTCTCGCCCCGCCCCCGGTTGTCGAACAGGCGCCCGGACTCACAGGCGTTGAGGCAGACCAGGGTGGATCCGCCGCGCAGCGCGGGCATGGTCTGCCGGTTGAGGTCGCTCCAGCTGACCGAGGCGATCCTGACCTCGTGGGCGCGGGTGCCGTACTCGGCGTGGCATCCCATGTACACCAGGCCGGCGCCGAGGTCGGGGCGGGCGAGTTCGGTGAGGAAGGTCCGGGGGGTGCCGATGTGCGCGCGGTGCACATAGCCCTCGAACACCTCGACGTCCCGGCTCATCTGCTCGGCGTAGTAGCCCACGACATGCCCCGAGCAGGACGCCGGGGTGCCGAACGGGGTGGTACCGGCCTCGCGGACGGTCGTCCAGCGCACCACCGTCACCAGGGCGCCCAGGATTCCGGCGACCAGGCCGTGCTCCGGGCGCCCCGGCAGGTGCAGCAGCTCCCAGGGGATGTCGTGGTCGGTGTCGTCCCAGACCACCAGCTGGAGCTCCGGGCCGTGCCGGGCCCGCAGCCCGTCGATCCAGCGGACCAGGGGAGCCTGGCCCTCGGACCACTCGGCGAGCCCCAGCAGGATCTCGCTCGGCGGCATGGAGCTGCCGGGGCGCAGGTTGTGCAGCACCAGGTCGTCCGGGCGCAGCCGGGTGTACTCGGAGTCCAGCCGGGTCTCCAGCTCACCGCTGTGCCCGGTCAGCCAGAACGCGTCCTGCCCCGGCTCGCCGTACGCCCGCTGCACCGACAGCTTCGCGAACCCGGCGGGCAGCCGGGCGTCCGGGTCGACGGGCGCGGCGGGCAGCCGTACGGCCTCCTGGGGTTCGGCCACGTGCTCGGGGACGGCCGCCGGGCGCGGCACGGCCAGCGGCTCGGGCGCCGGCGGCCGGGCGGGCAAGCCGGGGCCCAGGGGCATCGCCCCGCCGAGACCGCGGGGGCCGGACGGTTCAACGGACACCGGTCACCCCCCGCGCGGTGCGTCCGGCCACGGTCACCCCGCCGAGCGCGTCGGCGAGCTGGAACGTCAGGTCCGGGTACGGCTGGCGGGCGGCGTCCACGACGACGGAGTGCAGCCGCATCCGTCCCATCGCGCCGATCCGGCCCGCCGCCGACAGCGCGTCCTCGATGCCGGTACGGCGCACCGGACCGGGCAGCCGGTCGCCCGTGCCGGTGTCCAGCGGAACGTTGCCGCGGCCGTCGGAGACGACCACCAGCCAGGCCTCCACCAGGTTGGAGCGCTGCTGGAAGGCCCGGCGCAGCAGTTGGTCGGTCATCGCCAGGCCGTGGGCGAGGGGGCTGCTGCGCCCGGCCGGGCGGTGCAGGGCGCGCCCGACCCGGGGGTCGAGGACGCTGCGGGCGACGAAGTGGTCGGCCCTGAGCTCGTGCGCCGCGTCCCGGCTGCCGACCTCGACCACACAGATCGAGGCGCGGCCGGTGTAGGCCCACTGGACATAGGGGGCGAGGGCGGGCTGCCAGTCCCAGCCGCGGCGGCAGGTGTGGTCGAGCAGCAGCACCAGCATGCGCTCCGCGACCGGCAGCCGGGCGTAGCTGCGGAAGTCGCCCGGCAGCACCACCAGTCGGCCGTCGGCGTCCCCGCGCAGGGCGCGGCGGCCGGGCAGGTTCTGGTGTTTGGCGGCCTCGATGGCGGTGGCGACGAAGGCGAGGTCGCGCAGCGCCGTCGCGGAGCGTACGCCGATCACCGGACCCCGCGCCGAACTGGGCTCCGGGCGCCGCTGCCAGGGGATCCGCAGCGGGGCGAACTCCCTCAGGAACCGCGCGTCGTCCTCCGGGAAGGGCGAGCCGACCCCTTCCCCCGTGTCGGCGGCGAAGGTGTCCAGGGCCTCGGCCGGCCCGGCGGGTACGGCGACGGCGGCGCCCGACGGCTGCGCCGCGAGAGCGTCGTCCGACACCGGGTCGGGCTTCGCGGGCTCCGGTACGGGCCGCCGCTCACCGTCGCCCTCGTGGGTGACGGGACCGCGGTCGGCGGGCAGCCCGGAACCGGGCGGTACGGCGGGCCGCGCGGCCACCCCGATGAGCCGCGCGGCCTCGTCGACCCGCTCGGGCCCGCAGTCGGCGTCCCCCGCGAACACGGCCAACGCCCGGGCCAGCCGCGCGAGTCCGAGCGCCCGCCGCGTTCCCCGCTCCGCGTCGAACAGTGCCACGGCCCGGGCCGCGCCCTCCTCGGACAGCGCGCACCGTGCCCGCTGAGGTGAGCCGAGAACGTCTTCCCAGCCCTCGGGAAGCTCGGCGAGGAACGGCCCGGAGCGGGGCGTGCCCGGGACGTCCCCGCGAGGCCGGTCCAGTGCGTCCAGGAGGCGGTCCGGTTCCAGGCCCGCCGCGTTGAGGCGGATCGGGAAGCGGTCCAGCAGATGGGGGGAGAGGCGGCCCACCTCCGACTCACGGCACGCGGCCAGCCAGCGGGCCCGGGGGCGCCAGCGGGCGCGGAAGCCGGAACGCTCGACCGCGGCGACGTCGGCGCCCAGCAGTTGGACCGCCGCCCGCATCCCGGGCAGGCTCAGCCGGACCAGGTCGGGCACGACGACCAGGGTCGAGGCGTCCGGGTCGGTGTCGACCAGCGGCCCCGGGGCGAGCGAGAAGTTCATCCCGGCGCCCTCGTGCCGCAGCGTGGGCCGCAGCCACAGCTCGTCGTCCCCGGTGACCGAGCCGAGCATCGCCCGCCGCACCGGGCGTCCGCCGCGCACCGCGAGCAGGGCCGCGAAGGCGTCCATCACCGGCGCCACCATCTCCGGCTCCAGATCGAACAGCAGCACCCCGTCGAGCCCGGGGCCCAGTACGGAACACGCCAGCACCTGCGACAGGCGCTGCCGTGCCGCCCCGGCCCGCCCGTCCAGGGCCGCGGTCATCCCAGCAGCCCGTCGAGCAGGGCGGACTCCTCCGGGGTCCATTCGACGGGTCCGCCGTGGGCCGCTTCGGGACGGCGGTGCCGCAGCGAGAGCGGGGCCACCTTGCGCACATGCCGGGGCGCGACCTCCTCGGCGCCCTCGAAGGCCGCCAGGGCGCGGGCGGCCCAGGCGGTGACGACCTCGCCGCGGTGGCCCACGGCCCGCAGCTGGGTGGCCACGTCGGCGCAGAGCTTGGCGACGTCCTCGCTCAGCGTCACGTCCTGCACCGCGGCCCGCGCCGCGTCCAACCGCTCGCGCAGCGCCTCGTCCGCGGCGAGTCCGTCGGCCAGCCAGGACGACTCGGTACCGGCCTCGTCGTCGAAGCGCAGCACCGCCAGCACCATCGCCCGCCGGGCCTCCTGGTCGAGCTCGGAGACGGCGACCATCAGCCCGAACCGGTCGAGCAACTGCGGCCGCAGACCGCCCTCCTCGGGGTTCATCGTGCCGACCAGCCCGAAGCTGACACTGCGCACGGCGTCGATGGCCTCCCGCTGCACCGACAGCACCCCGGTGGAGACGACGTCGAGGATGATGTTGACGATGTGGTCGTCGAGCAGGTTGACCTCGTCGATGTACAGCAGCCCCTTCTCGCCGGCCTCCTCCAGCAGGCCCGGCTGTGTCTGGGCGACGCCCTGCATCAGCGCGTCGAGTTCCCAGCCGCCCAGCACCCGGTCGTCGGTGGCGTTGATCGGCAGGGTCACCGGCAGCTCCCCGCGGGTCAGCAGCGAGAACGCCCGGACCACGGTGGACTTGGCGGTCCCGCGCTGCCCGCTGACGAGGACGCCCCCGATCCGCGGCGCGATGTAGTTCAGTTCCAGCGCGAGCTTCAGCTCGCTCTGCCCCACCACATAGCTGTACGGCAGGATGTGGATCCGCGAGCCACCGGCCGCACCGGTCACGAGGTGCCGCCCGGCTTCCAGCGGAAGGTGACCACGAGCTGGGCCTCCGCCGTCGACTTCACCAGGATCGCGCCCAGTTCGGCGTCCAGCTTGATCGACAGCTGGAGCTCCACCTCGTCGGGGACGAGTCCGTCCCCGAGGTCACCGAGCCGGACCGCCGCCTGCCGCGCGCACCGCCGGGCCAGGTCGAGACCGTCGGTGTACACCTCGCGGGCCGCGGTCATCACCCGCTCGGCCGGATTGCCCCGGGTGTCGATGCCCCGGTACACGTCGTCGATGCCGCCGGTGGCCGGTACGCCGTCCACCTCGACGTAGACCGGCCCGTCCAGGCCGTCCGACGCCACCCCTGTCACGATCGCCATGCAGCACTTCCCCCGTCCAGCGAACCGGATCCCCCGTGCCCCTACCTTCCCCAATCCGGGCCGCGGTCAACAGCCCTGTGACCCAAGCGTGTTGATCGAGTCAGGCCGGCGCGTCGAGGTCGGCGGCGCGGCGCACCCGGTCGGCGATGTGCAGGATCAGCCGGTCCAGGTCGGCGCAGTACACCGAGGGGTTGAGAAAGCCCTCGTCGGCGCGGTAGCGGTGGGCGTAGTTGCCCCCGCCGCA
The DNA here is from genome assembly GCF_055575395.1 of Streptomyces sp. NPDC034103. Lineage (NCBI taxonomy): Bacteria > Bacillati > Actinomycetota > Actinomycetes > Kitasatosporales > Streptomycetaceae > Streptomyces > Streptomyces sp. NPDC034103. The sequence continues at coordinate 425,229 of NZ_JBVISS010000001.1, read as the reverse complement.
CACGTCCACCAGTGGGCACGCCAGGCACTCGGGGGCCAGTGCCTGGCGGCCCAACTGCCGGGCGGCGACGCCGGGATGGTCCAGGGCGTCGTCGAAGGAGTGGTGGAAGACGTCGTAGCCCGTGGCCGGGGCGCCCGGGTAGGCGGTCTTCAGCGAGTCCACCTGCTCGATGGCGCCGTCGGTGTCGACGACCACCGCCACCACCGGCGAGTTCCCGACCGCCTCGGCCTGGCCGTCCAGTCCGAGCAGCAGCCCGATGATCTCGCTGAACAGCCGGACGGGGACCGCCTGTTCGCCGGACTCGAACCAGAGCTCGAACACCTCGATCAGCCAGTCGGCGTAAGGGTGAGGGCCCCTGGCGGCCGGTGGGTGCGCCCAGTTGGCGTGCGGCAGCAGCAGGTCCATGGACGGCGGTTCCAGCGCGGTGAGCGAGGTGTACACCTCGGCCGGGTCGGAGTCCGGGTCGATCACGGTCAGGATCCCGGCGTACGCCTCCGGACGGCGGCGCAGCACCTCGAGCCCGGCGGCCGTCGCGGCCCAGGAGGAGCGCCCGGCGTGGTCGACGCGGCGCCGGTTCAGCCACGGGCTGCCGCCGTCCAGACTCACCCCGACCGCGATCCCCGCGTCGGCCAGCCGCCCCACCCGGTCCTCGGTCAGCAAGGTGCCGTTGGTCTGCACGCTGGCGTCCACCCGGCATCCCGGGCCGACGGCGTCCCGCACGGCGGTGACGTACCCGACGAGCGTGTCCACCCCGGCCAACAGGGGTTCACCGCCATGCAGATTGACCTGTAACGAGGACAGTCCGTGCGCCGCCGCGTGCTCGGCGACGCGTTCCGCGGTGCGCCGCACCACACCGGGCGGCACCCGTCGGGGACGGTCCCGCCAGCTGTCGTCGGCGCCCTCGTAGACGTAGCAATAGGTACAGGCCAGATTGCAACGGCCGTGCACCTTCAGCACGAACTGCCGGAACGGCACGGCCTGGACGCCGGACCGCCGTAAGCCAGCGACGTCCAGGGTCTCAAGAGGCCACCGGGCGGTCACAGTTGATACGGGCCGTCCTCGTAGTAGGCCACCGCGGGACCGCCGCGCAGCTTGCGGGGCAGCAGGCCCGTGGCGACCGCCGCGAGCACCGGATGCGATGCCTCGCGGGACAGTGCCGCCAGGTCGAGATCGGTGAGGTCGGGCAGCGTGCCGCCCGGCTCCCGTACGCCACGCAAGGGCGACCTGTCCCCTTCTGTACCCCGCACGTTCACCTCTCCAGGACGGCTGAACCAGCCTCTTGACACACGGCGCGGCCCAGCCTACTGGCGTGACGGCGCCGATATGCCCGCGCCGGGCCCTTGCCAGGTATCAAGTTGGCAGCGGCCGCTGGGGTCTGCCTATGCGTCAGGTCGGGAGCGGCTCGAAGTCCCAGTAGGGCCTCTCACGGCGGCGGATCGACTGGGTGTGCGGATGCTGGGCGCCGAGGGTGTCGGAGAGCTGCTGGAGCGCCTCGCGCTCCAGCTTGGCCGCCTCCTGGCCGCGTCGCAGTATCCGCAGGTCGGAGGCGAGCGCCGCCTTGCATGACAAGGTCAGAGGATGGGTCTCGCCCATCGCCGAACGCGCCGACTCCAGGACGGCGCGGGTGAGTTCGGCCGCCCCCTCCTCGTCCCCGGCGAGACTGCGGGCGCCGCCCGCGTTGAGTCCGGCGCCCAGCGCCCAGGGGTGGGAGGGGCCGACGGCGGCGCGCATGTCGACGAGCGCCCGTTCCGCGATCCGCAGCGCCTCGTCGCGCTCCCCGTACTCCCACAGGGCGAGCGCCACGTTCCCCGCCGTGCCCACCGCGTAGGGGTGCTGCGGGCCGACGAGCCGGGCGTACTGCTCGGCGACGCCCGCCGCCGACTCCCGGGCCTGCTCCAGGTTGCCGTGCTCGCGGTTGAAGGTGGCGAAGTCGGCCTGCACCAGCAGCGAGTCGGGGTGGTTCGGTCCCTGCCGCTGCACGAACCGCTCCACCACGCTGCGCATCAGCGACTCCGCGCCCAGCAGGTCCCCGTTGCGTCTCATGCACAGCGCCAGGTTGTGCTCGGCGAACAGGGTCTGGGGGGTGTAGCGGTCCATCGTGTTGCGGTGGGCCCGGACGTTGAGCTCCTGCCGGGACGTCGCCTCGGTGTAGCGGCCCAGCAGCCGCAGCATCCAGGCGTAGAACATCCCGGAGCGCAGGGTGAGATGGTGCCGTGGGCTCAGGATCCGCTCGCGGATCAGCAGGATGTCGCGGTGCAGCCGCAGCGACTCCTCGTAGCGGCCCAGCAGACTGGTGACCACGGCGAGGTTGCCGCGGTCCTGAAGCGCGCGCGGGGCGTCCGCGCCCAGGGTCCCGGTGTACGCCCGCACGCACTCCTCGAACATGCCGTGCGCCTCGTCGTAGCGCCCCAGGGACACCAGGGTGCCGCCGAGGCCGTTCTTGGCGCGCAGCAGGTCGGGGTCGTCCCCGGCGCGGGTCTCCGCGAGCTGGTCCAGGACGGCCCGCCCGACGGCCTCCGCCTCCAGGTAACGGCCGCTGCGGCGCAGCATGTTGGCGTGGTCGTGGATCAGGATCAGCATGTCCCGGTCGTCCGGACCCAGCCGGGTGCGCCAGCGGGTGACGGCCTGCTCGCACAGTCTGAGGGCGGCCCGGTTCTCGCCGCGCACCCGCATGTACTCGATGCAGTTCAGCACGAGCCCGCGCACCACCGGGTCCGAACTGTCCAGCGTCCCGGCCGTCTCCAGGTGCGGGATGAGCTCGGCGTACCGCGCCCACTCGCGGGTGTCGGTCGGCCGCCGCGGGTCGGCGCCCGCCAGCAGGGTGCACGCGATCGTGGACAGCGCCTCGCGACGGTCCTCGGTCAGGGTGCTGACCAGGAAGCTGTGGTAGAGGCGGTGCATGGAGACGCGGTCCACGGCCGGTTCGGCGTCCGAGGACTCCACGTAGTCCAGGCGGACCGCGGTGGACTCCGACAGCCGGCGCAGCGCGGTGTGCCAGCGGATCGGGTCACCCGCGAGGGCCGCCAGATGGTCCGGCAGGTCGGACGGGTGCGCGGCCTGCATCAACCGCACCGGGATGGCGTCCGGGGAGAACAGGGCGAACAGATGCAGCAGTTCGACGGCCTCGGGGTTGTTCTCCTGGAGCGTGTTGAGGGTTATCGACCAACTGGTCTGGAAGCCCATCGGGTAGTCGGAGGAGATCCGGATGCCGATCTGGCTGGCCTCGCCACGCCGGATCATCGAGATGTAGTCCTTGGCGGGCATCGCGTTGGCGTCCAGCCACGCCGCGGTCTGCGCGAGCAGCAGCGGCAGGTCCTGCACGGCGTCGGCGAGCTGGTCGGCCTCGCCGTCGGTCAGCCGCTGGGCCCGCCTGCGGACGTAGGCGACGGACTCGGTCCGCCGGAAGGGCAGCACCTCGATCTCGGTGACGTTCCCGGAGGCCGCCCAGTCCTGGGTGAGGGTGGTGATCAGGACATGGCCGTTGCCCTCCGGCAGCAGGTCCTCGATCTGCTCCATGTCGTCCGCGGAGTCGAGGATCAGCAGCCACCGCCGGTACGGCGTCCCGGTCCTGAGTGCTTCGTGGACCGCGCGGATCCGCTCGCCCAGCTCCTGGCCGACGGGCAGCTCCAGCCGCGGTGCGAGCTGCGCGAACTGCTCGCGCGCGGGGGCGCGGAAGCGGGCCCCGACCCACCACACGATGTCGTAGTCGTTGCCGAAGCGGTGCGAGTACTCGTTGGCGATCTGGCTCTTGCCGACACCGGAGATGCCCCGCAGCGCCACCCGCGCGCCGCCGCGCCCACCGCGCTCGAAGCGCGCGTGCAGCTCCTCCAGGATCGCGTCCCGGCCGGTGAAGCGGACATTGCGGCGCGGCACGTTCCACACCGACGGCGGGTCGTTGGGGAAGCGGGGCGCGGCGGCGCCGGCGGGGGCGAGGGGCTCGGCGGACCGGTCGAGGTCCAGGCGGCGCAGGATACGGCGGCGCGCCTCGCGCGAGTCCAGGTCGCGCAGGTCGACCGGGCGCAGCGGAGCGGCCGTGGCGGGCAGTGCCCTCGTCGCCACGCTGACCGCGGAAAACCGGTCCACGTGGGCCGGCACCACCTCGTGCAGCGCCTCGGTCCACTCGGCGTCCGAGCGCGGGCCGAGCGAGAAGTACCAGTCGTCCAGGACCAGCAGCACCCGGCCGGGCGCCTTGAGCAGGCTGCGCAGCGCGTCGGTGAGCGGCATCCGCAGCGGAGGGTCCCAGCGCAGCAGCGTCGTCTCGTGGCCGAGCTGCTCCAGCTGATGCGCGATCCATGTCGCCCACGGCCGGTTGAATCCCGCGTAGCTGATGGTGAAGTGCTCGTGGGACTCGGCGCCCTTGGACCTGTCGGTCATCCGACCGTCTCCCTACACCGAAATCGATGGAATGACGTTTTTGACGGTTTTACGGGTACTTTCGCGTGCACTTTAAGCGATAGGTCGTTCAATCCGGGGGCATCACCGCGCTCAGCCGCGCGGACGCGTGCCGGACCAGCCGCTCCAGGTCGGCGCAGAACACCGACGGGTGCCGAAAGCCCGTACCGCGCGAGAAGCGGTGACCGTAGTTGCCGCCCCCGCACACCCGGCCCACCGGGCAGGCCCGGCACTCGTCCGCGAGGCCCGCCTCGCCGAGCTGGCGGGCCACGATCCCCGGATGGTCGAGCGCCTCGTCGAAGGCGTGCCCGAAGACGTCCAGGCCGGTGGCGGTCGCGTGGTCGTAGGCGAGGTTGAGGGAGTCGATCTGTTCCACCGAGCCGTCGGTGTGCACCACCACCGCGCAGGTCGGCGACAGCCCGATCGACTCGGTGGTGCTGGGCACCCCGAGCAGCAGGGCCACGACCTCCGTGAACAGCCGCACCCGCGGCTGCGAGCCGTCGGGCGCGCCGTCCCACCACAGGTCGAAGGCGGCGGCCAGCCAGTCGCCGTAGGGGGTGGGCACCGCGGACCACGCCCCCGGGGCGCGGGCGGGCAGGCCCGGCGGCGGGCTCGACCAGTTGGCGTGCGGCAACAGCAGGTCCAGGCGGGGCGGGCGCAGCTCGGCCAGCGAGGAGTACACCTCCGCGGGGTCGCTGGTGATGTCGATGGCGCACAGGATCCCCGCGTACAGCTCGGGGCGGTCCGACAGCAGCCGCGCCGCGCGCCGGGCCGCCGGCCAGGACGGGCGCCCCGCGTGGTCCACCCGGCGCCGGTTCAGATGCGCGGTGCCGCCGTCCAGGCTCAGCCCGACCCGGATGCCCGCGTCGGCGAGCCGGTCCAGGGTGCGGTCGGTGATGAGGGTCCCGTTGCTCTGCACGGTGGCCCGCAGCGCGACCCCGGCGGGCAGGGCCCGGCGCACCGCTGCCGCGTACGCGAGGGCCGTGTCGGCGCCCGAGAGCAGCGGCTCACCGCCGTGCAGGTCGATCCGGACCTCGGACAGCCCGTGGGTGCCGGCGTGTTCGGCGATCCGCAGCGCCGTCTGCCGCATCACCCCCGGCGCCACCCGCGCCGGCCGGCCCCGCCAACTGGCGTCCTCGCCCTGGTAGATGACGCAGTAGCTGCAGTCGAGATTGCAGCGGCTGTGCACCTTGAGGACGAACTGCCGGAAGGGGACGGGACGGTGGCCCGCGCGCCGCAGGGCCGCCACGTCCAGTTCGGCGTGCGGCCACGGCGCCGACCGGCGGTCCCGGGCGATCCGTAAGCTGTCGTCCGAAGCGGTCTGCACAGCATCGCCTCCCCGTGGGCGGCCCCGTGCCGCCGCTAGCGTTCTACCCCCGGGGAGTCCTCGTGATACGCCACGAGACCGCCGTCGGCGTCGCAGGAACGGGCGAGCAGCGTGGCCAGGACGGTGCCCAGCACGGGGTGGTCGACCCGGGCGCGCAGCGCGGCCAGATCGACGCCTGCGTAGTCGGGCAGCGGGGCCCCCACGTGTCCGCCCGGCCCGGTCGGTTCCGTCACCCTGCCCACACCCTTTCACCGTCCCCCTGTTCCGGCGAGCGCGGTCATGCGCTCGAACGTCGACTGCGCCTGCGGTCCCCGTGCCGCGCCCGCGCGCTGCCACAGTGTCCACGCCGCCCGGTAGGACTCCAGCGCGTGCCCGGGTCCCGCCGTCCGCTCCAGCACCACCCCGCGCTGATGGTGCGCCCGGGCGGCCAGCAGCGGTTCACCGGCCCGGTCGGCGCTGCGTACGCCGTGGTGGTACGACTCGGCCGCCAGGTCCAGCCACTCCGGTGCCCCGGAGCCGCCCGCCAGGGCCAGCAGCACATCGCCGCGCTCCAGCCAGGCCAGGGCCGCCGTGCGGTCGTCGCGCGCGCCCCGCGCCGCACGCGCCAGCACCCACTCGGCCTCGTGCAGATCGGTCGGCGTTCCGCCCGCGCCGTGATGATGACGCAATGCCCGGCCGAACAGAAGCCGCCGGTCGGCCAGATGGGGATCGCTGTCGGCCGTCAGCGCCAGCGCCGCGCGCAGCACCCGTACGGCGTCGGTGGCCACGGCGAGTCCGTCGCCGTGCTCGGCGCGGGCCACCAGCACCTCGCCGCGGCCCGCCAGCAGCTCCGCCCGCTCCGGGTCGTCCCGGTCCAGCAGTCGCTCGGCCTCGGTGAAGCAGCGGTCGGCGGCGAGGAGTTCGGCCGGCTCGGCGGTGTGCCGGTAGCGGGCGGTGTGGGCCTCGGCCAGCCGGCGCAGGGCCGGTACCCGTAACTCCGTGCCCTGGTCGCGGACCGCCTCCACCGCTCGTTCCAGTGCCTCCAGGACCCCTGGGTGGCCGGTGTCGCCGGCGGCCACGGCCCGCGCCTCCGCCAGGTCCAGCAGGGCCCGGCACCGCACCGCGGACGGGACGCCGTGCCGGCCGGAGAGCCGTACGCCGCTCTCGAAGTCCGCCGCCGCCCGCAGGGCCAGGGTCCGTGCCTCGTCGGCCGCGTCACGGCCCCGGGCGTCGTCGGCGAGCGCCAGCAGCTGCCGTCCCCGGGCCAGCACCGCCGGGTCGAAACCGGGCCGGCCGGGGAGCGAGGAGGGGGTTCGGGCACCGCCGCCCGCGGCCGATCCGCCGGAGACCACGGCCGGTCACCGGGCCCGGCGCAGGGTGGACAGGGGAGCCGTACGGTTGTGGACACCGGTGCCTGGCCGTCCCGGTCCCCTCGGGTGGCCGGTCGCGGTGAGGCGCGGCCCGGCGCACTGGTCTTCGCGGGGCGCGTCCCCGGCCGTGTCGTCGTCGCTCCGCGCCGTTCTCGGCCGCGCTCCGGCGGGAGGGGCCCCAGGTACACGCGCGACGGGGCACCGCACCGGGCGGCCGCGCCACTCACTCACGTCGCGCTCCTCGTCTGGGACGGTCGGATGCGTGCGAACTCCATGACAGTACGCGCACTCTGCCCGGTCAACAGTGCTTTCCGGCCGCCGGTCCGCAACACACCCGCCGAAGTGCGGCAACACGGGCGGTCTAGACTCGCACGGAACGGCCCCCCTACCGGCCGAAAGCGGTCAGCCTCGGCCAGACCCGAAGGGTATTCGGCGTTTTGATACGGATAGATTCAGTCACCAAGCGGTACCCGGACGGCACGGTGGCGGTCGACCGGCTCTCGTTGGAGATACCCGACCGTTCGATCACGGTCCTCGTCGGCCCCTCCGGCTGCGGCAAGACGACCACCCTGCGCATGATCAACCGGATGGTCGAGCCCACCGAGGGCACCATCCTCCTCGACGGCCAGGACATCCAGCGGCAGCCGGTCAACACCCTGCGCCGGTCCATGGGTTACGTCATCCAGAACGCCGGTCTCTTCCAGCACCGCACCATCGTCGACAACATCGCCACGGTGCCCCGGCTGCTCGGCTGGAGCAAGGACAAGGCCCGCGACCGCGCCCGGGACCTGATGGAACGCGTCGGCCTCGACGCCTCGCTCGCCAAGCGGTACCCCTATCAGCTCTCCGGCGGCCAGCAGCAGCGCGTCGGCGTGGCCCGGGCGCTCGCCGCCGACCCGCCGGTCCTGCTCATGGACGAGCCGTTCTCCGCCGTCGACCCCGTGGTCCGCAAGGGCCTCCAGGACGAACTCCTGCGCATCCAGGCGGAGTTGGGTAAGACCATCGTCTTCGTCACCCATGACATCGACGAGGCCGTCAAGATCGGCACCATGGTCGCCGTGATGCGCACCGGCGGCCGGCTCGCGCAGTACGCGCCGCCCGCCGAACTGCTGACCCACCCGGCCGACGCGTTCGTCGAGGACTTCCTCGGCGCCGACCGCGGCATCCGCCGGCTGTCCTTCTTCCCGTCCGCGGGGCTGTCGCTGTCGACGGTGCCGGTCGTCCCGATCGACGCCACGGCCGAACGGATCGCCGCGCACGACACCGCCGACGCCCCCTATCTCCTCGTGACCGACACGGACGGCAGGCCGCTCGGCTGGGGCGAGCCGGGCGCGCTGACGGCCGGCTCCATCGCGGTCGACCAACTGGTCTCCCACGGGCGCCCGTTCGTCGCCGGCACCGACTCGCTGCGGGCCGCGCTGGACTGCGCGGTGCTCTCGCCGACCGGCTGGGCGGTCGCCGTGGACGCCGACGGGCGGGTCGCCGGGGTCGTCTCCCAGCAGACCATCGCCGAGGCCATCCGCGGCGCCCACGCGCAGGGGCGGACCGACGGCCGTACCGAAGGCCGTACGGACGAGAAGGTCGCCGGATGAACTGGGACCGGATGTTCGACATCCCCAGCGACCTCCAGCACAGCTGGCTGGGCCTGGTCGGGCTGCATCTGCGCGAGGCCCTGCTGCCGGTGCTCGCCGGGCTGCTGATCTCGCTGCCACTGGCCCAGCTGTGCGTGCGCTTCCGCTGGCTGTACCCGCCGGTGCTGTGGGTGACGACCGTGCTCTACGCCATCCCCTCACTGGCCTTCTTCGTGCTGCTCATCGACTACACCGGCATGACCGAGCTGACCGTGATGATCCCGCTCACCGTCTACAGCCTCGTGGTGCTGGTCCCGGCCGTCGTCGACGCCGTCCGCTCGGTCCCGCCGGAGACCCTCGCCGCCGCGAAGGCCATGGGCCTGGGCCCCGTACGCCGGTACGCCCAGGTCCAGTTGCCCATCGCCGTGCCCGCGATCATCGCCGGACTGCGGGTCGCCACCGTCTCCAGCGTCAGCCTCGTCAGCGTCGGCACCCTCATCGGCAACCAGGGCGCCCTCGGCAACCTGCTCAACGACGCCACCATCTACAACCGGCCCGAACTCGCCGTGAACGCCGTGCTGTCCATGGCGCTCCTGGCGATCCTCGCCGACGCCCTGCTGGTGCTGCTGCGCCGGCTGCTGACGCCGTGGATGCCCCGACCGCAGAGCAAGAGGCGGAAGGCCGCCGGGAAGACCTCCGGGCAGATCCCCGGGGATGCCCCTGGGGAGGGCCCCGCCCCCGTCCTGGAAGGGGCAGCACGGTGAACCTGCTCACCCACATCGGCAACTTCTTCGGCGACAGCGCCCATTGGCACGGCTACGACGGGATCCCCACGCGCGTGGCGGAACACCTGAAGTACACCCTGGAGGCGCTCCTCATCGCCGCCGCGATCGCACTGCCGGTCGGCCTCGTGACCGGCCACTACGGGCGCGGCGGAACGGCTCTGTCCCTGATCGCCACCGCCGGGCGGGCCCTGCCCACCTTCGGTCTGCTGGTCCTGCTGACCCTGCTGCTGGGCTTCGGCCTGGTGAACGTGATGACCCCGCTGGTCGTCCTCGCCGTACCGCCGATCCTGGTCACCACCTACGAGGCGATGCGCACCGTCGACCCCTCCTCGGTGGACGCCGCCCGGGGCATGGGCATGAGCGAGGCCGGGGTCCTCTTCCACGTCGAACTCCCCGCCGCGCTCCCGCTGATCCTCAGCGGACTGCGCTCGGGCGCCATCCAGATCGTCTCGACGGCGACCATCGCGGCGTACGTCAGCCTCGGCGGGCTCGGCCGCTACATCGTGGACGGCCTGTACCAGCGCGACTACCAGAAGGTCGTCGGCGGCGCCGCCCTCGTCGCGGGGATGGCGCTGCTGACCCTGGCCGTGTTCTGGGCGGCGGGACGGTTCGCGGTGTCCAAGGGGGTGCGCAGGGCGGCCGGCTAGCGCGGCGGCTCCGTGCGGGCCAGCGCCAGTTCCAGTACGACGAGCAGCGCGTCCCGCACGGAGCCCCGCTCCCGGGCGTCGAACACAAGGACCGGGACGTGGTCCCCGACGTCCAGCGCCCAGCGGACCTCGTCCAGGGTGTGCTCGACCTTGCCGTCGAAGGCGTTGGCGGCCACCGCGAAGGGGATGCGCCGGTGCTCGAAGTAGTCGACGGCGGCGTAACAGTCGTCGAGGCGGCGGGTGTCGACGATGACCAAACCGCCGATCGCGCCCTCGACGATGTCGTCCCACATGAAGCCGAACCGCTCCTGTCCGGGCGTACCGAAGAGGTACAGCTTCAGGGTCGGGTCGATGGTGATGCAGCCGAAGTCCATCGCGACCGTGGTCGTGGTCTTGCGCGGGGTGTGCGTGAGGTCGTCGACGCCCGCCGCGACCTCGGTGATGGCCGCCTCGGTGGTCAGCGGCTCGATCTCGGAGATGGCGCCCACGGCGGTGGTCTTGCCCACGCCGAAGCCGCCCGCGATCACCATCTTGACCGGCAGGGGTGGCCGCACGGCGGCCGTCGGCACTGACCCGTCCAGGGTGGCCGGTTCAGTCGGAGTCACGGAGTACCCCCCGGGAGTCGGGGATGGCGCGCAGGCCATCGATCACTCGGCGCAGGACGGAAGCGTCATGCGTGTCGTCGGAGTGCGGCACATGCACCGTCAGCAGCCCCTCCGCGCGCAGGTCCTCGGCGAGGACCCGGACCACGTTGAGGTGCAGCCGCAGCCGGGCCGCGAGTTCCGCGATGGACTGCGGCCGGCGGCAGGCGGCGACGATGTCGTGCTGCTCGAAGGTGAGCCCGTCGAGCGCGGTGAGACCCTCGGCGGTGGTCACCACCTGGGTCTCGACGGGCATCGTCCGGCCGGCCGCACTGGGCGCCACCCGGCCGGCCGTGACCAGGAACGGCCGCACGGCGGAGGCGGGCCCGACCGGGTCCGGGCCCGGGACCGAGGAGCCGTCCGCCATGGCGTGTGCGTCCCGGTCCCGGTCAGAGCGCCGACGGGGAGCCGACGCTGTTCTTCAGCGCCAGCACCAGCTGGGGACTGAGGGCGCTGCCTGCACGGTTGGCGAACAGCGTCATCTCGTAGGCGATGTTGCCCAGCTTGGCCTCCTTGTCGGTGACCACGCCGAGGACGGCGCCGCTGCCGATCGCGGAGACCAGGACATGGCCGCCCTCCAGGTCGATGATGACCTTGTTGAGACCGCCGAGACCGTAGTTGCCGGACGCGCCGGCGGCGAGGCTGGTGATGCCGGAGACGATCGCGGCGAGCCGCTCGGAGTCGGCGTGCTCACGCAGTTCGGAGACCGCGATCAGCAGACCGTCCGAGGAGACGGCGATGGCGTCCACGACACCCGCGGTCTCGGTGGCGAAACGGTTCAACAGCCAGGTGAAGTCGGCTGCCGCGGCCTTCAGTTCGGCCGGTGTGTTCCCCGTCGGAGTGTCACCTGTCGACGTACTCACTGATCCGCTCCTTCCGGGAGGTGGTTCTGGTCCTGCTTGCGGGGGGTGGGGTGCAGGTCTGGGTCCGTGCCGCTGTCGCGGTGGGCGCGTGCCACGGCGTCCTCGAACTCCTCGAGGGCGGCGCGGACGGCTTCCGCGTCGGCGGGGCGGGGCGCCTGGCGGGCGCTCGGACGGTCGGCGTCGGTCGTGGTGCGGAGCGTGGCTCCGCGCACGCGGCGGCGCAGCGGGCGGGCGGTGCCGGGCGCTTCGGTGGGTGCGGAGGCCTCGGGGGCCCCGGGGGTCGCCGGGCTCTTCGGGGTGCCCTCGGCGGGTGCCGGTTCCTCGGCGCGGGCCCTGGGGATGTACGGCACGTCCTCCGCGACCGCCGGGTTCTCCTCCGTGCGGCGCACCCGGCGCGGGAGCGGTCCGTGAGGGTCCTCGGCGCCGGGGAGGGCGTCCGTGCGCGCCGGGCGGGGGCCGGATTCGTCGGTGCCGGCCGCCGGGGTGACGGGTGCCGCCCGCTCCGCCGCGGCCGCGGTCAGCAGCAGCGAGTGCGGCAGCGTCACCTCGGCCGTGACACCGCCGCCGGGGGTGCGGGACAGGGCGACGTCGATGTCCCAGCGGCGGGCCAGCGCGCCGACCACGAACAGACCGAGCACCTTCGAGGGCACCAGGTCCAGGCGCTCGCGGCGTACGATGCGGGCGTTCTCCTCGTCGAGCCGCTCGGGGTCCATGCCGAGACCGTGGTCCGAGATCACGATCGCCGCGCCCTCGGCGGTGTTCTGCACGAACACCTCGACAGGGCTGTCCGCGGGCGAGAACGACACCGCGTTCTCCACCAGTTCGGCCACCATCAGGGTCAGGTCGCCGATGATGTCGGGCGCCACCATGACCTCGGTGCGGGCAAGCAGCTGGACCCGCTGGAAGCCCTCGATCTGGCCGAGCGCGGCCCGTACGACGTTGGTCAGGGCGATCGGCCCGGAGTCCAGGACGGTCTCGCGGATACCGGCGAGCAGCATCAGACTGTCGGCGTTGCGGCGCAGCCGGACCGCGATGTGGTCGATGCTGTAGAGGCGTTCGAGCAGCTCGGGGTCGGTCTCGCCGCGCTCCACCGCGTCGATCAGGGCCAGCTGCCGGGTGGTGAGGTTGCTGACCCGGCGGCCCACGTTGCCGAACATCTCGGCGACGTTGCGGCGGCTGAGCACCTGACGCTCCAGCAGGGCGGCCGCGGTGGTCTGCACGTGGTTGAAGGCCTCGGCGAGGTCGCCGATCTCGTCGCGGGCGGTGACCGGCATCTCCCGCAGCCGCGCCGGGCCCTCGTCCTCGGCGTCGTCGGCCGCGACCCGGGCCAGTTCGCGCTCGGCGACCTCGGCGACCTGCTGCGCGGCGCGGGTCAGCGCCTGCACCGGGCGGACCACCGAACGGCGTACCACGACTGAGAACGCGAGCCACAGGACGAAGCCGAGCACGGCGAGACTCAGCAGCAGCACGGCGTTGCGCAGCGCCTCGGCGGAGGCGCGGTCGGCGCGGTCGGCGATCTGGTCGATCAGCGAGGTGGTGATGCCGAGCCGGATCGCGGCCTGCTTGCGGTAGGCGGGGTAGGAGTCGAGCGCCGTCTCGAACTTGCGGCGGATCTCGGCGGGGGAGTCGGCCTGCAGGGCGCTGGGGTCGATCTGGAGCTCGGCGTACTGCCGGTTGATGACGCCCTGCGGGGTGCTGTGCTCGATCCCGGCGAGCTGCTCGGCCTGCTCCTCGGTGGCGAACCGCCCGAACCGGTCGGCCTGGTGGGTGTACTCGTCGTAGGAGCCGATCGCGCCGATGAACTCGATGAGCGCGTTGGAGTCACCGGTCGTCGCGGAGAACACCCCGGTCTCGAAGGAGCTGTGGGCGGCGTCGGCGCGCAGCAGCGAGTCGAGCAGGCTGCCGGTGAAGGTGGCCGCGAGCGCCGCGTTGCGGTCGAGTCCGAGGCCGTCGATCAGGCCCTTGGCGGCGCTGGTGTAGGCGGGGTCGATGTTGTCGGCGGGCAGATACGCCCGCTCGATGGTGTCGCGCAGGCTCTCCAGGCCCTCGATGTCCTTGAGCGCGCGGGCCTCGTCCTCGGGGAGCCGGTCGCCGAACGAGGCGCGCACCTTCTCGACCTGGGTGTCCACCGCGAGCTGGGCCTTGCGGTAGGGGACCTGGGAGGGGGTGCCGCCGTCGTTGGTCGCCTCGTGCCGTACGGAGAGCAGGACGGCCTGCTGGTGCTCGGCCTCCAGCCGGTCCACCAGCGTGGCGACCTCGGTGCTGGTGCGCACCAGGCGGGCCGCGTCGGCGGCCTCCCGGGAGCGTCCGACCTGGTCGGTGATGAGGTAGGCCAGCAGGAGCGCGACCACGGTCAGCGGGACGCCGACCAGCACGTTGAGCTTGTGCCGGAACGACCGACGGTCGGCGAGGCCCCGTATGCCCCCCGGGGCCGACGATGGCGCCGTCTCGCTCGTGGACACCAGGCCTCCTTCACGGGGATGTCGGCGCGCGCGAGGACTTCACGTGACCGATTCTGATCGACTCGGGATGGTGCGGAACGGCACCCGTGGGGCACCCGCACGCCAGTGTGTCCGACCGCCAACGACCCGGAGACTACCGTCTTCTCGGGAGTTCGATCATGCCACCCTGAGTCAAGAATCCGTTACAAGGGGAAGGCCTCCGGATGACGGGCTTTGCCGGATTTTCACAACCGGTCGCGCATTGACGCCAATTGGTGACCAGGGTGCACTTGACGATGCGAGAACTGGCTGGATTGGATCAGTCTCAGAGCTTGTTGTTCCAGTCCCAGAGCTATTTGCAGCCTCAGAGATTGTTCCAGTTTCAGAGCGTGTCCCCTATCAGCCCACCCAGCCCGGAACGGGAATCGTGACTTCCAAAGCCCCACGCAGCAGGTCCATCCGGAAGCATCCCGGCGCAGCCGCGGTAGCGCTCGCCGCCACCGCGGCCCTGCTGGCGGGATGCGGATCCTCCGACGACGCCTCCGACCCGCTCAAGGAGGACAAGGGCGGCAGCGGCGACACCGTCGTCGTCGGCTCCAACAACTTCGCCGAGAGCATCCTCCTCGCCGACATCTACGGCGAGGCCCTCAAGGCCAAGGGCATCAAGGTCAGTTACAAGCCCAACATCGGCAGCCGCGAGACCACTTACGGCCTGCTGAAGAACGGCTCCATCACCGTCCTGCCGGAGTACAACGGTTCCCTGCTGTCGTACCTCGACGCCAAGGCCGTGCAGAAGTCGGCGGACGCGGTGAACACCGAGGTGAAGGCGAAGCTCGACAAGTCGCTGACGCTGCTGGAGTCCTCGCCGGCCGAGAACAAGGACTCGGTCAGCGTCAACGCGGCCACCGCGAAGAAGTACGGTCTCACCGCCGAGTCCACGCTCGCCGACCTCAAGGACGCCGCTCCCGAGCTGGTCATCGGCGGCTCGCCCGAGTTCCAGACCCGGCAGCAGGGCCTGAAGGGCCTGAAGTCCGTGTACGGCGTGGAGTTCAAGTCCTTCAAGGCGCTCGACGCGGGCGGCCCGCTGACCCAGGCGGCGCTCACGAGGAACACCGTGCAGGCCGCGGACATCTTCACCACGGACCCGACCATCACCAAGGAGAAGTTCGTCGTCCTGAAGGACCCGGAGAACCTCTTCGGGTTCGCCAACGTGACGCCGCTCGCGTACAAGTCGGGCCTCTCCCAGGAGGGGGTCGACGCGCTCAACGCGGTCTCCGCCAAGCTGGACACGACCACGCTCCTCGACCTGGACTCCCAGGTACAGCTCGACAACAAGGACCCGCTGGACGTCGCCAAGGCCTGGCTCCAGTCGGCCGGACTGATCTGACAGCACCACTCAGTACCCCAGGCACGACCGGGCGCGGGTGCCCTCCGACACGGAGGGCACCTGCGCCTCGTCATGGGCGTACGCGGCCCGCAGTCTCGCGGTCCTACTCCTCCGAGGCGGCGATCAACTGGTCGAGGAGCGCGATCAGTACGTCCCGGGCCGAGTCCCGCTCGCGGGCGTCGCACAGCAGGATCTGGACGTGGTCCGGGAGGGACAGGGACTCGCGGATCTCCTCGGGTGGGTAGGGGTGTTCGCCGTGGAAGCCGTTGACGCCGACGACGAAGGGGATACGGCGGCGCTCGAAGAAGTCGATCGCGGCGAAGCTGGACTCCGGGCGGCGCACGTCGACGAGGACCACCGCGCCCAGCGCACCGAGGGCGAGGTCGTTCCACATGAACCAGAACCGCTGCTGGCCGGGCGTACCGAACAGATAGAGGACCAGGTCCTGGCTGATGGTGATGCGGCCGAAGTCCAGGGCCACGGTGGTGGACTTCTTCTCCTCGATGCCGTCGAGGTCGTCGACACCCAGCCCCACGGCCGTCAACGACTCCTCGGTGCGCAGCGGGGCGATCTCGCTCACCGAGCCGACCATGGTGGTCTTGCCCACGCCGAAGCCCCCGGCGATCAGGATCTTGACCGTGTCGGGGGCCGATCGGGCGATGGTGTCAGAGTCGGCCAAGGCCGTCCCTCACTTTCTGGAGCAGGTCCAGGTCGACGGTGGCGGTGACCGGGTGCGGCGGACGCACCGTGATCCGGCCCGCCTCCAGCAGGTCGCAGAGCATGATCACGATCACGCTCATCGGAAGGTCCAGCAGAGCGGCGAGCTCCGCGACGGCGATCGGCTTGGCACAGCGGCGCAGGATGCGCTGATGCTCCGGCTGCGGACGGGGGGCCCGGGCCGGTGGCGGGTCCACCGCGGTCACCGTCGAGATGAGGGTGAAGTCGGAGCGGCTCGGTCGGGTACGGCCACCGGTCAGGGCGAACGGCCGGACCAGACGGCCCGCCGTGTCGCCTGCGTTCACCTCACTTGCCGGGGTCTGCGGTGGGGCCGACGCCCGCCCGCGGGGCCGCGCTGAGGTGCTCGCCGATCTTCTTCACCAGCATGTTCATCTGGTACGCCACCACACCGACATCCGCGTTGTGGTTGGTGAGCACGACGAGGTGGGCGCCCGGGCCGGCCGAGGTCAGGATGAGATAGCTGTGCGCCATCTCGATCAGCGCCTGGCGCACCGGGCCGCCGCGGAAGTCCATGCTGACGCCCTTGCTCAGGCTCATCAGCCCGGACGCGGTGGCGGCCAGCCGCTCGGCGTCGTCCCGCAGGAACCCGGTCGACTTGCTGACCACCAGCCCGTCCTCGGACAGCACGACGGCGTGGTTCACATCGGCGACCCGCTCCACGAGTCCGGTCAGCAACTGGTCGAGCTGGGTGTGGGTGGCGGGGGTGGGGCGCGTCATGGGGTGTCCTTCGTCGGCGGTGGGGCGGTGGGGCGGTGAGGTGGCGGGTGGCGGGTGGGACAGAGGGGCGGTGACGTGGTGGTGCGGGGTGCGGGGCGGTGGTCAGCGGTCGCCGGGTGGGGGCGGGGGGAGCGGGGCGTCCGGTCGTTCGGGGCCGGGCGCGTCCCTTTGACCGTACGGCGCTTCGGCGGGGGCGGACGGGTTGGTGCCGGGGTTCTCCGGTTCCGCCGGGCCGGGCGACGCTCCCGCCTCCTCGTCCCGCGCGCGGGAGGTGCCGCGCTGGAAGCCGGCGAGTGAGGAGGCGGCCCGTTCCGCGGTGAAGTCGTCGCCGTGGCCGTCCTCCTCCTCGGCGGGCGCGGCGTCCTCGCGCAGTTCGACGGCGAGGCTCGTCTGGGGGACGCGGCGGGGCAGCGGGGCGAGCCCGGGCAACCGCCCGGGGTGTCCGGCTTCCCGCCCGGGGTGTCCGGCCTCGCTCTTGGAGCGTCCGGCTCCCGGCCGGGGGTGTCCGGCCTCCCGCGCCTGTCCGTCGCCCTCAGCGCGACCCGCGGACGCGAGGGACCGGACCCGGTCCACGAGCCCGTCGTCCCACGACGCTTCGCCGTCCGCGGCGGCCTCCGTGCCGCTCGGCAGGGTGGCGGCGCGGGCGCCCACCCCGACCGGTGAGGGCGTGTCCGTGTCCTTGTCGGCGCGCGGCGGCTCCCTGTCCTCGAGTCGGGCGGGGCCCCCGGAACCGGTGGGTGCGGGGGCGGCGGGAGTCTCGTCCAGGGTGCCCGCGGGGTCGCGTACGACGATCTCGTGGGGGAGCAGCACGATCGCCGTGGTGCCGCCGTACGGCGACGGACGCAGCGTGACCGTGATGCCGTGGCGGGTCGCCAGGCGGCCGATCACGAACATGCCGAGACGCAGATCGTCGGCGAGCGCGACCACGTCGAACTTCGGCGGGACCGCCAACTGGGCGTTGAGGGAGGCGTACTCCTCCTCCGGCATCCCGAGACCACGGTCCTCGACCTCGACGGCCAGACCCTTGGCCACCGACGCGGCCTGCACCGTGACCGGCGCCGGAGCGGGCGAGTACACGGTCGCGTTGTCGATGAGCTCGGCCAGCAGATGGATCACATCGGCCACCGCGGGCGGCGCGAGGCACACCTCCTCCTCGGTGTGCACCTCCACCCGCTGGTACTCGGCGACCTCGCCCACCGCGCTGCGCAGGATGTCGATCAGCGCGACCGGCTCCTGCCAGCTGCGGCCCGGCCGCTCGCCGCTGATGACGACCAGGTTCTCCTCGTACCGGCGCAACTGGCTGGCCGTGGAGTCCAGTTCGTACAGGCCCTTGAGGACCTCGGGGTCGGTGTGCCGGCGTTCCAGCGCGTCGAGCTTGGTGAGCTGGAGGTTGACCAGGTTCTGGCTCTGCCGGGCGATCCCGAGGATCACCTTCTGGAACCCGCGCCGGGTGTCGGCGAGTTCGATGGCGGTGTGCACCGCCGTACGCTGCGCCTTGTTGAACGCCCGTGCCACCGTGCCGAGTTCGTCGCCGCCGTAGTCCAGCGGCGGGGCCGCGAGGTCCGCGTCGACCGTCTCGCCCCGCTCCAGCCGGGACACCACGTCGGGCAGCCGCTCCTCGGCGAGGCTGAGGGTGGCCTCCCGCAGTCCGTTCAGCCGCCGGGACAGGGACCGGGTGATCCGCCAGGACACGCCCACGCACACCAGCAGACCGAGGAGCCCGGCGGCGCTCAGCGAGGCGGCGGTGACCAGCAGGCTGTCCGCCTTGTCGGCGCTGCGGTCGAGCAGCCCGGACGTCTGCTCCTGGATCAGTCGGGTGTAGGCCGCGGCCACCTTGTCCAGCGCGGCCGTCCACTTCTTCTGCGCGTCGGGCAGCGCCACCTCGCCGCCGGGGGCCGCCGCCCGGGCGCCGAGCACCTGGTCCTCGATGCCCGTCAGGGTCCGCCACTCGGCGCTCTGCAGGATCCGCTCGGTCTGCACCTTCGCGTCGCCGGTCAACTGGGGGACGATCTGGTCCTCGACGAGCCACCGATGGGCGTCGACGAGCTGCGCGAACGCGATCCACTCCTTCTCGCTCAGGTGTCCGGTCGGCCAGGCCAGGGTGAGCCGGGCGTCCTCCTGGGAGACCAGTTCCGCCGCGTGCTCCAGCGCGACCAGCGGCCCGGCCTGCGAGGTGAGGTCGCCGTCGTCGACCTGGGAGAGCTCCTGGAAGGCGTGGATCTGGCCGTCGATGACCGCGCTGTAGTGGTCCAGCACCTGGCCGGGGGTGATGTCGGTCGGGTCGTCCACCTGGTCCCGGTAGTACTCCAGGCTGGTGACCGAGCCGAGCACCGAGTACAGCCGGTCCGAGATGCGCGAGGGTGCCTTCGCGATCGCGTCGGACTGCCCGACCAGCTTGGCGACCGCCCTGTCCGTCTCCTCGCGCTGCGCGTCCAGCGCCGCCCGGGAGCCGCGCGGTGAGGCCAGCAGGGCCGCCGAGAGGCTGCGCTCCCGCTGGAGGGCGAGCGTGGCGTCGGTGCCCATGGCGCCGGTGGATCGGCTCAACTCGGTCTGTCCGCGCAGGCGCAGACCCTCGGCGAACATCTGCGTCGTCGTCATGCCCCACAGGGCGGTGAGCGTGAGGGCGGGCACCAGGGCCAGCAGGATCAGGGAGAGACGTATGGAGCCGAGACGGCGCCGTGCACCGGTCCGTGGAGACATTCGTCGTCCTAGGCGATGAGCAGGGAGGGGGTGGGTGGGGAACGGGGGCGGAGGTGGACCGTTCGGTCAGCGCGTGCCGCCCGCCGCGAACTTCGCCACCGTCTCCACGTTCGCCTTGGTCACGAACGCCGGTCCGGTGAGCACGGGCGCCACCCCGCCGCCGCTGACGTTGCCGTTGGTCTTGTACAGCCACAGCGAGTCGACGGCGAGATACCCCTGGAGATAGGGCTGTTGGTCCACGGCGAACTGCACGGCGCCGCTTCTGACCGCCTTCACCAATCCCTTGTTCAGGTCGAACGTCGCGACCCGTGCCCGGCTGCCCGCCTCTTTCGCCGACGCGACCGCGGTGAGCGCGAACTGCGCGCCGTTGGTGACGACTTCGTCGATGGTCGCATCCTGCCGCAGCCGGGCCGTGAGCACGGCGGAGACGGCCTTGGGCTCGGTGCCGTCCACGTAGAGGTTCTCGGTCTCGCCGCCGAAGGTCTTCTTCACCCCGGCGCAGCGGGCCTCCAGGGCGACGTTGCCGCGCTCGTGGATCACACAGAGCGCGTGCCGGGCCCCGAGGTCGTCCAGCTTGTCCCCGACGGCCCGGCCGGCGACGCTCTCGTCCTGGCCGAAGAACTCCAGCAGCCCCCCGGACCGCCAGGAGTCGATACCGGAGTTGAGGCCGACCACGGGAATGCCGGCCGCCTTGGCCGCGGCGACCGGACCGCGCATGGCGTGCGGCCTGGCGAGGGTGACCGCGATGCCGTCGACCCTCTCGCGGACCGCGTCCCGCACCAGCCCGGCCTGCCCGGCCGCGTCGGGGTCCCCGGTGTACGTCAACTCGATGCCGTCCTTGGCGGCCGCCGCCTCGGCGCCCCTGCGCACCAGGTCCCAGAAGGTGTCGCCCTCGGGGGCGTGGGTGATCAGAGCGACCCTCAGTCCGGCCCCGCCCGCCTTGCCCGCGGAGCCAGAGTCGGAGTCCGAGGTGCCACCGGAGGAGGAGCAGCCGGCCGCTATCAGACAGACGGCGGCGGCGACGGCCAGGACGGCAACACGTCTGTGGGGAGCGGGAGGTGGGGGAGGAGTGATCATGATGGTGCGGCACCTCGCTGTGCGGCCGAGCTGGAGGAACGGCGAGAGGGGGCACCCGGAAGAGGTTCGGCGTGTCGTACACCGTCCGGGTGACTCTCACTGGCCGGAGCCAATCGTGTGGGGCCATCGGTAGTCAAGTGAGCAGCGACTTTCGGTGAATTGTCGCTGCCGCTTCGTGATGTTCAGGTGCGGACCAGCCACGAGGCTTCACGAGGTCCGCCCTGTCGCCCTCGCCATGCTCCCGGCCCGGACGGTCCGAGGTCCGAGCTCTCCCGGCGTCACAGGTGCACCGGCCCGCGCCTCAGCCGTACGACAGGTTCGAGCAGGGATCGTCGTCCGCGGACCGTGCCCCGTCCGCGAGCTCCCTGGGCAGGGCCGTCGGTGCGGCGGCGGCAGGGGTGGGCGCGGCGGCGTACGACTGCCCGAGCACGACACTGACCCCGCTCCCGGTGACGGACCGAAGCCCGGCCCCCGGGAACGCCTTGGCGACGCGGTGGCCCCGGCGACGGCCCGCGCGGAGACGGCCACCGTGCCTGTGCCGCGGGGGTGCGGGCCTCCGCGTGCTGGTGATCGTCATGCGCGCCCTCTTGCGTATTGCGCCAAGAGCGAGGCGAGGGCGATGAGGGACGACGACACCGCCGTGGCGGAGCCGGCGGCCGCCACGCAGGCACCGACCGCCATCTAGTCGGCGACCGCTCAGTGGTCGGCCACCGCACAGCGTCAGCCGCCACGCCACCGTCGGCCAGTCGCCGCACAGCCGTCAGCCGCGCACTGAAAAACCCGGCTGCTCGCCCCGTGCGCAGTGTGTGGGTGGGGCGAACAGCCGGGATTTCAGCGGGAGTCGGCGGCCGGGCTCACGCCGGCTGTTCGCCGGCGGCTCCCGGCGCCGGCGAGACCCGCGCGGCCTTGCGCCGCTTGCGCCGGCTCACCCGGGGTTCCTGGTCGGGCAGCCAGCCGAAGGTCATGCAGCTGCCGACGACGCCCAGCAGCAGGCCGATGAAGAAGCCCCCGAGGTTGGACGTGAGCCAGGTGCCCAGGGTGACCAGAACCCCGGTGATCGAGTAGAAGAGGCGCTGGGCGGGGTTGAACAGGATCAGCAGCCCCAGCACCACCATCAGGGCGGGCAGCAGGTAGCCGGCCAGGCCCTGCATGCCGATGTGCAGGATGACCTTCAGCGACGCCTTCATGGTGACCAGGATCTCGGCGCCGCCCAGGGCGAGCAGCAGCCCGCCCAGGAACGGACGGTCGGCCCGCCAGGCGCGGAAGGCCGACCGCACTCCTCCGCGTTCAGGGAGTGGAGTGTCCGACATCAGCAACCCGAGCCGCTGAAGCTGAGCTTGAGACCCGGGAGCTTGAACACCGCCGCCGTGGTGGCGTAGTTGGTCTGCCGCAGGTTGGCGATGCGCACGGTGTCGGCCTGCTGGCTGAAGACGCCGATCGGACCCTTGACCCCGGCCTTGGTGAGCGTGCTGGCGTCGTTGCCGATCTCGATGTTGGTGAAGGACGCGTCGCCCGACAGCTCCGTCGAGTCGGTGGTCAGGTCGGTCGCCGTCACCTTCTGCGATCCGCTGCCCGCCTTGATGAGCAGGTTGGTGCCGCCGAGGTCGACGCTCTGGCACAGGCTGTCGAGGGTCGCGCTCTTGATCGCGGAGGTCACGACCAGCACCTGCCCCCCGGTGTCACCCTCGTTGGGGCTGCCCGGCGCCATGTTGTCGAGTCCGCCGAACTGCTCGAACCCGGTGCCGTTCAGCTCCTTGGCGGTGACCGTGAACGGCATCCCGGAGATCGCGAACTGCACGCCCAGCGCGCCCTCCGCGGTGAGGACCGCGAGCGTCGCGGCGACCAGCGTGGCCGGTACGGCCATCACGGCGGCCCGGCGAGCCCGGACCCGCCCTCGTCTGACGGGGTCGGGCGAGGAACCGCTTTCCGGCTTCTCGGGGATGTTCTCGGCGGACGACGAGACGTCCGGGGACGAGGCCATGTCTGCTCCCAGGTGCATAGAAAGTGCGTTTCGGCATCTCACTGGCACGTTGTCCTGGCGCGGACAGCGCCTACGGTGTGCGGCCCCTGCAACTCCCGGCGGACGCAAGGGCTTTCCGCTACTCCGCAGTAGCCGCTTCGGAAGTTACCCGGGGTTACATTGAAGGGTCAAGGGAGTTGTGGAAAAAGGGTGTCGGTTGTGCCCCACCTGTGCCTCGGTGGGGTCCAGGCCGGCTCCTCGGCGGGGTCCAGGTCTGCGCCTCGGTGGGTGCGAGACGCGCCCCCAGCGTCTCGGCCGGCTATTTGACTATTCGTCAACTCCTGTGCCGTGTATTGACGTTGACGCACACTCAGGTCTACAACTCTCCCTGGTTCACCCCGGATCCGTGGCGCCGGATCCGTCACGCGGCACTGTCCGCGTCTCCCGGACGTCCTGTCCGCACCGGGCACCTCTCCGTGCCCGCCGTCCTCCCAGGCACCCCGCACGGCCGTTCCCCCCGCGGTCCGTGTCACGTGCCCGTCCCGCCCGGCCCGGCCGGAGGCCACCCCACGGTTCTCCGGCCGGTCACCGGCCGGCTGCCGTTCCCGGTCCGTCACGTACGGAGAAGGCGTGACGGGCCGGTGACGGCGGACGCCGCGTCGCGTCCCCCCACCCCTTGATCAACCCCCCACCTCGGAAAAGAGGCACCCCCGCATGCGTACGCGAACCCTGCTCACCCTCACCGCAGCCCTCGCCGCCTTCACCCTCCCCGCGATCTCCCCGGCGTCGGCCGCCGACAACGTCCTCACCACCGGCTCCCTGGGCGGTGACGCCGTCGCCGAGGGCACCACCGTCACCGCCGCCCTGGCGAGCGGCACCACGGCGACGCTCTACTCCAGCGCGACCGGCACCACGGGCATCACCTGCACGGCCTCGCAGTTCACCGCGACGGTCGACAGCAACCCGGCAGCTCCCGGCACGGCCTCCGAGTCGCTCACCGGCCACACCTTCAGCAACTGCACCTCGAACAACGTGGGCGTGCTCGGTGTCACCAGCGTGACGGTCAACAACCTGGCCTACACCACCACCGTGACCTCCGAGGGCGCTGTCACCGTGGCCCCCGGGAGCGCCGGGGCCATCCAGACCACCGTCGTGCTCAGGACCCTGCTGGGCAGCGTCACCTGCGTGTACCAGGCGACGAACGGCAGCCTCACCGGTGCGGCCTCCAACACCGACAACAGCATCCAGTTCAGCAACCAGCAGTTCACCAAGAGCTCCGGTTCGTCTCTCTGCCCGGGCAGCGGCTTCTGGACGGCGAAGTACGCCCCGGTGAACGCCTCCGGCGGTGCGGCGGTCTTCGTCAACTGACCCTCGTACGACCGGCGTTCAGCGTCGACGCAGACGCAGCGCCAGGGCGGCGCCCCCGGTGAGCACCAGCACCGCGGCGGCGCCGCCCGCCACGAGCGGGGCCGAGGGGCCCGAGCCGGCGGTGGGCGTGGACGCCACGGGAGTGGAGTCCGGGGCCGCCTTCGACGCCGTGGACGGTGCGGCGGCGGAAGGGGCCGCGGTCCGTGGCGCGGTGCTCGGCGAAACACTCACCGGCGCCTTCGCCTTCGCGGTCTCGGACGGCGTCGGCGTCGGTGACGGCGTCACCCGCTCCTTCGCGGCCCGCGGGAACACCACGTCGGAACACGAGTAGTAGGTGTCCGGCGTACTGCTGTTCTGCCAGATCGTGTACAGCACATGGCGTCCGCTCCGGTCGGACGGCAGCTTCGCCCGCAGCCGGTACGCGCCGCCCGTCAGAGCCGGGTCCTGGATCTCGGCGAAGGGCCGCGAGGGCAGGTCGGACCAGGTGAGCGGCTTCGCCGGGTCGTAGCCGGGCTTGGTCAGGAAGAGCTTGAACGTGCCGGTGTGCGGAATCGTCGAGGCGTACGTCATCGTCATCGTCGCGCCCGGCGTCAGCCGGGTCGACGGCCAGTCGGTGCGGGCGAGGTCGAGGCCCTGGTAGGCCGGCAGGCCGCCGCTGCACAGCTCCCCGTCGGGGACGGTCTGCCGGTCACGCCCGTTGACGTTCGCGACCCGCAGGTTGTCCCACGCCGCGAAGGACGTCCCGTTCGCGGCGATCGCCGCCCGGCAGGCCGCCGTGCCCGCCCGGGCACCGCCGTCCGGGGAGCAGGCGTGGACCCGGCTCACCGGGTCCGTCGGCGCGCCGTGCGCCCGCGCCGGGCCCGCCGTCCAGAGGGTGAGCGGCAGCGAGACGGCGGCGAGGGCCGCCAGGGCGGTGCGGTGTGCGGTCATCCGGGGCATCCGGGACGTCTCCTCGACCGGCGCGGGAACGGTTTGCTTCCGTGCAGTACGGACCTCGGGCCCGGCGCGTTCAGTGCGGGACGGGATGGTCAAAAGGGCTCATTTCTTCCCAACTCCGCGCCGACGAGGGTGGGTTTCACGCCGGATCGAGGGTTTCCCCTGTATTCACATGACCTTCCCTTTGCCTATCGTTCGACCTCAGCCGACCCACAGGTAACCCCTTCGACGATCGGCTGAGCGCTTGGCCGGCCCCCGCGCCGCTTTTCGACCCACCCCCCGCCGCTTCATCGACGAAGCGACCAGACCGCCGCTCCGCCCTGCCCGGAGACGGCCGGCCACGAAAGGCAAGCCCTTGCGTACCTCCCCCTCTCTGCGGCGGAAGATGATCTCCGTCGCCGCGGTCTCCGCCGCGCTGTTCACGGCGGCCACCGCCACGGTGGCCGTGGCCGAGGAGGCCGCCGCCCCGAAGGCAGCCGCCGTGCCCACCGCGCAGACCGAGGCCGCCCCCGGCGTCACCGCCGAGCGGCTGATCGTCGGCTACGAGTCCGGTGCCACCGAGGCCACGTCGAACAAGGCCGCCGAGGCCGACGCCGTCGCCAAGGGCAAGGAGGCCGGCGAGGACGTCGACTTCCAGCGCCGCCTCGGCACCGGTGCCGCCCTGGTCGACCTCGGTTCCGACGCGACCCGCGCGGACGTCGCCGAGGTCGTCGCCGAGTACAAGGCGGACCCGCAGGTCGCCTTCGTCGTACCGGACCGTCTGAACACGCCGCAGGCCGACCCGAACGACACCGAGTACGCCAAGCAGTGGGACCTGTTCGAGTCCACGGCCGGCATGAACGTCCCGGGGGCCTGGAACACCACCACCGGTTCCGGCGTCACGGTCGCCGTCATCGACACCGGCTATGTCACCCACTCCGACCTCGCCGCGAACATCGTCGGCGGCTACGACTTCATCGCCGACACCGCGGTCTCGGTGGACGGCGACGGCCGTGACAGCAACCCGGCCGACCCGGGGGACTGGTACAACGCGAACGAGTGCGGCTCCGGCATCCCGGCGTCCACCTCCTCCTGGCACGGCACCCACGTGGCCGGCACCATCGCCGCGGCCACCAACAACGGCAAGGGCATCGCGGGTATCGCGCACGGCGCCAAGATCTCCCCGCTGCGGGTGCTCGGCAAGTGCGGCGGCTACGACTCCGACATCATCGACGCCATCACCTGGGCGTCCGGCGGCACCGTCTCGGGCGTGCCCGCCAACACCAACGTCGCCAAGGTCATCAACATGAGCCTGGGTGGCGACGGGGCCTGCACCGCCGCGACCCAGAACGCCATCAACGCCGCCGTGAACCGCGGCACCGTCGTCGCCGTCGCCGCGGGCAACGACAACGAGAACGTGTCGGGCCACTCGCCGGGCAACTGCAACAACGTCATATCGGTCGCCGCGACCAGCCGTACCGGCGCCCGGGCGTCCTACTCCAACTACGGCTCCCTGGTGGACATCTCCGCCCCCGGCGGCCAGACCAGCACCGGCACCGCCAACGGCATCCTGTCCACGCTGAACTCCGGCACCAAGACGCCCTCCAGCGAGAATTACGCCTCCTACCAGGGCACCAGCATGGCCACCCCGCACATCGCGGGCCTCGCCGCGCTGCTGAAGTCGGCCAACCCCTCGCTGACCCCGGCCCAGATCGAGTCCGCCATCAAGGCCAACGCCCGTGCCCTGCCGGGTGCCTGCTCGGGCGGCTGCGGCGCCGGTCTCGCGGACGCGGCGAAGACGGTCGCGGCCGTGAGCGGCGGCACGAGCACGGGGACGACGTTCTCCAGCGGCACCGCCGTGGCCGTCCCCGACAACGGCTCGGCGATCGAGTCCTCCATCACGGTCACCGGCCGCAGCGGCAATGCCCCCTCCGCCCTCCAGGTCGCGGTGGACATCACCCACACCTACCGCGGTGACCTGGTGGTCAGCCTCGTCGCCCCGGACGGCACGGTGTACACGCTGAAGTCGGCGAGTTCCTCGGACTCCGCGGACAACGTCAACACCACCTACACCGTGAACGCCTCCAGCGAGACCGCCAACGGCACCTGGAAGCTGCGGGTGCAGGACACGGCCGCGCAGGACACGGGCACGCTCAACAGCTGGAAGCTGACGTTCTGAGACTGCCGCGACCACCGAGACCCCTGGGTCTCTTCAACCCTCGGGCCCCGCGGGCCCGATGAGCGGGCGGGCCCTCCGGGTCCGATGAGCGGGCGGACCGGCCGGTGCGGATGGGGCACCGGCCGGTCCGTCGTTTTTTCGACCGCCCGCCCGGTTTCTCCTCGCGCCGTCCGCCGGGTGTGCACAAGTGATCTACAAGTAGCGGGAGGCCTGGGAACCGGACGGAGTTCGGGGGGCCCGTGTTGACCGCCGGACGGTGAGATATCGTGTACGGGGAGTAAGAAACAAACGGCATGGCCTGTTCTTTTCGGGTCGTGCACTCTCGCCCCCAGGAGAGACTCGCCTATGGCCAGGCAGTTACGAGCCGAACAGACGCGCGCGGCGATCATCGCCGCCGCCGCCGAACTGTTCGACCGACGCGGATACGAGTCGACGAGTCTGAGCGACATCGTCGATCATGCCCAAGTGACCAAGGGTGCACTCTATTTCCACTTCGCGGCGAAGCAGGACCTCGCGCATGCCATCGTGGAGCTCCAGTGCGCGAACATGCGCCGGCTCACCGAGGAGATGGACCGCCGCGGCTGTACCGCGCTCGAGGCCCTGATCCGCTCCACGTTCGGCATGGCACGCCTGTCCCTGGAAGGCCCGGTGCCGAGCGCCGGACTCCGCCTCGCCACCGGTGGCCTCCATCTGCCGCCCGAACTGCCGCACCCCTTCACGCAATGCCTGGGCATCGCCACCCACCGGCTCCGCGACGCCGTCAACGAGTCCGACCTCCACCCGGACATCGATGTCGACGCCGCCGCCCACTCCCTGGTCTGCTCCCTGGTCGGCACCCGGGTCGTCGGCCACTCCCTGGAGCCCGCCACCCGCCACCCCCGCCGGCTCGCCGAGCTGTGGCACATCCTCATCCGCGGCATGGTGCCGGTGCCCCGCCGCACCCGCTACCTGAGCCTGGTCACCCAGCTGGAGCGGGAGCTCAGAACCGTCTGACGCCGCGCGGTACGGTGGCGCGCATGCCCCACATCCCGCCCGTGATCCTCGGCGACGAACCAGGCTCCTTCCCCCACGGCGTGCTCGCCGACCGGCACCCCGCGATCATCCGCCAGGTACGGGATTCCTTCCCCTACGGCCCGCAGCAGCACCGCGCCCTCGACGCCCTGCTGGAGAACTGCACGAACGGCGCCGTGGAACCGCTTCCGGCCGACTCGACGGACCGGGAGCTCTGGGAGGCCTGGGGAGCGGCCCAGTACACCGGCCGTTCCTGGTTCGACATCCCGTGGCTGTGGTCCGAGAGCTGGTTCTACCGCCGACTCCTCGACGCCGTGGGCTACTTCGGCCCCGGGCCCTGGCAGGGCATCGACCCCTTCCGGCCGGCCAAGCTCGCCGAGCTGGACGCCCCGGAGACCGACGAGGAACTGGCCGCTCTCGACGCCCTCGCCGGCCGTCCCGCCGGTGAACGGCAAGCCGCCCTGCTGCACGGCTCGTTGTGGGGAAACCGCGCCGACCTCGGCTTCCGCCTGTCCGACGCCGACGCCGAGGGCCGGGCCGCCGTCCCCGGTCTGGTCGCCGACGACAGCGCGGCCCTCGGGGCGTTGCTCGACGACGCGGACACCCTCTGTCTGGTCGCCGACAACGCGGGCCGCGAACTCGTCCCCGACCTCCTGCTGATCGCCCACCTTCTCGCCGAGGGCCGCGTCCGGTGGGTGGTCCTGCACGTCAAGCCCTACCCGTACTACGTCTCCGACGCCACGACCGCCGACGTCGTCGACGCGGTGCGCCGGCTGATCAGGGCGCCCGGCGCCGCCGCCGGACACGGACGCGAGCTGTGGGCGGCGATGACCGACGGCACCCTCACCGTGCGCGCCCACCCCTTCTCCTGCGCCCCGCTGCCGTACGAGGCCATGCCGGACGACCTGCGCGCGGAGTTCGCCGCGGCCACCCTCACCGTCTTCAAGGGCGACCTCAACTACCGGCGCCTGGTGGGCGACCGGAGGTGGCCGCCGACCACCCCCTTCGCCGACGTCACCGCCTACTTCCCCGGCCCGGTGGCCGCGCTGCGCACCCTGAAGTCCGACGTGATCACCGGGCTCGACGCGGCGACGGAGGACGCCCTGGTGGCTGCGGAGGGGCAAGGATGGCGGACCGGGGGCACGCATGCGCTGATCCAGGTCCGAACAGTCGACTGACGTCGATGGGAAGGGCAGGTGGTTTACCACGGCGCCCACCGGTCCTCACCGACCTCACCCTCACCGTCCCCGACGGCCAACTCCTGTGCGTGGTCGGCCCGTCTGGCCGCGGTGAGTCCACCCTGTCGAGCACCGTCGCCCGCCCCGCCGAGGCGGGGAACGCGGTGGAACCGGCGAGGGCCGCGCCGGCGACGGCCGCGAGCGCGGTCCGGCGGGAGAGGGCTCGGTGGTCGTGGTTCATCGGGACTCCGGTGAGGAGGGGACACGTGAACGGGTGAAGTCCGCGCGCGTAGAGATGAACGCCACAAGACCCGTCGAGAACTCCCGAGTTCGGCCCCGATTCACGCGATGGTGTGATCATGTGTCGTCTCGCGGATGCCGTCGAAGGGCGCTGGGTAGGGCCCCGCGCATGACGCAGCCCTTCGAACTCCCGCACTTCTACATGCCACATCCCGCGCGGCTGAACCCGCACCTCGACGAGGCGCGCGCGCACTCGACGCGGTGGGCCCGCGACATGGGCATGCTGGAGGGATCCGGGGTCTGGGAGCAGTCCGACCTCGACGCGCACGACTACGGACTGCTCTGCGCCTACACCCATCCCGACTGCGACGGCCCCGCCCTCTCGCTGATCACCGACTGGTACGTGTGGGTCTTCTTCTTCGACGACCACTTCCTGGAGATCTTCAAACGCACCCAGGACCGCGCGGGCGGCAAGGCCTACCTCGACCGGCTGCCCCTGTTCATGCCGATGGACCTGTCCACCCCGATGCCCGAGCCGCAGAACCCCGTGGAGGCGGGCCTCGCCGACCTGTGGACGCGTACCGTGCCGGCCATGTCGGCCGACTGGCGCCGCCGTTTCGCCCTGGCCACCGAGCACCTCCTCAACGAGTCGCTGTGGGAACTGTCCAACATCAACGAGGGCCGGATCGCCAACCCCGTCGAGTACATCGAGATGCGCCGCAAGGTCGGCGGCGCCCCCTGGTCGGCGGGGCTCGTGGAGTACGCGACGGCCGAAGTGCCGCTGTCCGTCGCGGGGTCCAGGCCGCTGCGGGTGCTGATGGAGACGTTCTCCGACGCCGTCCACCTGCGCAACGACCTCTTCTCCTACCAGCGGGAGGTCGAGGACGAGGGCGAGAACAGCAACGGCGTGCTGGTGCTGGAGACGTTCTTCGGCTGCACCACCCAGGAGGCCGCCGACACCGTCAACGACATCCTGACCTCCCGCCTTCACCAGTTCGAGCACACGGCCCTCACCGAGGTGCCCGCGCTCGCCCTGGAGCAGGGACTCACGCCGGGCGAGGTCGCCGCGATCGCCGCCTACACCAAGGGACTTCAGGACTGGCAGTCCGGCGGCCACGAATGGCACCTGCGTTCCAGCCGCTACATGAACGAGGGCGCCACCACCACCTCTCCCTGGCACGGCCCGACCGGCCCCGGCACCTCGGCCGCCGACATCGGCGCCCTGCTCGCCGCGGCCGGCGCCGAACGCCTGCGCGCCTACACGCACGTGCCGTACCAGAAGGTCGGCCCGTCCCTTCTGCCCGACTTCCACATGCCCTTCGAGGTCGACCTCTGCCCGCACCTGCCCGCCGCCCGCCCCCGCCTCACCGCGTGGATGCACCGCATGGGCATGCTCCAGGAGGGCGTCTGGGACGAGGACCACCTCGCCGCGGCCGACCTGCCGCTGTGCTCGGCCGGCCTGGACCCGGACGCGACACCCGAGGCGCTCGACCTCAGCGCGCAGTGGCTCGCCTGGGGCACGTACGGCGACGACTACTACCCGCTCGTCTTCGGTCACCGTCGCGACCTCGGCGCCGCCCGGCTGGTCACCCGGCGCCTGTCGGACTGCATGCCGGTGGCGGGCGAAGCGGTGCCGCAGCCGCAGAGCGGCATGGAACGCGGCCTGATCGACCTGTGGGCACGCACGACGGCCGGGATGACCCCGGACCAGCGGCGCACCCTGAAGGACGCCGTGAACGTCATGACCGAGGGCTGGGTCTGGGAGCTCTCCAACCAGATCCAGAACCGCATCCCCGACCCCGTCGACTACCTGGACATGCGGCGCGCCACCTTCGGCTCCGACCTCACCCTGAGCCTGTGCCGGATGGGCCACGGCCCCGCCGTCCCGCCGGAGGTCTACCGCAGCGGCCCGGTCCGCTCGCTGGAGAACGCCGCCATCGACTACGGCATGCTCATCAACGACGTCTTCTCGTACCAGAAGGAGATCGAGTACGAGGGCGAGATCCACAACGCGATCCTCGTCGTGCAGAACTTCTTCGGCGTCGACTACCCGACCGCGCTCCACGTCGTCCATGACCTGATGACCCGGCGCATGGAGCAGTTCCAGCATGTCGCGGCCCATGAACTGCCCGTGGTGTACGACGACTTCGACCTGTCGGAAGAGGCCCGCGAGATCATGCGGAACCATGTCCTGGACCTCCAGAACTGGATGGCGGGCATCCTGAACTGGCACCGCACCGTCGACCGCTACAAGGCCGAGCACCTCGCCCGCCGCACCCACGGCTTCCGCCCGGACCGCCCGCCGGCGCTGCCCCTCGTCGGCTGACGCGCGTCACGGAAGGTGACAGCCGCCCTGGGTGACAGGGGTTCCCTCACCGGTCGTCGAAGTTTCCGAATTTTCTCGTACGGAATGGGATATTCAGGGAACTTCGACGATGCGCCACGAGTCTTCTGAGATGAGGGGAACAACCAACAGATCACACGGGGGAGTTCGATCTTGACTGACATCATTGAGAGGATCACGGAGAGCGACCAGGGGGAGCGGCAGGCGGCGCCAGGCGAACTGACGCCGTACGTCGCGCCGTTACCCGTCCCGCCCGTCCTGCGGCCCACCGGCGGCGACGTGCTGCGCGAGACGGAGATCGCCCTGCACCCGACCTGGGTGCGGCTGCACCCGCAGCTGCCGCCGACCCTGATGTGGGGCTACGAGGGCATGGTGCCCGGCCCCACCATCGAGGTGCGGCGCGGCCAGCGGGTCCGCATCGCCTGGACCAACCGCATCCCGAAGGGCAGCGAGTACCCGGTCACCGCCGTCGAGGTGCCGGTCCGCCCGGCGGGGACCGCGCCCGCCACCACCGAGCCCGGCCGCGGCGGCGTCAAGCCCGACGAAAATGTCGCCGCCCTGCCCGCCTGGTCGGTGACCCATCTGCACGGCGCCCAGACCGGCGGCGGCAACGACGGCTGGGCCGACAACGCGGTGGGCTCCGGCGACGCCCAGCTCTCCGAGTACCCGAACGACCATCAGGCGGTGCAGTGGTGGTACCACGACCACGCCATGAACATCACGCGGTGGAACGTGCTGGCGGGCCTGTACGGCACCTACCTCGTCCGTGACGAGGAGGAGGACGCCCTCCATCTCCCCTTCGGGGAGCGGGAGATACCGCTGCTGCTGGCCGACCGCAACCTCGACACCGACGAGGACGGCCTGCTCAACGGCAGGCTGCTGCACAAGACGATCGTGGTGAACCCGTCCCACCCGGAGACGGGCAAGCCGGTCACCACACCGTTCCTCGGCCCGTACACCACGGTCAACGGCCGGATCTGGCCCTACGCCGACGTGGACGACGCCTGGTACCGCTTCCGCCTGGTGAACGCGTCCAACGCGCGCATCTACGACCTGGTCCTGGTCGACGAGGACGACCAGCCGGTGCCGGGCATCGTGCACCAGATCGGCAGCGACGGCGGGCTGTTGCCGCGCCCCGTGCCGATCGACTTCGACGGCGCGCTGCCCACCCTGACCGCCGCCCCGGCGGAGCGCTTCGACCTGCTGGTCGACTTCCGCGGCCTCGCGGGCCGCAGGCTCCGGCTGCTCAACAAGGGCCCCAACCAGCCGGTGGGCGTCCCGGACCCGGTGGGCAACGTGCGCTACCCGGCCGTCATGGAGTTCCGGGTCCGCGAGTCCTGCGAGGCCGACACCTTCGAGGTGCCCGAGATGCTCTCCGGCTCCTTCCGCCGGATGACGCACGACGTGGAGCACGGCCACCGGCTGATCGTGCTCACCCCGCCCGGCACCAAGGGCGGTGGGGGCCACCCGGAGATCTGGGAGATGGCCGAGGTCGAGGACGCGAGCGGCATCACGTTCCCGGCCGAGGGGATCATCCAGGTCACCGGCCCGGACGGCACCACGAAGACCTACCGGCGCACGGCCCGGACCTTCAACGACGGCCTGGGCTTCACCATCGCCGAGGGCAGCCACGAGCAGTGGAGCTTCCTCAACCTCGCGCCGATACCGCACCCGATGCACATCCACCTGGCCGACTTCCAGGCACTCGGACGGGACCCGTACGTGGTCTCGGGCTTCGACCCGACGGTGGGCGGCACCCGCACCCCGATCACCCACGACCCGACCAGGACGATCCCGCTCGCGCCCAACGAACTCGGGTACAAGGACGTCTACCGGGTCCCGGGCAACCAGATGCTGCGCATCATGGGCAAGTTCGACGGGGCGTACGGCAGGTTCATGTACCACTGCCACTTCCTGGAGCACGAGGACATGGGCATGATGCGGCCCTTCGTCGTCCTGCCCCCCGAGGCCCTGAAGTTCGACCACGGCTCCGGGCATCACGGCGGGCACGGGCAGGGTCACACCGGCTGACCCCGGTCGGCCACCGCGTGCGCCACCGCGGCTCGCGCCAGTGCCCGGACCATGGGGTGCGGGTGCGAGCCGTCGCCGGACAGCTCGGGCTGGAACAGCGAGGCCAGGAAGAAGGGGTGGCCCGGCAGTTCGGCGAGGCGCACGTGGCCGTCCTCGTCGTGCCCGGAGAAGCGCAGACCGTGGGCGCGCAGGGTGTCCAGGTGGCGGGAGGGGCCGTAGGCGCAGAAGTAGCGCTCCACCGTGCGCTCGGTGCCCATCACGGTCTGGGCCAGCGAACCCGGCTCCAGCGTGACCACGCCCTCGTGCCCGAGGAGCGAACAGGCCAGCGGCTCGATGAGCAGGTCCTCGGCGTCGGGGTCGGTCTCGGCGTGCGCCACGCGGGTGAGGCCGCAGACGTTGCGGGCGTACTCCAGCAACACGTGCTGGAACCCGCCGCACGTGCCGAGGAAGGGGATGCCCGTCTCGCGGGCGGTGCGGATCGCCGTGAGCACACCCGCCTCGCTGCGGTACGGGCTGCCCGGCAGCACCCACACCGCGTCGAACCCGCTGACGGCGCCCTCCTCCTCGGCGTCCTCGGACGGGATCCAGTAGGCGTCGAGGGCGAGCCGGTCGCGCTCGGCGAGGGCGTCCAGGAGGAGGGGGACGCGGGTGTGGGACACCACGCTGGGGGAGCGGTCGCCGACCAGGGCGATCCGGGCGGCAGGGGCACTGGAGTTGGTCATGCGCTCATCCTGCGGGCGCCCGCAGGATCGCGTCCAACGATGATTCCTGGTCCCGCGATAAGCAACACTGATGAGATCCTGGGCGGCATGGACCCGCACCTTCTGCGCACCTACGTCACCGTCGCCCGACTGGCCTCCTTCTCGGAGGCCGCCCGCGAGCTGGGCTACACCCAGTCGGCGGTGTCCCAGCACATCCAGGCGCTCGAACAGGACCTGGGCGCTGCGCTGCTGACCCGTCGTCCCGTCGCGCCGACGCCGGCCGGCGAGCGGCTCCTGGAGCACGCCGGTCCGTTGCTGCTGCGTCTGGACGCGGCCCGCGCGGACGTCGTACGGCGGGCGGCGGCCCCCGAGCTCGGTCTGACGCTGGCCGCCTCTCCCACCGCGCTCGCGCCCCGCGTCCTGGCCGCACTCCCGGTCGCGGGCGTGACCTTGCGCGTCCTCGCCCGCGAGGCGGTCCTGGCGGCGGTCGCCACGGGCGCGGCGGACCTGGGTCTGGTCGACGGGCTGGCCGCGCCCAGCGACCCGCTGCGGCTGCCGGACGTGGCACCGCTGACCAGCCGGGGCGCGGGCGAGGAAGCCGTCCGCGTCCTGCTGCCCGACACGCACCCGCTCGCCCGCCGCACCCGTCTGCGCCTGGGCGACCTCGCCGACGCCCGCTGGCTGGACGCGCCCGACGCCGGCCTGCCGCTCGCCCAGCTCCGCGCCGCGAACGGCGGCCACGGCTTCCGCCCCGCCCTGCGCTACGACGGCACGGACGTACGCACCCTCACCGCCCTGGCCGCCGCGGGCCGCGGTCTGACCCTGCTGCCGGCGTCCGCGGCGACGGGGGTCCCGGGCGCCGTCGCCGTCCCGGTCGTGGAGCCGCGCGTGGTCCACCGGACGGAGCTGGTGCACACGGGAACGCCCGGGGGAGCGGCCGCGGCACTGGCGGACGCGCTGACTGCCTGACCCCGGGCCCGCCGCGGTCCTCGCGGTCGGCATCGAGCGGGTGGCCGAACACCCATGGCTTCCCGTTCGTGGCCGCCGGTCAGTCTCACTCGTTCGTGGCTCGTCCGGCGCCCGCGGTCCGGGTAGGGCACCAGCGGGGAGCGACCAGTGTCCGTCCGCCGGAGGCAAGCCATGGAACAGACCGCGTTGCGTCCGAAGCCGATGCCCGGCCAGGAGCCCGGCGGCGGCCCACATCGTGCGGCCCGGCATCCGCACGCGGCACCCCGCCGCGGCCGGAAGCTGCGGACCCTGCTGCTCGCGCTGTTCGTCGGGACGGTCCTGGTGCTGTCCGGCGTGGGCCTCGGCACCGTCGGCGCCACCGTGATCGGCATGAGCCGGCTCGCCGAGCTCCAGCGCCGGACGGAACAGGCGCCCCCCGCCCCGGCCTCCGCCCCGGTCCCCGCACCCACGCCGCCCGCCACCTCGCCGGCCCCCGCCCCAGCGACCCTCGGTGTGGAGGCCGTGGACGCCGAGAAGGCGGGCGCGCTGGTCGTCGGCGTGCACGTACCCGGGCCGGGCTACGCGGCGGGCCTGGTACGGGGCGACGTCCTCCTGCACGTGGGGAAGAAGCGCGTCGACTCGGCCGCCGACCTCGCCCGCGCGGTCGCGAACACCCGCCCCGGCCGGAAGGTGCTTCTGACGGTCCGTCACGAGAGCGGTGGGTACCAGCAGCTGACCGCGATCCCGGGCGTGGTCACATGAGGACCGGGAAGCGCACCAGGTGCGGTCGTCCAGCGCCCCTGCCTCCCCTCAGCGGGAAAACCGGTGGTCGGCCACCGCCCCGCGCGCCACGATGTGCCCCATGCCGAGCACGCTCATCGCCTTCCTCGGGGCCTGCACCCTGATCGCGGCCGCCCCCGGACCGAGCACCGTGCTGATCATCAAGCAGTCGCCGCACAGCAGACGCGCCGGGTTCCTGACCGTGCTCGGCAACGAGACCGGCGTATTCGTCCGGAGCCTCCTCGCCGCGTTCGGCCTGACCGCGGTGCTGACGGCTTCCGAGGTGGCGTACGACGTGACGCGTCTCGTCGGCGCGGTCGTGCTCGTCGCCTTCGGCGTCCAGGCACCGCGCCAGGCGCGCAGGAGCGAGCCGGACCCGGACACGACCGCGGCCGGGGACGAGGACCGGCCCGGCGGCGGGAACAGCGGCTGGGCCGCCTACCGGGGCGGGCTGCTGCTCAACCTCGCCAACCCCAAGGCCGCCGTCTTCGCGATGTCCTTCCTGCCGCAGTTCGTGCCCGCCGGCGCCCCGCACCCGCCCACGATGGTGGGCCTCGCCGCGCTCTGGGCGGTCTACGAGGCCGGCTGCCACGGCCTGTACGTGTGGTTCGTCGGCCGGAGGCGCACCCTGCTGTCGCGGGCCGGGGTGCGCCGACGGCTGGAGCAGGTCTCCGGGGGCCTCCTGCTGCTGCTCGGCGTCCGCCTGGCCCTGGAGAACTGACCCGGTGGCCGGGACGTTCCCTCTCGCGCACACCCCCGTCCCCGCCGAAAACGCCGCGGACCGGCTCGCGCCGCCCCCGCTGTCCGGGCAGGATGCTGCCCGTAGTCCCTTCACCCGCCCAGGGAGGCCCGGATGACCGGCAGCAAGCCCGCGCCCTTCACCGCCGACGACTACCGGGCCCGCATGGAGCGGGCCGCCCGCGCGGCCGCCGACGCCGGACTCGCCGGGCTCCTCGTGGCGCCCGGGCCGGACCTGGTCTGGCTCACCGGCTACGCCCCGACCGCGATCACCGAACGGCTCACCCTGCTGGTCCTCGCCCCCGGCCAGGACCCCGCCCTCGTCGTCCCCACCCTGGAGGCCCCGGACGCCGCGCACGCCGCCGGAGCGCCCGCGCTGACCCTGCACGACTGGACCGACGGCAAGGACCCCTACGCCGCCACCGCCGCCCTCCTCGACGCCGGCGGCCGGTTCGGCATCAGCGACAACGCCTGGGCGATGCACCTGCTCGGCCTGCAGAAGGCGCTGCCCGGCACCTCCTACGCCTCTCTCAGCGACGCCCTGCCGATGCTGCGGGCGGTCAAGGACGCGGCGGAACTGGAGCTCCTGGCGGCCGCGGGTGCCGCCGCCGACGCGACGTTCGAGGAGATCCGGAACGTCGCCTTCGGCGGCCGCCGGGAGTCCGAGGTCGGCGCCGACCTCGCCGCGCTGCTGCGCCGCTTCGGGCACGAGCAGGTCGACTTCACCATCGTCGCCTCAGGACCCAACGGCGCCCATCCGCACCACGAGGTCGGGGACCGGGTCATCGAGCGCGGCGACATGGTCGTCCTCGACTTCGGCGGCCTCAGGAACGGCTACGGCTCCGACACCTCCCGCACCGTCCACGTCGGCGAACCCACCGACGAGGAGCGCCGGGTCCACGACCTGGTGCGCGAGGCCCAGGAGGCGGGCTTCAGGGCGGTGCGGCCGGGCGTCGCCTGCCAGGAGGTCGACCGGGCCGCCCGCGCGGTCATCGCCGACGCCGGGTACGGCGAGTACTTCATCCACCGCACCGGTCACGGCATCGGCGTCACCACCCACGAGCCGCCGTACATGATCGAGGGCGAACAGCAGCCCCTGGTCCCCGGTATGTGCTTCTCCGTGGAACCCGGCGTGTATCTGCCCGGTCGCTTCGGGGTGCGCATCGAGGACATCGTCACCGTCACCGAGGACGGCGGGCGCCGCCTCAACGACACCACCCGCGAGATGGTCATAGTGGACTGAACAGCCCTCAGCAGCCCCAGCACACCCCCGAGTGAGTACGGCGCGACCATGACCCAGGCACCGACACCCACCGCGGACACCGTCCGCCGGCTGGTCCGTTCCCTCCTCAAGGACGCATCGAGCGGCTCCGGACCCGAGGTCCGGCCCGTCTCCGAGGGCGCCGAGCCCGCCACCTGGTGGGTCGGCGCCCGCCACGTCCTGCGCCTCGCCCCCGACCGCGAGGCCGCCCGGCGTCAACGCCGCGAGCTGCGGCTGCGCGACCTCGTCCGCGCCCATGTCCCGGTGGCCGTCCCGACCAGCGTCGCCCACGGCGAGTGGTCGCCCGGCCTGACCTACACGCTGGACACCCTGGTCCCCGGCGGCTCCGCGCGCGAGCACGAGGTCTCCGCCGTCGGCGAGGCCGACCTCGCCGCCGTGCTCACCGGGCTGCGCGAGGTGCCGGCCCGGCAGGCGGAGACCCTCGGCGTCCCGCGCGTCGCCCCGCGCTCCCTGGAGGCCTGCCGCCGCGCGGCCGGGAACGCCGCCGAACGGCTCGGTGCCGCCGACGAGTTCGACCCGGGCCGGCTCAACCAGTTCGGTCTGCCGGCCGCCGCGCAGCTCGTCGCCCAGTCCGGCACCGCCGTCCTGGTCCACCACGGCCTCACCGGCGACCACCTCGTCGTCAGCGCGGAGGGGCGGGTGCGCGGCGTGCTCGGCTGGTCCGACGCGGTCCTCGGCGACCCCGCCGAGGACATCGCAGGCCTCGCCCTGGCCGTCGGCTCGCCCGCCGCGGTCCGCGCCGCCACCCTCGCCGGGTACGGTGCCCGCCCCTGTCTGCGCGGTCTGTGGCTGGCCCGCTGCGACGCGCTGATCCGCCTCGCCGAACGCCTGGAGGGCCGCGGCACCACCCCGCTGCCGGAGCTGCGGGCACAGCTGCGGCACGCCTGGGAGGCGATCCTGCTGGAGCGGGTCACGGAGCCGAGACGGGACGAAGGAGAGCCGTAGACCCGCCCCGGCTGGAGGCGCCGGGCCGCCGCTCCTTCCTGGAGCAGCACCACACACGGCTCCGCCCCGGCCGGAGGCATCCCGCCGCCGCTCGCTCCTGGGGCAGCACCACGCCCGCCTCCACCCCGGCCGGAGGCATCCCGCCGCTCACTCCTGGAGCAGCACCACGCACGACTCCCCGGGTACCTGGAGCGCCCCGTCCGCTCCGGGTGCCTCCACCGGCTCCCACGCGGCCAGCACACGGGCCTGGCGGGACCCCAGCGGAATCGCGGCGGGCTCCTTGGCCAGATTCACCGCCACCCGCACGTCCCCCCGCCTGAAGGCCAGCCAGCGGCTTCGCTCGTCGTACGCCACCTTGGTGTCGGCGAGGTCCGGGTCGGTGAGGTCGGCCTGCTCGTGGCGCAGCGCGAGGAGCCGGCGGTACCAGGCCAGCACGCGCGCGTGGGGCTCACGGTCCAGCTCGGACCAGTCCAGGCACGAGCGGTCCCGGGTCGCCGGGTCCTGCGGGTCGGGCACGTCCTCCTCCGCCCACCCGTGCTCGGCGAACTCCCGCCGCCTGCCCCGGCGTACGGCCTCCGCAAGCTCGGGGTCGGTGTGGTCGGTGAAGAACTGCCAGGGCGTGCCCGCCGCCCACTCCTCGCCCATGAACAGCATCGGCGTGAAGGGCGCGGTCAGTGTCAGTGTCGCCGCGCAGGCCAGCAGACCGGGGGAGAGGGACGCCGAAAGACGGTCGCCCTGGGCGCGGTTGCCCACCTGGTCGTGGGTCTGGCTGTAGCCGAGCAGCCGGTGCGCCGCCACCCGTGAACGGTCCAGGGGGCGCCCATGGACCCGGCCCCGGAAGCTGGAGTACGTGCCGTCGTGGAAGTACCCGCCCGTCAGCGTCTTGGCGAGCGCGGCGAGGGGGGCGCGCCCGAAGTCGGCGTAGTAGCCCTGGGACTCGCCGGTCAGGGCGGTGTGCACGGCGTGGTGGAAGTCGTCGTTCCACTGCGCGTCCAGCCCGTAGCCGTGCTCCGCGCGCGGTGTCACCAGGCGCGGGTCGTTGAGGTCGGACTCGGCGATCAGGAACAGCGGCCGCTCGAGGTCCGTGGCGAGCGCGTCCACCGCGGCCGACAGCTCCTCGAGGAAGTGGCACGCGCGCGTGTCCACCAGCGCGTGCACCGCGTCCAGCCGCAGCCCGTCGATCCGGTAGTCCCGCAGCCAGGCCAGCGCACTGCCCAGGAGATACGCCCGCACCTCGTCCGACCCGGGCGCGTCCAGGTTCACCGCGGAACCCCACGGCGTGTGATGGGTGTCGGTGAAGTACGGCCCGAAGACGGGCAGATAGTTGCCCGACGGACCCAGGTGGTTGTGCACGACGTCCAGGACCACGCCGAGTCCGAGCTCGTGCGCCCGGTCGACGAACCGTTTCAGCCCCTCGGGCCCGCCGTACGGCTCGTGCACGGCCCACAGCGAGACGCCCTCGTACCCCCAGCCGTGCCGGCCGGGGAAGGGGCACAGGGGCATCAACTCGACGTGGGTGACGCCGAGTTCGACCAGATGGCCGAGCCGCTCGGCGGCCGCCTCCAGCGTGCCCTCACGCGTGTACGTGCCCACATGCAGCTCGTACAGCACCGCGCCCGGCAGCGGTCGTCCGGACCACTCGGCACGCCACGCGTACCGCCCGTGGTCGACGACCGCGCTCAGCCCGTCCGGGCCGTCGGGCTGCCGTCGTGAGCGCGGGTCCGGCAGCACGGGGCCGTCGTCCAGCGCGAAGCCGTACCGGGAGCCGTCCCGCGCCTCCGCCTCCCCGCGCCACCAGCCGGGCCGCTCGGAATCGCGCTCCAACGCGCGCGTGGCGCCGTCGCACTGGAGCGTCACACGGTCGCACTGCGGTGCCCACACCTCGAACTGCACGGACGGTTCCCCTTCGTCTGCTCACCGTGATGTAGCCCGTCCATGGTGCTTCAAACAAGGCCGGGCCGCTTTCGCATCCGCCCTTTTGCGGCGGGTGTCTTGGCAGGTGGCGTCGCTCACGGGGGCGGGCGGCCGTTCTCACGTTTTCTGGACACCCGGCGCCCGCTGACCGACAATCACGAACGTGACGTCGTCCTTCGAGTTCAACACGTACCCCGCGCGGCTGTCCGACGCGGAGCGCGACCATGCGCTGAAGGTGCTGCGTGAGGGCGTCGCCCTGGGGCGGCTGTCGCACGACACGTTCATCCGGCGCATGGAGCTGGCGCTCGCCGCCCGGCGCTCGGACGAACTCGCCGCGCTCACCGCCGACCTGTCCTCCGAGAGCCGCTTCTCCCGCCTCGTCTTCGGCTCCGTGGAGGCGGTCTCCGGCTTCACCCAGCGCCTGCGCCGCGCCTGGCAGGCCGAGCGGCTGCCCAAGCTGCTGCTGCCCCACCCGGGCAACGGCTACCCGCTGCGCATCGGCCGCGACCCCGCCAACGGCCTTCGCCTGAGCCACGAGACGGTGTCCCGGGTGCACGCGGAGCTGAGCCGGCAGGGCGGCAT
The DNA here is from genome assembly GCF_055575395.1 of Streptomyces sp. NPDC034103. Lineage (NCBI taxonomy): Bacteria > Bacillati > Actinomycetota > Actinomycetes > Kitasatosporales > Streptomycetaceae > Streptomyces > Streptomyces sp. NPDC034103. Next base: position 383,478 of record NZ_JBVISS010000001.1, on the reverse strand, counting down.
GTGGGTGCTGCGGGACCTCGGTTCGACCAACGGCACCACAGTCAACGGACGCCGTGTCATCGGCGCCGCTGTCGTCCGGGAAGGCGACCAGATCGGCTTCGGGCGGATGTGGTTCCGGCTCTCCTCCGAGTGAGCCGAACCTTAGCTCTGGCCTGGGGTTTACGTCCTGTCGAGGCCTCAGATCCCTTTCTCGTCGGCGGTGTTGACGTACCCCACAAGTCGTGACTCACTGTGCGTACACCATGCACATCAGGTGAATCGACGGCACCACATTCGTGGAGGTGTGCCCTGCCGCCACTCCTCCGCTATCCGACCGTCGACGAGCTGGGCGCGCGGGCGGCCGCACTCGTCGCCCGCCACCCCCGCGACGCCCGGCTCCGCAAGGTCGGCACGTCCCGCGCGGGCACCCCCCTGTGGCTGCTCTCCGTCGGCCACGGCACCCGCCAGGCCCTCGTCGTCGCCGGCCCGCACGCCAACGAACCCGTGGGCGGCGGCACCGTCCTGCGGCTCGCCGAGCGCGCCCTCGCCGACCCCTCGCTCACCGAGGGCGCCGACGCCACCTGGAACCTGCTGCTCTGCCTCGACCCGGACGGCCTGCGCCGCAACGAGGGCTGGCTGCACGGCCCGTACACCCTCGGCCGGTACTTCCGGAACTTCTTCCGGCCCGGCTTCCTCGAACAGCCCGAGTGGCTGCCCGACGGCGCCGACGCCGCCGCGCTGCCCGAGACCCGCGCCCTGCTCGACGTCCAGGACGAACTGCGGCCCTTCCTCCAGTGCTCCCTGCACGGCGTCGACGTGGGCGGCGGCTTCGTCGAACTGACCCACGACCTGCCGGGCCTCGCGCGCCGCGTCGCCCAGCACGCGGCGCGTTTCGGCATCCCCCGCGAACTCGGGCCCTACGACACCCTGTACTGGCCGGTCCTCGGCCCCGCCGTCTTCCGCATCCCGCCACCGCGCCGGGGCGACTTCGCCGCCGCCATCACCGAGGCCGCCGTCGAGTCCACCTGGTACCACCCCCACCGGTACGGCACGGTGACCGCGATCGTCGAGGCGCCCATGTGGGGCGTGCCGGCCGTCGAGGACGCCTCCGCGCCCACCGACGCGGCCGCCGTGCTGCGCGCCATCAGCCGCACCCTGCGCCACGACACCCAGCGCCTGCAACGGCTCTTCGCCCGCGTCCGCCCCTTCGTCGCCGCCGCCCCGGACGCGGAGCGGCTGCTCGCACCGGTCGACGACTATTTACTGGTCTGCCCCGGCATCGCCGACTCCTGGGACCCCGATGTCGCCGACGGCACCCGTCCGATGCCGCCCCTCAGCGACGGCCACCTGACCGCCCTGCGCCTGTCCGGGCGGCGCCTGGTCCTGCGCACGGCGGGGCTGCTGCACCAGCTCGTCACGGGCGCCGGGGCCGACCCGGCCGGCGCCCTGCCCGAGCTGGACCGGCTCATCGACGAGTGGTGCGCCGACTACAGCGACGGCTGCGGGGCGCGCTGGATCCCCGTCGCCCGCCAGGTGGAGTACCAGGCGCGCGTGGTGCAGACCGTGTTCGAACTGGCCCGGCGGCACGCGCGCGTGCGCTCCCGTTCGAGTGAGTCGGGCTGGGGATCACCGGCCGCCGTGCCGATGCACCGGGAATGAAGAACTGCACCGCATCGAAGGCCGTACGAGGCACCCTGCTCGCCGCGGCCGCCCTCCTCGTCGCCGGTACGACCCAGGCACAGGCGGCGGCGCCCCGCGACTCCCGCGCCGGCAACTGGCTCTTCCTCACCGTCACCAAGGGCGACGCCCGGTCCAGCGACACACGCGGCACCCTGCTGCTGTGCGACCCGCCCCAGGGGCACCACAGGGCCGCCCAGGCCTGCGCGGAACTGGCGGGGGTGAACGGCGACATCGCCGCCCTGCCGATGCGGGCCACCTACTGCCCGATGATCTACGCCCCGGTGACGGCGCAGGCGCGTGGACAGTGGAACGGGCGGCCGGTCGACTACACGCAGACCTTCTCCAACGGCTGTGCGATGGCAGGCCGGACCGGCTCGCTGTTCGCGCTCGACAGCTGACCCGCGGCCGGTGGGGCGGCGTCGCTCACGCGGCCCGGTCGCGCGCGTGGAGCGCCGCCGCCACCACCGTGCGGGACTGGTGCTCGATCTGGTGCTCCAAGGGCACCCAGCGGGCCCGGAACCGGAGGGCGAACGCCTCGCTCCAGGCCGCCACGAGCCGCTCCAGACCCGGCGCCGCCCGGTCGTCGTGGGCCGCCAGGACCCGCAGCAGCATCGACGCCGCCCGCAGGGGCAGCCGGTGCGCGAACGCGTCCACACTGCCCACGTACGCGCGCGTGTCGTCGGCGGGCGGGGTGTGCGTCCAGTCCGCGGCGAGCCCCGGCACCAGCTCCAGGCTCCACCGGGCGGCCCGCAGCAGCGGCCCCTCGACGTCCGGCAGTCGTGGCGTCGCGTCCCTGAGCACCCGCTCCACCTGTGCGGTGTCCCGCAGCAGCCGAGCCGCCAGGCGCCGCAGCGCGACCGCCGGGGCCGGATGCGGGGCCGGGTCGTCGACCAGGTCGCTCGCCCACATCGGCACCTCCACGATCGCGGTCAGACCGCCGTACCGGTGGGCGTGGTACCAGGTGCTGCTGCGCGCGTCGTCCGGCATGCTCGGGTACGCCGCTCCCGCGCCCGGCGCCGGCATCACATGCACCCCGGGCCCGGACGCGGGCCAGCCCGCGGCGTCCGAGGCACCCGTCTCCACCGGGATGTTCAGCTCCGCCGCCGACTTGGCGAACGGCTCCGCGAGGCCGGGGATGTCCTTCGTCAACTGCACCCAGCTGCCGCCCAGATCGGTGCCGTGCAGGGTCACCTGGAGGTAGGGGCGCAGCTCGTCGATGACGCCGGTCAGGGCGCGGGTCTCCGGGGGTAGCTGGTCGGGCGGCAGCACCGCGGGCGACCACTCCGGCTGCTCGTGGCCCGCGGGCCGGAAGAAGCCGAGGTGGTACTCGTACAGGCTGCGCGGAGCCGGTGTGACATGCAGGCTCGCCCCGTCGGGGTCCGCGCACAGCAGGAAGTGCCAGGAGGTGCCCGACCTCAACCCCCGCTCGTCCAGGACGTGTTCGGCGACCCGGAGCAGGGTCGCGCCGCCGGTCGGTTCGTTGGAGTGGGCGCCGGCCACGACCAGCACGGCACGTCGGGCGTGGCCCACGGACAGCAGATGCAGGGGCCTGCCCGCCCGGGACCGGCCGACCTGCCGCAGGGTGCACAGAGCGGGCCGACGCGCGGCCAACGCCCTTGCCGTGGCGACGACTTCGGGCACTGAGGGGTAGCGCGGCTCCGGCAGGAGACTCACCCCCGACACATCCGACCGGCTTGGCAATCCGCAGTACCCCACGCCCTCTGTGAAGTGTCAAGCAGGCGACGGGGGAGCCTCCTGGGGGCGCCCGGAGGCACGCACCGCTGGCGGGGAGGACCGTGGGCGCCGGCAGGGGAGGGCGGGGCCGGATGGGGCGGCGGGCGGGCACCGGCGCACCCCGCCGCCCCGACGCGAGGGCCGTCCACGGGGACGAACGGGCCCGCCCCGCCGTCCGCCGCCGTGCGCCGTCCGTCCCGGGCTCCGGGAGTGCGCGCGGTCACGAGCCGGTGGCCCGGGCGGCGGGGCGGCGCACGGCGAAGTCCCCTGCGCCCGGGTGGAGTTCGGGCCCCGGCTCAGTCCTCGAGACGTTCCAGCAGTGCCACCGGCAGCTCCTCGAAGAGCTCGTCCACGCGCGCGTGCCCGGTGAACTCCCGCCCCGGGGTGAGCACATCGCTCCATCGGCCCGGCGGCAGCGGAAGCACCGTCTCGCGCCAGCCGCCCGCCTCCGCCAGCCGCAGCGACAGCCGGGTGACGGCCGTGACGACGTCCCCGGAGCGCGCGAACGCCAGACAGTGCGCCGCCGACGGGCCCTCGGCGGACAGGGGGGCGTACGTCGCCGAGTCACCGAAGGCCGCCGGGCGCCGGGCGCGCAGACGCAGCGCGGCCGCGGTGAGCGCGCCCTTCTCGCCGGGCTCCTCCGGCGGGAACGACACCGGACGGCGGTTGTCCGGGTCCACCAGCGCCCGGTACTCGGCCTCCGTGCCCTGATAGACGTCCGGCACCCCCGGCATCGTCAGATGGAGCAGCGCCGTGCCGAGCACGTTCGCCCGGACCGACGGCTCCAGCGCGCCCCGCAACGCCGCCACGTGCTCGCCGGGCGCCCCGCACGGACCCGCCGCGACGAACGCCGCCACCGCCTCCTCGTACGACGGCTCCTGCTCCGTCCAGCTCGTGTGGAGCCCGGCCTCGCGCACATGCTTCAGCAGCGCCTCCCGCACCCGCTCCGGGCTCGCCGGGCCGAGCCCGAACACGGTCTGCCAGGCCGCCCAGGCCAGCTGCGTGTCCGGCACGCCCTCGCCGTCACGGGTGACCTCGGCGAGCACGTCGGCCCAGCGCTCAGGGCACTCGGTGAGCACGGCGAGCGCCGCGCGGACGTCGGCGCTGCGCTTGGTGTCGTGCGTCGACACCACCGTGCCGGTCGTCGGCCAGTCGCGCTGCACGCGCGCGCAGTACGCGTGGAAGTCGTCCGGGGACACCGCCGGTGCCCCCGGGTTCCCGCCCACCTCGGTCGCCGACAGCAGCGGCACATAGCGGTAGAACGCCGTGTCCTCCACGGACTTGGCCCGCAGCGCCGAGGAGGTCTGCGCGAACCTGGTCGCGAACTCCACCTGCCCGGGCCCGTCGCCCCACCGCCCCAGCACCAGATCGCGGACCACGTCCACCGCACCGGCCTCCTCGGGCACCGCGAACGCCTGCCTCGCCTCGGTCGCGGCCTCCTCCGTGACGACCGACGCGGCGTCGACCGAGCCGTAGGGCCGGTAGACCTCCATCCGGACCAACAGCTCCTGCAAGGCCGTGCGCAGGGCCCAGGGCGCGCGGTCGCGCAACGCCGGCTCGTCGGAGGTGGCGCACAGCCGGGTCGCCACCCGGGTCAGCCGCTCGATCTCGGCGGCCAGCTCGTGCGTGAGCACCTTGTACGCCGCCCGCCGCACGGTCGCCTCCCAGTGCCCGCCGCGGTCCGGCTGCGGGGCCGCGAACCTCCGGTAGTGGCCGAGGAGTTCACCGAAGCCCGCCGGGTCCGCGAACACCCCGTCGACGTATCGCAGGGCGTCGTACCCGGTGGTGCCGGCCACCGGCCAGGCGGCCGGCAGCGGCTCCCCGTCGGCGAGGATCTTCTCCACCACCGTCCAGCGGCCACCGGTCGCCTCGTGCAGCCGCCGCAGATAGCCGTCGGGGTCGGCGAGCCCGTCGGGATGGTCGATCCGCAGTCCGTCGACGACCCCTTCGTGCAGCAGCTGGAGGATCTTGGCGTGGGTGGCCTCGAACACCTCCGGGTCCTCCACCCGTACTCCGATCAGCTCCGAGATGCTGAAGAAGCGCCGGTAGTTGAGCTCGGTACGGGCCAGCCGCCACCACACCGGGCGGTACCACTGCGCGTCCAGCAGCTGCGGCAGCGGCAGCTCCTCGGTGCCCTCGCGCAGCGGGAAGACGTGGTCGTGGTAGCGCAGGACGTCGCCGTCGACCCGCAGCTCACCGAGGACCGAGCCGAGCGGGCCGCCGAGCACCGGCAGCAGCACCTGCCCGCCCTGCGCCTCCCAGTCGATGTCGAACCAGCGCGCGTACGGCGACTTGGGGCCCTCCCGCAGCACCTCCCACAGGGCGCGGTTGTGGCGCGGGGCCATGGCCATGTGGTTCGGCACGATGTCCACCACCAGGCCGAGACCGTGCTCCCGCGCGGTGCGGGCCAGCGCGCGCAAGCCCTCCTCACCGCCCAGCTCGGCCCGCACGCGCGCGTGGTCCACGACGTCGTAGCCGTGGCCGGAGCCGGGGACGGCCTCCAGGACGGGGGACAGATGCAGATGCGAGACGCCGAGCGAGGCCAGATACGGCACCGCCGCCGCCGCGGCGTCGAAGGGGAAGTCGGGCTGGAGCTGTAGCCGGTACGTGGCGGTCGGCACCACCGGGTCGCGACGCGCAGATGTCATGCAGACCTACGTACCCGCCCCGCCGCCTTTCGTGTCATCACCGCCCGCACGGCCCCACGCACGCGTGGTCGGCAGCGAGCGACGGGGACCAGGGGACGCACGTATCGCGAGGTCGTCGCGTGTGCCCGCCCCCTGCTGCTCGCGAGCCCCGTTCCTTCGGTCGGCCTCGACACGAGGGGGACCCATCCGGCGTACGCCCCGGGCGACACGGTCCCGCTGGTGGCTGGTGCCCTGGTCGGCGCAGGCTTTCGCGGTCACCGGCACCGGGCGCCTCACCGAGGCGTACGGCCCTGCGCCTGCGCCGGGACGGCGATCCTGGCAGCCGCGGCCGCCCGTGCGATCGCACCGACGGCGCGGCCGACGTCGTAAACCCGGAAGGGGCCGGGCACGCGCCACGCGCGCGTGCCCGGCCGGGGTCGCTAGACCGGGCGCTGCAACACCGTCATGCTCCGGTCCACCAGGGTCAGCCGCTCCCCGGCCTGCACCTTCGCCCCCGTGCCCGGCGGTCGGCCGTCCGCGCGGGCGGTGTCGACCACGACCTCCCACTGCCGGCCGTGGTCGACCGGCACCACGAAGTCCAGCGTGCGGTGCGAGGCGTTGAACATCAGCAGGAACGAGTCGTCGCTGATGCGCTCCCCGCGCGGGCCCGGCTCCGAGATCGCGTTGCCGTTGAGGAAGACCGACAGCGCCGACGCCTGCCCCCGGTCCCAGTCCCGCTGCGTCATCACCTTGCCCTCGGGCGTGAACCAGGCGATGTCCGACAGCTCGTCGCGGGTGCCCTCCACCGGCCGGCCGTGGAAGAAGCGCCGCCTGCGGAAGACCGGATGATCCCGGCGCAGCCCCACCATCGCGCGTGTGAAGGCCAGCAGATCGCCGAAGACCTCGCCCTCCTCCGGCCACTGCACCCACGCTAGCTCGCTGTCCTGGCAGTAGGCGTTGTTGTTGCCACGCTGGGTGCGGGCGAACTCGTCGCCGTGGCTGATCATCGGCACGCCCTGGGAGAGCATCAGCGTCGCGATGAAGTTCCGCATCTGCCGGGCGCGCAGCTCCAGCACGGCCGGGTCGTCGGTGTCGCCCTCGGCCCCGCAGTTCCAGGACCGGTTGTGGCTCTCGCCGTCCCGGTTCTCCTCCCCGTTGGCCGTGTTGTGCTTGTCGTTGTACGAGACGAGGTCGTGCAGCGTGAAGCCGTCGTGACAGGTGACGAAGTTGATCGAGGCCAGCGGGCGCCGCCCGTCGTCCTGGTACAGGTCCGAGGAGCCGGTCAGCCGGGACGCGAACTCCGCGACCGCGCGCCGCTCGCCGCGCCACAGGTCACGCACGGTGTCCCGGTACTTGCCGTTCCACTCGGTCCACAGCGGTGGGAAGTTGCCCACCTGATAGCCGCCCTCGCCGACGTCCCACGGCTCGGCGATCAGCTTCACCTGGGAGACGACCGGGTCCTGCTGCACCAGGTCGAAGAACGACGACAGCCGGTCCACCTCGTGGAACTGCCGCGCCAGGGTCGCCGCGAGGTCGAAGCGGAAGCCGTCGACATGCATCTCGGTGACCCAGTAGCGCAACGAGTCCATGATCAGTTGCAGGACGTGCGGGGAGCGCATCAGCAGGGAGTTGCCGGTGCCCGTGGTGTCCATGTAGTAGCGGGGATCGTCCGTGAGGCGGTAGTACGACGGGTTGTCCAGGCCCTTGAACGACAGCGTCGGGCCCAGGTGGTTGCCCTCGGCCGTGTGGTTGTAGACCACGTCCAGGATGACCTCGATACCGGCCTCGTGCAGCGCCCGCACCGCCGACTTGAACTCCAGGACCTGCTGGCCCCGGTCGCCCCAGGAGGCGTACGCGTTGTGCGGGGCGAAGAAGCCGATGGTGTTGTAGCCCCAGTAGTTGTTGAGCCCCATGTCGACCAGACGGTGGTCGTTGACGAACTGGTGGACCGGCATCAGCTCCAGCGCGGTCACCCCCAGTTCCGTCAGGTGCTCGATGATCGCCGGGTGCGCGAGGGCGGCGTAGGTGCCGCGGAGCTCCTCGGGCAGGCCCGGGTGGCGCATGGTGAGGCCCTTGACATGGGCCTCGTAGATCACCGTCTGGTGGTAGTCGGTGCGCGGACGCCGGTCGTCGCCCCAGTCGAAGTAGGGGTTGACCACGACCGAACTCATGGTGTGCGGGGCGGAGTCCAGGTCGTTGCGCTTGTCGGGTGCGCCGAAGTGGTAGCCGTAGACCTCCTCGCCCCATTGGATCGACCCGCTGATCGCGCGCGCGTACGGGTCGAGGAGCAGCTTCGCGGAATTGCAGCGCAGCCCCCGCTCCGGGGCGTACGGGCCGTGCACCCGGAACCCGTAGCGCTGACCCGGCATCACGCCGGGCAGATACGCGTGCCGCACGAAAGCGTCGCTCTCCCGCAGCTCCACCGCCGTCTCCGAGCCGTCGTCGTGCAGCAGACACAGCTCTACTCGGTTCGCGGCCTCGGTGAAGACCGCGAAGTTGGTGCCGGCGCCGTCGTACGTGGCACCGAGTGGATACGCCTCTCCAGGCCAGACCTGCATGGATACGACTCTTTCAGCTCGTGCTCACCGCCGTGGCGCCTTGCCTCCGAGTCTCCCCGAAAGTGATGGAACCACCTATGACTTACGTCCCTCTTACTGATTGACCTATGTGCACGCGTGTACGCGCGTGACACGACATATCTGTGGGGCAATCACATACTCCCGTGGACCAGGGGGAGTAGGGGGAAGACGTGCGCGAAATAGTGCGCCGCCACCTGGGCAAGGTGGTGGCCGGTGCGGCCATGGCGGTGGCCTCGACCGCCGTGATGGTCGGAATCACTCTGCCGGGCACGGCCGGGGCCGACGACACGGGAGGAACGGACGCCGCGGGCCGGACGACCACCGCCCAGCAGGGGGAGGGGCAGGGGCAGGACGCGCAGGGCTCGGCCGCCGCCGCGCCCGGTGTCGTCGAGGAGGCTCCCGCCGAGGGAGAGAAGGGCACGGGCCGTGACCCGCTGACCGACGACGAGATGGACCGGGTCGCGAAACTCGCCCTCAACCGGCAGCTGTTCAACGCCAGTGAGGACGTCGACGGGGACCGCGGCCCGCAGCAGCTGAGCGTCGACCTCGCCGAGCCCGAGGCGGCCGAGGTGGACGACGCGAACGCGCCGCGCCGCGCCGACGTGACGTACTACGACTACAAGGACGACACCCTCGTCACCCGGACCGTCAACCTGGACACCGGCAAGGTCGAGGGGACCTCCGAGCACCACGGCGTACAGCCGCCGCTGAGCCGTGCCGAGACCGTCGAGGCCGCCCGGCTGCTGCTCGCCGACCCGCTGTCCGCGGGGCTGAAGGGCGACTACCAGGACGCCACCGGCAAGGCGCTCACCTCGCCGGACCAGCTCCAGCTGAACAGCATGATCTTCCGGGCCGACCCGGGCATCAGGCCCGCCGCGCTCACCGCCTGCGGCGAGCACCGGTGCGCGACCCTGACCTCGAAGGTCAAGAACGGTCCGTGGATCGACACCCGGGACCTGGTCATCGACCTGAGCACCCGCAAGGTCCTCGAGATCGAGCGCGGCTGAGCATCCGTCCGTCCACTTTTCCTACTTGCTTCTCCTGTGAGGGAGTCACCTCTTCATGCGCGTGAACAGAGACAGCCGTGCCCTTAGGCGGACGGCACTGGGCCTCGCCGTCGCCGCCCTGGCGGCCGGCGTGACCACCGGTGCGGGCCCGGCCGCCGCCCAGCCGAAGGCCGCCCCGGCCGCGGCCGCCGACTGCAGCGCCGCCTACCAGATCGAGCAGAAGCTCGCCTCCGGCACGACCTGGCGGATGTGCTGGCGCTTCGAGAGCAAGGCCGGCGTCGTCCTCGAGGACATCTCCTACCAGCCGCCCGGCGAGACCAAGCCGATCAAGGTCCTCAACGCGGCCCGGCTCGCCCAGGTCCATGTGCCGTACGACGACGGCAGGGCCGAGTACAACGACCTGACGCGGTACAACTTCGGCGACGGCCTGATGAACATGACCGCCGCGGAGTGCCCCGGCGGCACGATCAAGACGGTCAAGGTCAAGAACACGTCGTACTACGACGACCCGAACATCAAGGGCCTGTGCACCACCACGAAGTCCCGTGGTCACGCCTACCGCCTCATGAACTACGAGCAGGGCAACAAGGTCTACCAGGCCCAGGGCAAGGACCTGCTCGTCTACACGGTCAACAAGGTCGACTGGTACGAGTACATCACCGAGTGGCGCTTCCAGGACGACGGCACCGTCCACATGAACGTCGGCGCGACCGGCAGCCTCTCGCCCTACGACTACGACGCCGGTGACGGCCGCAGCTGGCCGATCGGCAAGGGCGCCGCGGGCAAGGCGGACAGCCACAGCCACAACGTCTTCTGGAAGCTGGACTTCGCCCTCGACGGCTCCTCCAAGGCGAACGTCGAGCAGTACGACTCGACGGTCAGCGCCCCGGCGGGCGCCGGCAACGGCCCGACCGCCAAGACCACCCGCACCAAGGTGACCAAGGAACTCGCGGGCGACCTCAAGAACATGCGCTGGTGGCGCGTGGTGAGCTCGGCGGGCAAGAACAAGGACGGCCACCCGCGCTCCTACGAGCTCGTCCCCGGGCCCACCAGCAAGTACGCCGGCCGCCCCTTCACCAAGCACGACGTGTACTTCACCCAGTACAAGGCGTGTGAGAAGTACGCCAGCGAGAACCAGCCGGGCTGCGCCACCGGATCGGGCGCCTCCGTCGACAAGTTCGTCAACGGACAGGCCCTCACCCAGCCCGTGGTCTGGATGAACATCGGCTTCCACCACATCGCACGGGACGAGGACCAGCAGCCGATGCCCGTCCACTGGCAGGGTTTCTCCATCGCCCCGCGGGACGTCACGGCTATGAATCCGCTCACTCCCGCCGCGCTCGCCGGGCAGAACGGCAACTGGAACGGCGGTAGTTGAGAAACGACCCTGTCCATCCGGCTGCACCGCCGACCGCTCCCGGAGTACCCTTCCTTGATCGTTGGTGGGGTGAGACCCCCGGGGGTGCCCGGGGGAGCGGAAGGCGGTGCGTGGGTGGGCTCGGGAGGGCTGGAGCTGCCCCCTGGTGACGAGGGTCACGAGGGGAACTCCGCAGACGTCCCGGCCGGCACGGTGTCGCTGGCACGGCCCATGGACGCCGCCGGTTCCATCGGACCGGAGCTGGCCTGGAACGCCGACGCCTGGCGCGAGGTGCGTACGCGCGCCCAACGGGCCGGGCGGGCCTACATCTGGCTGAACCTCGTCGAACAGCGGCTGCGCGCGGTCGTGGCCGCTGTTCTGCGCCCCGTCTACGAACCCGTCCACGGCGACGACTGGGTCGTTGCCGCGGCCGGCCCCGCCGGGCAGGAATGGGTGCAGCGGGCGGTCGCCGTCCGCGAGGTCAGCCGCCGCAAGGGCTACTTGCTCGACCCCGCCGACGACAACGTCCTCAGCTTCCTGACCTTGCCGCAGCTGCGCGAGCTGATGGTGCAGCACTGGCCGTGCTTCGAGCCCTACCTCGACGAGCGCCGGGACGTCGAACTCGCCCTGGACGAGCTGGAAGTCACCCGCAACGTCGTCTCCCGCAACCGGGCCCTGTCCGAGGCCGTCCTCGGCCAGGCCGAGCGGGCCTCGGCACGGCTGCTCGAGATACTCGGCGCGGGCGGTGACGTGCCGTCCGCGCGGCGGCTGCCCGTGGACGCGGTCGAGGACCTGGTCGGCGACCGGTACGCCGACGTGGTCGCCGTGCACTCCGACCGGGTGCGGCTGCTGCGCCAGTTCCCGGCCGAGGACATCTTCGGCGGCGCCCGCAGGCTCGACGCGGTCGGCATCGGCCTCAACCTCCTGGTGCAGAACTTCTCCGGACGCCGTCTGGTGCGCCTCGCCGAGGCCGGCTGCCGGGTGCGGCTGCTGTTCCTCAACCCCGCCTCCAGCGCGGTCAAACGCCGCGAACGCGAACTCGGCATGAAACGCGGCGAGTTGAGCAGGGCCGTGGAGATGAACATCCTGCACACGCGCCGGGTGCGGTCCCGGCTGCGCGACCCGGGCGCCTTCGAGATCCAGGTCTACGACGAGACACCTCGCTTCACCGCCTACCTCGTGGACGGCGACGGCACCGACGGGATCGCCGTCGTGCAGTCGTACCTACGGCGCTCGCGCGGCATGGAGGCGCCGGTGCTGGTGCTGCGCAACGGGCACAAGGTGGTCAAGCCGGGCGAGATCGACGAGAGCGGCCTCTTCCCGACGTACCGCGAGGAGTTCGAGACGTCTTGGGCGGATTCGCGGCCGGTGTCCTGAAAGAGCCCGACGCGGCAGGCGGCGGAACGCGGTCCTCTGGTGTCGGTGGCACACGCGGTCCTCTGATTGTCAGTGGCGCATGCGATCGTGGAGACCACTGGGGGAAAGCACCACCAAGAAGGGGGGCCGCCGCATGGGCTGGCACCAGGAGCTGCTGATCGGCTTCGACCTGGAGACGACCGGGACCGATCCGCGCGAGGCGCGCATCGTCACGGGGGCCGTGATCGAGGTCAGGGCGGGGCAGCCCATAGGGCACCGCGAGTGGCTGGCGGACCCGGGCGTGGAGATCCCGGCGGACGCGGTGGCGGTCCACGGCATCAGCAACGAACGCGCGGCCGCCGAGGGCCGCCCCGCCGACCAGGTCGCCGACGCCATCGCCGACGTCCTCGCCACCTACTGGAAGACAGGCGTCCCCGTCGTCGCCTACAACGCGGCCTTCGACCTCACGCTCCTGACGGCGGAGCTGCGACGGCACAACCTGCCCTCGCTGCGTGACCGGTTGGGCGGCCGCGACCCGGCGCCGGTCGTCGACCCCTACACGATCGACCGCTCCGTCGACCGCTACCGCCGCGGCAAGCGCAACCTCGAAGCGGTCTGCACGGAGTACGGAGTCGCGCTCGACGCCGCCCACAACGCCTCGGCCGACGCCCTCGCCGCGGCCCGGCTCGCCTGCGCGATAGCCGACCGCCATCCCAAGGTCGCCGCCCTCGGCCCGGCGGAACTGCACCGCAGCCAGATCGAGTGGTACGCGCACTGGGCGGCGGACTTCCAGAGCTTCCTGCGCCGCAAGGGGGAGACCGACGCGGTGGTGGACGGGACGTGGCCGCTCAGGGAGCCGGCGGACGAGACGGTGTGAGCGGCGCGGCGCCCCCGCCCCCCTCAAGCGGATGATCGACCTCGTCGTGAAGGCCTGCCGACTCCGCTGACCCCGGAGGGGACCCGCCTCAGAACGGGTACCACCGCACCGTCTCGTCACCGTCCCTGAGCGACGCCACCCTCCGCTCGAACTCGGCCAGCGCCCGCGGGTTGCCCGGCGCGTGCTGGGCCACCCAGGCGCAGCTGGCCGTCTCGCGGGCGCCGCGCAGCACCGCGCAGCCCTCCCACTCGCGCACGTCCCAGCCGTACGCCTCGGTGAAGGAGTCGTACGCCCCGTCCTCCAGCCCGTAGCGGTCGTGGGACAGGGCCATGACCACCAGGTCGTGTTCGCGCAGGTCGGCGGAGAAGGTCTCCAGATCGACCAGGACCGGGCCGTCGGGGCTGATGTGCACGTTGCGGGGGAGGGCGTCGCCGTGGATGGGGCCGGGCGGCAGCTGCGGGGTGAGCGCGGCGGCGGCCGTCGCGAAACCGTCCCGGCGGCGGCGCAGATACGCCGCGTCGGCGGGGTCGATCGCGTCGCCCGCGAGCCGCAGCCAGCGTTCCACGCCGCCCAGCAGCTCTCGGGGCGGCAGCGTGAAAGGGGGCGCGGGGAGGGCGTGGACCACCCGTAGGAGTTCGGCCAAATCGCGGGGCGCGGCGGGTCGTACGGGATCGGGCAGCCGGTGCCACACCGTCACCGGGTGCCCCTCGACGAGCAGCGCCTCCGGCTCGGCGGCCCGCACCGCCGGTACGCCCGCCTCGGCGAGCCATGCCGCGATGGCCAGCTCCCGGTGCGCCCGGTCCAGCAGCTCGGCGTCGCGGCCCACCTTGACGGCGAGGTCACCGGCGGCGAACACGGCGTTCTCGCCCAGCGCGAGCAGCCGCGCCCCGCCGGCCGGCCCGGGCAGCACCCCCGCCGCGGCCAGTACCTCCCGCGCCCGTGCCTCGTCCATCGTCCGCCTCCGTGTCCTCGACCCTGCCCGTGCCGGATGTCCCGGATGTGCCGTTGTGCTCGCGCGCCCGGCGTCGACTTCCCGCCATCCAGCGGCCAGTCTCGCATTCGTACAGCTCGGGGCGTGTGCGCGGTGCCTTGACGACCCATAACCCCTTCACGACCATGACGGAGGCCCACCGGGGGCCGTACGGTCCCGAGCCGCGCGAAGGAGCCGATCACGTGACGACGGTGACCGCGACGAAGCGGTCGACGCGAGGGGCGCCGCGCGCCGGCGGGAGCGGGCGGGCGGTGGACCGCGGGGCCTGGTTCCTGGTGCTGCCCGCGCTGATCCCGATCCTCGTCCTCAGCGTCGGCCCGCTGCTCTACGGCATCCTCCTGGCCTTCACGGACTCCCAGTCCGGCCGGACCCGCCCCACACAGTGGATCGGCACCCTGAACTTCCAGGACCTGCTGCACGACACGCTGTTCTGGGAGTCGTTCCGGATCGGCCTGGTGTGGGCCGTCGGGGTGACCGTGCCGCAGTTCCTGCTCGCGCTCGGCCTCGCCCTGCTGCTCAACCAGGACCTGCGGCTGCGCTGGCTGGCCCGGGCGCTGGCGGTCATCCCGTGGGCCATGCCCGAGGTGGTCGTCGGTGTGATGTGGCGGCTCGTCTACACCCCGGACGCCGGTGTCCTCAACGAGACCCTGCGCGACCTCGGCCTCGGTGACGGCCGCGACTGGCTCAGCGGCCTGGGCACCGCGCTGCCCGCCGTGATCGTCGTCGGCGTCTGGGCCGGCATGCCCACCACGACGGTCGCCCTGCTCGCCGGCCTGCAGAACACCCCGCGGGAACTGCACGAGGCCGCGGCCGTGGACGGAGCCGGTGCCTGGCGGCGCTTTTGGACGGTCACCTGGCCGGCTCTCAGACCCGTCGCGCTCGCCATGGTCGCGCTCAACCTGATCTGGAACTTCAACTCCTTCGCCCTGGTCTACGTCCTCACCAGCGGCGGACCCGGCGGCCGCACCCGGCTGCCCATGCTCTTCGCCTACGAAGAGGCCTTCCGCTACGGGCAGTTCGGGTACGCGGCGGCGATGGGATGTGTGATGGTCGCCCTGATCTCGGTGCTCCTCGCCGTTTTCCTGGTCGGCCGGCTCCGGGGAGGCGAGGAGTCATGAGGACCAGCACCACGGGCCGCGTCGGACAGTACCTCGCCCTGCTCGGCTATCTCGTCTTCCTCGCCTTCCCGTTCCTCTGGCTGGTCTCCACCGCCTTCAAGTCGCCGCGGGAACTGGGCAGTCTGCACCCCACCTGGATCCCAGAGGACCCCACCCTGGGCAACTTCCGGCAGGCCTTCGACGAACAGCCGCTGCTGCGTGCCGCGGGCAACTCCCTGCTCGCCGCGCTCGGGGCCGCCCTGATCGCCGTGACGATCGCGACCCCGCTGGCCTACGTCATGGCCCGGCACCGCACCCTGCTCGCACGGGCGGGGACCGGCTGGGTGGTGGTCAGCCAGGCGTTCCCGTTGGTGCTGGTGATCATCCCGCTGTTCCTGGTGCTGAAGAACCTCCACCTGATCAACTCGCTGTTCGGGCTGGTGCTGGTGTACGTGGTGTGGGCGCTGCCGTTCGCGCTGTGGATGCTCGTCGGATACGTCCGCGCGGTACCCGCCGAACTGGAGGAGGCGGCGGCCGTCGACGGCGCCGGCCGGCTGCGGACGCTGGTGTCGGTGACCGCGCCGCTGCTCGCCCCCGGCATCGTGGCGACGGCGCTGTTCGCCTTCATCACGGCGTGGAACGAGTTCTTCTTCGCGCTGGTCCTGCTGAAGACGCCGGAGAAACAGACCCTGCCCGTGGTCCTCACCCACTTCATCGGCGCGGAGGGCGTCGCCGACCTCGGGCCGCTGGCCGCCGCCGCGTTCCTGGCGACCCTGCCGTCCCTGGTCGTCTTCGCGATCATCCAGCGGCGGATCACCGGCGGCATGCTGACCGGGGCGGTGAAGAGCTGATGCGCACCCGATGGATCCTCGCCCTGTGTCTGACGCTGGTCCTCGCCGCCTGCACCGGCGGTGGCGGCGACAGCGCTGACGACGGCACGGTCACCCTCCGCTTCCAGTCCCTCGCCTGGCAGGAGGAGTCCGTCGAGGTGAACAAGCAGCTGGTGAAGGAGTGGAACGCGACCCATCCGGACATCAAGGTCGAGTACGTCCAGGGCAGTTGGGACAGCGTCCACGACCAGCTCCTGACCGCCTTCGAGGGCGGTGAGGCGCCGGACATCATCCATGACGCCTCCGACGACCTGGCGGACTTCGCGTACGGCGGCTATCTCGCCGACCTGAGCGACCTGCTGCCCGAGCGGCTCAAGTCCGACATCCCGCGGCGCAGTTGGGAGACGGCGACCTTCGGGGACGGCGTCTACGGAGTGCCGTTCCTCCAGGAGCCGCGCGTGCTCATCGCCAACGCGACATGGCTGAAGAAGTCCGGCGTCCGCATCCCGACGCCCGAGGACCCCTGGAGCTGGGCGGAGTTCCGGCGGATCACCGACGAGCTCAGCGGCGACGGCACATACGGCGTCGCCTGGCCGCTCAAGGAGCCCGTCTCGGCCACCCTCAACCTCTCCCTGTCGGCAGGCGGCCGGCTCTTCCACCGGGACGGCGACGGCAAGGTGACGATCCGCTTCGAGGAGGGCGACGAGGTCGTGCCGCGCACCATCCACGACCAGGCCGCCACCGACCGCAGCGCCTCGCCCACCACCCTGGGGAGCGGCGGCTCGGACACCCTGCCCGGCTTCTTCGGAGGCAAGTACGCGATGGTCCCGCTCGGCTTCTCCTACCGTCAGCAGATCGCGCAGCAGGCGCCCGAGGGCTTCGACTGGCAGGTCCTGCCCGCCCCGGCCGGCGCCGACGGACTCAGTCAGGGCGTCAGCCCGCAGACCCTGTCCGTGGCCGAGGACAGCCCCCACAAGAAGGAGGCCGCCCGGTTCCTGGACTTCCTGCTCCGGCCGAAGAACATGGTCCGCCTGGCCCTCGGGGACTGGATGCTGCCCACCGGCACCGAGGCGCTCAAGGACCCGGCGCTGCGCACGGCCAAGGACGACTGGGCGACCGGCACCGCGCTCGCCGGCCATCTGCGCTCGGCGCCCGCACAGTCCGTGCGCGGCTACCCCGAGTGGAAGGACAAGGTCGCCACCCCCGCCTTCCAGGAGTACTACAGCGGGGCGATCGACCTCGGTGAACTGCGCGAACGGCTGGAGGAGGACGGCAACCTGGTGCTCGCCCGCTACCAGCGGTGAGGCGGTGAGGCGAGGGCGGAGGCACTGACCGTCGAGGGCCGAGGCCCTCGTGTATTCCAGTTGCACGAGACGTCTCGTCTCGCTTACTGTCGACGACATGACCACTCCCGCGCACATCGCCATGTTCTCCATCGCCGCCCACGGCCATGTGAACCCGAGCCTCGAGGTGATCCGGGAACTCGTCGCCCGCGGTCATCGCGTCACCTACGCGATCCCGCCGGTGTTCGCGGACAAGGTCGCCGCCACCGGCGCCGAGCCCCGGCTCTGGAACTCCACCCTGCCCGGCCCCGGCGCCGACCCGGAGGCCTGGGGCAGCACCCTGCTGGACAACGTCGAACCGTTCCTCGCCGACGCGATCCAGGCACTGCCCCAGCTGATCGAGGCGTACGACGGGGACGAACCCGACCTCGTCGTCCACGACATCACCTCGTACCCGGCGCGCGTCCTCGCCCACCGCTGGGGCGTGCCCGCGGTCCCCCTCTCCCCGAACCTCGTCGCCTGGGACGGCTACGAGGAGGAGGTCGCCGAGCCGATGTGGGCCGAACCGAGGAAGACCGAACGGGGGCAGGCCTACTACGCCCGCTTCCACGCCTGGCTGGAGGAGAACGGCATCACCCAGCACCCCGACGACTTCGTCGGCCGGCCTGCCCGGTCCATCGTCCTGATCCCCAAGGTGCTCCAGCCGAACGCCGATCGTGTCGACGAGAGCACGTACCGCTTCGTCGGCGCCTGTCAGGGCGACCGGAGCGCGGAGGGGCAGTGGCAGCGGCCCGCGGGCGCCGAGAAGGTGGTGCTCGTGTCCCTCGGGTCGGCCTTCACCAAGCGGGCGGGCTTCTACCGGGAGTGCGTGCGGGCCTTCGGCGACCTGCCCGGCTGGCACCTGGTGCTTCAGATCGGGCGGAACGTGGACCCCGCCGAACTGGGGGAGCTGCCCGCGAACGTCGAAGTGCACTCCTGGGTACCGCAGTTGGCCATCCTGAGGCAGGCCGACCTGTTCGTCACCCACGCCGGGGCCGGCGGCAGTCAGGAGGGCCTGGCCACCGCCACGCCGATGATCGCCGTACCGCAGGCCGTGGACCAGTTCGGCAACGCCGACATGCTCCAGGCGCTCGGCGTCGCCCGGCACGTCCCCACCGAGGAGGCCACCGCCGACACCCTGCGCGCCACGGCCCTCGCCCTCGTGGACGACCCCGAGGTCGCCCGGAAGCTGAAGGACATCCAGGCCGAGATGGCCCACGAGGGCGGCACCCGACGGGCCGCCGACCTCATCGAGGCAGAACTGCCCGCCCGTCAGAGGTAGTTCGGGGTCTCCAGGCGGGCCTTGTAGAGGATCGCGCTCCTGCGCAGGGTCGCCTTGTCGACGGCGTACACCCCGCAGGTGTCCGTGACCTGGAGTCGGCCGGGGTCCTGGTGGTCCGGCTGGAGGCCGTAGGCGCGGGTGAAGGCGTCCAGCCTGCGGTCGGTGGGAGCCGTACTGAGTGACTGGATGAGACACAGGGCCCGTCGGTTCCCCGGTGACCGACGGGCCCTGTGGGTGAGGGGGCGGAATCAGACGGGGACGCGGTCGTCCTCGTCGTCCCGCACCGACCGCACGACGGCCTCGGGCGCCTCGTCATGGGTGAGGTCCGGCAGTCGGTTCAGCCACGTCGGCAGGTACCAGTTGCGCTCACCGAGCAGGGCCATGACCGCGGGGAGCAGCACGCCCCGGATGATCGTGGCGTCGATGAGCACCGCGGCCGCAAGGCCCACACCCATCTGCTTCATGGACTGCATGGACAGCGTGCCGAAGATCGCGAACACGGCGACCATGATGACCGCGGCGCTGGTGACGACACCGGCGGTGGTGACCACACCGTGCTGGATCGCGTCCTTCGTCGTCCGGCCGCGCAGCCGCGCCTCACGGATCCGGGAGACCACGAACACGTGGTAGTCCATCGAGAGGCCGAACAGGATCACGAAGAGGAACAGCGGCAGCCAGCTGATGATCGCGCCGACACCCTCCGCCCCCACCAGGGAGGCGCCCCAGCCGTGCTGGAAGACGGCGACCAGGATGCCGTAGGCGGCACCCACCGACAGCAGGTTCAGCACGATCGAGGTGACCGCGATCGTCAGCGAGCGGAACGACAGCAGCATCAGCAGGAAGGCGAAGACCACGACGAACGCGAAGACCGGGACGACCGCGCCGGTCAGCTGGTCGTTGAAGTCCTTCGACCCGGCGACCTGACCGGTGATCGGCGCCTGGAGACCGTCCACCTTGCCGAGCGTGGCGGGCCGCACCTCGTCCCGCAGCTTCACCAGGCTCTCGCCCGCCTTGTCGAGGTCCGAGCCGCCGACCAGGGGCACGTACACGAAGGCGAGGTTCTGCTCGTCGTGCAGCTTGATCTCCACCGGGCCGCGCGAGGCGCCCGAGGCGATGGCCTTCTGCTTGAAGGCGGCGAGGGCGTTCGTGACCTCGGGTGCGTTGATGTCGTCGGCCTTGACGATCACCTCGGCGGGATCGGAGCCGCCGGGGAAGGCCTCGTTGACCCGGTCGTAGGTCTGCACGATGGGCAGCGAGTCGCCGAACTCCTGGTCCAGCGTGAGGTTCTGGGTCTTCATGCCGAGCGCGGGCGCGGCGATCGCGAGCAGCACACCGGCCGCCACGGCCGTCGAGACCATGGGGCGCTTCAGCACCCCGCCCAGCACGGCCGTCCAGAAACGGCTCTCCCGGTTGACGCGGCCGCGGTTGCGGCGCAGGCGGCTCTCCGGGTGCAGGAAGGGGATCTTGCCCTTCTCCACCCGGTGGCCCAGCAGCGACAGCACGGCCGGCAGCACGGTGACCGAGCCGACCATGGCGACGGCGACGACCATCAGCGAGGCGAGTCCCATCGCCTCGAAGTCGGCGATCCCGGTGAAGAGCATGCCGGCCATCGCCACGCACACCGTCACACCGGAGACCACGATCGCGCGGCCACTGGTGGCGGCGGCGATCCGCAGCGCCGTCTGGGCGTCCCGGCCGGCCTCGCGCTCCTCGCGCTCCCGGCGCAGATAGAACAGGCAGTAGTCGACGCCGACGGCGAGACCGACCAGCAGCATCACCGAGTTGGCGACATCGCCCATCGGCATGACATGGCTGACGATGCTCATCAGACCCATCGTCGCCATGATCGCGGTGAGCGCCAGGGCCACCGGCAGCAGGGCCGCGACCAGCGCGCCGAAGGCGATCAGCAGAATGCCCAGGGCCACCGGCACGGCCGAGTACTCGGCCTTCTTGAAGTCGTCCCCGAACGCGTCGTCGAACGTCTTCTGCATGCTGGCGCTGCCGATCTCCTCGATCCGCACCGAGGAGTGGTCCTGCTGGACCTTGTCGACCGCGCTCAGCACCGGCTCGACCCGCTCGGCCGCGGTCTCCGCGTCGCCGCGCATGTCGAACTGGACCAGCGCGCTGCGGCCGTCCTTCGAGATCGTGTCGGCGGTGTACGGCGACCGGACGTCCGTGACCTTGCCGGTCGCGTCGACGGCCTTGACGACCGCGTCCACGGCGGCCCGGAACTCGGCGTCCGTCGCCTTCAGCCCGGTGCCCTTCGCCTGGACGAGCACCGTCTCACCGGCGGGCTCGTCGATGTCGGCGTCCTTGATGATCGTCGCGGCGGTGTGTGTCTCGCCCTTCAGTCCTTCGCTCTCGTCGACGTCGACCCGGCCCGTCGCCGAACCGAGTCCCATCGCCAGGACCACGAACAGCACCCAGATGCCGACCGCCGCCCAGCGATGCCGGGCGCTCCAACCGCCGGCCCGGGCTGCGAAGCCCCGCACGCGTGTTTCTCCGTTCCCCATGACGGGTTGCCCCCTTGAGTGAGGTGGCGACCCCCTGCCGCACACCGTTCGATTCGAAGGTATGGGGCGGATAAAGCCATCTCGTCGTCCGGCCTGCTGAAGTGCGGAGGACGAGATCGTCCCCTCGGACCCCCTCAACCCTCCTCACTGAGGAGGAGGGTGACCCTTACACCTAACCGTTGATCTACGGGACGGCCGTCCTAGGGTGGGCGCATGACGACGACGTACGCGGCGCTGCTGCGGGGAATCAACGTGGGCGGCGCCAAGAAGGTGCCGATGGCCGAGCTGCGCGCACTGATGGAGGGACTCGGCCACGCCGACGTGCGCACCTACCTCCAGAGCGGCCAGGCCGTCTTCACCTCCGGCCACGGCGACGCGGAGTCCCTCGCCGCCGAACTCACCGCGGCGATCGAGGAGCGCTTCGGCTTCTCCGTCTCCGTGATCGTCCGCGACCACGCCTACCTCGCCGCGATCGCCGACAACTGCCCCTTCCCTGCTGCCGAGTTGGAGGGCAAGCAGCTCCACGTCACGTACTTCTCGGCACCGGTCGACGCCGAACGCTTCGCCGCGATCGACCAAGCCGCCTTCCTCCCCGAGGAGTTCAGACTCGGCGACCGTGCCCTGTACCTGTACGCGCCGGACGGCCTCGGCCGCTCCAAGCTGGCCGAGCAACTGGCCAAGCCGCGCGTCAACAAGGGCCTGATCGCCACCACCCGCAACTGGAACACGGTCATCAAGCTGGTGGAGATGACCGGCGCAGGGTGACCTGCCGTACGCCGGCGAAGGCGGTGTACGAGGTGATCGTGTCCGGCACGGCCGGCCGCGGATCGTCGTGGGCCGGGATCCTCGGCCTTGGCCCAAGGACAAGGTCAAGCGTGCGAGGCTCGTCCCATGCGTTACATCATCATCGGAGCAGGAGCGGTCGGCGGCACGATCGGCGGGCGGCTCGCGGGCTCGGGACACGAGGTCGTCCTGGTCGCACGCGGCGCCCATCGCGCGGCCCTTCAGGACGCCGGGCTGCGGCTCAGGGTGCCGGAGGGGGAGCAGACCCACCGGCTGCCGGTCGTCGAGGGACCCGCCGGACTCGGCGTACTGCGCGCCGACGACGTCCTCGTCCTCGCCGTGAAGACCCAGGACAGCGCCGCCGCCCTCCGGACCTGGGGTCCGGCACCGGTCGCCGGCGGGGGAACCGCGGCCGAGCGGCTGCCGCTGCTGTGCGCCCAGAACGGCGTGGAGAGCCAGCGCCTGGCCCTGCGGACCTTCCGGAACGTGTACGGCGTCTGCGTCTGGCTGCCCTGCGCCCACGTGGAACCCGGGGTCGTCAGCGCCGCCGGCAGCCCGCTCACCGGCATCCTGCACCTCGGCCGGTACCCGCACGGCACCGACGAGACCGCCCGGCTGGTCGCCGCCGACCTGGAGAAGTCGCACTTGGAGGCGCCGGTCGTACCGGACGTGACGCGCTGGCAGTACGCCAAGCTGCTGTCCAACCTCGGCAACGCGCTGGAGGCCGTCACCGGACCGGTGGAGAGCGCGGAGGCGCTGGCGCTGCTGAAGCGGGTGCGCGGGGAGGGCGAGGCGGTGCTCGACGCCGCCGGCATCGCCTACGCGAGCGCCGAGGAACAGAGCGCGGCCCGCGGCGACAAGGTCACCCTCCTGACCCTCGCCGGCACCCCGCGCGGCGGCGGCTCCTCCTGGCAGTCCCTCACCCGTGGCACCGGCACCATCGAGGCCGACTACCTCAACGGCGAGATCGCCCTCCTCGGCCGCCTGCACGGCGTCCCCACCCCGCTGAACGACCTCCTCCAGCACCTCGCCAACACCTTCGCCCGGGAGCACCGGGCGGCGGGATCGCTGCCGGTGGCGGACCTGGTGCGGCTGGCCGAGGAGACGGACGGCTGACCCACGTCGGCGCCGCCGCGGCGCCCGGCAACGCACGACTCGGAGGCGAGCCGTGCCGGACCGGGCCGTGCCGTGCCGGGCCGTCAGGCCCCGACGGCCGCCAGCATCGGCCTGCGGGCCTCGTCGTAGCGCTCCAGCAGCACGCGCGCCACCTCAGGTGCCGCCCCGAGGACGTCGGCGAGGACGTCCGCGTCCGCCGCGCCGCGCGCGATGCGGTCGGGCAGGAAGCCGGGAGCGAGGACGTACGGGGCGACGGCGACCTTCTCGCAGCCCAGGGCGCGCAGTTCACGCACCGCGTCCTCGGTGCGGGGAAGTGCGGCGGAGGCGAACGCAGGCCGCACGGCACACCAACCGGTGCGCCGCCACTCCCGCGCGATTGCTGCGATCACTGCGATCGCCTCCGGGTCCGAGGACCCCGCCGAGGCCAGCACGACCCCGGTCGAGGACTTGTCGGCGGGCGTCAACCCCGCCTCGTACAAACGCCGTTCCAGCGCCGACAGCAGCAGCGGGGACGGGCCCAGCACCTCCGCCTGCCGGATCCGCAGCTGCGGAGGCGCGTCCCGCAGCACCGCGGGGATGTCCGCCTTCGCGTGGAACGCACGGGTCAGCAGCAGCGGAAGGGCGACGACCTCGCGTACACCTTCCGCCGCCAGCGACTCCAACACCCCTTGGACAGAGGGGATGTTGAAGTCCAGGAAGCCCGTCTCCACCCGTACCCCGGGGCGCGTGGCGCGCACCCGGCGGACAAGGGCGTGCACCGTCGCGGCGTGCCGAGGGTCCCGGCTGCCGTGGGCGATGACGAGAAGAACGGGCTTCCTGTGCACGGGACCTACCCCTTCACCAGCAGACCGCGGCTGCGCAGCACACGCCGCTCCAGCGGGCTGAAGATCAGCAGGTCGACGGCGATACCGACGAACAGGATCAGGAAGATGGCCTCGAAGATCATCGGCATGGAGCTGGCGTTGCGGCCGTTCTCCAGCAGCGCGCCGAGACCGATGCCCAGATCGGGTGAGGAGGCGATGATCTCCGCCGCCATCAGCGAGCGCCAGGAGAAGGCCCAGCCCTGCTTCAGGCCGGCCAGGTAACCCGGCAGCGAGGCCGGCAGGACGATGTGCCAGGCACCCTTCCACCCGGTCGCGCCCATCGTGCGGCCCGCCCGCAGGAACAGCGGCGGCACCTGGTCGATGCCGGAGACCAGACCGTTGGCGATGGACGGGACCGCGCCGAGCAGGATCACCGCGTACATCATCGAGTTGTTCAGGCCCAGCCACAGGACCGCCGGCGGCACCCACGCCACCGACGGCAGCGACTGGAGGCCCGACAGGACCGGTCCGATCGCCGCGCGCACGAACTTCACCCGGGCCACGATCAGACCCAGCGGGGTGCCGATCGCCAGCGCCAGCAGGAAGCCGAACAGACCGCGCTCGACGCTGGTCCAGATGTAACCGAGGAGCTTGCCCTCCAGCCAGGCGTCTTTGAACTCGGCGGCCACTTCGCCGGGAGAGGGCAGCTTGGTCGGGTCGGTGACGATGTCGAAGGAGATCAGCGCCTGCCAGATCACCAGGACCACGGCGGTCGCGACGAGCGGCGGAAAGATCTTCTCGCGGAAGGTCTGCCGGAACGTCGGCCGACCCGTGACCTGGGTGTCCAGCGCGTCGAGGCCCGCCTCCACGCTCCCGGCGTCCGCGACCGGTGTCGTGTCAGTGCTGGCCATGACGGCGGATCTCCCCACGCAGTACATCGGTGATCTCAAGGGACAGTTCGGCCACGGGCGCGTCCTCGATACGGCGCGGCTGCGGGATGCCGACCGTCCACTCGCGCGCGATCCGGCCGGGCCGCGAGGACAGCAGGATCACGCGCTGCGCGAGCCGCACCGCCTCACGCACGTTGTGCGTGACGAACAGGACGGAGACCCCGGTCTCCTGCCAGATACGGGTGAGCTCGTCGTGCAGCACGTCCCGCGTGATGGCGTCGAGAGCCGAGAACGGCTCGTCCATCAGCAGCAGGCCGCTCTCCTGGCCGAGGGCCCGGGCCAGCGCCGCACGCTGGCGCATACCGCCCGACAGCTCGTGCACCCGCTTGCCGTACGCGCCCTGCAGCCGCACGAGTTCGAGCAGCGACTCGGCCCTCTCGCGCCGCTCGTTCTTCGGAACTCCCCTGAGCTTGAGGGCGAGTTCGATGTTCTTGCCCGCCGTCAACCACGGCAGCAGAGCGTGTTCCTGGAACATCAGGGCAGGGCGCCCGTCCGTCTTGATGCTGCCCGCGCTGGGGTCGTCGAGCCCCGCGACCAGGTTGAGCAGCGTGGACTTGCCGCAGCCCGAGGCCCCCAGGAGGGTGACGAACTCGCCCGGTGCGACATCGAGGGTGATGTCGTCGAGGACGAGCTGCTGCCCGGCGGGACCGGCGAAGGACTTCGAGACATGCTCGATCCGGGCGGCGTACTCGACTGACTCGGCCTGATCGGCCTTGGCAACCGCGGTGGCCATGGTCGTCACCTCCTGGGGACTTAGGGGGTCAGGACTTACTTGACGCCGAGACCGGCGTCGTCGACCGTGCTCTCACCCGCGGCCTTGAGAACCTTGTTCAGAAGCGTGAGGTCGTAGATGCCGTCCAGCAGCGGGTCCTCCAGCAGACCGGCCTTCACCGCGTGCTCCGCCTCGGTGTTGAGGGTGGCGGCCAGCGGGTCGTCGGTGAACTGGATGGACTTCCACGCCGGGTCCAGGACATCGGCCGGCAGCGCCTTGCCGGAGTCGGCCTCCAGCTGCTTGTTCGCCGCGGCCTTCGCCTCGTCCGGGTTGGCGTTGATCCACTTGTTGGTCTCGACCGAGGCCTTCAGGACCGCCTCGACGGCCTTCGGGTGCGCCTTGAGGAACTTCTGCGACACGATGATGTTCGTGATCACGAACTTCTTGTCCGGCCACAGGCCGGACTCGTCGAGCAGCACCTTGCCGCCCTCGGCGACCAGCTTCGACGCGGTCGGCTCCGGCACCCAGGCGCCGTCGATGGAACCGGACTTGTAGGCGTCCGGGGTGACCTTGTTGTCGGTACGGATCACCGACACGTCGCCCTTGCCGGACTCGGCGTCGACCTTCCAGCCCTGCTCCGCGATCCAGTTGAGGAACGCCACGTCCTGCGTGTTGCCCAGCTGCGGAGTAGCGATCTTCTTGCCCTTGACGTCCTTCAGGGTCTTGATCTTCTTCGGGTTGACGACCAGCTTCACGCCACCGGACGCCGAACCGCCGATGATGCGCAGGTTGGTGCCCTTGGACTTGGTGTAGCCGTTGATCGCCGGGGAGGGGCCGATCCAACCGATGTCGATGGAGCCCGAGTTGAGGGCCTCGATCTCGGACGGGCCGGCGTTGAAGGTGGCGTACGAGGCCTTGGTGGCACCGAGCTGCTTCTGGAAGATGCCCTGCTCACGGCCGACCAGCGCGGTGGCGTGGGTCAGGTTGCCGAAGTAGCCGATCTTGACGGAGTCGAGTCCGTCGATCTTCTTCGCCCCGGCGGCGACCTTCGCGGTGTCGTCGTCCTTGGACTCGGACCCGTAGCCGCACGCGGCGAGCGTGAGAAGCGGAAGCGCGGCCACCACGGCGATGCCGCGGCGAAGGAAGGTTGAGCGGTTGACAGGCACGGGAGGTGTTCCTCTCGGAGGCCCGGCGGTCACGGTCTCTCAGGTCGTGGCCGGGAGGTCGGCAGGTCTGCGTCTACGGCTGTGGGGGGACGGGGCGCGCAAGCGGTGCGCGTACGTCAGCGCACACATCGCGCGACTCCGCCCTGCCCGCTGCCGAGTGCGCCGCTGCCTACGCGGCCGCCCTCCTTCGCGAACGTGGACCAGTAGTCGGTGGAGTTCATGTCAGAAGTCCCACCCGTCGTCGTCGGACTCGTCCTTGACGGGCTCCGGCGACGCGAACGACTCGCCGACCATGCCCGCGGTGAGCGTGGTGCCGTCGTTGGGGTCGATGAGGATGAACGAGCCGGTGCGCCGGGAGTCGGAGTAGGAGTCGACGGGCAGCGGCTCGGCGGTACGGATCTTCACCCGGCCGATGTCGTTGGCGACGAGCTGTCCCGGGTGCGGGTGCAGGGACAGGTCGTCGAGGGTGAGCCGGGACGGGATGTCCTTGACGATCGCCTTGACCGTGCGGGTGCCGTGCTTGAGCAGCACGCGGTGGCCGACGGTCAGCGGGGCGTCGGCGACGTGGCAGACGGTCGCCTCGATGTCCTGGGTGGTCGGCGGCGCGTCCTTGCTGGGCACGATGAGGTCACCGCGCGAGATGTCGATGTCGTCCTCCAGGAGGATCGTCACCGACTGGGTCGTCCAGGCGACGTCGACCGGCTCACCGAGCAGGTCGATGCCGGCGATCTTCGTGGACCGGCCCGAGGGCAGCACGGTGATCTGCTCGCCGACCCGGAAGGAACCGGCGGCGATCTGACCGGCGTAGCCCCGGTAGTCGGGGTGCTCGGCGGTCTGCGGCCGGATCACGTACTGCACGGGCAGGCGCGCGTGGCAGTGGCTCAGGTCGTGGGTGACCGGGACCGTCTCCAGGTGCTCCAGGACGGTCGGGCCGCCGTACCAGTCCATGTTCGCGGACGGCTCCACCACGTTGTCACCGGCGAGCGCCGAGATCGGGATCGCGGTGACGTCCGGGACGCCCAGCTCGGTGGCGTACGCCGTGAACTCCTCGGCGATCGCGGCGAAGACGGGCTCGGCGTAGTCGACCAGGTCCATCTTGTTGACCGCGAGCACCACGTGCGGCACCCGCAGCAGCGCCGCGAGGGCGGCGTGCCGGCGGGTCTGCTCGACGACCCCGTTGCGGGCGTCGATCAGGATCACCGTCAGCTCGGCCGTGGAGGCACCCGTCACCATGTTGCGGGTGTACTGCACATGGCCGGGGGTGTCGGCGAGGATGAACCGGCGCCTGGGGGTGGCGAAGTAGCGGTAGGCCACATCGATGGTGATGCCCTGCTCACGCTCGGCCCGCAGACCGTCGGTGAGCAGCGCCAGGTCCGGGGCGTCCTGGCCGCGCGAGGCCGAGACGCGCTCCACGGCCTCCAGCTGGTCGGTGAGGACCGACTTGGAGTCGTGCAGCAGCCGGCCCACGAGGGTGGACTTGCCGTCGTCGACGGAGCCCGCGGTCGCGAAGCGCAGCAGGGTCGTCTCCGAGAGGACCTCGGTAGTGGTCGTGCTCATGCTTAGAAGTACCCCTCGCGCTTGCGGTCTTCCATCGCGGCCTCGGACATCTTGTCGTCGGCGCGGGTCGCGCCGCGCTCGGTGAGCCGGGAGGCGGCGATCTCCGTGATGACCTGCTCCAGCGTCACCGCGTCCGAGTCGACGGCACCCGTGCAGGACATGTCCCCGACGGTCCGGTAGCGCACGAGACGTTTCTCGACGCTCTCGCCCTCCTTGGGCCCGCCCCACTCGCCCGCCGTCAGCCACATGCCGCCGCGCGCGAACACCTCACGCTCGTGCGCGAAGTAGATCTGCGGCAGCTCGATGCCCTCGCGGGCGATGTACTGCCAGACGTCCAGCTCGGTCCAGTTGGACAGCGGGAAGACCCGGACGTGCTCGCCGGGCGCGTGGCGGCCGTTGTAGAGGTTCCACAGCTCGGGCCGCTGGCGGCGCGGGTCCCACTGCGAGAACTCGTCCCGCAGCGAGAACACCCGCTCCTTGGCGCGCGCCTTCTCCTCGTCACGCCGTCCGCCGCCGAAGACCGCGTCGAACTTCTCCGACTGGATCTTCTCGGTCAGCGGCAGCGTCTGGAGCGGGTTGCGCGTCCCGTCGGGGCGCTCCTTGAGGACACCGCGGTCGATGTAGTCCTGCACGGAGGCGACATGCAGCCGCAAGCCGTGCTGGGCGACCGTGCGGTCCCGGTACTCGAGCACCTCGGGGAAGTTGTGTCCGGTGTCGACATGCAGAAGGGAGAACGGCACAGGGGCGGGCGCGAAGGCCTTGAGCGCCAGGTGCAGCATGACGATGGAGTCCTTGCCGCCGGAGAACAGGATCACCGGCCGCTCGAACTCGCCCGCCACCTCACGGAAGATGTGCACCGCCTCGGACTCCAGCGCGTCCAGGTGGGACAGGGCGTACGGGGCCTGAGTGCCCCCGTCCACCGTGGCAACGGTCGTCGTCATGCCAGTCCCCTCTCGGTGAGCAGCGCGTGGACGGCCGCCGCGGACTCCTGGACGGTCTGGTTCTGCGACTCGATCCGCAGATCGGGCGACTCGGGCGCCTCGTACGGGTCGTCCACGCCCGTCAGACCGGTCAGCTCGCCCGCGGCCTGCTTGGCGTACAGACCCTTCACATCGCGTACGGAGCACACCTCGACCGGAGTCGCCACGTGGATCTCCAGGTACGCCGTCCCGCTCTCCTGGTGGCGCTTGCGCACCGCCTCACGGCTGTCCGCGTACGGCGCGATCACCGGGACCAGCGCCTTGACGCCGTTGCGGGCGAGCAGTTCGGCGAGGAAGCCGACGCGCTGCACGTTGGTGTGCCGGTCCTCGCGGCTGAAGCCGAGGCCCGCGGAGATGAACTCGCGGATCTCGTCGCCGTCGAGCACCTCGACGAGGTGGCCCTCCTCGCGCAGCCGGCCGGCCAGCTCGTACGCGATGGTGGTCTTGCCGGCACTCGGCAGACCCGTGAGCCAGACGGTGGCTCCGGTCGTCACGTGCGACTCCTTGTCAGTGGTGGTCATCAGTGCAGCCCGCACTCGGTCTTGGCCCGGCCCGCCCAGCGGCCCGCGCGGGCGTCCTCGCCCTCCAGGACCCGGCGGGTGCAGGGGGCGCAGCCGACGGACGCGTAGCCGTCCATCAGCAGCGGGTTGGTCAGGACGCCGTGTTCGGCGACGTAGGCGTCCACGTCGTCCTGGGTCCAGCGGGCGATCGGGGAGACCTTGACCTTCCGCCGCTTCTCGTCCCAGCCGACGACCGGGGTGTTCGCCCGGGTCGGGGACTCGTCGCGGCGCAGCCCGGTCGCCCAGGCCAGGTAGTCCTTCAGGCCCCGCTCCAGCGGCTCGACCTTGCGCATCTTGCAGCACAGGTCGGGGTCGCGGTCGTGCAGCTTCGGGCCGAACTCGGCGTCCTGCTCGGCGACCGTCCGCCTCGGCGACAGCGTGATGACGTTGACGTCCATCACGGCCTCGACCGCGTCCCGGGTGCCGATGGTCTCCTCGAAGTGGTAGCCGGTGTCGAGGAAGACGACGTCCACGCCCTTGAGGACCCGGGAGGCGAGGTGGGCGACCACCGCGTCCTCCATCGAGGAGGTCACGCAGAAGCGCTTGCCGAAGGTGTCGACGGCCCACTGGAGGATCTCCAGGGCGGAGGCGCCCTCCAGGTCACGGCCCGCCTGCTCGGCGAGCGCCTTGAGATCGTCGGTCGAACGTTCTTCCTGAACGGCGGTCATATCCGCTCTCCCCCTGCGTCGGTGGGCTGAAGGCCCCGGGCGAGCAGCCCGAGGAACTTCAACTGGAATGCGCGGTTGCACGCCGCGCATTCCCACGCGCCGTGGCCCTGCTCGCTCGGACGCAGGTCCTCGTCGCCGCAGTAGGGGCAGTAGAAGGGGGCGGCCCGCTCGCTCACGACAGGGCCTCCTCGCTGGCACGCGAGGCCCAGGCGGCGAAGCGCTCGCCCTCCTCGCGCTCGGCCTGGTACCGCTTCAGGACCCGCTCCACGTAGTCGGGCAGCTCCTCGGCGGTGACCTTCAGGCCGCGCACCTTGCGGCCGAACCCGGCCTCCAGTCCGAGCGCGCCACCGAGGTGCACCTGGTAGCCCTCGACCTGCTCGCCCCTGTCGTCGAGGACCAGCTGGCCCTTGAGACCGATGTCCGCCACCTGGATACGGGCGCAGGCGTTCGGGCAGCCGTTGAGGTTGATGGTGAGCGGCTCGTCGAAGTCCGGGACGCGGCGCTCCAGCTCGTCGATCAGCGAGGCGCCGCGCGCCTTGGTCTCGACGATGGCGAGCTTGCAGTACTCGATGCCGGTGCAGGCCATGGTGCCGCGCCGGAACGTAGACGGCTTGGCGGTGAGGTCGAGCGCCTCCAGGGCCTCGACCAGCGGCTGGACCTGCGCCTCCTCGACATCGAGGATGATCATCTTCTGCTCGACGGTGG
The DNA here is from genome assembly GCF_055575395.1 of Streptomyces sp. NPDC034103. Classification (NCBI taxonomy): domain Bacteria; kingdom Bacillati; phylum Actinomycetota; class Actinomycetes; order Kitasatosporales; family Streptomycetaceae; genus Streptomyces; species Streptomyces sp. NPDC034103. The sequence goes on along the minus strand of NZ_JBVISS010000001.1, from coordinate 352,247 downwards.
TCCGGACCCGGCCCGAGCCGTGCGCCTCCGCGACCTCGGCGATCTTCGTCAGCGTGGCCCCGTCGACACGGCCCACCCGCGGGGCGAAGCCGACGTAGAAGAGGCCGTCGTTCTGGCGGTGCACGCCGACGTGGTCGCGCCAGCGGCCCGAGGGCTCGGCGGGCGCGGGACCGTCGACCAGCTTGCGCTTCAGGTAGTCGTCCTCCAGGACCTGGCGGAACTTCTCCGGGCCCCAGTCGGCGACGAGGAACTTCAGACGGGCGCGGGTGCGCAGCCGCCGGTAGCCCCAGTCACGGAAGATGCCGACGACACCGGCCCACACCTCGGGCACCTCCGCCAGCGGCACCCAGGCACCGAGCCGGACGCCGAGCTTGGGGTTGGTGGACAGGCCGCCGCCGACCCACAGGTCGAAGCCGGGGCCGTGCTCGGGGTGCTCGACGCCGACGAAGGCGATGTCGTTGATCTCGTGGACCACGTCGAGGAGCGGGGAGCCGGAGATCGCCGTCTTGAACTTGCGCGGCAGGTTGGAGAACTCCTTGCTGCCGATGTACCGCTCGTGGATCTCGTCGATGGCCCAGGTGCCGTCGATGATCTCGTCCTCGGCGATGCCGGCGACCGGGGAGCCGATGACGACGCGCGGGCAGTCGCCGCACGCCTCGGTGGTGGAGAGGCCGACCGCCTCCAGGCGGTTCCAGATCTCCGGGACGTCCTCGATGCGGATCCAGTGCAGCTGGATGTTCTGCCGGTCCGTGACGTCCGCGCTGCCGCGCGCGAACTCCTCCGAGATCTCGCCGATCACCCGCAGCTGCTGGGTGGTGAGGCGTCCGCCGTCGATCCGCACCCGCAGCATGAAGTACTTGTCGTCCAGCTCCTCCGGCTCCAGGATCGCGGTCTTGCCGCCGTCGATCCCGGGCTTGCGCTGGGTGTACAGCCCCCACCAGCGCATCCGGCCGCGCAGGTCGTTGGGGTCGATCGAGTCGAAGCCCCGCTTGGAGTAGATCGTCTCAATGCGTGTCCGCACGTTGAGACCGTCGTCGTCCTTCTTGAACTGCTCGTTGCCGTTCAGAGGGGTGTGGTGCCCCGCGGCCCACTGACCCTCACCGCGGTGACGGCTCACCTTGCGGCGGGGCGCTGCGGAAGCAGGGTTCTGCGGGGTGGCGGCCATGGTTCTACGTCCTTCGGGACAGGCGGGAATGCGGCTCTGACCTGCGCGTACCGGCGCGCGGGCAGAGCTGCGCCTCATTGCGCGGCATAAAGGGAGAAGTCAGGGATGTCGGGCGGGCTGCGGCTCGTCAGCGCACCGGACAGATGGCGCTGGACATGCGGCCGAGGTCGACGTGCCGCCGACTCACCAAGGCAATTCCAGTTCCAGACATGACGGAAGCGTGTCACGGGGATCTGGACACAGTCCAGCTTCGTCCATCATGCGGACACCCTTGTCTCGTAGAGCGAGACAAGGGTGTCGTCGATCACATGCCGCGCAGGCGGTCTTGTCGACGCAGGTCAGACGGGGTATGCGCCGGGCCAGGGGCCGGGCGCGGCCACCTCCGGCTCCTCCTCGACCTTGGTGTCGAAGAGCGCGAAGCCCCGGCGCAGGTAGTTGTCCATGGCGTGCTCGCCGTCCAGGCTGCACGTGTGCAGCCACACCCGCTTGGTGGGGCTCAGCCCCGGCCAGCGCTCCGCGAGGTCCCAGGCCCGGGCGGCGCCGTACGACAGCAGCCAGCCACCGATCCGGCGGCCGCGGAAGGCGGGGATCAGCCCGAAGTAGACGATCTCCACTACGCCGTCGTCCTGCGGCTCCAGCTCCACATACCCCGCGGGCGTCCCCCGGTCGTACGCCACCCACGTCTCCACACCGGGCCGGCCCAGGTGCTCCTCCCAGCGCGCGTACGACCAGCCGAGCCGGTCGATCCAGCGGATGTCGCCGCCGACGGACGCGTACAGGAAGCGGCTGAACTCGGGGGAGGGGACTTCGGAGCGCTCGATCCGTACGTCACCGTCCGGCGCGGCGGCCGGGAGGACGTCGGTCGGGGCGGTCTGCTCCAGGGACCAGGTGGTCACGGGGATGTTGGCCATGCCCGTCAGGGAATCACCTAGCGCGTCGATCTGTCGACCGAGGCCAGGGGCAGGGCGAACAGCATCCGGCCCGACTGGGACCAGACCTCGCCGGTCGCCTCCCAGTAGGAGAAGGACTGCGACTCGGTGGCCCAGCAGTGGCTCGACTCGTCGGTGCCGCAGTGGGTGGCCCGCGCGCCGCTCGCGTCCTGCCGCCACAGCGTCCCGTGACTGTCCTGGTCCTCAGAGGTACGGCCCAGATACCACTCGGAGCCGTACGACAGGACGGCGCCGACGCCGCGGACGTTCGTCTCGTACGCCTCGTCCACGCGGGTGCGCCCGGCGGTGTCCGTGGCGAGCAGCCCGGTGCGGTCGGAGGCGCGGCTGAAGTCGTACCGCCACAGCCGCACGTCCCGGTCGTCGTCCTGGGACACCCACTCGCTCGCGACCAGGCTGTCGGGGGAGGTGCCGCGGTCCAGGGACAGGTAGGCGGGATGGACGCCCGAGGCTCGGTAGGTGCCCACGGCGGGCAGCACCCACTCATTCCCGTGGGCCGCCCAGCCGCCGTCGACGCGGCCCACGGCCGGACTGTCGACCGTGGCGCGCTGGATGCGGTCCATGTCGTAGACGTAGAGGCCCTCGGCGGCCGTCACCAGGAGTTTGTCCTGGTACCAGACCATCCCGGAGACCTGGGAGTCCAGGGCGCGGTAGTCGCGGCCGCCGTCGACGGGGACGGTCAGCAGGACCCAGGAGTAGCGGGGGCGGTCCAGGTCGCCCGCGTCGATGAACGCCACCCGGGCCAGATCGTGCCCGCCCCGCGACCAGGCGGAGAGGATCACCCGGTTCTGCCCCCACAGGCCGTCGTCGTCGGCGTCGCCCGAGGTCGTGACCGCGCCGGCCCGCCAGGAGCGGGTGTCGGCGGCGTCCCAGCAGTACGCGCGCGTGGCGGCCGGCTCGACGGGCAGCGCCCGGCGCTCGGACGGGGAGCAGTCGGCGGACCGCAGGGTGTGCTCGGCGCTGTCCAGGACGGCGCCCACACCGACCGGTCTGCCCATCTCGGAGGCGAGCCGGTCGAGGGTGCGCTGCGGTTCCAGGTGCTCACGCAGCCGGAGCGCATCCGTCTCGGCGGACGTGGCCAGCGGCTTCAGCGCACCCGGGTCGTCGGCGACGGTGGCCTGGGACGCACTGATCATCGTGGCGGCCGCGGTGAGCGCGAGGGCGGTCCCGGCCAGGAAGGCGCGCAGCGCCTGGCCCCGCTTGCGCCTGCGGTGTCTGCCGCGCTGCATCATCTCTGCCTCCCGAGGGCGAACCAACTGCGTCTGGTGATCCGTGCGTTGACGGCAGGAGCAGGTGGGGCGGCCTGTAGAGGGATGCTACGGCAGTTGGACCCGGACAGTGGCGAAGTCCCTGCAAATATGCGAAAGATGCCGTCTGTTGGGTGGTTCGGGCCGGCTGGGCGGTTCCGGGCGGCTCGGGGCTCAGGGCAGCTGGGTGGGCAGCCGTTTGCCCGTCACCGCGGGCGCCGTCGAGTGCGGCAGCAGGTCACGGGGGTCGGCGGGGTGGCGGACCTCGACCTCCGCACCTTCGCAGAAACGATACGGCCGATGTTCCAGAAGTGCCCCCAGATACCGGCGAATACGGGACATCTCCGCCCGCACCGTCACCCTGCGCCCCGGATCGTCGAACATGTCCTCGGCCAGCTCCGCCGCGCTGCGCCCCCCGCGGTGCACGGCCAGCAGAAACAGCAACTCGGCATGGCGTGGACTCAGTTCATGACTCCACGACCCGGCGACCCCGGACACCGTCAGCGACCAGTGGCGCGGCAGCGACAGATCGAGGACGATCCGCGTGGTGTCCTGAGGCACCGGCTCCGCCGCGGCCCGCACCAACCAGCCCCCGGCGAGCGGCTCCACCGAGCACAGCCCCAGCGTCGGCAGCCACCGACGGCCCGGGGACAGCGACTTGGGCAGCCCGATCCGGTTCTGGTACGGCATCCCGGTCACCGCGGCCGTCCAGCCGTCCCCGTCCACCACCAGGGCCCGGCCGCCGAGCCGCGCCAGCGCGGGCGCCCCCACCGCGCGCAGCCGCTCCAGCGACACCTGGTGCAACTCCCGCAGCCGGGCCTCGGCGAGCTTGGCCACCGAGTCGACCCAGGCGAGCGTGGCCGGGTGCATGGTGTCCAGCGGTCCGCTCACGTCCACCACGCCCAGCAGCCGGCCGTTGCGCGGGTCGGTGATCGGCGCCCCCGTGCACGTCCACGAGGTCTGCGAGCGCACGAAGTGTTCGGAGGCGAACACCTGCACCGGCCGGCGGGCCACCACCGGGGTGCCGATGCCGTTGGTGCCGACGACGTCCTCCCGCCAGTCCGCGCCCAGCTCGAAGCCGGTGCCGTCGGCCTTGCGCAGTACGGGCGAGCTGCCCTCCCGCCACAGCACGCGGCCCTCCTCGTCGGCGACCACCATGATGTGGCGGGCGACGTCCGCCACCGACAACAGCCCCTGCCGAAGCACCGGCAGGACATGCCGCAGCTCCGAGCTCTCCCGGCGCCGCAGCACCTCCTCCCGGGACAGCAACCCGGCCCGGAAGTCGTGGTCGGGGTCGACGCCGCCGCGCAGCATCCGCCCCCAGGACTGCTCGATCACCTGGCGCGGTGCGACCGGCGCCCGCCGGCCGGCGAGCGTGGCGGAGCGCACCTCGCTGAGCATCCGCGCCGCGCGTGCCGCGTCCACGGCGGCGAGCTGGGTGACATCCGTCGGCGAGTGCGCCACTGGTCCTCCCGAATGAGGGTGCTGTCGGAGGGCGGGGGCCACCGGTTTCCCGTCGTTTTTCGGCCACCTGTGCGACGTCCATCCTGACTGCCCGTCTCATAGTGCCTTTCGCCCCTCGCGGACGGACACAGTCCGGCCACAGACAGCAGCAAGTTGCAACCCCCTGCAACCCTGGTGGCGGGCGCGGCGCTGTTTGAGACTTGAGCCGACGCCGTCCCGAGCGGCGTTCGCGGCCTTGAACAGGCCAAGCCGGGGGTGGTGCCGTGTCGGCGCAGCACCACCCCCTACCTCCGGCGGTTGGGCTGTTTTCGCGGTAGGGGGTGCCGGGTTGGTGTGTGGTGGCGTGTGCGGGTGGGTTGTGGTTGTTCGCGCAGTTCCCCGCGCCCCTGGGCGGTCAGGCCTGTGGCCTTGACCGGTCCACCAGCGACTTCAGGTCCAGGGTCGACGGAAGGGTCCCGAAGGCCGCGCCTCCGTCTCCGCCCAGCCGGGACGCGCAGAACGCGTCGGCCACCTCCGGTGGGGCGTGGCGGACCAGAAGGGCACCCTGGAGGACCAGGGCAAGGCGCTCTGTCACACGGCGGGCCCTCGCCTCGATGCCCTCCAGGTCGGCCAGTTCCGTCAGGAGGTTCTTGATCGCGGCGTCCAGGCGGTGGTCGGCGCCGCGGGCCAGGCCGACCTCCTGGAGGTAGGCGTCGAGGGCCAGGGGCTCGCGACGCAGCGCCCGCAGGACGTCCAGGGCCTGGACGTTGCCGGCCCCCTCCCAGATGGAGTTCAGGGGGGACTCGCGCACCAGCCGGGGCAGGCCCGACTCCTCGACGTAACCGTTGCCGCCCAGGCACTCGGCGGCCTCGACCGTCACCGCGGTGCAGCGTTTGGTGATCCAGTACTTGGCGGCCGGCACCGCGATCCGCAGGAACGCCCGCTCCCGCTCGCCGCCGTCGTCGTAGGCGGCCGCGAGCCGCAGGGCGAGGGTGGTCGCCGCCTCGGACTCCAGGGCGAGATCGGCCAGGACGTTGCGCATCAGCGGCTTGTCCACGAGCCGGCCGCCGAACGCCTCGCGGTAGGTGCAGTGGTGGACGGCCTGGGTCACGGCCTGGCGCATCAGGCCGGCCGAGCCCACGGCGCAGTCCAGCCGGGTCGCCGCGACCATCTCGATGATGGTCCGCACCCCACGGTCCTCCTCGCCGACCCGGCGGGCCCAGGTCCCGTCGAACTCGACCTCGGCGGAGGCGTTGGAACGGTTGCCCAGCTTGTCCTTGAGCCGCTGGACGCGGAACGGGTTGCGGGTGCCGTCCTCCAGGACGCGCGGGACGAGGAAGCAGGTGAGGCCGTCGGGGGCCTGCGCCAGGACGAGGAAGCCGTCGGACATCGGGGCCGAGCAGAACCACTTGTGGCCGGTCAGCTCGTAGGTGCCGGCCTCGGCGAGGGGAGTGGCCCGGGTGGTGCCCGCGCGCACGTCGCTGCCGCCCTGCTTCTCCGTCATCCCCATCCCGAACAGGGCGCCGGCCTTCCGGTGCGCCGGGCGCAGCTCACGGTCGTAGACCATCGACGTCAGCCGCGGCTCCCACTCCTCGGCGAGCGCGGGGTCCGTGCGCAGTGCGGGCACCGCGGCGTGGGTCATCGACAGCGGGCAGAGGTTGCCGGCGTCCACCTGGGTCCAGACAAGGAACGCGGCGGCCCGGCGGACGTGGCCCGCGGGCCGGTTCCAGGCCGCGGTGAGACCGGCGGAGACGCCCTTGCCGAGCAGGCGGTGCCAGGCGGGGTGGAACTCGACCTCGTCGATCCGGTGGCCGTAGCGGTCGTGGGTGCGCAGGGTCGGCGGGTTCTCGTTGGCCTGCGCGCCCCACTCCTGGACCTGGGCGGACCCGGAGGTGCGGCCGAGGGCGGCGAGCTCACCTCGGACCTCGTCCAGGTGGCGGGGGTCCACGTGGCGCTCCACGGCGGCCACCAGGGCTCTGTCGCCCGAGTAGACGTCGTGGCCGATCAGGGGCGGGGGCTGGTTGGTCACCGTGTGCGTGCTGCCTGCCATGGGGGGAACCTACCCGCCGTGGGGGTGTTATGCCGTCCGGTCCGGACCCCGTCGTCGGCGTGCGGCTGAGGGGTGCCCGGCGCGCGGTCGACGCCGATCACGGCGAGGGTGCGCTCGGTGAACGGGGTGGACCCCGCGGCCCGGGGGATGAGTGGAGCCTCCCGCGACGGATACCTTTAGCACGTGCAGCAAGCAAGTGAATCCCCCCATCGGTCCTCCGGCCGTCTTCACCGGGCGCGTGCCCTCTACCGGAACGTCTCCAAGCGCAGGACCGCTTGGCTGCTGCTCAAGGACACCGTCAACTCCTGCATGGAGTACCGCATCCTCGGACTGGCCGCCGAGGCCGCGTTCTTCACCCTGATGTCCGTGCCGCCGCTGCTGCTCAGCATGATCGGCCTGCTCGGCTACGTCGACGACTGGACCGGCACCGACAGCATCAGCAGCCTGGAGACCAACCTCCTGGAGGCCTCCCGCACCGTCCTGTCCGACAAGGGCGTACGGCAGATCGCCCAGCCGATCCTGGACGACGTGATGAACGGCGGGCGCCCCGACGTCATCTCCATAGGGTTCCTCTTCGCCCTGTGGTCCGGCTCCCGCGCGGTCAACGTCTTCATCGACACGATCACCGTCATGTACGGCCTCGACGGCGTCCGCGGGATCGTCAAGACCCGCCTGGTGGCGTTCCTGCTCTTCCTCGCGGCCCTGCTCATCGGCTCGATCGCGCTGCCGCTGATGGTCGCGGGGCCGGACGCGGTGGTGCGGATCGTGCCGTGGTCCGAGACCGTCGTCCAGGTCCTGTACTGGCCGGTGGTGATCGTCCTGTCGATCGCGTTCCTGACCACGCTGTACCACGTGTCCGTACCCGTGCGCTCCCCCTGGATCGAGGACGTGCCCGGTGCGCTGGTCGCCCTCGCCATGTGGGTGTTCGGCAGCTTCCTGCTGCGCATCTACCTGACGAACACCATCGAGGGCGCGTCGATCTACGGCTCGCTCGCCGCGGCCGTCGCGGTGATGCTGTGGATCGGGGTGTCCGCGTTCGCCGTCCTCGTCGGGGCCGCCGTCAACGCCGCGATCGACCGGGTGTGGCCCGCCGCCGCCACGGCCGCGGCCCGCGCCGCGAACGAGCGGGTGCGCGAGGCCCAGGTCGCCGAGTACGTGGCGCGGGCCGCCGCCCTCCGCGACATCGACCCCGAGGACCCCGACATGCCCTCGGAGTTCCCGGAACGCTGGTCCCGGTTCCTGCCGCCGGAGGACGTGACGTCACGGCTGCGGACCCACGTGAAGAGCACGCACCCGCCGCACAAGGACACCGAAGGGCCCTGAGCGGCCCGGAGAGGCCACGGTCCCGCTACCCCTTCCACACCCCCGCCGCCGCGGCCTCCCGCACGAAGTCCGTGAAGTCCCGCGGCGGACGCCCCAGCACCTCCTGGACCCCGTTTGTGAGACGCGCGTTCCGCCCGTCGAGCAGCCCCTCGAACACCTCCACCAGGAACTCGGCCTCCTCGGGCGGCACCCCGAACCCCGTCAGCGCCTCCCCGTACGCCCGCGCCGGCACCGGGACGTAGGTCAGCTCCCGCCCGGTCACCGCCGCGATCTCCGCGACCGCGTCCCGGAACGACAGCAGCCGCGGCCCCGTGAGCTCCAGCGTCCGCCCCACGTACCGCTCCCCGGACGCCAACGCCACCGCGACCACGTCCGCGATGTCCCGCACGTCCAGGAACGGCTCCGGCACCTCGCCCGCCGGGAACGCCAGCTCCCCGCGCCGCAACTCCTCCACCAGCGGCCCCTCACTGAAGTTCTGCGCGAACCACGCGGCCCGTACGACCGTCCAGTCCGCGCCCGACGACGTCAGCGCCTCCTCGGTCGGCAGCGCCTGTGTCTCGCCCCGCGCCGACAGCAGCACCAGCCGCCGTACGCCGAGCCCGACCGCCTCCCTGGCCAGCGCCCCGACGCCCTCGACCGCCGCCGGGGACCCGACGTCGGAGGGGTACATCAGATACGCCGCGTCCGCGTCCCGCAGGGTCTCCGCCCACGTCGTCGGGTCCTCCCAGTCGAAGCCCCGGGCCCGGGACGCCGCCCGCACCCCGAACCCCGCCGCCCGCACCGCCTGAGCCACCCGGCTGCCCGTACGACCCGAGGCACCGGTCACCACCACTGTCTTCTTCGCCGTGTTCTGCGTCATGTCCCCAGTCAACGGCCGCGCGCCCCAAGTCCCCATCGCTGAACGGCTCATTCCCATGTGCGGGCGTCTACGCTGACGGGATGGACGCTCTCGCAGGTCTCCTGGAAGGCCCCCGAGCCCGGGGCGCCTTCATGATCCGAGCGTGTTTCGAACCCCCGTGGTCCGTACGGATCGAGGACCGCGCCCCGCTCACCGTGATGCTCATGGTCCGCGGCGAGGCATGGATCACGCCGGACACGGGGGAGCGGGTCAGGCTGCGCGCCGGCGACCTCGCCATCGCCCGCGGCCCGGACCCGTACACCTGCGCCGACGACCCCGCCACGGCACCGCAGGCGGTGATCCTGCCCGGCGGCGAGTGCAGCTACCCCGACGGACGGTCCCTCAACGGCGTCATGGACCTCGGGGTGCGCACCTGGGGCGACCGGCTCGACGGGTCGGCCGTGATGCTGATCGGCACCTACCTGTGGCAGGGCGAGGTCAGCGGGCGCCTGCTGGACGCGCTGCCACCGCTGCTCAGCCTCACCTCCGACGTCTGGGACTGTCCCCTCACCCCGTACCTCATGGAGGAGATCGTCCGCGACGAGCCCGGCCAGGAGGTGGTCCTCGACCGGCTCCTCGACCTGCTGGTCATCGCGGCGCTGAGAGCCTGGTTCTCCCGCCCCGAGGCGGCGGCACCGGCCTGGTACCAGGCGTTGGCCGACCCGGTGGTGGGGCGCGTGCTGCGCCTGGTCCAGGACGATCCGGCGCACCCCTGGACGGTCGCGTCCCTCGCGGCGAAGGCCGGGGTGTCCAGGGCCGCGCTCGCCCGGCGGTTCACGGAGTTGGTGGGGGAGCCGCCGATGACGTATCTGACGGGGTGGCGGCTGGCGTTGGCGGCGGACCGTCTTCGGGACAGCGATGCGACGCTGGAGGCCATTGCCCGGGAGGTCGGGTACGGGAGTGCGTTCGCTCTCTCCAGTGCTTTCAAGCGCGTGTACGGAGTGAGTCCGCAGGAGCATCGGGGGAGGGTGGCTTAGGAGCCCCGGCGAGTGCGGGGCCTGGGTGGTTGCTCGCGCCCACGCGGCGGAGCAGCAGATCGATGCAGCCCCGCGCCCCTGGCGGCGTCGGGCGTAGCGTGGATCATATGTACGCGGAGAGGCCGTCCCGGCTCGACGGAGCCGTCGTCTGGACCAACACCCCGTCCGGATCGGGCGCCGGACGCGTTCTGCCCGACGGGTGCATGGATCTGCTGTGGCACGAAGGGCGGCTGCTCGTCGCCGGGCCCGACACGCGCGCGTACGTCACCGAAGGCGCGCCGACCGCGTGGGCGGGGGTGCGCTTCTTTCCCGGGACCGCGCCCACTCTCCTCGGCGTTCCTGCCCGCGAGCTCCTGGACCGGCGCGTCGACCTCGCCGACCTTTGGCCGGCCGCCGAGGTACGGCGGCTCACCGCCCGCGTGAACGCGGCCGCTGATCCGGCGAGCGGGCTGGAAGAGGTGGCACTGGGGCGGGCGGCCGAAGTCGAACCCGGCGATCCTCTGCTACGACATGTCGTGGACGCCCTCGACGCGGGCCGGCCGGTCGCCGCCACCGCCGACGAACTCGGTCTCGGCGCACGTCAGTTGCACCGCAGATGCCTCGCCGCGTTCGGGTACGGCCCCAAGACCCTGGCCCGAGTGCTGCGATTGCAGCGGGCGCTCGGACTGGCCCGGGGCGGGGTGCCGTACGCGGAGACGGCGGCCCGCGCCGGTTTCGCCGACCAGGCTCATCTGGCGCGGGACGTCAGGGAGTTGACGGGGCTGCCGCTGGGCGAGCTAATCGGCCGCGGATAGCGGCGCGAACAGGTCGACGCCGTTGCCGTCCGGGTCGTGCAGGACCGCGTACCGCTGGCCCCAGACGGCGTCCCAGGGCTTCAGCTCGCCGTGGTGACCGGCGCCCACCAGCTCCTCGTACACCGAGTCCACCTCGCCCGGACTGTCGCAGCGCAGGGCCAGCCCCGCGCGACCGCCACCGGTCGGGGGCCGCCAACTCGCGTGGAAGGACCGCACCACGTCCTCGGTGTCCAGCAACAGCCGTAGCCCACCGGGCGGTTGCGCCTCGACGTGCCCCTCCTTCTCGGCGCCGTCGGGGAACTCGAAGCCCAGGCGGCGGTAGAAGGCGACGGAGGCGGCCATGTCGGAGACGACCAGGCCGATGGCATCGAATCGTGGAGTCATGCGGCCACGGTAGGCCGGGCCGGGCCGGTCGGTCTTGAAGGAATCGGACAGGCGAGGGACCGCCGGCGGCGGTGCGCGCCGTCAGTCGAAGCGGATCGGCCCCAGCGGGGTGTCCACCGTGAAGGAGAGCCTCACCGGTCCCTCGGTGACGGTGAGTTCGGTGTCGAGGGCCGCGAGCAGGGCGCGGATCTCGTCCGGGTCGGGAGCGGTCGCGGACAGTTCCAGCAGCGGGGTGCGGGGCAGGCCGGAGAGGGACGGGTGGGTCGCGGTGCCCCAGTCGATGAGGAACGGCACCAGGCCGGACGGGTGTTGGGTCTCCCCGTCCGTCAACCGCCATTCCAGCAGGGTGCCGTCCGGTCTGCGACGGCTCATGGGCCGTACCGTGCCGGGGTCGTAGCCCCGGCCGCGCGCGGCCGCGACCGCGGTGTCCAGGTCGGGCGGACTGATCGCCCAGGTCACCGTGCGGGCCTCGGTGAGCGTGTCGACGTCGAAGGGGCGCGGCCCTCGCGGCTCGGGCTGCTCCGGGTCGGGGCCGACGATCTCCAGATAGCCCGTGCCGCCCAGCGACACCAGGTAGTTGCGGGTGCCGAACCCGACGTGCGCCCCGCCGGGCGCGGGTGCCACACCGGTACGCCGCGTGAAGTCGGCGACCGTCGCCGCCAGATCGGGGGTCGCGAGGACGAGGTGGTCCAAGTGTGCGGGAATCGTGTTCATCGTGTGGTCGAGGCTACGCAGAGCCGCCTCGGGGATGGAACACCTGTGCGGCGGAGGGTGGGCCGCCGGGTGCCCCACACGCCCTTCACCCCTCCGCTGGTTCGCAAGGCTTCGCAGGTTCCGGCAGGTGAGGACGCTGCCTCACACGCATAGGGTCGACCGCATGGCACCTCGACTCCTCGTCTACACCCGCACCGCCGACTACCGCCACGACTCCATCCCGGCCGGTGTCACCGCTCTGCGCACCCTTGGTGGGTTCGAGGTCGAGGCGAGCGAGGACCTCGCTGCACTCGAGGCCCCCCTGGAGCGGTACGCCGCCGTCGTCTTCCTCTCCACCAGCGGCGAGGTCCTCACGATGGCGGGGCGACAGCGGCTGGCGGACTACGTGGAGGCGGGCGGCGGCTTCGTCGGCATCCACGCGGCGGCCTGCACCGAGTACGCATGGCCCTTCTACGGCGAGCTGCTGGGCGCCCGCTTCGACCGGCACCCCGCGTACCAGCCCGGCAAGGCGCTGATCGAGGACCGCGAGCACCCGGCCACCCGACACCTGCCCGCCGTTTGGGACTTCACCGACGAGTGGTACGACTTCCGCACCAACCCCCGCGCCGGGGTACGGGTGTTGGCCACGGCCGACGAGTCGTCGTACCGCGGCGGCGGCATGGGCGACGACCACCCGCTGGTCTGGTGCCGCGAGCAGGGCGCGGGCCGGGTCTTCTACACGGCCCTGGGCCACGCGGCCGAGGCGTACGAGGACCCCGACTTCCGGGCACATCTGCGAGGCGGGATCAGCTGGGCGGCTCGACTGGACTAGCGGTCCCCGCCTCCCGCACCGGCAGCGGTCAGCGGTCACACGGGACCCTTTAAGCTGCTCCTGCCGCTGTCGGTCGCATGTTCGGGCCGGGTGTGGTCGAGTACCAGGGGGGAGCAGGGGGACAGGTGAACAACGCGGCTGACGTGTTCCAGCCACTTCAGACGGACGACCCGCCCGTGGTGGCCGGTTACCGTCTCGCCGCCCGGCTCGGGGCGGGTGGCATGGGGCGGGTCTATCTGTCCCACACGGCGGGCGGCAGGCCCGTGGCGATCAAGGTGGTGCGCCCGGAGCTGGCCGACGACCCGGACTTCCGGCGGCGTTTCGGCCGCGAGATCAAGGCGGCCCGGCGGGTCCGGGGCGCCTACACCGCCGAACTGCTCGACGCCGACGCCGACGGCACCCCGCCCTGGCTGGCCACGCTGTACGTCCCCGGCCCCTCCCTGGCGGAGGCCGTCCACCGGCGTGGTCCGCTGCCGGTGCCGGCGGTGCTGTGGCTGATGGCGGGCGTGGGCGAGGCGCTCCAGGCCATCCACGGCGCGGGAATCGTCCACCGTGACCTGAAGCCCTCCAACGTGCTCCTGGCCGCCGACGGCCCCCGGGTCATCGACTTCGGCATCTCCCTGGCCGCCGACACCACGGCGTACACGGCCACGGGCGCCGCCGTCGGCACACCCCAGTTCATGGCCCCCGAGCAGGCGGTCGCGGGCGAGATCACCCCGGCCACCGACGTCTTCGCGCTCGGCCAGACCGCCGCGTTCGCGGCCCTGGGCTCGCCGCTGTACGGCGACGGCCCCGCGGCCACCGTCCTGTACCGGATCGTGCACGAGGAACCCGACCTGTCCCGTCTGCCCGAGGCGCTCCGGCCGCTGCTCACGCGGTGCCTGGCCAGGGACCCCCGGGAGCGCGCCACGCTCAGCGAGGTCGTCGCGTGGTGCCGGCAACGGCTGGGCCGCGACGCCGACGCGGGCGACGGACCGACGGTGTGGCGGGAGGTCGCGGGTCCGGCGGTGACGGTCCCGGCCCCGGTGTCCGACCCGACGCCGGTGCACACGATGCCGCTGATCGCCCCGGCCCGGGCGACGGTACCGGCGGTGCCGGAACAGCGGCGGGGCCGTCGACGTCGTACGGCGCTGATCGCGGGCGGGGTTGTGGCAGCGGGCGCGTTGCTGGTGACGGGGCTCGTGTGGAAGGTCGGGGGAGGAGAGGGCGGGGCCCAGGGCCGGGACACGACCGCGTCTTCCCCGACGCCGGACGCGACGGCGTCGGGGCGGGCGGCGGGAACCTCGGCGACGGCTGGGACCGGGGCGGACACGGCGGGCGAGGATGAGGTGAGGGAGGCGTCGAGTTCCTCCTCGGTGGTGCCCGGACAGCCGCGAGTGAAGCAGGCGTTTTCCCCCGTGAGCCTGAACGAGAACAACTCCTTGTACATCGACATCGAGAAGCCGAATACGCGCGAAGATCGCAAGGGGGATATTCGCTTCGCCTGTGAGGACTTCAGCTGCTCGTTGGAGAGCGACAACAGTCAGATCGTCCAGGTGCTGACCGGTCCCGGCAGCACCTACAAGGACTGCCGCTTTCTCCTCACCGGTGCAACCGGTCCCAAGTACCGCAACTTCTCACTGGCTGCCGCGGCGGCCGGCACCGAGTTCTGCATCAAGCATCGCTCCGGAGAGATCGCCCTGTTCGTGGTCGTGGTGAAGTCGACCGCGCTGTGGGACGAGCCTGGAGTCAGCTTTGTGATGGGGGACCTGACGGTCTGGCAGGCAACCTAGCTCGACCTGCTGGCCGCCGCGCCTGCACGGGCCGCCGCCTCCTGCTCTGGCACCATCACGCACGCCCACGACCCACCGGACTGCCTCCTGGCCTTGAGCGTGCGCTCAGGCGGGCCTACGAGCGACCGGTGGACCGCTCCTACTCCCGCGGCCGCCCCGTACTGGCCCGCTCCACCAACCGCGTCGACAACTCCGTCCGCGTCCCCTCCGGACGTTTGCCCTCCATCATGCGGACCAGCAGGCGCATGGCCGTCGCCGACATCTCCGACAGCGGCTGGCGGACCGTGGTGAGGGCGGGGCTCGCCCAGCGGGACTCCGGCAGGTCGTCGAAACCGACCACGCTCATGTCGTCCGGGACGCTCAACCCCCGTTCGGCCAGGGCCTCGTAGACGCCGAGCGCCATCCGGTCCGAGCACACGAAGACGGCCGTGGGCGGCTCGGGCAGGTCCAGGAGTTCCAGCATGCGCTCGCGGGCGACGGACTCGTCGAACCCGGCGTGACGGATGTACTCCGGGCGCTGCCACACCCCCGCCGCAGCGAGCGCCGAACGGTAACCGGCCACCCGCGCGGTGCTGCACATCTTGCGCCGGTGCCCGGCGATCACCGCGATGCGCTCATGCCCCAGCGCCAGCAGATGCTCGGCCGCGGACATCCCGCCCTGCCAGTTCGCGGCCCCCACCGACACCACCCCCGTCGGCGGCTCCACCACGGGGTCGATCATCACGAACGGGATGCGGTGCGTCTCCAGCCACGCGTACTGCGACGCGGTCAGCTCGGCCAGGTTGAACAACACCCCCGACGAGCCACGGGCGACGAGCTTGTCCAGCCAGCCCCGCTCCGGCCGCCCGCACCGCTTCCGCGTCAGCCCCGCCGACACCACCACCTCCAGGCCCGCGTCGTGCGCGGCCTCCTCCACCCCGTGCAGCACCGCCCCCGTCCAGGAGCTGTTCAGCGAGTGCACGACCAGGTCGACCAGGGCCGGCGGCTTGCCCGCGTCGAAGCGGGGTCTGCGCACATATCCCAGCCGGTCCAGGGCCTCCGTGACCCGGCGGCGGGTCTCGGGCGCGACGTCCTCCCGGCCGTTGACGACCTTGGAGGCGGTGGGCACGGACACCCCCGCCTCCCGGGCCACGACCGCCAGCGTCGGCCCGGCCGCCACGCTCGCACTCCCCGTACGGACCATCGGGAACCACCTCTCCGGCCCGCCCGAGGGCCATGGAAAGCTTTCGACCAAGGCTGGATAGTAAGCGCTTCCTACCTAGGTTCGCCGCGAAGAGTCGGAAAGAGGTCGATGTCCACCGGCAGTTCAGCCGAAACCCCGTGAAATCGGCGGTGAACGCGGCGGCGACGAGTCCATGGCGTGGATGGATGCCCGCCATCGCACCATCGCACCGGTGAAGCGGAGCCCCGAGCCGAAGCGAACAGGGCGGGCGGCCCCCCGCCCACGGTCCGTGACGGGCGGTGCGCGAGGTCCCCCGAACAGCCTCCAGTCCGCATCGAGCGCCGGAATACCGAGCCATGATGTGGTGCTCTGTTGTCACGGCGTATGAGCGCGGCGAGGAAGCTGGTGGTCGAATGACGGCGGTCCAGACAGAGCCCGTGGTGAGCACGCCCTACGGAGCCGTCCGCGGCCGGTACGAGCACGGGATCGCGGTGTTCCGGGGCGTCCCCTACGCGGCGCCCCCCTTCGGCCCCCGCCGGTTCCGGCCGCCCCTGCCGCCCGACCCCTGGGACGGGGTCCGGGACGCCGGGGCGTTCGGGCCGACGGCGCCGAAACCGCCGTACTCCGAAGCCTTCGCCCAGTACCTGTCCGACCCGGTCGTGCCCGGCGACGACTGCCTCAACCTCAACGTATGGACACCGGAACCGGGTCGCGGGGCCCGCCTCCCGGTCCTGGTGTGGCTGCACGGCGGAGCCCTGACCAGGGGTTCCTCGGCCGTCCCGGTGTACGATGGGCACGCCTTCGCCCGCGACGGGGTCGTCTTCGTCTCGGTCAACTACCGCCTCGGGGTCGAGGGCTACGGCCTGTTCCCGGACACCCCCGCCAACCCCGGCCTGCGCGACCAGCTCGCCGCGCTGGAGTGGGTGCACCGCTCGGTCGAGGAGTTCGGCGGCGACCCGGCCCGCATCACCCTGTGCGGCCAGTCCGCCGGAGCCATCAGCACCGGCGCCCTGCTCGCCGCACCGCAGACCCAGGGCCTGGTCCGGCGCGCGATCCTCCAGAGCGGGCCGCCCGAGGCCGCCGACCGCGACAAGGTACGGCGCATGGTGCGCCGGATGGCCACCCGGCTGAAGATCCCCGCCACCGCGGCGGCCTTCGCCGAGGTCGACCGCGAGCTGCTGCTGCGCACCCAGGGTGAGGTCGGCCGGCTCAGCAGCCCGGTGCTCGGCGGCCCCGCCTTCGGCGTCGTCGTCGACGGCGACCTGGTCCCGCGCGACCCCCTGGAGGCCCTGATCGAGGGCGGCGCGGCCAGGGACGTCGAGCTGATGATGGGCTGGACCCGCGACGAGTACCGCCTGTGGCTGGTCCCCGGCGGCCTCCTGGAACGCGTCGACCGCCTCGGCGCGGTCGCCCTGGCCGGCGCCATGGCCCGCTGCCGCACCGGACACGAGGTGCCGCGCGGCTACCGCCTCCTGCACCCGGAGGCCGGCACCGCCGAGATCGTCGGCCAGCTGGTCACCGACCACCTGCTGCGCATCCCCCTGCATCGCCTGGCCGAGGCCCGCCCCGGAGCCTCCTACCTCTACGAGTTCGCCTGGCCCTCCGGCCTGCCCGGTCTCGGCTCCTGCCACGCCCTGGAACTCGGCTTCGTCTTCGACACCGGCGAGAGCCCGGAGTCGGCCAAGCTGGCGGGCGAGGGCACCCCGCACGAACTGACCGAGGCGATGCACGGGGCCTGGGTGCGGTTCGTGGTCGAGGGGGACCCGGGATGGGAGGCCTGGGACGACAGGCATCCGGTACGGATCTTCGGCGACAGCCACAGCGACGGCGGCCGGGGTGGTGCGGCGGATGCCGTGTGTACGGCCGTGCGCAGCCCGTACACCGCATACGGTCCCCGAGATGCGGAACTCGCCCTCTGGGCGACCGCGTCCGCCGAACCCGCCGTCGTCACGCCGGGGGAGGCCACACCCGCCGCGGTCCTTCTCGCCGGTTCGCCCGCGCGCGGTACGGAACTGCGGTCGGTCGTGCGGCGCCTCCGGCTCCCCGGAGCGGTCCGTCGGCAGTGACCGGGGTGCCCGCGGGGGCCTCAGCCTCCGCAGTCTTCGCGTGGCGCCGTGGAGTCGAGCGCGCCCCCGTGGCCGCGGGCGCCCGGCGCCGTCCGGTCAGCCCACCGGGGCGCCGAACCACCGGGGCAGCCGCTCGACCAGTTCCCGCTGGTCCTCGCCGGCCCACGCCACGTGACCGTCCGGCCTCAACAGCACCGTGGGCACGTCCAGTTCCTCGCACGCGTCGACCACGTGGTCCACCCGGTCCGTCCACCCCGCCACCGAGAGCCCGCCGGTGCGGTCGAGCAGCAGGCCGCGGCCGCCGCGCATCAGGGCGTAGAGGCGGCCCTGCTTCAGCTGGACGTCCCGCAGGCGCCGGCCGAGCAGTTCGTGGCCCTCGCCGACGTCGTAACGGACGTCCAGCGCGGTGACCTTCTCGACCAGGTGCCGGGCGACCGCGTCGAAGTCCAACAGCTCCGTCATCAGCCGGCGAACCGCCTGGGCGCCGGGGTCGGTGGAGATCAGCATGCTCTGCGCGCGGGTGTTGTCCAGCACGGCGGCGGCCACCGGACGCCGTTCCGCCTGGTAGCTGTCGAGCAGCCCGGCAGGCGCCCGGCCCGCGACCTCGGCGGCCAGCTTCCAGCCGAGGTTGAACGCGTCCTGGACACCGAGGTTGAGCCCCTGACCGCCGAGCGGCGGGTGGACGTGCGCCGCGTCGCCGGCCAGCAGCACCCGGCCCACCCGGTAGCGCTCCGCCAGCCGGGTCGCGTCACCGAAGCGGGAGAGCCAACGCGGCGTGTGCACACCGAAGTCGGTGCCCGCGACGGCCCGCAGCCGCTCCCTGAACTCCTCCAGCGTCGGCGGGACCGCACGGTCCTCGGCCACCCCCGCGGCCGGTACGACGACCCGGTACCTGCCGTCCCCGAGGGGTCCGAGCCCGAATCGCTTCTCGGTCTCCCGGACTCGGGCCACGACCGCGGCGATCGTCTCGGGGGCCTCGGTCGCCTCCATCTCGCCCAACAGCGTCTCGTCCCGGGCGGATTCGCCGGGGAAGCCGACCCCGAGGAGCCTCCGCACCGTGCTGCGGCCACCGTCGCAGCCGACCACATAACGCGAGCGCAGTCGGGTGCCGTCGGCGAGTTCGGTCGTCACCCCGTGCTCGTCCTGGCTCAGACCGACCACCTCGCGGCCTCGCCGGATCTCGGCACCCAGTTCGGCGGCGTGCTCGGCCAGCAGCCGGTCGGTGATGGTCTGCGGGATGCCGAGCACGTGGCCGTGCGCGGTGTCCAGCTCGGGGGCGGGCTTGTCGATGGCGGCGAAGAAGACACGGTCGAGGGGACGCAGCGATCCATGGGCGAGGAACCGCTCCAGCAACCCGCGCATGTCCAGCACCTCGATGCTGCGCACATGAAGCCCGAGCGCCCGGGCATACGCCGGGGGCTCCGGGTCCTTCTCCAGCACGAGCACGCCCACGCCGTGCAGCCGCAGCTCGCCGGCCAGCATCGAGCCGGTCGGGCCACCGCCGACGATGATCACGTCGATCATGGGAATCCCCCTCTCACCCCCGCGGCGGACCCACCCGGCGACGCATCGCGCGCACACCGTGGATCCGCTGTTCCCGCAGGTCCGGGCTTCGGACTGGCGATTCTCCGGCACACCGGGGGTCTTGCCGCAAGGCCCCCGGTGAGCTATAGGTTGACAGTGGCGAGGAGTGGTCCGCTCCTTGCCTTCGTCGTTCGCCGCCCGCCCGGGCTCACGCGGTGGTCAGCGTCCCGGCGATCGACGCGATCGCCGCCGGACCCACCCGGCAGCACCCGCCGATCAGCCGCGCCCCGGACTCCCGCCAGGCGCGCACCTGGCCGGGGGAGAAGGTGGAACGGCCGTTCCAGGCGCGGGCCTCGGCGTCCCAGGCCTCCCCGCTGTTGGGGTAGACGACGACCGGCTTGCCGGTGACACGGGCGGCGATCTCGACCGCCGCGTCCACGTCCTCGGGCGCGCAGCAGTTCACCCCGACCGCGATCACCTCGTCCACGTCGGCGGCCAGGGCGAAGGCCTCCTCCAGGGGCTGCCCGGCGCGCGTCCGCAGGCCCTCGACCGAGTACGACAGCCAGGCGGGCGTACGCAGCCCCCGCACCGCCCGCAGCAGCGCCGCCGCCTCGTCGGCGTCCGGCACCGTCTCCAGAGCCAGTACGTCGGGTCCGGCGGCGTCGAGCACCTCCAGCCGGGGCCGGTGGAAACGCTCCAGCTCCTCGACGCTCAGGCCGTACCGCCCCCGGTACTCGGAGCCGTCCGCCAGCATCGCCCCGTACGGGCCGACGGAGGCCGCCACCCACAGGGGTCGCGTGACGCCCTTCGCGTGCGCCCGGGCCGCCGCCTCGCGGGCCAACTCGACGCTCACGGCGAGCAGTTCGGCGGCCCGCTCGCGGGTGACGCCCCGCTTGGCGAAACCCTCGAAGGTGGCCTGGTAGCTGGAGGTGATCGCCACGTCCGCGCCCGCCTCGAAGTAGGCGAGATGCGCCTCGGTGATCGCCTCGGGCCGCTCCGCGAGCAGCCGGGCCGACCACAGCTCGTCGGTGAGGTCGTGCCCGGCGGACTCGAGCTGGTTGGACATGCCGCCGTCGAGCACGACGGTCCCGGCGGCGAGGGCCTCGGCGAGAGAGGAATTGCTGGTCATGCCGTCGACGGTACTCCGGGGTCGGCCGGCGCAGCGGGCATGTCCACCCCGCGAACAGGCGGGTGCGCCGGAACCTGACCCGGTCGGTCCCGCCGCGGGGCGCGCCCGGATCCGAGCCGGCCCGGAGCCGTACGCGTCGACCCTGCCTACGCCGCGTGCCGCCCGCCCCGCCGGTTCCCGCGCCGACGCCTCGCCGCCGGGACCGCGAGGCCGCCGAGCAGGCCGACTCCGAGGGCGTACGGCCACCAGCCGAGACGGTCGTGCGTCGCGTCACCCACGGCGCTGGTCGTCACGGCGGCGGAGGACGACGTCGATTCCGGGGCCGGGGACTTGTGCGAGGTGGCGGCGGTGAGCACCACGTCGTTGCCGTCGCCGCCCCGGTAGCTGATCCGGTAGGTGGTGTCGGCGAGCCTGACCTTCGCTCCCTCCTTCCACCCGGCGAAGGCACCGCTGGTCCTGGCCTCACCCGTGTGGTTCAGCACGGTGATCTCGCGCGCGGGTGCCCTTCCGGCGGCCGCGAGGTCCAGGCCCCCGGCCAGCCGGACCGTGCCGGACACCCTCAACGGCTTGTCCCGCACCACGAGTTCGCCCCGCACGCTCTGGGTGTAGTTCCCGGAGACCGAGACCCCGCCGCCGACGACCCCGTCGTTGGTGACCGAACCCTTCACCGTGCCCGTGCCGCTCAGCGCGGTCGTCACCCGCAGCCCCGCCGTCCCGGCGTCGAGGCGCGCCCCCGGAGAGGTCAGCCGGATCGCTCTGCTGTGCCGGAGAGTCGCCCCCTGGCGCAGGGCGAGGGTGCCCTTCCGCACCGTGGTCGTCCCCGTGTACGTCACCCCGCTCCCCGTCAGGGTCGTCGTGGCGGCGCCCGTCTGGGTGACCGATCCGCTGCCGCTGATCCGGGACAGGGTCAGGGCCTTGCGGGCGTTGTTCAGCACCAGCGAGCCGTGGTCGACGACCCTGTACAGGCTGCCCGCGGTGTACAGTCCGCCGTCGCCGCCCTTCCGGCCGCTGCCGAGCCGCAGCACCGCGCCCTTCTCGACGGTCGTGGAGCCGTCGTAGTACTGCACGGCGGCGAAGGTGACCTCGTTTCCGCGCGTACCGGCGATGACGACGTCCCCGGCGCCGGGCGCCGACAGGGTGTCGTGGAACCTGCCGCCGCCGATGGGGGCGCCGAGTGTCACCGGGCCGTTGTAGTCGAAGGTGAGCCGTGAACGGGAGCGCGCCGCGAGGAGGTTGATGTAGACCGTCTCCGCCGTGCCCGGCATGAAGATCCTGTGGGTGGTGCCGTCGCCCCAACGGACGTTCGCGCCCTTGATGTTGGTGCCGCGCTTGTTGACGTTCTTGCGCGCGGGTGTCCAGTTCAGGGACGGGTCGCTGAGCGAGGGGTCGGTGTCGCCGCCGCGGTCCGACCAGCTGTACTGGCCCGTCAGGATGACCTTGCCGCCCGGCCGGGACTGGACGTTGATGTCGCTGCCGTACTCGCGCTGGTAGAAGTCCATGCCCTGGGTGACGGTCTGCCCCAGTGGGGTGTCCACGGTCCAGGTGCCCTGGTTGAGGATCTTGCGGACGTTCGGCAGCGAGGTCGCGAACTCCGGTCGCCCGGCGTTGACCTGCGTGCCGTTGTCGATCACCCCGGAGAAGGAGTGGGTGCCCGACAGGTCCCAGGTGCCCCAGAGGAAGCGGGGCTGGGTGATCAGTCCGGAGCCGCTGATGGTGCCCAGGTTGTAGGCGGTGTCCTTCAGGGAGAGCCGCAGGGTGCCGTCGACCCGGATGTTGTCCTGGTTGAGCGCGAACTGCGGGGTGCCGTAGGGGAAATGGCCGATCAGACCGGTCGCGCCGCCGTTGCCGTACTGGAGCGTCGCCCCGCGGGCGACCGTGATCGCGGGCGGGTCGGGGTCGGTCGTGGTCACGTAGGGATGGTTGCCGCCCTGGACCGACACCTTCTGCCGCCGCCGGGACTCCGGCAGCTGGACGTCGCTGTTCCTGGTCAGGATCAGCGTCCCGGTGCCACGCACGGTGAGTGTGCCCTCGCCGCGCAGAACGCCGTCGTACGTCGTGGTCCCGGAGGGCACGGTGACGACCGTGTCGCCGGTGAGCGTGACGTCCCGGCCCGCGAGCACGTCGGCGGTGATGTCGCGGGTGCCGGCCGCCTGGGCCGGGGGAGCGGTGATCAGGAAGGCGACCGTCGCGAGGGCGCCGGCTGCGGCTGCTGTCTTGTGGGTATGGCTGCGCACGGTGACGGAGACGGGACGGACCGGCCCTCGATAACAGAAAAGTGGCCGTGAACAGGCGCCCCGTAGAAAGCGCCTTCTCCAGTCGCGTCCGACCCGTTGACCTCCTCGTTCCCCAGCCTTACCTTTCGGCTGTTCGCAATGACAACAGATGTTCTCAATATCGAACATCACTCTCAGGACACCCCCCTCCGAGAGGCAGTCCGTATGAGCCGCACTCCCGACGTCCCCGACAGGCGACTGCTGCTGAAAGGCGCCCTGGCCGCGGGCGCCCTGGCCGTGACCCCCACCGCCGCCGCAGCCGCACCGAGCCCCAAGAAGACACCCCCGTTCGTGAACCCGCTCGTCCACAACCGCGCCGACCCCCACATCCACCGTCACTCCGACGGCCACTACTACTTCACCGCCACCGCCCCCGAGTACGACCGGATCATCCTGCGCCGCTCCCGCACCCTGAACGGACTGGCGACCGCACCCGAGTCGGTCATCTGGACCAAGCACGCGACCGGTCCCATGGGCGCCCACATCTGGGCGCCGGAGATCCACCGCATCGGCGGCAAGTGGTACATCTACTTCGCCTCCGCGCCCGCCGAGAGCATCTGGGACATCCGTATCTGGGTCCTGGAGAACGCGAGCCCCAACCCGTTCAAGGGGACGTGGGTCGAGCGCGGCCAGCTGAAGACGGCGTGGGAGACCTTCTCCCTCGACGCCACCACGTTCACCCATCGCGGTACCCGGTACCTCGCCTGGGCCCAGCACGAGCCCGGCATGGGCAACAACACCGCCCTGTGGCTGTCGAGGATGGCGAACCCCTGGACCCTGACGGGCCCTCAAGTACGGCTGTCCACCCCCGAGTACGACTGGGAGTGCATCGGCTACAAGGTCAACGAGGGGCCCTCGGTCATCGCCCGCAACGGCCGGCTGTTCATGTCCTACTCGGCCAGCGCGACCGACTTCAACTACTGCCTGGGCCTGCTGACCGTCGACGCGGACGCCGACCTCATGGACCCCGCCAACTGGTCCAAGTCACCGACGCCGGTCTTCACCAGCAACGACACCACGAAGCAGTACGGCCCCGGCCACAACAGCTTCACCGTCGCCGAGGACGGCCGCACCGACGTCCTCGTCTACCACGCCCGCCAGTACAAGGAGATCGTCGGCGACCCGCTGAACGACCCCAACCGGCACACCCGCGTCCAGAAGCTCGGCTGGCACGCGGACGGCACCCCCGACTTCGGCATACCGGTGGCGGACACCGCCATGACCACGGAGGTCGCGTCATGAGGCGTGTGTACGCGGTACTGCTCGGCCTCTGTCTGGCGCTGGCCGGCGCCCTCGCCACCGCGGGCCCCGCCCAGGCGGCACCCCAGAAGATCATCAACGGCACCCAGTTCACCGACGGTTCGGGCAACCCCGTGCACGCCCATGGCGGCGGGGTCCTCAAGGTCGGCTCCTTCTACTACTGGTTCGGTGAGCACCGCAACAGCGACAACACCTTCCGGTACGTCGACGCCTACCGCTCGACCGACCTGAAGAACTGGGAGTTCCGCAACCACGTCCTGACCCAGTCGAGCGCCGCCGAGCTGGCCTCCGCCAACATCGAGCGCCCCAAGGTCATGTACAACGCCGCCACCGGCAAGTTCGTGATGTGGATGCACAAGGAGAACGGCACCGACTACAGCGAGGCCCGCGCCGCCGTCGCCGTCTCCGACACCGTCGACGGCAACTACACCTGGCAGGGCAGCTTCCGCCCGCTCGGCCAGCACATGTCCCGGGACATCACGGTCTTCGTCGACAGCGACGGCACCGGCTACATGGCGTCCGCCGCCAAGGAGAACTACGACCTGCACATCTACCGGCTCACCGCCGACTACACCGGCATCGCGAGCCTGGTCGCCAACCCCTGGCCGGGCGGTCACCGCGAGGCCCCGGCCCTGTTCAAGCGGGGCGGCGTCTACTTCATGCTGACGTCGGGCGCCACCGGCTGGACCCCCAACCAGCAGCAGTACGCCACCGCCACCTCCCTCGCCGGCCCGTGGAGCGCGATGGCGAACGTCGGCGACTCCACCACGTACGGCTCGCAGACCGCGTACGTCCTGCCCGTGCAGGGCACGTCGGGCACCTCGTACCTGTACCTGGGCGACCGCTGGGGCAACTCCTTCGGCGGCACGGTCAACGACTCGCGTTACGTGTGGCTGCCGTTGACCTTCCCCAGCTCCACCACGATGTCGATGTCCTGGTCCCCGGAGATCACCGTCGACACCGCCGCCGGGACGATCAGCGGGACCAGCGCCACGTACAACACCCTGATCGCCCGCAACAGCGCCAAGTGCGTCGACGTGCCGAGCCAGTCGGTGTGGCAGGGCGTCGCCGTCGCCCAGTACACCTGCAACGGCGGCACCAACCAGAAGTTCTGGTTCAGGGACCTCGGCACCGGCTACTACCAGCTCGTCGGCCGGGGCAGCTCGCTGTGCCTCCAGGAGAACGCCGCCGGTGTCACCCAGGAGAACTGCGCCGCTACGAACGCCCAGCAGTGGAGCCTCACGGCCTCCGGCAGCTACTGGCTGGTCAAGGCCCGCGCCACCGGAGAGTGCCTGGACGTGAACGGCGCGTCCACCGCCAACTCCGCCGCGATCATCACGTACACCTGCAACGGAGCGACCAACCAGCAGTGGACGCGCGGGACCTGACGCGCAATCAGGCCAGCAGGTCGATCGCGTCGATCGAGGTACCGGCACTGAGGAAGGACGTTGACCCCGAACCGCTCGCCACGTAGATCTTCAGCGTGTTGTAGGCGCTGGTGTCCGTCAGCCAGGCGGACGCCGGCACGCTGTAGGTGAACGTGTGGTTGTTGCCCCGGTACGAGCCCACGGTCAGCGACCGGGTGCTCGGCTGGGTGGGCGGGGAGGGGACGGCGGACGTCCAGGTGTCGTTGATGACGACCTGGGGACGGCCGTTGGCGTACGCCGTCGTCACACCGATGCGCAGGGTGTGCGCGGCGGCGGCCTGGGCGGCCGTCAGCTTGAAGTAGACGATGATCCCGCTGTTGACGTCCTTCCACAGATAGCAGGGGAACGCCGAGGTCTCGGTGCCGCTGCCGACGACGACGTTCCCGGTCCAGGAGGCGGCGCGGACGTCGGACGGATGGGCGTACGTCATCAGATCGGCGTTCTTGAAGCCGCTCGGCGTGCCGTTCCAGTCGTTGACGCGCCAGATCGCGCTCGCGTTGCTCGGGTCGTTCGAGGACGGGATCGCGAGGGAGTTGAGGGTGGTCGTGGCGCCCGCGCTGACGCTCACCGAGGTGGTGAGGACGGCGAGTTCACCCTTGAAGACGGTCAGCGTGTACGTCCCCGGAAGGACACCCCCGATGGAGAAGTAGCCGTCCGAGGACCGTGCCGAACCCCAGTACTGGGCGGCGGAGTTGGCGAGCCCGACCGTGTAGGGGTACGCCGTGTTCCGGCCGGTGATGCCGACTCCCGCGACCTTGCCCCGACCGCTCGCGGGGACGTAGCCGGAGATGCCGAGCGAGTCGGCCCACGAGGTGGTGAGGGTGCCCGGGTACAGCGCGGAGGAGGGGGCGCCGCCGTCCGTGAAGGCGATGACGTAGGGGCCCTGGAGTCCGAAGCGCTGGGCCTCCGTCTGGTTCTCGCCGTAGTACAGGATCTCGTAGAGGCCACCGCCGTCCGCGCTCTGGTGGCGCAGCAGGGAGCGGTAGAAGGGGCCGCCGGAGGCCTTCTCGTGGTTGGAGCGCACGATGTACAGGCCGACGCTGCCGGTGGTCCAGCCGACGTAGTTGTAGTCGATGACCCGGGACTTCGTGTAGTGCTTCGAGCGGGTCTGGCCGTCGGACTTCGCGAAGACGTCCTGGGCCTCGATGGTGGTGGGCGCGTAGGTGTAGGAGTCGGACTCGTCGTTGAGGAACTTGCCCGCGTTCACGCGCAGGATGTAGCGGGTCGCGCTGACCGAGGCGTCGGCCTTGTTGGTCCACAGATAGATGTTGTTCTCACCGCTGCGGGCCGCGTAGTAGTGCTTCAGCGTGCCGTACGCGACCGAGATCAGGATCGTCGTACCGGACTGCTTGATGCTCACGGTGGAGGTGCCGAGGCCGGACTCGATGTGCGAGTTCTTGCCGCCGTAGCCCTGGTACTGGGTGCCCTTGTAGACCAGCGAGGTCAGGTCGCCGTTGGTCTTGCTGACCTTGAAGACCAGGCTCGCGCCGGTGTCGACGACGTAGTTCGAGCCGTCGTCGGACCAGCCGAAGGCCGCGGCGGACGCGGACTGGGCGAGCGGCCCGGCGAGTGCGGCCGTACCGGCGGCGGCCGCGGCACCGACGACGAAGGTACGGCGTCCGACCGGTCTGTTCACGGCGGGTCCGGACATGGGGGTGCCTCCTTCGAGACATGGGGGGTGGAGCGGGTGAGAGCGAGAGTGACAGTTGAATCGATTTCGCGAAAGGGCTTTCGCTCGCTGGAGGTTGGCAATCTTGTGAAAACTGCGTGAGGTCTAGAAAGCGCTTGCCGATGCGGGTACGGTCCAGCCGCCAGGCCTTGTCACGTGCCGTAGGAGCCTCGAATGAGACGTTTCAACCTCGCCCTGCTGGCGACGGTCGCGCTGAGCACCGCCCTGACCGCCGCACCGGCCCATGCCGCGCCCGACCGGCACCGCCCGCTCGGCCTCGACAACTGCACCGCCACCGCCTGCCACTTCGACGTGCCCGCGGGCACCTACGACGTGAAGGTCCTCCTCGGCGGAGAGGCCGCGTCGAGCACCGGCGTCAGCGGCGAGACCCGCCGCTCCCTCCTCCCCGAGACGGTCGTCCCGGCGGGTGAGCGGGTGGCCCGCAGCTTCACCGTGAACGTCCGCACCCCGGAGGGCGAGCCCACCGGGGCCGAGGGCACGGCCGGCCTGGACCTCGTCCTCGGCGGCTCGGCCCCCGCACTCGCCGACATCAGGGTCACCCCGGCCCGGCACACCCGCCAGATCTTCCTCGTCGGCGACTCCACCGTCTGCGACCAGCCCGGCGACCCCTACTCCGGCTGGGGCCAGCAACTGCCCCAGTACCTGCGCAAGGGCGTCTCCGTGGCCAACTACGCCGACTCCGGCGAGAGCACGGTGACGTACCTGTCCAACCCGCAACTGTTCGCCACCCTCCAGCCGTTGATCCGCCGCGGCGACCTCGTCCTGGTCCAGCTCGCCCACAACGACAAGACCACCGACGAGGTGACCTACCGGACGAACCTGGAGACACTGGTCGCCGGTATCCGCGAAAAGGGCGGTGAGCCTGTCCTCGTGACGCCGATCGTGCGACGCTGGTTCAACTCCGACGGCACCCTGAACAACAACACCGCACTCCTGGTCAACGGCCTCGGCGTCGACCACCCCGCCGTCATCCGCTCGGTCGCGGCCGACAAGGGCGTCCCGTTGATCGACTTGACGGCGAGGACCAAGTCGGTCGTGGAGTCCTTGGGAGTCGAGGGTTCCAAGGGCCTCTACCTCTACAACGAGAAGCGGGACAACACACACACCTCCGTCCGCGGGGCCACGGTGTACGCCGGTCTCGTCCGCGACGAACTCGTCGCCCAGCACCTGCTGCCGGCAGGCCGGGTGCGGGCGGAATGAGCCCCTGGGGCGCCTCGACCGGAACCGAGGCGCCCCAGGCCTGTACGCCCCGTTGGCTGAGCCGTTGTCACAGTGCGGGCCGGTGGGGCTGGTCGCGCAGTTCCCCGCCCCCCTGAAGGGGCGCGTCACCGCACCGGACGTTGTGAAGAAGCGAAAGAGAACTCATGCACCTTCCTCCCGCCGACCGCATCCGCAGCCCGTACACCGGTTACACCCGCGCCCACTGGGAGGCCGCGGCCGACGCCCTGCTCGCCGCGACGGAGCCCTATGCCGCCGAGGGCGGCGCCCTCTACCACTTCCCCGGCGACCGCACGAGCTGGTCCGGCCGGCTGTCCGACGGCCTGGAGGGCTACGCCCGTACGTTCCTGCTGGCCGCCTTCCGCCAGGACGAGACCGCCCTCCAGCGCTATGCCGAGGGTCTCGCGGCCGGTGTGTCCGGCGTCTGGCCGCGTATCGAGGATCGCAGCCAGCCGCTGGTGGAGGCGGCGTCGATCGCGGTGGCCCTGCGCGTGACCCGCCCGCTGCTGTGGGACCGGCTGGACGAAGGGGTACGGCAACGGGCCGCGGCCTGGCTCGGCGACGCCCTGACCGCCGAGGCCTGGCCCTGCAACTGGGAGTTGTTCCCCGTCACCGTCGGCGGCTTCCTGGAGGAGATCGGCCACGAGCCCGAGGCGTCCCGCAAGGCGATCGAGCGCGGGCTGGGGCGGATCGAGGAGTGGTACGTCGGCGGCGGTTGGTACACGGACGGCGACGGCCGGAAGTTCGACTACTACAACGGCTGGGCCATGCACCTGTACCCGGTGCTGCACGCCTGGTTCTCCGGCGACAGCCGACTGTCGGCCCGCTACGGCGAGCGCCTTCAGGCCCACCTCGCCGACTACGCCCGCCTCTTCGGCGGCGACGGCGCCCCCCTGCACCAGGGCCGCTCCCTGACCTACCGCTTCGCCACCACGGCGCCCCTGTGGCTCGGTGCCCTCACCGGCCGCACCCCGCTCACCCCGGGGCAGACCCGGCGGTTGGCGTCCGGGGCGCTGAAGTACTTCCTCGACCGGGGCGCGGTGAACTCCGAGGGCCTGCTCACCCTCGGCTGGCACGGCCCCGACGACGCCCTCCTCCAGGGCTACTCGGGCCCGGCCTCGCCGTACTGGGCGAGCAAGGCGTTCGTCGGTCTGCTCCTGCCGCCGGACCACGAGGTGTGGACAGCCGAGGAGGAGCCCTCGCCGGTCGAGCGCGCGGACGAGGTACGGCCCGTCGCCGCCCCCAACTGGCTGCTCCAGTCGACCCGTTCGGACGGCGTGGTGCGCCTGCACAACCATGGCAGCGAGGACGTCCGCTACGACCCGTACTACACCCGCCTCGCCTACTCGACGGTGACGGCGCCCGCACCGTCGTACGACAACAGCGTGATCGTCGGCGGTGATCCGAGCCGCAGCGGTATCGAGCCGCTCGGGGTGGGCGACGGCTGGGCGGCGTCGCGGCACGCGGCCGGCGGGGGAGCGCGGGTGACCAGCGTGGTGCTGGCGCGCGGGGCGGTGGAGGTGCGGGCCCATCTGGTGTCCGGGGCCGAGCCCGGGACGTCGGTGCGGATCACCGGGTGGGCCGCCCGTGAGGGTGCCCGGGCGGAGGCGCTGCCCGCCGTCGGCCTCGACGAGACGCTGACCGGCGTCACCGATGAGGGCGGCACGCTCTTCGTCGCCGTGGTCCGGCTCACCGGGGACACGGACCCCGTGCCGCTGGACGAGACGGTGACCGTACGGGTCGACGACGCGGGCGCGTTGGCGGTCCGGTGGCGGGATGGGGGCGAGGCGCTGGTGCGGGTGGCGGATGCCGTGGTGGAGGTCGTCTGCCCGGGCTGAACGGGGCGGTGGCGTGGGCGCGTTGGCGGTTCGGTGGCGGGATGGGGGCGAGGCGCTGGTGCGGGTGGCGGATTCCGTGGTGGAGGTCGGCTGCCCGGGCTGAACGGGGCGAACGGTGTTCGGGCAGGATGGGGGCCATGAGTGGGGGCGACGCACGCGTGGAACTGCTGGAGCGGGCCGGACTGGAGGCGGTGGGGGAGCGACGGGTCGAGGAGGTCCTGCCGCCGCCGTTCGCGTGGTGCCATGTCGTCGGGTGGGAGGTGCGGCCTGCCGCGAAGGTCGCCGCGGACCGCGCCGACCTGGTCGCCGAGATCAACGCCCAGTGGTACCGGCTTGCCCGCGAGACGGGGATCCTCGACGCGGACGGGACCTTCCTGATCGACGCCGGGGGCCCGTCCCGGCAGTGGCGGCGGGTCCGGCTCACCGCCGAGTGGGACCTCGCGGGCGTGCTCGGGGAGCGGCCCGGACAGCCGGAGTTCCTCACCTTGTCGCCGGACGGCGACACGCTGCTGGGCGTCACGACCGAGGAGTACGAGGTCTGGCTGGTCGCCGTCGACCGGATCAGGGAGCGGCGCGAGGAGGTCGCGCGGGCCGCGGGCCAGGAGACGGCCGAGGAGCGGGCTGCCGCCTGGGAGTCGCTGTTCAGACGGCCCAGGCCGGCGGAGAAGGTGCTCGACGCCTGGGCGAACGGTCTCTCCCTCAACCCGGCGGTCCCGAAGGAACTCCGGTCCCGGTTGACGCGCAGATCGTCGTACGCGATGTACGGCGCGCTGCCGGCGGAAGCCGTGGACGCCGCGCTGTCCGACCCGGAGTGGAGCGTGCGGTCGAGGGCCGTGCAGGATCAGCCGCACATCACTCCCGACCAGTGGGCCCGGGTGATCCTCGGCGAGCGGGACGAGCGGCAGCGGTGGCTGCTCACCATGATCGCCGCGGACCGCGCGGCCGAGCTCGACGAGGACACCTGCCGCCGGCTCGCCGCCGACCCGTCCTCGCGGGTGCGCGGTGAGACCGCCCGCCTCGGATGTCTGCCCGTCGCCGTGGCCCTCGCGCTGACCGCCGACCCCGACGACCGCGTACGGGCCGTGGCCTGCCAAACGGCCTGGCCGCATCTCGATGCCGCCGCACGCGCGTCGCTCGTCAACGGGCCTCCCGGCTACGCACGTTCGCGGTCCCGGCTTCTGCACCACCGCGAACACCCCATGCCCCGGCCGGTGTTCGAGACACTGGAGGAGCGGAACCTCCAGCAGGAGGCCCTGGAGACCTGCCTGCTGAGCCGCGACCTCGCCGAACACCTGGCGCGGCACGGCGACGCGGACGAGCGTCGCTCCCTCGCCCGCAACCTGGCCGTGGATCCCGATCTCGTCGCCCTCCTCGGCCAGGACACCGACGTGTGGGTCCGCAACACGGTGGCGCAGCGAGCCGACCTCACCGAGGAGCAACGCGCCCGCATCGACTTCGTCTTCGACCCCAAACAGCACTCCTGGGCCCTCGACTGGATCGTCACCCTGCACCAGGACGAGGACGCGATGCGGCGCCTGGCCGCCTCCGCCCACCCCCTGGTCCGCAGAAGCGTCGCCCGCGCCCCGCATCTGCCGCCGGACGTCGTCGCCCGCCTCGCCCGCGACGAGGACCGTGTCGTCCAGCTCTTCCTCGCGGAGTCCTGCGACGACGCGCCCGCCGACATGCTCCTGGAGGTGTGGCAGTGGTGGGACGGCGGCCTCACCACCCCCGACCGCCCGCGCGGCCACCCCAACTTCCCCCGCCACGACCTCCTGCGCTACGCCGACGACCCCCGCCCGCGGATGCGCCGACTCGCCCTGGACGACCCGGAGTCCACCCCCGAACTGGTGGAACGCCTCAGCCGGGACACGAGCGAAGAGGTCCGCTGCCGCGCCGCGTCCGATCCCCGGCTCTCGGCGACGGCGGCCGCGCGGCTCCTGGAGGACCCCCACGAGCACATCCGGCTCGCCGCCGCACTCCACCCCCACCTCCCGGCCCGGCTCCTGGTGCGCCTGCTGAGGACCAGCACCGGCAACGCGGAGGCGGCCGCCCGCAATCCGGGGCTGCCCGTCGAGGTGATGCACCGGATGGTCGAGGTGCTCGAGAGCGAGACGCCGGACGGGGATGGGAGCGAGACGGACGGGGGTGGGAGCGCGACGGACGGGGGTGAGGGCGGGACCGACCCGCTCAGGGGGTGAGGCGGCTGATCCGCAGCGTCTTCGTCGTCGGCGACGCGCCGGTGAGAGCGCTGGCGTACGACGGCGTCACGGGCACGGACGCCCAGGTCAGGCTGCCGTCCTTCTGAACGGCGATGTCACCGGTGATACGGGTGCTCACCACCTGGTCCGCACTTCGGAAGGTGCCGTTCCAGTCGATGAGCCGCAGATGGGTGCCCGCGAAGGTGCCGGTGCAGGTGCCGTCCTCGCAGACACGGCGGTGGCTGGTGGTGCGTCGTGCTGAAGTCATGCCCTCCGGTCGCCGCGGGTGCGCGAAGGGTTGCCGGTCGCGGTGATCTGGTCCCCGTTGATCTCTTCCGGGCGCGTCCACGACAATCCCTCGCATGACTTCCGCCATCCGTCACACCACCATCGACTGCGCCGACGCCTACGGCCTCGCCACCTTCTGGTCCCAGGTCCTCGGTCTGCCCCTGCACGACGACGACCGACCCGGTGACGAGAGGCGTTGATCGAGGAGGCCAGGCTGCTCTTCGTCACCGTGCCGGAGGCCAAGACGGTCAAGAACCGGGTCCACCTGGACCTCCAGCCGCAGGACCGCACCCGGGACGAGGAGGTGGAGCGCCTGATCGGCCTCGGTGCCGCACTCCTCGACGACCGGCGCAACCCGGACGGGACCGGCTGGGCGACGATGGCCGACCCGGAGGGCAACGAGTTCTGTGTGGAGCGCAGCGCGCGAGAGCGAGCCAAGTAGCGGGGGCCCCACCGTCAGGACGAGGCGCCGAGCAGCGTTTCGGTGAGCCGGTCGGCGAAGGCTCGGGGGTGCTGGAGGGCGCCCAGATGTCCGCCGGGGAACTCGGCGAACGGCACGCCGGTCTTCTCGGCGACGAACTCAGCCGTGCGGTACAGGAGTTGGCCGCGCGAGTCCGTTCCGGCCGCCAGGGTCAGGGGCGCGGCCGCCAGGGCGGTGAGGTCGGGGTCGTAGGAGGTGAAGGGGACGAGGACGTGGGCCAGGAAGAGGGCCGCCGGGGTGTCCAACTCCTCCTCGCGGGTGAGGGGTTGGCCCGGGGGCAGCGCCGGGGCGGGCTGGTCCGTGAGCCCGGCGGTCATACGGACGGCGGCGGCTCTCGGGCCCGCCGCGCGATAGGTGTCGTACACCTCGCGGAACATGGCCCGGTGTCGGGGCCCGTCCGGCAGCAGGCCCACGCACGGCGGCTCGTGCGCCACGACGTGCCGCACCCGCTCCGGGTGCCGGGCCAGCAGGTCGAGGGCGACGACAGCACCGGCGCTCGTGCCGAGAACGTACGCGCTCTCCCCGTCCGGCAGGACCCGGTCGAGCACACGGCGGGCGCTGTCGCTCCACTCCTCGACGCGCTGGTCGTCGACGGGGGAGCCGAGCCGGCCGTGGGCGAGACCGAGCGGGTCGCAGGTGACGACGGTGAACCGGCCGGCCAGCGCCTGCGCCAGCGGTTCGAGCCCCATGGGGTGACCCGCCCCGCCCGGGTGGACCAGGAGGACGGGACCGCTGCCCTGGACGTCGTGGTACGGCTCAGTCATGGGTGTCGCCCTCCTCGCGGGGCCAGTTCTGCAACAGGACGTGCAGGGCGTCGATGGCACGGTTCCACGACTTCTGTACGTCACGGGGGGCGCCGAAGCCGCCGCCGGCCTCCAGGGCGCAGTAGCCGTGGAAGGTGCTGCGCAACAGGCGTACGGCGTCGGTGAGATCGGGCTCCTCCAGGCCGTAGGCGCGGAGCATGCCGTAGGTGATCTCCGCGGTGCGGCGGAGGGCGGGGGAGTCCGCGACGAGCGACTGGTCTACACGGATCTGGGTGGCGGCGTAGCGGCCGGGACGTTCGCGTGCGAACTCCCGGTAGGCACCGGCGAAGGCGGCCAGCGCGTCCTTGCCGGCCCGTCCCGCGACGGCGACGGCGATCCGGTCGATCAGCTCGCCGCCCGCGAGCAGGGCGACGCGGGTGCGCAGTTC
Organism: Streptomyces sp. NPDC034103; assembly: GCF_055575395.1. Classification (NCBI taxonomy): domain Bacteria; kingdom Bacillati; phylum Actinomycetota; class Actinomycetes; order Kitasatosporales; family Streptomycetaceae; genus Streptomyces; species Streptomyces sp. NPDC034103. The sequence goes on along the minus strand of NZ_JBVISS010000001.1, from coordinate 317,977 downwards.
CTGGAGGTTGCGCACGTGGGAGTAGAGGCTGGCGTCCTTCACGCCGAAGTGGCGGGCCAGCGCGGAGAGGGTGACGTTCTCGAAGCCGACCTCGTCGGCGAGGTCGGCGGCGGCCGCCGTGAGGCGGTCGCGGGTGATTCCGGCGCGGGCCATGGGGGTCTCCGGGGGCGGCGAAAGAAACCTAGGGTACCTAGGTTACATCCTAGTGCATGAAGGCGGAGCGCGTTCAGGCCCCCGATATTGGGCTGCGGCTGATACCTGCGCGCCCCTAAGCTGCGGCCCCGGGATCGGGCGGCGGATCGGAAATGGGGCGCGGTTATGACGTGTCAGTTGTTCGCGTTGTGTCTCGGTGCGAGCGAGCCCCGACGGCTCGCGGGGTTCTGGTCCGGAGTCCTCGGGTGGGAGTCGGTCGGCGACGCGCACGGCGGCTTCACGCTGCTGCCCGCCGACGAGCGCGGCTTCCGGCTGCGCTTCCTCCCCACCCGGGACGAGAAGACCGGCCCGAACCGGATGCACTTCGACCTGACGAGTGCCGTTCCGGAGGACCAGCGGCGGACGGTGGACAGGGCCCTCGGGCTCGGCGCCCGGCACATCGACGTCGGCCAGCTCCCGGAGGAGGGCCACGTGGTGCTCGCCGACCCCGACGGCAACGAGTTCTGTGTCATCGAGGCGGGCAACGCCTTCCTCGCCGACACCGGATTCATCGGCGCCCTCGCCTGCGACGGCTCGCAGGAGGTCGGGTACTTCTGGAGCGCCGCGCTGGAGTGGCCGCTGGTCTGGGACCAGGACCAGGAGACCGCGATCCAGTCACCGCACGGCGGACGAAGATCACCTGGGGCGGCCCGCCGGTGGCGCCCAAGACCGGCCCCGGCCGACTGCACTTCGACCTCGCACCACCCGCCGGTGGCGACCAGCGGGCGGAGGTCGAGCGTCTGCTCGCCCTGGGCGCGAAGCGCGTCGACGGCGCCGGGGACGCCACGGGCCGGGTCGCGATGCTCGACCCCGACGGCAACGAGTTCTGCGTACTGGCACCCCGGTAGGGCCGGGAGTGGGACAGCCCCGTTTGGAAATCCCGGGAGGTGATCGCCGAAACGGCGGCGCTACGCCCCTGCCTCGCCCCGCAGCTCGTCGCCCCGTGCGCGGCAGCCCGCCGAGAGCGCGGACAGCGCCGCCCACACCGCCCCGGGCTCCTCGTTGTCGAACTCCACCGGCGCCTCACCGCGCCCGGTGACCAGATACGCCGACGGGTAGGACAACATCCCCCAGGGGGCGCGCAGATGACCGCGTGACAGGATGCGCTCGCACCCCGCGCAGCGCATCCACGGCACCAGCATCCGCCCGTCCTCCTCGACGGGCTCCATGTCGGCGTACACCCGCAGCGGCCCCAACCGGGCGCGTCCGGGCGGGAGTTCCAGCGCCGGGAGGGCCAGGATGTCGTCCTGGAGCCGGTCCCACACATCCCACTGCACGGCCATCGCGGCGATCTCGGCCCGGGTGAACTCGTCGACGGCCACGCCCTGTTCGTGCAGTTTCTCCACGAGCTGCCAGAGCCCGCCCTCCTGCTCCCCGATGGCCCAGCAGTCCTGGACCAGCTCCACGTCCTCGGCCGACGGCAGCAGTCCGGCGAGCCGCGTCCAGATCCTGCCCTCGGCGGCGTACGCCGTCACCTGTTCCTGTCGGTCGTTCATCGCGGCCGAGCGTAGCCGCCGGGACCTCGCGGCCCCGGCGGACCTCAGCCGTTCACCCCCGTGTAGTGCCGCAGGCTGTACCGCCACAGCCACCGCGCCCCCAGATACGCCAGCGCCCCGACCAGCGGCGAGGCCGCCGCCAGCCAGTACGGGACCCCGGTGTCATGACCGTGGCCGGTCAGCACGGCGGCCGGGAAGTAGGCGACGAACGCGAGCGGGAGGCCGTACGTCAGGAAGCCGCCCACCGCCCTGGGCAGCACGTTGAGCGGGTAGCTGCCGAAGGTGCCGAGCAGCTCCTCCAGCCAGCGCCCCCAGTAGTCGGCGGCCGGGAACCGCAGGGACGCGCAGGCCACGACCGTGAACAGGGCCGCCTCCAGAAGCAGGCCGCCGAGCACGGCCACCACCAGGTACGAGATCCGGCCGGCCGTCCAGTCGAGGTCGCTGCGGCTGAGCGCACCCGCCATCAGGCCCACCGCGACCGTCAGGTCGCCGATGGCGTTGGTGGGGAAGTACGACAGCTGGAGCTGGCGGTGGACGGGCATCGGACGGACCAGGTAGGTGTCGATGACACCCTCCTGGATGTGCCGGCCCAGACCGTGCACCCGGCCCAGGAACAGCACGAACAGACCGTGCGCCAGCATCCGGGTCGCCGGGATCAGCAGCACGTCCGAGCTGTCCCAGCCGCCCATCCCGGTGAACCGGGTCAGCAGCACTGTCGCGAACACGATCACCGACACCTGCCAGACCGCACCGATCGCGATCATCATCAGGAACTCGGAGCGGTACTCCAGCTGGGCACGGAAGTTCAGGCGCGTGATGCGCCAGGCGATCCGGACGGCGTTCACAGGCCTCACCCTCCCTGGGAGACGACACGGCGGGCGGCTCGGCGCCACAACAGACGGGTGAACAGGGCGAGCACGACGACCCAGGCCGCCTGGATCGCCAACTGCGGCCCCGCGTCAGCCAGTTCGATGCGGCCGATGTAGAGGGACAGGGGCACGCTCAACGTCGCCTGGAAGGGCAGGAAGGCGCTCAGCGAGATGAACCAGTCGGGGAAGAACCACAGCGGCGCGTACACGCCCGCCAGCAGGTTCTGCGCGAAGACCAGGATGAGCATCGCGGCGCCGTTGCGCAGGGTCCAGAAGCACAGCTGGTCGATGACGAGCATGACGTAGTAGAGGACCAGCTGGCCGAGGAGCAGGCTGAGCGCGAACACCCCCGCGACCGCGGCCGACCCGGGCGGTTCGACGACGCCGGCGGCCAGACAGACCGCGTAGCCGCCGAGTGCCCAGGCCAGACCGTACAGCTGCTCGCCGAGGGCCCGCAGGGCGTAGTACCGCTGCGGCTTCAGCGGGCGCAGGTACCAGTACACGATGGTGCCGAAGTGCATGTGCTGCAACACCGTGTCCCGGCCCGCGTACTGGTCCAACCCCCGCAGTCGGGACGCGAGTACGGCGAGCACGGCGTAGGTCACCGCCTGATCGCGGTCGAGTCCGGCGGTCGTGCCGGTGCTCGCGTACAGGCCGTGCCACAGGGAGGCCACCAGGACCACCTGCACGGTCAGGCGCAGCAGCGCGGCCGTCATCCGGGGCGGGGTGAGCAGTTCACCGAGCGGGGTGACGCGGGCGGCGCGCCAGGCGTGGATCGCCGCCATGTCAGACCTCCTCCGCATGGACGTAGGCGGCCCGCATCACGTCCTCGAGGTCCGCCTCGTCGAGCGCGATGTCGGTCACCTCGTAGGCCTCGATCACGGCTTTGAGTGCCTGGTGCACGGTCGGGGCGTCGGGGCCGTCCGGACCGAACACCAGGCGGGAGCCCGTGCGTTGGTGCAGGACGACACCCGGCAGCGGAACGAGGTCGGTGTGCGGGTCGGCGAGGGTGGTGCGGATCTGCCAGGTCGAGCCGAACTTGCGGCGGATCTCGTCGAGGGTGCCGTCGAGGACGAGGCGGCCGTGGTTGACCAGGACGACCCGTTCGGCCAGCCGCTCGACCTCCGTCATGTCATGGGTGGTGAGCAGGACGGTCCGGCCACGCTCCTCGACCTGGTGCCGCAGGAACTCCCGCACCTGCTCCTTGACCACCACGTCCATGCCGATGGTCGGCTCGTCGAGGAAGACGACCGGCGGGTCGTGCAGCAGGGCGGCGGCCAGGTCGCTGCGCACCCGCTGGCCGAGCGAGAGATGGCGCACCCGGGTGTCCCAGAAGGACGACAGGTCGAGCAGCCCGTCGAACTCCGCGAGCCGGGCGGCGTGTTCGGCCATCGGCACCTGGTAGATGTCCCGCAGGATCGCGAACGACTCGCGCACCGGCAGGTCCCACCACAACTGGGTGCGCTGCCCGAACACAGCGCCGATGTTGCGGGCGTTGCGCTCGCGGTCCTCGTACGGCACCACACCCGCGACCCTGGCGTGCCCGGCGGTGGGGGTGAGGATCCCGGTGAGCATCTTGATGGTGGTGGACTTGCCGGCACCGTTCGGGCCCAGCAGGGCGAGGAGTTCACCCGGGTCCACGTCGAAGCTGATGTCGGTGACGGCGTGCTTGGCGACCCGCTCCGGGTTGACCAGGGACCGGACCGCGCCGGTGAAGCCGGGTCGGCGGACCGTGGAGTGGAAGGTGCGGGACAGTCCGCGGACCTCGATGCTGGCAACCAAAAGACGTCAACTCCCGTGCCGGACAAACGAATCGCGGCCGGTCGGCATGGCTGCCGACCGACCGCGGACGACGTCTCGACAGTGTCGGAATGTCGATCAATTGGTCAATCGATTAATAGCTTTCCTACCCGGCCGTCTCACCTACCGGGCACGGGACGGAAGCGCCCCGGGTCAGCCCTTGATGCCGGTCTGCGCGATCCCCTGCACCAGCCAGCGCTGGAGGAAGAGGAACACCAGCACCAGGGGCAGGATGGAGATGGCCGTGGACATGAAGATCAGGTGGTAGTTGACGGTCTGGTTCGTCATGTACGCGGACAGCGCGACCTGGATGGTCCAGGCACTGGGGTCCTGGCCGATGACCAGGGGCCACAGGAAGGAGTTCCAGCCGCTGATGAACGTGATCGTGGCCATGGCCGCGAAGAAGTTCAGCGAGTTGGGCACGACGACCCGCCAGTACGCCCCCCAGTACGACAGCCCGTCCACCCGCGCCGCCTCCTCCAGCTCCTTGGGGAACCCCAGGAAGTACTGCCGGAACAGGAAGCAGGTGAAACCGCTGAACAGGCCCGGGATGATCAGACCCCGGTAGGTGTCCACCCAGCCCAGCGAGGACACCAGCACGAAGCTCGGCACGAAGGTCACGGCCGTCGGGATCATCAGGGTGACCAGCACGGCGTAGAAGATCTTGTTGGCGTGCCGGTACGGGATGCGGGCGAGGCCGTAGCCGGCCAGCGAGCAGATCAGCAGGATGCCGCTGGTGTGCAGGATGGCGACGACCCAGGAGTTCCACAGGGCCCGGCTGAAGTCGACGGTCTCGTCGTTGAACGGTTCGGTGATGTTGCCCCACTGGATGTCGGTGGGGAACCACTTCCAGTCCTCGCCCGTGATCTCCGGGTCCGTCATCAGGGCGTTGCGGACGATCAGGTAGAAGGGGATCAGGAACAGCAGGGCGGCGACACCGGTGGCGATGTAGAGGCCGGTGTTGCCGATGACCCGGCCGCCGCGCTGTGTACGCGGGGTCTTGCCGCTGTCAGGTGCGGTGGTGGTCACTTGGACTCCTCACCCCTTCCGAAGCCCATGATCCGGCCCTGGAACAGGGTGATGATCAGGATGAGCAGGGTCAGGATGACGGCGCCGGCGCTGCCCTGCCCGTAGTCCTGGTTCTCGCCGAGGGCCGTCTTGTACAGCTCCACGAGCGGGGGCTGGCCCCAGGTCGCCCTGCTGAGCAGGTTCCAGAACTCGTCGAAGGCCTGGTAGGCGGCGATCAGCAGGAGCAGGATCACCGCGGTGGAGGTGGCCCGCAGCTGCGGCAGCGTGATGTAACGGAAGGTCTGCCAGCCCGGCTTGGCGCCGTCGATGGCGGCGGCCTCGTACAGCTCGCCCGGGATGTTCTGGAGTGCCGCCAGGAACAGGATCATGTAGAACCCGGCCTGGAGCCACAGCCGGAGCGTCACGATGACCAGCCAGTACCAGGGCGGTTCGGGGTTGGCGAGCCAGGCGACGTTCTCGAAGCCGAACCAGCCGATGACGGTGTTCGCCATGCCGAAGCGGACGCCGTTGAAGATGGACATCTTCCAGATCAGCGCCGCGGCGACATAGGAGACGGCGGTCGGCAGGAAGAACACGGACCGGAAGAACGTCTTCATGAAGGTCAGCCGGTGCACCAGCAGCGCCAGGCCCAGCGAGAGCGCCCAGGTGGTGGGGACGATGAACGCGGCGAAGACGGTGAACGTGACGAGGGCCCCGGTGAAGTCGGGGTTGTCCAGGATCGCCCGGTAGTTGTCGAAGCCGATGAACTCGCTCGGCGAGACGGTGAACCGGGCCTCGAAGAAGCTGAGGTAGATGCTCCAGCCCATCGGCACGAACACGAAGATGATCAGGCCGATGAGGAAGGGGCTGGTGAACAGCCAGAAGTTGAGCGTGGCGCTGGCCCGCAGACTCCGCCGCGGCCGGTCCTTGCGGGACTTGGCCGGGGCGGAGGTCGCGAGGTCGATCTCCGTGGTGGTCGACATGGTGTGATCCGCCCGCCGGCCTATCCGAACAGCTTCTTGAGCTCGGCGTTGACCTTCTTGTCACAGGCGTCGAGCGCGGCCTCCGGACTGCCGCCCTTGCGCACGGAGTTGGCGATCACGTCGTTCACCGAGGCGATCATCGCCTGCGTCCAGGCGATGTTGTCGAAGTGCCCGTACTCGCCGAACAGCTTGACGCCCTCGGCCGGCAGGCCGGACTTCAGCTTGGTGGCGCTCTCCGCTATGGAGGTGCGCGGCGGGATGTGGAAGCCGTAGGACAGCGCCCAGTCCTCCTGGTACTTCTTCTGGTCGATCCACAGCCACTTGACGTACTCCTTGGCCGCGTCGACGTTCTTGCCCTTGGCGTTGACGAACATCGACCAACCGCCGTTGGTGACCGAGAACTTGCCGGCGTCTCCGACCTTCGGGAACGGGAAGATGCCGACGTCGTCGCCGAGCGCCTTCTGGATCACCGGCATCGCCCACATACCGCACCACTGGATCGCGGTGAGACCCTGGGTGAAGGCCGAGGGGTCCCACCAGTCGGCGGGGGCGTCGAGCAGCAGGTTGCCGCTGGTGAACAGCCGGCGCAGCTGCTTGAGGCCGTCGGCGACCGCGTCCGTGTGGTAGGCGATCTCGTTCTTGTCGTTCAGGGTGTCCGCGCCGGCCGACCAGATCAGCGGGTTCTGGATGGTCGTGATGTCGTTGCCGAGGAAGGCGCCCTTGACCTTGTCGGTGGTGAGCTTGTCGACCGTCTCGATCAGCTCTTCCAGGGTCTGGGGGACCTCGACCTTGGCCTTCTCGAAGAGCGAGGGGCGGTAGTAGAAGAACTGCGGGTCGTCGATCATGCGGACGCCGTAGATCTTGCCGTCGACCGTGTGCGAGGCGATGTCGGCCTGGTTGAAGTCGTCCTTGACCGGGTTGATGATGTCGGAGAGGTCCGCGACCTGCCCGCTCGTCACCAGCTGAAGCTGCGGGTGGAACTCGAAGACGTCGGGCGCGTTCTTGGTCAACAGGGCCGGGAACAGCTTGTTCTCGAAGTTGCTGCCGGTGATCCACTGCGTGGTGACGTTGGCTTCCTTGTAAGCCTTCGCATACCGCTTGATGGCCTGCTCGGTGCCCGCCTCGCCGTACGCGTGGAAGTACTGCACCAGGCTGTCGCCGGAGCTGCCGCGACCGGTGTTGCCGCCGCACGCGGCCAGTCCACCGGCGGCGGCCATGCCCATCGCGGCCCGCAGAACGGTTCGGCGGTCCCAGTTGACGTTCCTCATTGCCGACATGCTGACGTCCTTGTCTCGAGTGCGGCTGCGGCTCTGCGCCCATCGCTGGAGCGGCTCAGCGCCAGGTGGCTCACATGGACTTGCGGTGCGGGACGTTAACCTTCGGCTAAGGCTTCGGCAAGGGGTTGGACGAAGCCTGTCCGAAGCGTTGTGGAGCGTTCGGGATGCCGGACATCACAGACCGCGGGCCGCCGCGTCGGCGGTCCGCAACCGACCTGCGGGGCCTACGAGTTGTTGCTCCTGGGGTCGGTGGCTCGGGCGGGGCGACGCGCCCCGTTCCCAGCGGACGCGCCCCTTCTCAGCGGACCCGCGCCCTGTTCCTCGGCGAACGCGCCCAGCAGCGACACGCCCCGCCAACAGCGACACGCCCCGCCACCAGCGATGCGCCCCGCCGCCGCCCGCGACACCCCCGCCACCCCCGACACGGCCGGCAGCGACGCACCCCGGCTTCAGCGACGCACCCCGGCTTCAGCGACGCGCCCCCGCTTCAGCGACGCGCCCGCGCCGCGGTCGTGCGTCCGGGCGTTCTCTGTCCGACCGACTGCAGCGCCCCTTCCAGCGCGAACGTCGCCGCGCCCAGGCACACCGGGTCCGTGGGGATGGGGGACAGCACGATCTCGGTGGCGGCCATCGGCCGGGGGAGGGCGTGCCGGGCGACGGCCTCGCGCACCTGGGCGACCAGGGGCTCGCCGAGGGCGGCGGCGACCCAACTGCTGAGCACGACCACCTCGGGGTTGTACATGTTGACCAGGTTGGCGACACCGGCGCCGAGATAGCGGACGGTGGCCCGCACCGCGTCGACCGCCACGGGGTCCCCGCGCCGCAGTCCCTCGGCCAGCGCCGCGATGGTGGCCGTCTGGTCGTCCGGGTGCAGCAGCGGGCTGTCGGGGGCCAACTCCTGGAGATTCAGCATGATCCCGGACGCGCCGACGTACGCCTCCACGCAGCCGTGCCTGCCGCAGCGGCACAGTCGGCCGTCCAGCACGATCGTGGTGTGCCCCCACTCGCCGGCGCTGTTGCTCACGCCGCGGTGCAGCCCGCCGCCGAGGATCAGTCCGGAGCCCACACCGGTGCCGAGGTTGACCACCACGGCGTCCCCGCGCCCGCGGGCGGCTCCGAACCACAGCTCGGCCACCGCGGAGGCGCGCAGCGGGTTGTCCAGGTACAGCGGGTAGGCGATGTGCTCGGTGAGCAGGTCGAGCAACGGCACGTCGTGCCAGTCCCAGTTGGGCGCGTACTCGGAGAACCCGGTGTCCCGGTCCACCTGTCCCGGCACGCTCACCCCGACCCCGAGGACCCGCGCGCCCTCGACGCCGGCCTGTGCGACCACCGAGCCGACGGCGGCGGCGACATGGCCGACGACCTGCTGGGGGCGGCTCTCACCGGGCCGGACGTCCTCCTCGGCGCGGGCCAGCACGTTCAGCCCGAGGTCGAAGAGCTCGACATGGACGTACGTCTCGGCGATGTCGACGCCGATCAACGCGCCCCCCGACGCGTTGACCGCGACTAGTCCGCGGGGGCGGCCTCCCGCCGAGTCCTCGAAGCCGACCTCCGTGATCATCCGCAGGTCGAGCAGTTCGCCGACGAGGGTGGCGACCGTGGCCAGGCTCAGCCCGGTGGCGGCCGCCAGCTCCTGCCGGGAGGTGGGCGAGCGGGCGATGATCTGGCGCAGTACCTCGTAGCGGTTCGCGGTGCGGATGTCACGTGAGGTGCGCTTCATCGCGGCGTGCCCCCCTCCCTTCGGCTCCTGCCGGCACGACGACGGCACCGGCGCGGCGCAAGGCTATGGCCCGCCGCACCTTTCGACAAGGGGTTAGGAAAGGGGCTGTACAAAGTCAGACGGCGAGCACGTCCGCGACGAAGGCGTTGGCGAATTTTGCCTCAGGGTCCAGACCATTGGCCAATGCCCGGAAGTCGCCCAGCCTGGGGTAGCGGCCCCGCAGCGTCTCGCCCGCGGTGGTGAAGACCTTCCCCCAGTGCGGCCGCGGGTCGAACGGGTCGAGCGCAGCCTCCAGCCGCCGTACCACCGGCAGTACCGCCGCGGTGTCCGCGATCCAGGTGAAGTGCAGGGCCACCGTGTCGCGTCCGTACGACGGGCTCAGCCACTGCTCGTCGGCGGCGACCGTGCGCACCTCGCAGGTCTGCAGCACGCCGGCGACGGTCCGCCGGACCTGGTCGATCGCCTGGAGCGCCGCGACGGCGTGCTCGCGCGGCAGCAGGTACTCCGACTGCAGCTCCGCGCCGCTGCTCGGCGTGAACTCCGCCCGGAAGTGCGGCAGTCGCTCGTGCCAGGGCCCCGGCACCCCGAACTGCTCGGTGCAGTTGACCGCCGGCATCCCCGGCACCGGGTGCAGCTTCTCGGTGGCGGGCGCGGCCCAGGGGAAGTCGGCGAGCGGCTGGTCCACGCGTCGCTTCAGCCACACCTGCCGGAAGCCGGCCTCCCGCCAGTCGGTGAAGAGGCTGACGCTGTACGCCGCCGACATGACCGCCGAGAAGGCCGCGAAGTCCAGCCCGGCCAGCGGCAGTTCGGTGAACACGCGCTGCTCGACCTGGAACGCCTGTTCCAGGTCCAGGGTGAGCGCGGTGACCACCCCCAGGGCGCCGAGCGAGGTCACGGCGCCGCCGAAGCGGTCGTCACCGCGCCCGATCGTCACCGTCGAACCGTCGGCGACCACCAGCTCCACCTCGCGCACGGCCGAGGCCAGCGCCCCGTTGCCGACGCCCGAGCCGTGGGTGCCGGTCGCCACCGAGCCGGCCACCGAGATGTGCGGCAGCGAGGCCATGTTGGGCAGGGCGAGGCCGTGCGCGTCGACGGCGCGGGCCAGTTCGGCGTACCGGACGCCGCCGGAGACCCGTACCGTGCGGGCCGCGGTGTCCACGTCGAGCACCGGCGGCAGACCGGCGATCGAGACCAGCGTCCCGTCGGCGCCCGGCTCGGCGATCGTGTTGAACGAGTGGCCGCTGCCCAGCACCCGCACCTTCGCGCTGTCGGCCACGAGGGCCCGGAGCGCGTCGAGCGAACCCGGGCGGTGCAGCTCCTTGGCGGCGTAGGTGATGTTGCCCGCCCAGTTGGTGACCGTCTGCGTCATTCCTGTCGTCCTTTCTCTGGCATGTCGTCCGTTGACCCTCTCATCTGCGGACACCTAACGTAGAGAGCGTTTTCTATCGCTTTCCTCGACCGGGGGTCACCACTGTGCACGAGCGTCCCCAGGCGCTGTTCGCCATGACCGCCGCGAACCTGCCGCACGTCTTTCCGCCCGAGGTGCTGGCACGGCTGCGGAAAGCGGTGGAGATCGACCCGGAGCTGGTCGTCGAGGACTTCGCCGACCCGCGCGTCAGCGAGGTGCTCGCCCGCACGGAGATCCTCGTCACCGGCTGGGGGTGCCCCCGTATCGACACGGCCGTCCTCGACGCGGCGCCGGGACTGCGCGCGGTCCTGCACTCCGCCGGCTCCGTCAAGGGCTTCGCCACGCCTGGGATCTGGCAGCGGGGCATCGCGGTCTCCTCGGCCGCCGACGCCAACGCGCTGCCCGTCGCCGAGTACACCCTCGCCATGATCCTGCTCGCCGGGAAGGACCTGTTCGTCGCCCGTGAGCGGCTGCGCACCTCGCGGGCCCACCCCGGGTGGGGAATCGTCCCCGGCATCGGCAACCACGGACGCCGGGTCGGCGTCATCGGGGCGTCCCGCATCGGCCGCCGGGTCCTGGAACTGCTGCGCCCCTTCGACCTGGTGCCCGTCCTCGCCGACCCGTACGTCGACGAGCGGCGAGCCGCCGAACTCGGCGTGCCGCTCGTGGCGCTGGACGACCTGCTGCGCGGTTCGGACATCGTCACCCTCCACGCGCCCGAGACCCCCGAGACCCGTCACCTCCTCGGCCGCCGCGAGCTGGCCCTGATGCCCGACGGGGCGGTGCTGGTCAACACCGCGCGCGGCGGTCTGGTGGACCACGACGCCCTCGTCGAGGAACTCCGCACCGGCCGCCTCAGCGCGGTCCTCGACGTCACCGACCCCGAACCGCTCCCCGCCGACTCGCCCCTCTACGACCTGCCCAACGCGTTCGTCACCCCGCACCTCGCCGGCTCCCAGGGCAACGAGCTGGCCCGCCTCGGCGCGACGGTGGCCGAGGAGGCGGAACGGCTGGCGGCGGGCGGGGCGCCGGCGTACCCGGTGGACCTGGCGGCCCTGGAACACGGAGCCTGAAGCGGATTTCGTAGCCACAGGTGAGTGTGAGTGACGATATGCGCAGCAAGGTGGCGCTCTCGCCGCGATATCAGTAATCTCCCTCGCTATGAGCCCCGACCCGCTGCTCCCCGAGACCGGCCTCACCCGGCACCGTCGCCTGCGCGACCAGGGCAGCCTCGACCGGGCCGAGCTGGACGCCGTCCTGGACGCGGGCTTCGTCTGCCACCTGGGCGTGGTCGTCGAGGGCCGCCCGCTGGTCGTCCCGACCGTCTACGGACGCGACGAGGAGCGGCTCTACCTGCACGGCTCGGTCGCGAGCCGCAGCCTCGCCGGCGGCACCCCCGTCTGTGTCACGGTCACGCACGTCGACGGTCTGGTCGTCGCCCGGTCCGTCTTCGAGCACGGCGTGAACTACCGCAGCGCGATGATCCACGGCGAGGCCCGCAGGGTCACCGACCCCGACGAGAAGCTGGCGGGCCTGCGCCGGCTCACCGAGCACGCGGCCCCGGGGCAGTGGTCGTACGCCCGCGGCCCGAACCGCAAGGAGCTCGCCGCCACCACCCTCCTCGCCCTCTCCCTCGAGGAGGCCTCGGTCAAGATCCGCACCGGCCCGCCGGACGACGGCGACGGACCCGACGCGGACCTGGGCCTGTGGGCCGGAACCCTGCCGCTGACCTCGGTCTGGGGCGCGCCCGTCACCGATCCCGCACTGCCGGACAACATGCCCGTACCGCGACACATCGCGCGCCGGGAGGGGACCCGGTACGCCTGACCGCCGGCCGGGGGCATACCGTGAGGAGTCGAACGCCTGAGCCGGGAGGAGATTACGGATGGGCAGCCGCACGGCGCTGGTCGAGGATCTGATGGAGCGGTTCCCGCATGTACCAAGGGAAGCCGTTTTCAAGGAGGACCTGCTGCGTGGTGGGGTGGCCTTCGACCCGTCCGCCCTCAGCGACAACGAGGGGGGCGAGGTCAAGCCGAAGTCGTACTTCATCTTCTCCTTCGACCACGGCACCCTCCCCGAGCTCGGCGAGGCCGCGCTGCGCCGCCCGCCGGAGGAGATCATCCTCACGGGCGGGCCGTACGACCTGCGCCGCACCGTCGTCTCGGTCCGCGTGAACCCGTCGTCGCCGTACCGGGTCGCCGCCGACGACTCGGGCGTGCTCGGGCTCTACCTGGACGGCAAGCGCATCGCCGACGTCGGGGTGCCCCCGATGCCGGAGTACTACAAGCACAAGCTCTCCAACGGCAAGTCCGTCATGGAGGTCGCGCCCACCATCCAGTGGGGCTACCTGATCTACCTGACCGTCTTCCGGGTCTGCCAGTACTTCGGCGCCAAGGAGGAGTGCCAGTACTGCGACATCAACCACAACTGGCGCCAGCACAAGGCCGCCGGGCGGCCGTACACGGGGGTCAAGGACGCCGACGAGATCCTGGAAGCGCTCGAGATCATCGACCGCTACGACACCCAGAAGGTGTCCACCGCCTACACGCTCACCGGCGGCGCCATCACCAAGACCGTCTCGGGCCGTGACGAGGCCGACTTCTACGGGCACTACGCCAAGGCCATCGAGGAGCGCTTCCCCGGCCGCTGGATCGGCAAGGTCGTCGCCCAGGCGCTGCCCAAGGACGACGTGCAGCGCTTCAAGGACTACGGCGTGCAGATCTACCACCCCAACTACGAGGTGTGGGACGAGTACCTGTTCAAGATGTACTGCCCCGGCAAGGAGCGTTACGTCGGCCGCGACGAGTGGCACCGGCGGATCCTGGACTCCGTCGAGGTCTTCGGCGCCCGCAACGTCATCCCCAACTTCGTGGCGGGCGTGGAGATGGCCGAGCCGTTCGGGTTCAAGACGGTCGACGAGGCCATCGCGTCCACCACCGAGGGCCTGCGCTTCTTCATGTCGCACGGCATCACGCCCCGCTTCACCACCTGGTGCCCCGAGCCGACGACCCCGCTCGGCAAGGCCAACCCGCAGGGCGCGCCGCTGGAGTACCACATCCGGCTGCTCCAGGCCTACCGCCAGACCATGGAGGACTTCGGCCTCTCCTCGCCCCCCGGCTACGGCGAACCCGGCCCCGGCCGCGCGGTCTTCTCGGTGAGCTCCTTCATGGACAGCCTCCCCGCGCAGGAGCCGGCCGAGACACGCTAGCGCCGCGGCAGGCAACGCGGCAGTAGTCCCGCGGCACTGGCCGAAGAACGAGCCGAACGCGAAGAGCCCGGATCGAGACGTCCGGGCTCTTTCTGCGTATGTCTCCCTGGGCGACACTCGTGCCGTCGCGCGCCACACCCGCATCAAGGGCAACGAGGAGTGGGTGGGTCCGAACTGCCGGTAACCGGATATGAATAGTGAGCTTGTCAGTTGTGCGGAACCCGTGAAAAGCTCGTGCACTGTCGCGAGGCTTTCCACAACTCCGTTGCCAATAAGGTGAGTTGACCTCGCTCTCGATGCAGGAGTCCGATGCCCGACCTGCCGACCCCCCAGGACGCCACCGAGGCCGTGCTGTTCACCGAGTGCTGGGACGCCGTCCTCTCCTACGCCGACCTGTGCACGGCCGGCTCCACCGCGGCCACCCAACTGGCCACGGAGGCGTTCGCCCTCGGTATGCGCGAGGTCCGCACCGACAGCGCGGGCACCGTCAGAAGCGTGGGCCGTCGAGCGCCCCGGCTGCCCGTGATCCCCTTGCTGCTGACGGCGGTTCGCACCACGGCGGCCGCCTGGGAGGCCGGCGGCCAGGGGCACCGGCTCGACCCCGACCTGCGCCTGTGGCTCAACTCCGAGAAGGCCGCACGCTACACCGGCCCGCCTCTGCAACGCCCGCTCGCCCTGCGCGGGTTGCGCGACATGCAGGAACACGACGCGGACCTGCTGTGGCTGGCCGAGGTGGAGGCACTGCCGCTGTCCGTGGTGGCGCGCCGGCTGGGTCTGGACCCGGCCCAAGTGTCCGAGGAACTGACGCAGGTACGCGGCCTGTTCCGGGACCGCAGCCACCGCAACCACCTCGACACCCCCATGGCCCCGCAGTGCCGCAGCTACGCCCGCCTGCTGGACGCGGTCACCCGGTCCGCCGCCTCCGACACCCCGGGCGACCTCTCCCGCCACCTCGCCACCTGTGTGCAGTGCGCCGAGGCCGCCGCCTGTCTGCGGCTGCACGGCGGGGGACTGCCCGGGGCGCTGGCCGGCGGGGTGATCGGCTGGGGCGGGCTCGCCTACCTGGAGCGCAGGCGCCGGGCCGCGGAGGTACGGCTGGGCGCCGGACGCCCGGAACCGGCGGACGCGGGCCCGCCGAACCCGGGCGCGCACAAGGCACGGGTCGTGCGGGGCGGGCTGCTCGTCACCGCCGTCCTGGTGTCGTTGCTGGCCCTCGCCGTGTCGATGATGCCGAGGGACGGCTCCATGGATGACGGTGCCTCCTCGCCCACCGACCGTCAACCGGTGGCGGAACCCGGCGCCGTGACCCCGTCACCGTCCACGACCCCCCGCCCGTCGGTGTCCCCCTCCCCGTCCGCGAGCCGCTCCACCCCGGGGAGGAAGCACCCCGACCCCGGACCCCAGGGCACCACGTCCTCCGCCGCCCGCGACGACGACAGGACCGCGCCCCCGGCCACCGGGACGAGCGAACCGGCGACCTGCGAGGTCCGCTACGACCTGGTCAACCAGTGGCCCGACGGCTTCCAGGCCACGGTCACCGTCACCACCGAGGAGGCCCTCGACGACTGGCGCGTCACCTGGTCCTTCAAGGACGGCCAGAAGGTCAACCAGATGTGGGACGGCGACTTCACCCAGAACGGCTCCCGGGTCACCGCCACCGCCGCCGACTACAACGGGACCGTGGCCGCGGGCGGCGACCTCGCCTTCGGCTTCCTCGCCTCCTGGCGCGGCACGAACTCCCCGGCCCACGACTTCTCGTTGAACGGGCACACCTGCACGAAGGCCTGAACTCACCCGCGCGCCAGGGGCATCGGCACCCGGACGCGGTCCAGGACGCGCGGCCTCGGCACCGCGGCCGGCCCGCGCGGGCGACCGTGGTGCGGGTGGCGCGCCCGGCGACGGGCTAGGAGTCGGCGCCCCGGCGGCCGCCGCGGGACTCGGAGCCCCGGCCGCGGGTGCCGGCCGTGCCGTTCGCCGTACGTCGTCCGGAGCCGCGACCGGCCCCGGCACCGTTCGTCGCGGTCGCGGTGGCCCGACGGCCGGTCCTGCCGCCACCGGTGCCGGCGGACGCGTCCTTGCCTCCCTGTGCCCCCGCGCGGGAGGCGGCAGCGCGCCCACCCGTCGCGGTGCCGGTGGCCGGCGCCTTGGCCGCGGCTCGGCCGCCCGCGCTCCGGCCCCGCCCCGCGGCGGAAGGTGCCGCCGCGGCCGGTCCGCCGTCGTTGCGGCGTCGGCGGCCGGACCGCCCGGCGGGCTTGCTGCCGGGCTTGCGCTCCCCGCGCGACGCCGCGGGCGCGGGCGGCGCGGGTACCTCGATGGTGACGGGCACGCCGGAGGGCTCGCGGGCGCCGGTGAGGGTGGCCAGTTCCGCGTCACTCGACGAGATGCGGGCGGTCCGGGGACGGATGCCCGCGTCCGACATCAGCTGGGTGACGTCCCGCTTCTGGTCGGGCAGGACCAGCGTGACCACGCTGCCGGAGCCACCCGCGCGGGCGGTGCGCCCACCCCGGTGGAGGTAGTCCTTGTGGTCGCCGGGGGGATCGACGTTCACGACGAGGTCCAGGTCGTCGACGTGGATGCCCCGGGCCGCGACGTTCGTCGCCACGAGTGCGGTGACCTGGCCGTTCTTGAACTGTTCCAGGGTGCGGTTGCGCTGCGGCTGGGAGCGGCCGCCGTGCAGGGCCGCCGCGCGCACACCGGCCGTCAGCAGCCGCTTGGTGAGCCGGTCGGCGGACCTCTTGGTGTCGAGGAAGAGGATGACCCGGCCGTCGCGGGCCGCGATGCGCGTGGTGACGGCCTTCTTGTCGGTCTCGTCCGCCACGTGCAGCACGTGGTGTTCCATGGTGGTGACCGCGCCCGCGGACGGGTCCACGGAGTGCACCACCGGGTCGGTCAGGTACCGCTGCACCAGCCGGTCGATGTTGCGGTCCAGGGTGGCCGAGAAGAGCATGCGCTGGCCGCCGGGGCGTACCTGCTCGATCAGCTTGGTGATCTGCGGCAGGAAGCCCATGTCGGTCATCTGGTCGGCTTCGTCCAGCACCGTGACGCGGACGTCGCCGAGCGCGCAGTGCCCCTGGGCCACGAGGTCGTTGAGGCGGCCCGGCGTCGCCACGAGCACCTCGGCCCCGCGCCGCAGCGTCGCGGCCTGCTTGGTGATCGACAGTCCGCCGACCACGGTGGCGAGCCGGAGGTTCACGGCGGTCGCGTACGGGGTCAGCGCGTCCGTCACCTGCTGGGCGAGTTCCCGGGTGGGCACGAGCACCAGCGCCAGGGGCGCCCTGGGCTCCGCGCGCAGTCCGGCGGTACGGGCCAGGAGCGCGAGCCCGAACGCGAGGGTCTTCCCGGAACCGGTGCGACCCCGGCCCAGCACGTCACGGCCGGCCAGCGAGTTGGGCAGCGTGGCGGCCTGGATGGGGAACGGGGTGTCGACGCCCTGGGCGGTGAGCGTCTTGAGCAGTCCCGCGGGCATGTCCAGGCCGGCGAAGTCCTCGACGGGGGGCAGCGCGGGTGTCGTGTTCTCCGGCAGCCGGAACTCGGCGGGGGACGACGTGGAGGGTCGGGGCGACGAGGCACGCCGGTTCGACTTCTGGGGCCTGCGGGACATGCGGTTTCTGCCTTCCTGGTAACAGCACAAACCGGGGTCCGCACCGTAGCGGTGCGGACCCCGGTGAGTGGAAACGCGCCCGGGGATCAGGCGGGGACGATGTTCTCCGCCTGCGGGCCCTTCTGGCCCTGCGTGACGTCGAAGGAGACCCGCTGGCCCTCCTGGAGCTCACGGAAGCCCTGGGCGGCGATGTTCGAGTAGTGGGCGAAGACGTCGGGGCCGCCGCCGTCCTGCTCGATGAAGCCGAAGCCCTTTTCGGCGTTGAACCACTTCACTGTTCCCTGTGCCATGACATTTCTCCTTCTGTAGGCAGAGGCCCCATCCGGAGATGCCGGAAAACAAGTAATGCGCCTGCAGGAGAAACATTCCCGTCAGGCGCACATAGGTTCATGGGTACCACAACTGCAACTCCCCCATCGTAGCACAACTGGCTCAGCCGAAAATCCGGTGGCATCGCGATCCGGATGCCTCTAGGCTCGGGTCCGCTTCACGCAGTGGCTGTTTTGCCGCTGCCGTCCGCCGAGTGCGACAACGGGAGGTGTGACCGATGGCTGTCTCTGAGATGGGCGCTGCCCGCAACCAGAAGTTCATCCATTCCACCTCCGCGGTCACCGGCTGATCCTTCCCACTTCCCTGCGCGCCCAACGAGCGCGCACGGCCGGGGCCGCCCTGTGAAGGGTTCCCCTTGAGTCTCACCTTTCCCTCGGCTTCCCCCGCTCCGTCGCACCCGCTGGCCCCGTACGGCTGGGACGACGCGTGGGCGGCCGAGTTCGCTCCCTACGACACCGAAGGACTGCTGGTCGGGCGGGTGGTCCGGGTCGACCGCGGACAGTGCGACGTCGTCACCGCCGACGGGACGCTGCGCGCGGACACCGCCTTCGTCACCCCCCACGACCCGCTGCGGGTCGTGTGCACCGGCGACTGGGTCGCCGTCGAGCCCGCCGGCAATCCCCGTTACGTGCGCACGTATCTGCCGCGCCGCACCGCCTTCGTCCGCTCCACCTCCTCCAAGCGGTCCGAGGGGCAGATCCTCGCCGCCAACGTCGACCACGCGATCATCGCCGTGTCGCTGGCCGTCGAGCTCGACCTCGGCCGCATCGAGCGGTTCCTCGCCCTCGCCTGGGAGAGCGGCGCGCAGCCCGTGGTCGTGCTCACCAAGGCCGACCTCGTGCCGGACGCGGTGACGCTCGCGCATCTCGTCCAGGATGTGGAGACCGCGGCGCCGGGCGTACCGGTGCTGACGGTCAGCGCGCAGGACGGCGACGGTCTCGACGTGCTCGGCGCGGTCGTCTCCGGCGGTACGTCGGTGCTGCTGGGGCAGTCCGGCGCCGGGAAGTCGACCCTCGCCAACGCCCTGGTCGGCGAGGAGATCATGGACGTCCGGGCCGCCCGGGACGTCGACGGCAAGGGACGGCACACCACCACCACCCGCAACCTCCTCGCCCTGCCCGGCGGGGGCGTGCTCATCGACACCCCGGGACTGCGGGGGGTCGGCCTCTTCGACGCCGGGAACGGGGTCGGACAGGTGTTCTCCGAGATCGAGGAGCTGGCCGCGCGGTGCCGCTTCCACGACTGCGCCCACGAGGCGGAGCCGGGGTGCGCGGTGCTCGCCGCGATCGACTCCGGTGAGCTGCCGCAACGGCGCCTGGAGAGCTATCGCAAGCTGATCCGGGAGAACCAGCGGATCGTGGCCAAGACCGATGCGAGGGTCCGCGCGGAGCTTCGGAAGGACTGGAAGCGCCGGGGGGCCGAGGGGAAGGCCGCGATGGAGGCGAAGCGGGGGCGGGTGCGGTAGGGCGCCCATGGGGGTGCCTCCCTGTGTCGTCCGGCGGGTGCGGGTGGGCTGTGGCTGGTCGCGCAGTTCCCCGCGCCCCTGACGGGGTGCGGGGAACGCCGTGTCCGAATCCCGCCAGTCACACTCCCGTCCAGGTCGCACACTGGACGGTGTGATGGACGAGGACAGCAGGTACGAGGCGGTGCGCAGCCGGGACGGGCGGTTCGACGGGGAGTTCTTCTTCGCCGTCGAGACCACCGGGATCTACTGCCGTCCCAGCTGCCCGGCCGTCACGCCCAAGCGGCGCAACGTGCGGTTCTTCGCGACGGCCGCCGCCGCGCAGGGCTCGGGGTTCCGGGCCTGCCGGCGGTGCCGGCCGGACGCGGTACCCGGGTCGGCGGAGTGGAACGTGCGGGCCGACGTGGTGGGACGGGCGATGCGGCTGATCGGCGACGGGATCGTCGACCGGGAGGGCGTCGCGGGCCTCGCCGCCCGGCTGGGCTACAGCGCCCGGCAGGTCCAGCGCCAGCTCACCGCGGAGCTCGGCGCCGGACCGGTCGCCCTCGCCCGCGCCCAGCGCTCGCACACCGCCCGCGTCCTGCTGCAGACCACCGAGCTGCCGGTCACCCACATCGCCTTCGCCTCCGGGTTCGCCAGCGTGCGGCAGTTCAACGACACGATCCGCACGGTGTACGCGTCGACCCCGAGCGAGCTGCGCGCCGCCGCCCCCGCGTCCCGCCGTACCGCCACCCCGGCGGCCGGAGTCCCGCTGCGGCTCGCCTACCGGGGCGCCTATCAGTCCGGCGCCGCCTTCGACGTGCTCGCCGCCGAGGCCGTCCCCGGCGTGGAGGAGGTCAGCGGTCCGCGCGGCCGGCGCACCTACCGGCGCACCCTGCGGCTGCCGTACGGCACCGGGATCGCCGCGGTCGACGAGCGGCCCCGCGGATGGCTGGACGCCCGGCTCCACCTCACCGACCTGCGCGACCTGACCACCGCGGTGCAGCGGCTGCGGCGCCTGTTCGACCTGGACGCCGATCCGTACGCCGTCGACGAACGGCTCGGCTCCGACCCGCGGCTCGCCCCGCTGGTCGCGGCCCGTCCGGGACTGCGCTCACCCGGAGCGGCGGATCCGGAGGAGCTGGCGGTGCGGGCGATGGTCGGACCGGTGGCGGCCGAGCACCTCGTACGCCGGTACGGCAAGGCCCTCGACGCGCCCTGCGGCGGCCTCACCCACCTGTTCCCTGAGTCGGCGGTCCTGGCGGAGGCCGAGCCCGTCGGCCCTCTCGGTGCCCTCACCGCCGCCCTCGCCAACGGCGTCGTCCGCCTGGACCCCGGCGCCGACCGCGACGACGCCCACGCGGCGCTGCTCGCCCTGCCCGGTCTGGACGCCGGTACCGCCGCCGTCATCCGCACCCGCGCCCTGGGCGACCCGGATGTGGCCCCGCCCGGCCTGGACGTCCCCGACAGCTGGCGCCCCTGGCGCTCGTACGCCGTACAACACCTGCGCTCCGCAGGGGAGTTGGAGCTCCGATGACCACCCCGCCGACCAGTCCGATCACCACCCCGTCGACCACCTCGACGCCCCCTACGAACACCACGTCGCCGACCACCCCGCCGACCATCGCCTCGGTCACCCCCTCGACCACCCACTGGACGACCGTCGACAGCCCCGTCGGTCCGCTCCTGCTCACCGCCGACCCGACCGGGGCCCTGACCTCCCTGTCCGTGCCCGGGCAGAAGGGCGGTCGTACCGTCCAGGACGGGTGGTCGCACGAGCCCGCCCTCTTCCGGGAGGCCGAGGAGCAGCTCGCGGCGTACTTCGCCGGTGAGCTCAAGGAGTTCCGGCTCCGGCTGCGCACCGAGGGCACGGCGTTCCGTGAGCGGGTCTGGGCCGCCCTCGACGACGTCCCCTACGGCGCCACGACGACCTACGGCGAGATCGCCGCACGGGTCGGCGCCCCGAGGGCCGCGGTGCGGGCGGTGGGAGGGGCGATCGGCGCCAACCCGCTGCTCCTCGTGCGACCGTGCCACCGTGTGATCGGCGCGAACGGCTCCCTGACGGGGTACGCGGGCGGACTGGAGCGCAAGACGGCGCTGCTGACCCTTGAGGGCGTCCTCTAGGCCTTACGTCATCCCCACAGCACCACTCCCAGCCAGGCCCCCGCGATCAGCAGACAGGTGAACAGTTCCGCCAGCACGCTGGAGCCGCCCGAGCGCATCACCGTGCGCAGGGCCGCCCTCGCATCACCGTGACCGCCGAGACGGAGGCGTTCGTGCAGGTAGATGCCGCCCATGAAGCCCGGGATCGCGCCCAGCACGGGGAGCAGGAAGAAGCCGAGGAACGCGCCGGCTCCGGCCCACACGCCCATGCGGGCGGTGGCGCCGCCGGCGCGCAACCGGCGCGGCGGCAGCGCCCAGCGCACCACCTGGGACAGGAACAGCACCACGGTGGCCCCCACCAGCACCCACCACGCGACCGGCCGGGGATCCTTCAGTGCCCACCACGAGACCGCGGCCCACACGAGCCACGACCCCGGCACCCCGGGCACCAGCACTCCGCACAGGCCGAGCAAGAGGACCAGGCCGACCAGCAGGAGGTCCACCACTCCCATCTGTCCAGGGTGCCGGAGCGCGGCAGAACCCGCAGGTCAGCCAGGTGAGCGCAAGGGAGCGGGAATCCGGCGTGTTCCGTAACTGCGTTCGAGGTGTCACGCGCGGCGGGATTTTCCGGATGCCCCGTTTTCATCCGGCCCCCGCGGTGGACAATTAGGGGCATGAGCCAGCAGGGGGGAAGGCCCACCGGTCACGAGGACGACTGGTGGGGGCAGCTGTACGACGACACGCCTGGGGACGCGGGCCCCACGGCCGCACCCGACTCGTTGGACGACCGGTTCGCGTCGGCATCCGGGGCGGTGAACGACGGCGTCCCGGCCCAGCGGAGGCCCGACCTGGAGACGCGGACGTCGACGGAGGCACCGCGGCCGTCCGCCGCGGCGCCGCCACGGCCCGCGGGCCGTCCCGCCGCCGTGGTGGCACCCGCCCCCCAGCGGAGCGGCACCTCACCGGCCGGCACAGTCGACACCCCCGAGCCGGCGGGGACCGGCGGCGACCAGGAAGCCCCGCCCCCACGACCGCCCCGCACCCCCACCCGCCCGGACCTGCCCACCATCCCCCCCAAACCCCTCGACTACGTCGGCTCGGGCCCTCCCACCTACGACGCCGAACCCACCGCCCTCCCGCCCGCCGACCCCGACGACCTGGACGATCTGGTCGCCGACACCGTCCTCGACGGCGCCCGCTACGGCAGCTGCACCCTGCGCGCCGCGTCCGTGCGAGGGGACTCAGCCCGCTTCCGCGGTGAACCCCGGCGGGACAGCCTCCTCACCGCCCGCTTCGGCACCGGCGAGCACGCCCTCGTCCTCGTCGCGATGGCCACCGGCGCCCGCGCGACCCCGGGCGCGCACCGGGCCGCCGCCGAGGCCTGCCACTGGATCGGCCGGGCCGTCGGCCGCAGCCACGCCCGGCTCGCCGAGGACCTCCGCGCCGGCCGCCGCGGCGAGCTGAAGTCCGGCCTGCACCGCCTGATCGACCGCAGCCTCGGCAAGCTCCGGGCCAGCGCCGCCGAGCAGGGCATCGCCCCGGAGGAGTACGCCGCCGGCCTGCGCTGTCTGCTCCTGCCGGCCGACACCGAGTGCCGGACCCGCGTCTTCTTCGGCGTCGGCCCGGGCGGACTGTTCCGTCTCAGGGACGGTGAGTGGCAGGACATCGAGCCCCGGGTCTCCGAGATCACCGGCGAGCCGGTGGTCGGCTTCGGCTCGCCGCCCGCCGAGACGCCCGAGGGCGACCGCCTCACCATGGACCTGGGCATCCCGACACCCCCCAGCCCCTACGAACCCGCCCCGGAGCCGCCCCGCGAACCCTTCCGCTTCCGCGCCTCCGTCGCTCGCCCGGGTGACACCCTCCTGCTGTGCACCGGCGGCCTCGCCGAACCCCTGCGCGGCGAGCCGGAACTCAGCGGGTACCTCACGAGACGGTGGTCAGGGCCCCCGCCCGGCCTCGCCGAGTTCCTCGCCGACAGCCAGGTGCGGGTCAAGGGTTATGCCGATGACCGTACGGCCGCCGCCGTTTGGGAGGCGTGATCGCGGCCCTTGTGGATTGATGGACCCAAGAGACCGAAGGGGTGCATGGATCCATGGCCAAGCAGAACGTCGCCGAGCAGTTCGTGGACATCCTCGTCAAGGCCGGGGTGAAACGCCTGTACGGCGTCGTCGGCGACAGCCTCAACCCCGTCGTGGACGCCGTCCGCCGCAACGCCGGCATCGACTGGGTGCACGTACGGCACGAGGAGACCGCCGCCTTCGCCGCGGGTGCGGAGGCCCAGGTCACCGGCAGACTCACGGCCTGCGCCGGCTCCTGCGGGCCCGGCAACCTCCACCTCATCAACGGCCTCTACGACGCCCACCGTTCCATGGCCCCGGTGCTCGCCCTCGCCTCGCACATCCCCTCCAGCGAGATCGGCCTCGGCTACTTCCAGGAGACCCACCCCGACCAGCTGTTCCGCGAGTGCAGCCACTACAGCGAGATGATCTCCAGCCCCCAGCAGATGCCGAGGCTGCTCCAGACCGCCATCCAGAACGCCGTCGGCCGCTCCGGCGTCAGCGTCGTCACCCTGCCCGGCGACATCGCCGACCAGCCCGCCCCCGACAAGGCCGCCGAGACCGCCCTCGTCACCTCCCGGCCCAGCGTCCGCCCCGGCGACGCCGAGATCGACAAGCTCGTCGAGATGATCGACAAGGCCGGCAAGGTCACCCTCTTCTGCGGCAGCGGCACCGCGGGCGCGCACGCCGAGGTCATGGAGTTCGCCGAGAAGGTCAAGTCGCCGGTGGGGCACGCCCTCAGGGGCAAGGAGTGGATCCAGTACGACAACCCCTACGACGTCGGCATGAGCGGACTGCTCGGCTACGGCGCCGCGTACGAGGCCACCCACGAGTGCGACCTGCTGATCCTGCTCGGCACCGACTTCCCGTACAACGCCTTCCTCCCCGACGACGTCCAGATCGTGCAGGTCGACGTACGGCCCGAACACCTCGGCCGGCGCTCCAAGTTGGACCTCGCCGTCTGGGGGGACGTGAAGGAGACCCTGCGCTGCCTCACGCCCCGGGTGAAGGAGAAGAAGAACCGGCGCTTCCTCGACAAGATGCTGAAGAAACACGCCGACGCGCTGGAGGGGGTCGTCAAGGCGTACACCCGCAAGGTCGAGAAGCACGTCCCGATCCATCCCGAGTACGTGGCCTCGGTCCTCGACGAACTCGCCGACGACGATGCCGTGTTCACCGTCGACACCGGTATGTGCAACGTGTGGGCCGCGCGGTACATCTCGCCCAACGGCCGCCGCCGGGTGATCGGTTCCTTCTCGCACGGGTCGATGGCCAACGCGCTGCCCATGGCCATCGGGGCGCAGTTCACCGACCGCGGGCGCCAGGTCGTGTCGATGTCCGGTGACGGTGGGTTCTCCATGCTGATGGGCGACTTCCTCACCCTCGTGCAGTACGACCTCCCCGTGAAGGTCGTCCTCTTCAACAACTCCTCGCTCGGCATGGTCGAGTTGGAGATGCTGGTCGCCGGGCTGCCCTCCCACGGCACCACGAACAAGAACCCCGACTTCGCGGCCGTGGCCCGCGCCTGCGGGGCGTACGGCGTGCGCGTGGAGAAGCCCAAGGACCTCGCGGGGGCGCTGAAGTCGGCGTTCAAGCACAAGGGTCCGGCCCTCGTCGACATCGTCACCGACCCCAACGCCCTCTCCATCCCACCGAAGATCAGCAGCGAGATGGTGACCGGCTTCGCCCTGTCCGCCTCGAAGATCGTCCTCGACGGCGGGGTCGGCCGCATGCTCCAGATGGCCCGCTCCAACCTGCGCAACGTGCCGCGGCCCTGAGCCCCTGTCGGCCTAGCCCTCGGATGTCCAACGGCGGTTGACGTAGTCGTACGAGTACTGCGGCAGCCCCTTGTCGCCGGTCGTACGGAACGGCTTGCCGCCGTCGGTGATCCGCGCCGTGCCCGTGCGGCCCTGCGAGGACCAGTCCAGTTCGAGGTACCAGCTGCAGTCGCAGGTCACGGTGCGTGCGGTGACCAGGAGGATCTCCGGGTCCTCGGCGGAGACCCGGTAGGGCATCTGGATCGCCGGGATCGGGTTCTCGCCGTCGTGACCGGCCTGCGGGCGGGCCACCGGCCGGTCCGCGTCCAGGTCGACGGAGAACATGCGGGGGGTGAGGGCGCCGCCGCAACCGTTGTCCATCGCGTACGAGTTGCCCCCGGCCGGCGCCGCACGCCCGACGACCCGCACGCGCAAGCCCTCCAGCACCACGGCCGTGGAGCTCCGCCCCTGCACCGAGATCCGCACCATGGTCTCGCCGCCGTGCAGCGCGCCCTGTGCCGCCGCCCAGACCGCGGCGTCCTGCGCGGTCGGGGGCGGCGCGACCTGGGCCGCCGGCTTGTCGATGACGTAGTGGTGACCGCACCCCGCGTTCCAGACATGGGAGTTGACGCTCCAGGTCAACGGCACGGCGGCGCCCGGAGCCGCGCCGCCGGTGGGACTGTCGGGCTCCTTGGCGGACGGACCGGTGGTCTGCCCCTCCTTGCCGGGGGACGCGGACGGTGAGCTGCGGTCCGGGGAGGGCGAGGGGCTTTTCGACGTCTTCGACGCTGAGGGGTCCGGTGAGGTGGGCGCCGCCGACGTCGTCACGGCCGGGTCGGTGGGGCGTACGGCGTCGGCGGACGGGGAGCGGTCGTGCGACAGCGCCGAGAGTCCGGCGAGCGCGGCGGCCGACGCGACGGCCACAGCCGTCGTCACCAGCACCCGACGCCGACGATGCCAGGGGAGGGGGCGCGGCGGAACACCCAGGTTCGTGACGGTCTGGGTTTCCGGCTCGGGCTCGGGCTCGTCGCGGGCGTCCGGCGTGGACGGCGGGCCGGACGGCCCGGACACCGGCCGGGGCTCCGGCCCGGACGTCGGCTGGGGCTCGGGCCGCACCGGTGGCTCGTGACCGGCGTCCGCTTCCGGCTCGGCGTCCGCTTCCCGCTCGGCGTCCGCCTTCGGTCCAGCGTCTGCCTCCGGCCCGGGGTCCGCCTCCGACCCGGCCTCCGTCTCGCCCCCACCCGGCGACCCACCCGTGGCCGCCAGCCCGGTGGCGGCGCCGGACCCCGTCCCGCTCGCCGCCTCCGCGGCACCCCCCGCGCTCTCCGGTGTCCGTGGCCGCTGCCGTGCCGCCACCGCCAGCAACCACAGTCGGTGCAGCTCCAGCCGCTCCTCCGGTGCCGCCCCGCACAGGGCGGCGAAGCGTTCCACGGGGGCGAAGTCGAGGGGGACCGTGTCGCCGGCGCAGTAGCGGTGCAGCGTCGAGGTGTTCATGTGCAGTCGGCGGGCCAACTGGCCGTAGCTGCGGTCGGTGCGCTCCTTCAGCCGGGTGAGCAGCGCCGCGAACTCCGCCACCGCGTTCTCGACGTCCTGTCCTGACAACGTTCCCCCTGCGTCTTCGCGGCCGGTGCCCATCCCAGGCACCCCATATACCTGCACGTCAGACGGCCTGGGATGGTTCCACCGCGGTGGATCGGGCGCCGGCTGTTGCGCCGACCGCCTGTGACGACTGATGCTCTTGGTGTCGCACCGACCGGGCCGGACCGACCATCCGCCGTCGACGGCATTCCACATCCAAGCACTCACTCGTACACGGGGGACACCCATGCCCATGCGCAACCGACTCGGCGCTCTGTTCGTGGTCGCCGTCACCGGCCTCACCCTCGGCGCGACGCTCGCCGCACCGGCGGACGCCGCGACCCCGCCCAAGCCGAAGTTCCTGTCGGCCGCCGAACTGCCGCCGCACCCCTCCTCCGACTGGAAGGCCGGCCGGGTCACCGACGGCGTCCCGGACGAACTCCTGAGCTGCCTGACGGAGACGATGCCCGGCTACGACTCCCGGTACCGCTCGTTCACCACCGAACTGGAGACCGACGCGCAGCAGTTGACGATCGTTGTCGGCAGCGTCGCCAAGGCCAAGGCGCTCGCCACCCGGCTGGACAAGGACATGCGTTCCTGCGCCACCCGCATCGAGCAGGCCGAGCCGGAGATCGACGCCACGTACAAGAGCTACGGCTCGCTGCCGGTCGAGGAAGGGGCCCGCGTCCACGGCCTGCACACCTCCGCCTCCTGGGGCGCCACCGACATCCACCTGGTGTCGGTCGGCCGGGACGGGCGGACCGTGACCATCGTGCAGTGGGGGCAGATGGGCGACTTCGAGGACGCACCCGTGAAGGCCTTCAAGAAGACGACCACCACGGCGGTCAACAAGCTCTACTGACCCGACCGACCAACCGAGAAGGCGGAGCCGCCCTCCTGTGACGGGGGTACGGGAGGGCGGCTCCCGCTGTGTGTCCGTGAGTGTCCGCTGCGGACCGCGCTCGATTCAGGCCAGATCGAAGACCGCGCAAGCCCTTCCCGGCCCGCGGTGTCCAGCACCGGCCGTGCCACCGCCTCGTCGGGTACGGCCGGTTCGGCATGCCGGGGTAGACGGAAGCGACCGGTGCCCGCGGTCATCGCGTCGCCCCGGCGCGTAGGCCGGAAGCATGCGGGGGCACCCGCTCGGCGGCCGCCCGCGAGGGCGGACGCACCGGTCCGTCCCCGCGCCCGGGGCACCGGGGTTCCGCGGGCGTACGCCGTCGCCACCGGCGCCCGCGGTGCCGTACGCCGGACGGTCCGGGGCACGGGCTGACGTGGCCGCTTTCCCGTTCACCCACCCAGACCCGTGGAGCGACCAGGGGTTTCCCGCTGCCGGCCGTACGGTGGGGCAGCCGGCCGCGCTCAGGCATGTGCCGCCCGCCGGAACCACCGGCACGCCCACCCCGCGCCGACCACGCCGCACGCACCGCCCCACCGTGCGCGCCCGTCCCACCGCCACCCGTCCGGGCCGTTCCCGCACGCCCCCGCACGACCCCGGCATCGGCCGGACCGGCCTCTGCTCCGGCTCCGACCAACCATGGCCGAACACCTGGTCGTTGAGGATTGGACATGACTGCCGCGTGTCCCATGGGGCATGGATCCCGTGAACGTGTTCGAACAGGAGGGGAACCGACATCGGCACGCGGGCGGGGGTCATGAAGAGGCAGGCGCGAGGAGGCGGTCCCATGGCGATCGGGGCCTTCTCGGCACCGACGGTGGAGGAAGTGACAGCGGGCGCCGGGGAACAGGGGCAGGCGCCTCAGCTCAGGCGCAGACTCGGGCGGGCGGACCTGCGGGCGGTGCCCGAAGTGCGCCGGGCCCTGCGAGAGTTGCTACGGCAATGGGGGAAGCCCGGGCGGTCGGAGATAGCGGAGCTGCTCACCAGTGAGCTCGTCACCAACGCGCTCGTCCACACCGACCACGACGCGGTGCTGACGGCCACCGTCGGACCCGGTGGACTGCGGGTCGAGGTACGGGACTTCGTGGGCCGGCGGCCCAGTCTGCGCGTACCGAAGGCCGACGACGGTACGCACGGCCGGGGCCTGGTCCTCGTGCAGTCCCTCGCGGACGCATGGGGCGTCAGGGCGCACGGGGTGGGCAAGGCGGTCTGGTTCGAACTCGACGCCGGCGCCGCGTAGACAGCCGAACGGGAGGGGGTACGGCCCTCAGGGCCGTACCCCCTCCCGTGGTGCCCGAAGGCTCTAGCCGAACTGCTGCTCGAGGTCCTTGAGCTTGCGCTCCAGGGAGTCGAGGCGCGGCAGGGCCATGGTGTCGTCCTCCGCGGTGAGGTCGACGGTGATGGGGTCAGTACCTTGGCGGACGGGCTGAAGAGACGGCCGTGAGCGTACGGGCAGCTGCTCCGGCGTCGATATGGCAGGCTCCGCGGAGGCCATGTCCGAGCCCCGCTCCAGAGCCTGGGCCTCGCCCGTGCGACTGCCGCCGCGGCCGATGAACCCGCGGTGGCCGCGACTGATGGCCTTGAGCTGGGCGCGCTCCATGCGCTCCTTGTCGCGGCGGCGCAGTCGGGCGGTCTCCTTCTGCCGCTTGTCCTCGCGGACCTCGTCGACCGCCTCGTCCAGGCTGCGCACGTTCTCCAGCAGCATCAGCGACCAGGCCCTGTAGGTCTCGCGAGGCGCCCGCAGCCACCGGACGATGCGGATCTGCGGCAGCGGACGCGGCACCAGACCCTGCTCGCGCAGGGCGGCCCGGCGGGTCTGCTTCAGCGCGCGGTCGAAGAGGACGGCCGCCGAGAGGGACATGCCGGCGAAGAAGTGCGGGGCACCGTCGTGGCCGAGACCCCGGGGCGCGTGCACCCAGTTGAACCAGGCCGCCGCACCCGCGAACGTCCACACGAGTATCCGCGAGCCGAGGGCCGCGTCGCCGTGGCTGGCCTCGCGCACCGCGAGCACGGAGCAGAACATCGCCGCGCCGTCCAGGCCGAACGGCACCAGGTACTGCCAGCCGTTGTCGAGGCCCAGGTTCTGCTCACCGAAGCCGACCAGGCCCTTGAAAGAGAGCGCGGCCGCGACGGCGGCGCAGCAGAAGAGCAGGACATAGGAGGCGGTGCCGTATATGGCTTCCTTGCGCCTGCGACGTTCCTCGCTGCGTTCCCAAGAGTCCTCGGTCTTCGCGTGCTCCCCGGCGGACCGCTTGCCGCGCGCCAGCACCGCCATCGCCGCCAGCATGCCCAGGAGCAGCACGGCGCCCGGAAGCAACCAGTTCAGCGATATGTCGGTCAGTCTCATCTGGGGTCCCTTGCATTGGGATAGGGCGTAACGCCCGCCATAGTGGCCCAATCCCGCTGGCCCTCAGGGGGTTTCGGGGCAAGAGGCCGCCAAGGAGGTGCAAGGGGATGCCCACGGCGGCGTTCTGCTCGAACTGCCGCGTGAGGGGCGGGAGTTGAGTTCGAATAAGACTACCCGTACGGGTGGTTCCACGGAAAGTTCCTGCGACAGGTGAGGAAACTGTGAATCGCCTGTAACCGGACGGGAGTCCTCTTCGCGGATGATCTTAACGGACGTTCGGTTCCGCCCTCGCCACGGGGTGCCTCAACTGGTGGCACCCGCCAGGAGTTTGACGACCCGGTCGGCGTCGCAGGTGCGCGGGCAGGTGACACAGGTGTCCTGCGGCTCCAGTGTGTAGTACATGCAGCAGCTGGCCCGGTCCCGGGTGGGCAGTGCCTCGCCGCGCGGCCCCGTCAGCTGCCGGAAGGCCGCCGCGCCGACGTACGGCCGGGTCGAGCCCGGCAGCAGCAGCTCCAGCTCCCGCCGGGCCCGCTCCTGCTCGCTCTCGCCGAGCAGCTGGGCGACGTACCAGAGCCCCTCGACGATCTCGTCCGTCACCATGCCCCACAGCGCCCGCTCGCGCCGCCGCATCCGCGGCCCGAACCCGCGCAGCACCGGCTCCATGTGCTCGGCGACCGCCTCGCGGACCTCGGCCCGCAGCGCCTCCTCGTCGGCGACGACCCGGGCGCCGGGCAGCGCGGCGGCCGGATCGCCGGGCAGGCACGCGAAGGCTCCGGTGCGCACGGCGAAGGCCATCGGGCCCGCCGTCCGGTCGTAACGGACGTGGGTCACGGGAAAGCGCGGCACCCGGCGGTGCAGGAACCACGGAGCGGTGATCAGCAGACAGGCGGGCCAGGCGTACCGGTGCAGTCCGAAGCCGGCGATGACGTCCGGGCGTCCGGCGCGCCCGTGGTCCCGCAGCACCTGAGCGTCGTCCCAGGCCAGGAAGGCGTCAAGGCCGGCCCCACCCTCCGCGAGTGCGGCGGCCGAGACCCAGCCGCCACCCCGGGGAGCCTGCTCCGAACTGTCCAGCTCCGTCACGGTCAGTCCCGGAAAGACGCCGGTCAGGCGGCTGTAGGCGTCCGTGAGGGCCGAGGTGCGCACGGTCATGCCGAACCACCGATCCACGACAGTTGAACGACTGTATTGAAGGTAAGCCTAGCCTTACCCGACGTCGTCACTGTTTGAACCCCGGGCTTCTGCGCCTATGGTTCTTGACGGACGAGTAACAACCCCGCCGTAATGACCCCAAGTACCGACACGTCCGGAGGAGGACCTGTGGAGCAGGGCACGCAGGGCTCCGCCGGGACGGGGGTCTCCCGACCGGTACGGGTGCCCGCCCAGGTGCGGGCGGCGGACGTGGACCGGGAGCGCCAGGCTCGGACCGGTTCCGCGAACCGCCCGCCCACCGGGGCGGCGCGGGGCGAGCACACCCACCCCGCCGACGCCACCGGGCAGCGGGCCCGTGCCGAGCGGCCGCCCGCCGAACCGCCGGTCGTGCGGCCCGTGGTGCGGCGGGCCTCCGTCCGCGGGCAGATCCTCGACGCGCTGCGCACCGCACTGGTCTCGGGGGAGCTGACGCCCGGCGAGGTCTACTCGGCGCCCGCGCTCGGCGACCGCTTCGGGGTCTCCGCCACCCCGGTCCGTGAGGCCATGCAGCAACTCGCCCTGGAGGGGGCCGTCGAGGTCGTGCCCAACCGGGGCTTCCGGGTCGTGGAGCGGGGGGCGCGGGAGCTGGCCGAGCTGGCCGAGGTCCGGGCGCTGATCGAGGTGCCGGTGATGCTGCGGCTGGCCCGTGCCGTGCCCGCCGAGCGGTGGGCGGAGCTGCGGCCGCTGGCCGAGACGACGGTGCGCGCGGCCTCCAGCGGCTGCCGGGTCACCTACGCCGAGTCCGACCGCGCCTTCCACCGCGCGGTCCTCGCCCTCGCCGGCAACGACCAGCTCGTCCAGATCGCCGAGGACCTCCACCGCCGCGCCCAGTGGCCCCTCGTCGGCGCCCCGGCCTTCCGGGGCCGCGCGGAACTCGTCGCGGACGCGGCCGAACACACCGCGCTGCTGGACGCGTTGATCGCCGGGGACGTGGAGACGGTCCGGGTTCTGGTCGAGGAGCACTTCGTGAGCCCGTCCTGAGCTTGTGACCGCAGTCACAGAACCGTCGCCTCCGCGCAACGGTCCGCGACACCGGGAACCCGCCCGACCGGGTCCGCGTGGCACCCCGTACACGGCACGGCCCGTGCCGACAGCGGAGGTGACACCGATGGACCCGTCCTTCTTCGCCCAGCAGGCGGCCCAACAGGCGGCGCAACAGGCCCAGCAGGCATCCCAGCGGGCCGAGCGCCAGGCCTTGATCGACCACCAGCAGGCCGTACGCCGCGGCTCCCGGCACGCCTACCGCCCCTCGACGCACCCCCCGGTCGCGCACCGGGGTGGCCGCGGCGGGGGACTGCTGCCCCTCCTCGTGGTGATCGTCGTGGCCGTCGTCCTCGCCCGGGACCCCGGACTCCGCCAGACGGTGCTCGACGAGATCCAGACGTTCGTGTCGCGGATCCGGAACGGCTGACCGCTCAGGCCGTCGCCGCCGGTGGCGGTGCCAGCTGGCGCGACAGCCACGTCGGGACCCCGCCCAGCAGCCGGTACAGCCGCCGGGCCTCCTCGCGCAGCCGTGAGGCCTCCGGCTCGACCGCCGCGTCGGCCAGGGACGCCAGCGCCGGCGCCGTCCCGACGAGGTAGCCCAACTCCTCCCGGATCCGCAGTGATTCGGCGAAGCCGTGCCGCGCCTCGGCCAACTCGCCGTCCCGCAGGGCGAGTCCGGCGAGATGGCGCCAGGTGAAGGAGAGCAGCAGCGGATCGGCGTGTGCCACCGCGCCCGCATGAGCCCGGCGGTAGGCGGCACGCGCCGACTGCGGCGACCGCGACAGGTTCTCCGCCAGCAGCCCGCGGCGGAAGTCCAGCAGCGCCCGCCCCGGCGCCCCGGGGGCGATCAGGGCCGCCGCCCGGCCGAGCGCGGCCCGCGCCTCGTCGGCCCGGTCCCGCACCCCGTGCAGGGTGGCGGCGTAGGCCAGGTGCCCGCGTTCACAAGCGGCGGCCCCGCGCTCGTCGTCGGTGTGCGCGAGCGCCTCGGCCGTACGCAGCGCGTCCTCGGCCTCCTGCCAGCCCTGTTCGGTGTAGAGACACCGTTCCACCAGCAGCGACGTGCGCTGGAGCGCCGCGTCCGCGTCGACCGGCTCGAGCAGGGCAGCCGCGTCGGCCCAGCAGGCACGCGAGCGCAGCCGCCATACCGCGGTCTGGAGTGGATCGTCAGGGGTCGTTCCGTTACCAGACATGGCGGTATACGCCACCTCGCCCTCCCCGGCACGCCATTGAGCTGTTGAGTGGTGGCCGCATCTCAGCACGAATGGGCGGGCTCGGCCAAGAGGGTGGGTGAAGGATTTCACAAAGTCGTGGGATCCCTGGGGCCGCCAGATCTCAGCTCATCCGCAGCGCCAGGAAGAAATCCAGCTTGTCCTCCAGCCGGGAAAGGTCACGACTCGTCAACTGCTCGATTCGCCCCACCCGGTAGCGCAGCGTGTTGACGTGCAGGTGGAGCCGGGTCGCGCACCGGGTCCACGAACCGTCGCAGTCGAGGAACGCCTCCAGCGTCGGGATCAGCTCCGCGCGGTGGCGGCGGTCGTAGTCGCGCAGCGGGTCCAGGAGGCGGGCCGTGAAGGCCCGACGGACGTCGTCCGGCACGAAGGGCAGCAGCAGGACGTGCGAGGCCAGTTCCTGATGGCCCGCCGCGCACACCCGGCCCGGTCGCGCCGCGGCCACCCGGCGGGCGTGCCGGGCCTCCTCCAGGGCGCCCCGCAGCCCCTCCGCCGAGTGCACCGCCGCGCTGACGCCCAGGGTGACCCGGCCGTCGTCGTCCAGACCGGCGGCGAGGGGGTCCCGTACGGACTCCAGGAGCGCGTCGGCGAGGATCCCCGCCTCGGAGCCGTCGTGCTCGGTCGAGACGGCCGGCAGCGGGACGAGCGCGATGGCCTCGTCACCGGTGTGGGCCACCGCGATCCGGTCGGACTGCTCGGGCCCGGCGGCCAGCGGGTCGACGAGGATCTCCTCCAGCAGCGACTGGGCGACCGCGCCCCCCTCGACGTCCCCGCCGTCCCACTCCACGCGGGCGACGACGACCTGCCAGTGCGGGGCGGCGCCGAGCCCGGGCAGCAGGACGGGGGCGGCCACGCGCAGGCGGGCGGCGATCTCGGCGGGCGCGGCGCCCGTCTGGACCAGTTCCAGCACCTCCTGCGCGAGGCGGCGGCGGACCGAGCGCGCCGCGTCCCTGCGGTCGCGTTCCACCGAGATCAGCTGGGTGACGCCCTGGAGGAGGTCCAGCCGCTCCTCGGGCCAGTCCCCGGCGTCCGCCTCGACCGCGAGCAGCCAGTCCGACAGCACCGTCTCGCGGACGTCCCGAAAGGCCTGCGGGGTACGGCCGCCGGTGCGGACCGGGAAGAGCGAGTACGTCGTGGCCCCCAGCGTCAGCCGGTGCGGTCCGCGGCGGCCGGTGCGGGTGGCGGCCAGGTGCTCCGCCGCGAGCTTCGCGCAGACGTCGGCCGGCAGCGCCGGGCCCGCGGTCTTCGAGCCCGCGATCAGCCGGCCGGTCGGCGACAGCACCCAGGCCCGCAGGTCCAGGTCCGAGCCGAGCAGGTCCAGGACCACGTCGGGGCCGCCGCCCGCCGGGCCCGAGGTCATCATCCGCCGGTGCCGGTCCACGACGGCCGCGAGGTCCCCGGCGCGCTCGCCGGACACCTGGCGTACGACGTGCTCGGTGATCGTCGCGAACGCGACCGACTCGTGCACCGCGAACAGCGGCAGCCGGTTGCGGGCGCAGGCCAGCACCAGGTCGTCCGGGACGTCGCCGAGCTCCGCCTCGCCCGCGGCCAGCGCCGCCACCCCGGCCTGCACCAGGATGCGGACGAACGCGTCGGAGTCCTCGGCGTCCCGCCGCCAGGCCAGCCCCGTCAGGACCAGTTCCCCGCCCGAGAGATAGCGGCTCGGGTCCCGCAGGTCGGTGGTCATCACACCCCGCACGGTGCGGTCCAGCTCGTCCTCGCCGCCGAGCAGCCGCAGGCCCAGCGCGTCGGTGTCCAGCAGTGCGCGCAGCCGCATTCTCGTCGCCGCCGATCTTTGTCTCGAAATCTACGATGAACTGTGAGGGTCGTCGGGGGGCAGAAGCCCCGTCAGGCGGTCGGACGGGACCGCGCCCCGGTCGTCCGGGCTGTGTCCCAGGTCACGCCCAGTGTGTCGCGCGTTTCCACAGGAAAACAGGGAGGTTGCTGAGGACCTCCGTTCATACGAATCTACAAGATGCCTGGCCCGACCAGCCAACTCCTTCAGAGTTTCCGTGACTGACCCCGTCGGAGGACGGCGCTGTGTACTGAGCCCACTTCGCGTAAACAGCACATGAACGAGCCGGGCCCGCCGCACACGATCTGGCTCGATCTGAACGACCCACGAGACGAAGAAGAGAGCCGGTCATGGACTTCCTCCGCCCCGCCAGCTGGGAGGAGGCGCTCGCCGCCAAGGCTGAGCACCCCACCGCTGTGCCCATTGCAGGCGGCACCGATGTGATGGTCGAGATCAACTTCGACCACCGGCGGCCCGAGTACCTGCTCGACCTGAACCGCGTCACCGACCTCACCGACTGGGAGGTCGGCGAGGACGGTGTGCGGCTCGGGGCCTCCGTCCCGTACACCAAGATCATGGAGCACCTGCGCGCCGAGCTGCCGGGCCTGGCCCTGGCCTCGCACACGGTGGCCTCCCCGCAGATCCGCAACCGCGGCGGCGTCGGCGGCAACCTCGGCACCGCCTCCCCGGCCGGCGACGCCCACCCGGCCCTGCTCGCGGCGGGCGCCGAGGTCGAGGTCGAGTCGGTGCGCGGCAGCCGCCGCATCCCGATCGACGAGTTCTACACCGGCGTCAAGCGCAACGCGCTCGCCGCCGACGAGCTGATCCGGGCCGTGCACATCAAGAAGGCCGACGGCCCGCAGCAGTACTCCAAGGTCGGCACCCGCAACGCCATGGTCATCGCCGTGTGCGCCTTCGGTCTGGCCCTGCACCCCGAGACCCGTACGGTCCGCACCGGCATCGGCTCCGCCGCCCCGACACCCGTTCGGGCGAAGGTCGCGGAGGAGTTCCTGAACGCCGCGCTCGAAGAGGGCGGCTTCTGGGACAACGGAAAGATCATCACCCCCTCGGTCGCCAAGCAGTTCGCGGACCTGTGCTCCGCCGCCTGCAACCCGATCGACGACGTCCGGGGCACGGCGAGCTACCGCCGCCACGCGGTCGGCATCATGGCCCGCCGCACGCTGACCTGGACCTGGGAGTCCTACCGCGGCACCGCCGCCCGCTCGGAGGGAGTCGCCTGATGCGCGTCAATTTCACGGTCAACGGACGTCCGCAGGAAGCCGACGACGTCTGGGAGGGCGAGTCCCTGCTCTACGTGCTGCGTGAGCGCATGGGCCTGCCCGGCTCCAAGAACGCCTGCGAGCAGGGCGAGTGCGGTTCCTGCACGGTCCGCCTCGACGGCGTGCCGGTGTGCGCGTGTCTCGTCGCCGCCGGCCAGGTCGAGGGCCGCGAGGTCGTCACCGTCGAGGGCCTGGCGGACTACGCCAAGCAGCGCGCCGAACACGGTGGTTGCGCGAGCGGCGCCTGCGGCACCTCGTTGAACGAGGCTCAGCAGTGGGCTGCCAAGGGCCATGACTCGCACACCGGCGAGGGCACCGAACTCTCCCCGATCCAGCAGGCGTTCATCGACGCCGGCGCCGTCCAGTGCGGCTTCTGCACCCCGGGTCTGCTGGTCGCCGCCGACGAGATGCTGGAGCGCAACCCGAACCCGTCCGACGGGGACATCCGCGAGGCGCTGTCGGGCAACCTGTGCCGCTGCACCGGCTACGAGAAGATCATGGACGCGGTACGGCTCGCCGCGGCCCGCCAGTCCGAGCCTGAAGGGGTCTGACGCCATGGCCGACATCCGCACCACCGGTATCCCCGCCAACGTCACCCAGGGCTCGACGACCAAGGGCGGCATCGGCGAGTCCACGCTCCGCCCGGACGGCA
This sequence comes from Streptomyces sp. NPDC034103, assembly GCF_055575395.1. Classification (NCBI taxonomy): domain Bacteria; kingdom Bacillati; phylum Actinomycetota; class Actinomycetes; order Kitasatosporales; family Streptomycetaceae; genus Streptomyces; species Streptomyces sp. NPDC034103. The sequence continues at coordinate 280,776 of NZ_JBVISS010000001.1, read as the reverse complement.
CCCTGAAGGTCACCGGCGAGTTCGCGTACTCGTCCGACATGTGGCACGAGGACATGCTCTGGGGCCAGATCCTGCGCTCCCCGGTCGCGCACGCCGAGATCGTCTCCATCGACACCGGCGAGGCGCTCGCCACCCCCGGCGTCTACGCGGTCCTCACCTACGACGACCTGCCGACCGACGTGAAGAACTACGGGCTGGAGATCCAGGACACCCCGGTTCTCGCACACGGCAAGGTCCGCCACCACGGCGAGCCCGTGGCGCTGGTCGCCGCCGACCACCCGGAGACCGCGCGCCGCGCGGCCGCCAAGATCAAGGTCGAGTACCGCGAACTGCCGGTCATCACCGACGAGGCCTCCGCGACCGCCCCGGACGCGATCCTCGTCCACGACAACCGCGACGACCACCACATCGGCCACGTCCCGCACCCCAACATCGTGCACCGCCAGCCGATCATCCGCGGCAACGCCGAGGAGGCCGCCAAGAAGGCCGACTTCATCGTCCGGGGCGAGTACACCTTCGGCATGCAGGACCAGGCGTTCCTCGGCCCCGAGTCGGGTCTCGCCGTACCGTCCGAGGACGGCGGGGTCGACCTGTACATCGCCACCCAGTGGCTGCACAGCGACCTCAAGCAGATCGCCCCGGTGCTCGGCCTGCCCGAGGACAAGGTGCGCATGACGCTGGCCGGCGTCGGCGGCGCGTTCGGCGGCCGCGAGGACCTGTCGATGCAGATCCACGCCTGCCTGCTCGCGCTGCGCACCGGCAAGCCCGTCAAGATCGTCTACAACCGCTTCGAGTCGTTCTTCGGACACGTCCACCGCCACCCCGCCAAGCTGTACTACGAGCACGGGGCGACCAAGGACGGCAAGCTCACCCACATGAAGTGCCGGATCGTGCTCGACGGCGGCGCCTACGCGTCGGCGTCCCCCGCGGTCGTCGGCAACGCCTCGTCCCTGTCGGTCGGCCCGTACGTGGTCGACGACGTCGACATCGAGGCGATCGCGCTCTACACCAACAACCCGCCCTGCGGCGCCATGCGCGGCTTCGGCGCGGTCCAGGCCTGCTTCGCCTACGAGGCCCAGATGGACAAGCTCGCCGACAAGGTGGGCATGGACCGGGTCGCGTTCCGCCAGCTCAACGCGATGGAGCAGGGCACGCTCATGCCGACCGGGCAGCCGGTCGACTCCCCGGCCCCGGTCGCCGAACTCCTGCGCCGCGTCAAGGACATGCCGCTGCCGCCCGAGCGGCAGTGGGAGTCCAGCGAGGGCTCCGACGTACGGCAGCTGCCCGGCGGTCTGTCCAACACCACGCACGGCGAGGGCGTCGTTCGCGGCGTCGGCTACGCGGTCGGCATCAAGAACGTCGGCTTCTCCGAGGGCTTCGACGACTACTCCACCGCCAGGGTGCGCATGGAGGTCGTGGGCGGCGAGCCCGTCGTCACCGTCCACACGGCCATGGCGGAGGTCGGCCAGGGCGGCATCACCGTCCACGCGCAGATCGCCCGCACCGAGCTGGGCGTCACCCAGGTGACCATCCAACCCGCCGACACCCAGGTCGGCTCGGCCGGCTCCACGTCCGCCTCCCGCCAGACGTACGTCACCGGTGGCGCCGTGAAGAACGCCTGTGAGCTGGTGCGCGAGAAGGTCCTGGAGATCGGGCGCCGGAAGCTCGGCACCTACCACCCGGCGTGGGCCACGGCCGAACTCCTGCTGGAGGGCGGCAAGGTCGTCACCGACGGCGGTGAGGTGCTCGCCGACCTCGCCGACGTGCTGGAGGACGAGAGCGTCGAGGTCGAGGAGGAGTGGCGCCACCGGCCCACCGTCCCCTTCGACCTGCGCACCGGACAGGGCAACGGCCACGTCCAGTACTCCTTCGCCGCGCACCGCGCCGTCGTCGAGGTGGACACCGAGCTCGGCCTGGTCAAGGTCATCGAACTGGCCTGCGCCCAGGACGTCGGCAAGGCGCTCAACCCGCTCTCCGTGGTCGGCCAGATCCAGGGCGGCACCCTCCAGGGCATGGGCATCGCCGTGATGGAGGAGATCGTCGTCGATCCCGTCACCGCGAAGGTCCGCAACCCGTCCTTCACGGACTACCTGCTCCCCACCATCCTCGACACGCCGACCATCCCCGTCGACGTGCTCGAACTCGCCGACGACCACGCCCCCTACGGGCTGCGCGGCATCGGCGAGGCCCCCACCCTGTCGTCCACCCCGGCCGTCCTCGCGGCGATCCGGAACGCGACCGGGCTTCAGCTCGACAGGACACCGGTCAGGCCCGAACACCTCACGGGCACGGCGTAGGGCGTCCGTCATGTCTCTCCGGGCGGCGCCGGGAACGTCACACTTCGCCGCGCCGCCCGGAGTACCAGGCACCGCACCGCTCGCGGTTCCTGAATTGTCCCCAGCAGTCAGATGCAGAGCGTTCGCCTCGGGCCGTCCCCCGGGTCGTGCGGCCGAAGCACCTTCCCAAATCCCGCAGCCGCCCAGTCGGTTGATCGATGCGGGTGTCCCTTTGAACCTTGGGAGCAGGCCCACATGACCCAGCAGTCGATGGAGCCGAAGACCGTCGCCGAAGACGCGGGAGAAGGCACCCGCGTCCCGGCCGGACGGTCCTGGCTCGACCGGTACTTCCACATCTCCAGGAGAGGATCCACCGTCGCGCGCGAGGTGCGCGGCGGCGTCACGACCTTCATGGCGATGGCGTACATCCTCCTGCTCAACCCCCTGATCCTGTCCGGCAAGGACGTGGCGGGGGACACGCTCGGGCAGAAGGCCCTCATCACCGCGACCGCGTTCGCGGCGGCCTTCACCACGCTCCTGATGGGCTTCTTCGGCAAGGTGCCCCTCGCGCTCGCCGCCGGCCTGTCCGTCTCCGGTGTCCTGTCCTCGCAGGTCGCCCCGCAGATGACCTGGCCGCAGGCCATGGGCATGTGCGTGATGTACGGCGTGGTCATCATGCTGCTGGTCGTCACCGGCCTCCGCGAGATGATCATGAACGCCATCCCGCTGGCCCTCAAGCACGCGATCACCATGGGCATCGGCCTGTTCGTCGCCCTGATCGGCTTCTACAAGGCCGGCTTCGTCCACCAGGGCCAGGCCACCCCGGTGTCCCTGGGCCCGGCGGGCGAACTCGCCGGCTGGCCGGTGCTGCTGTTCGCCGCGACCCTGCTCGCCATCTTCATGCTCCAGGCCCGCGGCGTCCCCGGCGCGATCCTGATCGGCATCGTCGGCGGCACCGTCCTGGCCGTCGTGCTCAACGCGCTGGACGTCATCGACCCCAAGCAGTGGGCGAGCGGCGCTCCCGAACTCCACGGCAGCGCGATCTCGATGCCCGACTTCTCGATCTTCGGCGACGTCGAGTTCGGCGGCTGGGGCGAGGTCGGCGCGATGACGGTCGGCATGATCGTCTTCACCCTGGTGCTGGCCGGCTTCTTCGACGCGATGGCGACGATCATCGGCGTCGGCACCGAGGCCAAGCTCGCCGACGAGCAGGGCCGGATGCCGGGCCTGTCCAGGGCGCTGTTCATCGACGGCGCCGGCGGCGCGATCGGCGGCGTCTCCGGCGCCTCGGGCCAGACGGTGTTCGTCGAGTCGGCGACCGGTGTCGGCGAGGGCGCCCGCACGGGCCTGTCCTCGGTCGTCACGGGCCTGTTCTTCGCGGCCTGCCTGTTCTTCACCCCGCTCACCGCGATCGTGCCCGGCGAGGTCGCGGCCGCGGCCCTGGTGGTCATCGGCGCGATGATGATGATGAACGCCCGGCACGTCGACTGGGCCGACCGCGCGACGGCGATCCCGGTGTTCCTGACCGTCGTCATCATGCCGTTCACCTACTCGATCACGGCGGGTGTCGCCGCGGGCGTCATCTCCTACGTCGCGATCAAGACCGCCCAGGGCAAGGCGCGGGAGATCGGGGCCTTCATGTGGGCCCTGACAGTGATCTTCGTCGTCTTTTTCGCCCTCAATCCCATCGAGACCTGGATGGGCGTGCACTGACCGCCCCTCCCCCCGACATCCGTGAGGAGACCGAGAGATGCTGGACATCGCCGAAGAGCTGCACCGGTGGGTCGAGCAGGGACGTGACTTCGCCGTGGCCACCGTGGTGGCCGTCGGCGGCAGCGCCCCTCGCCAGCCAGGCGCCGCGCTCGCGGTCGACGCCGACGGCACGGCGATCGGCTCGGTCTCCGGCGGGTGTGTGGAGGGCGCGGTGTACGAGCTGTGCCGGCAGGCGCTGGAGGACGGCGCATGCGTCCTGGAGCGCTTCGGCTACAGCGACGACGACGCCTTCGCGGTCGGACTGACCTGCGGCGGCGTCATCGACATCCTCATCACCCCGGTACGGGCGGGCGACCCCGTCCGCCCGGTGGTGACGGCGGCCCTCGCGGCGGCCTCCTCCGGCGAGGCGGCGGCCGTGGCACGGATCGTCGCGGGCCCCCCGGACCTGCTGGGCCGCGCCCTGCTGGTCCGCCCGGACGGCTCCTGGGACGGCGGCTTCGGCGGCCACCTGGAGCTGGACCGCACGGTGGCCGCGGAGGCCGGCGCCTACCTCGACGCCGGGCGCACCGGCACGCTGGAGATCGGCGAGCAGGGCTCCCGCTGCGGGGCCCCGCTCACCGTCCTGGTCGAGTCCTCGGTGCCGGCCCCCCGGATGATCGTCTTCGGCGCGATCGACTTCGCGTCGGCGCTGGTGCGGGTCGGCAAGTTCCTCGGCTACCACGTCACGGTGTGCGACGCCCGGCCGGTGTTCGCGACCGAGGCCCGCTTCCCGGAGGCGGACGAGATCGTCGTCGGGTGGCCCCACGAGTACCTGGAGCGCACCCGGGTCGACTCCCGCACGGTCCTGTGCGTCCTGACCCACGACGCGAAGTTCGACATCCCGCTGCTCCGGCTGGCGCTGCGGCTGCCGGTGGCGTACGTGGGCGCGATGGGCTCCCGCCGCACCCACCTGGACCGCAACGAGCGCCTGCGCGAGGTCGGCGTGACCGAGCTGGAACTCGCCCGTCTGCGCTCCCCGATCGGTCTCGACCTCGGCGCCCGCACGCCGGAGGAGACGGCCCTGTCCATCGCGGCGGAGATCGTCGCCGACCGGCGCGGAGGGAGCGGCGTCCCACTGACCGGCGCGCACACCCCGATCCACCACGACGTCACCTCGACCGCGCCGACGGGCCGGATCGGGTCGGTGGCCTGAACGGACGGGGACCGCCGACCCCCCGTTTGGGCGCGTGCCGCCCCGCTTCGGCGCGTACCCCCGCTCTGGTGTGTGCCGCCCTGCTTTGGCGTGTGCCGCACCTCGGCCCGGGGTGCCTCACCTCCGCTGGTGGGTGCCGGTAGGGCTCGGTGCGGGCGATGGCCGTGACCCCCAGGGCGGCCGGTGGCCGTGACCCCCAGGGCCCAGGGCAGCGCCCCGGTGGTCATCGCCCCCTCAGGCCCACAGCACGAGACACCGGACCCCGCCCGGCGCCAGGTCCTACCACTGCCCGCGCCCCCAGCCGTCCGTCACCGCCGCGACGTCCGTCGGCGTCAGCCCGATGCTCCGCCGGTCCGCGGGCGGCCGTTCGGCCGACGGGGTCGTCACCACCCACGCCCCGCCCGGCGCCGGCAGGTCCCTGATCCGCCGCGCGACCGCCGCCCTGTCCGCCAGGAACGCAGGCACCAGCCGCATCGTCACGACGTCGAAGCCGGCCCCGGGCAGTCGCGCGGCCACGGCGGCGGCGTCCTCCTCGAAGGCCAGGCGGCAGGTGCGCAGCCGCGGCTCCAGGTCGGTGCGGCGGTCGCGCGGCGCCTGCCACCGCCGTGTCCGCCCGGTCCACGGCGAGCGGGGTCGCAGCCGGGGCGGGCGAGGTGCGCCGCGTACCCGCCCAGACCGCACCCGACGTCCAGCGTCCGCGCCCGAGGCCCCGCCGCCTGGCGGAACAGCCGCCACTCGTGCGCGTCGACGCCCTGGAAGCCCCCGCCGCCGCGAAGCACTCCGCCCAGCCGCACGCGCCGCCCCGTCACCTCATTCTGAGCAGCCGGTTCACCGCCCGCCCGAACACATAGCGGGCCGTGCGCCGCACCACCGGGTCCAGCAGCCGGGGCAGGAACCGGAAGCCCAGCTCCTCCCGCCACACCACCCGGGTGCGTCCGCCCGGTCCCGTACGCACTTCGATCTCGGCCCATCCGGTGACCACCCGGCCACGCTTCTCCAGCCGGCACTTCCCGTCGGCGCCGGATTCCGGCGGGCTCCACCGGGTGACCTCCATGCGGTCGGCGAAGGCGAGGGGGCCGAGGCCGGTGCGGGCGACGAAGACCGTGCCCTCGCGGGTGGGGCCGTCCGTCACCACCGTGACGCGGGTCAGCGGGACCACCTTGCCGTGCCGGGGCCACTCCGTGAGCCGTCGCCAGGTCTCGTCGAGGGGGAGCGGTGCCGTACGTTCGAGCAGGAAGGTGACCACGCGACGATCTTAGGGAGTCCGGCCGGTTCGACGCCGTTCCCAGGGCCGACTCACACGCCGTCGGGCGGGGTTCAGCGGTACACCTCACCCGGCTCGGCCTTGCCGGGGGCCAGCAGTTGCGGCACGGTCACGAACACGTACCCGCGGGCCTTGAGCGCGTCGATGATCCCGGGCACGGCCGGCACGGTGCCGTCGTAGATGTCGTGGAGCAGGATGATCCCGTCCCGGGACACCTGGTTCAGCACCCGCTTCCGGATCAGCGCGGAGTCGTTCGTCGTGTAGTCCTTGGCGGTCACGCTCCACAGCACCTCCGCCATGCCGAGCTCGCGGCACACCTCGTGCACCGTGTCGTCGGTCCGGCCCTGCGGCGGCCGCATGAGCGTCGGTCGCTGCCCGGTGAGCCGCGCTATCTCCCGGTTGGGACGTTCCAGCTCCTCGCGTATCTCCTCGCGTGTCAGCTTCGTCAGGATCTTGTGGTCCCAGGTGTGGCTGGCGACCTCGTGGCCCTCGTCGGCCATCCGCTTCACGAGCTCGGGGTACTTCTCGATGTGCCGCTTGCCGAGGAGGAAGAAGGTCGCCGGGACCTGCTTGTCCTTGAGGATGTCGAGGAGTTCCGTGGAGTGCTCGCTGGGGCCGGCGTCGAAGGTGAGCGCGACGCACTTGACCTGACGGCAGTCCACGGTCCCGAGCCGGGCCTGGGCGGTGGGGGCGTGTGCGGCCTGGGCCCGGGCGGCGCTGGGCGCGGTCGTCTCCAGCGATCCGCAGCCGGACAGCGACAGCGCCAGGGACGCTGCCGCCGCCAACATCAGCGCGGCTCGGAACCTGTTCCCCGTTTTGTTCATCTTCCTGGTGACCGAAGGCATGCGATGACTATACACAGCGATTATACTCGCAATGTATAGTCATCTCGCTCATGCCTCCGCCCCGCCTACTGGGCGTAGAAGGTGGCGTCCGCCCGGTCCGTCGCGGTGCTCAAAGCCTGCACCTGAAGCAGGTAGTTGTAGTGCCGGACGTAGCGGCCGGGGTAGTTGTAGGACTCGTACGAGATCCCCGCCGAGTCGGCCAGCCCGGCCCGCTGGTAGAAGCTGGCGGACGACGCGAAGTCCGTCGTCCCGTCGTTCTTCTCCACCCACACCTCGAAGTTCTTGTGCCGCAGGTAGTAGCCGGGGAAGTTCGTCGACTCCAGGGAGACCGTGCCGGTGCCCGCGAGACCCGTGACGACCCGGAACTGCGAGTCCGCGAGCGGAGTCACGTTCGCCTCGATCTTGGCCCGGTACTCCCAGTGCCGGATGAAGCGGTCCGCGAAGTTGTACGAGGAGAAGCGCTTCGGCGTGACCCCGTCGGCCACCGGGATGCCGAAGTCGGGGCTGCCGTCGGCCTTCCAGTACACCTTCTGCACGCGGGTGCGGCGGTTGGGGTCGTTGAGCGGGTCGCCGCTGATGTCCTTGTAGCTGCGGTCGTGGTAGACGAGGATGTCCGACTTGCCGTCCTCGGAGACGGTGAAGGAGTTGTGGCCCGGACCGTACTGCGAGGTCGCCGCGCTCGTCTGGAACACCGGCGTCGAACTCTTCGTCCAGGACGCCGGGTTGGCCAGGTCGGCGGTCGCCGACGCGGTCAGCATCCCCAGGCAGTAGTTGGCGTCCGTGGCGCTCGCCGAGTACGTCATGAAGACCTTGCCGCTGTGCTGGATCAGCGCCGGACCCTCGTTGACCTTGTACCCGACCGTCTCCCACGACAGCGTGGGCTGCGACAGTTCCGCCGGAGTCCCGCTGATCGTCCAGGGGTTGGCCATCTTCGCGAGGAACAGGCTGGTGTTGTTGTTCTCCGACGGATTGCGCTGCGCCCACGCCAGATAGCGCACACCGTTCACGACGAACGTCGTCGCGTCCAGCGAGAAGCTCTCCCAGGTGGTCTTGATCTGGCCCTTCTCGGCCCAGGTCGCGGTCAGCGGATTGGCTCCGGTGCCCTCCAGGACGTACATCCGGATCGCCCACACGTCACTGGTGGACCCGGCGGCGAAGTACACGTACCACTTGCCGTCGATGAAGTGGATCTCCGGCGCCCAGATGTGCGCGCCCATGACCCCGCTGCTGTGCTTGGTCCAGATGGTGACCTCGGGGGCCGTCGAGAGGCCCTGGATGGTGGTCGCCCGGCGCAGCACTATGCGGTCGTACTCGGGGACCGTGGCGGTGAAGTAGTAGTAGCCGTCGGTGTGTTTGAAGATGTGCGGGTCGGCCCGCTTCTCCGCGATCGGGTTGGTGTAGGTGACGGCGGGGGAGCTGGGGACGGCGGCCTGGGCCGGGGCGGTGCCCAGGCAGGCGGTGAGGGCCACCAGCAGAGCCAGCAGCAGGCGTACGGCGTTGCGTCTCAAGGGAGTTCTCCTGAAGGGGCGGGTCAGGTGGTGGGAACCAGGCGCCACTGCTGGCAGGTGTTGTTCAGCCAGGTCCACTGGCGTACGTCGGTGCCGTTCGCGGTGCCGCAGTCGGCGACGTCGGCGACCTTGCCGGTGGACTCGTTGACGATCCGTACGTGGTCGCCGCTCGCCGTGAACACCAGGCGGTAGCGCTGGCACTTGTTGTTCAGCCACGACCACTGCCGGATGTCGGCGCCGTCGGCGGCGGAACAGCCGGCCACGTCCATCACCTTGCCGGTGGCCACGTTGACCAGCCGGTTGGTGTCGTCGCCGAGGTCCTCGACCTTCCACTTCTGGTTGGCCCCGCCGGTGCAGGTCCACTGGAAGATGTTCGTCCCGTCGGCGGTGCCGCCCCCGCTCACGTCCAGGCACTTGCCGCTGTTGCGGTTGACGAGGGTGTACGACGTCGGGGTCGCCGCCGTCTCGCCGGACGGGCCGGGGAGCGTGGTGCCGAGCGCGACCGGCGTACCGAGGTTCGGGGTGCCGTCGGCGTTCCAGGTGAACTTCTGGGCGCGGGTGGTCCGTCCGTTGCCGCAGCCGCCGTTCGACGCGGAGTTGGCGTGGTAGACGATCCAGTTCTCGCTGCCGTCGGGCGAGGTGAAGAAGCCGTTGTGGCCGGGCCCGTACACGCCGGCCGCGTCATTGCGCTGGAAGACCGGCGTCTGCTTCTTGGTCCAGGAGGCGGGGTTCAGCGGGTCCGAGCCGGTCAACTCCAGTTGGCCGAGCTTGTAGTCGGCGGTCTGGCAGGAACTCGCCGAGTACGTCAGGAAGGTGCGGCCGCCCCGGTAGAGCGGCTCGGGGCCCTCGTTGACGGGGTTGCCGGAGCGCTCCCAGTCCAGGGTCGGGCTGGAGATGACCGTGAAGGTGTTGCCGGCGAGGGTGTACGGATTGCTCATCGGCGCGATGACGAGGCTCTGCGTACTGCCGTTGACGAAGCCGCTGCCGACCAGGTACAGCCTGTCGTTCGCCTTCAGCACGCTCGCGTCGATCAGCCAGCCGCCCGGCGTGAGATTGGAGCCGGTCAGCGACCCCTTGTAGGTGTACGTCCCCATCGGGTCGGTGCCGGCGCTCTCCAGCACATGGGTGCGCTGGGAGTCGCAACAGGCCACGCCGCTCTGGCCGGCGGAGTAGTACAGGTACCAGTGGCCGTCGAGGAAGTGCAGTTCCGGCGCCCAGATGTTGGTGTTGCGGGTCGAGGTGGTGTCCGACCACACCTGCACGTTGGGCGCGGTGGCCAGGCCCGCGAGCGTCGGCGACTTGCGGATGCCGAGGATGCCGGTGAACGTCGTGGTCACCAGGTAGTAGTTGCCGTCGTAGTACTCCAGCCAGGGATCGGCGCCCTTGGAGGACTTGAGCGGGTTCGTGTACGGGCGACCCTCCGCCGCCGACGCCGGCTGGGTCGCCGCCACCAGGGTGAGCAGGAGGGTCAGTACGCAGAGGAGCAGCGGTCTGCGGCGTTTCCCGAGGTGAGTCCGAGCCATACGGGGCCGTCCCTGTCCGTAATTTCGAACATAGTTCGTGATGTCGGTCAGAAGATAGGAGTGGGTCATCTTCTCGTCAACGGTTTCGCCATATGGGCTTCATCTGACTGAATCCGACCACATGAAAACCGTGTTCATTTACTATGGTGGGTGTGGCGGAGACGGAAGAAGAGGAACATGTGCGCGCCGCCGGCCTGCGCAACACGCGCCAGCGCCGGGCCGTGCTCGAAGTCCTGGGCCGCTGCCCCGAGTTCGTCTCCGCGCAGGAACTGCACACCCGGCTCACCGCGGCCGGTGGCACCGTCGGGCTCACCACCGTCTACCGCACCCTGCGCGAACTCGACCGCGCCGGGCTCGTCGACGTCGTACGCGACGAGGGCGGTGAACGGCTGTATCTGCGGCGGCCCAGCGACGAGCACCGGCACTACCTCATCTGCCGCCGCTGCGGGCGCAGTCGGGCCGTGGACGCGGAGGCCGTGGAGCGATGGGCGGCCGCGCTCGCCGAGAGCACCGGGTACGCGCGGCTGGAACACACCCTCGAGTTGAGCGGGATCTGCGGACCGTGCCGGTCGGAGGCGGGAGTTGCGGGTGGGCGGGCGGTGTGTTCCTCTTGATCGCCGACGGCGCCGCGGGGGCGCCGACGGCCGATGGGGGAGGGACAGAGTTGAGTCCGGTCGTGTTCGGGGCCGCGGCCTCGCGTCCCTGCACGCTCGTGGTGTGCCGGGGCTGCTGCTGCGGCGACGCGGGCAAGCATCCCGGCGTCGACCACCAGTGGCAGCTCGACCGGTTGCGGGCCGCCGCCGCGGGCTCCGGGGGACGGCTCGCGGTCCGTACGACCGACTGCCTCGGCCCCTGCGACCAGGCGAACGTCCTCGTCGTCCAGCCGTCCGGCGAGGGCCGCCGCCGCGGTGGCCGTGCCGTCTGGATCGGCTGGTCCGGCGACGACGACTGCACCGACGACGTCCTCACCTGGGTCGCGGCGGGCGGCCCTGGCCTCGCGCAACCCCCGGCCACCCTGACCCTGCAGTTCATACGGCCACCCCGCCCGGAAGTCCGGCGAGCGCGCCGCTGACCGGGGTGGGGGGCATCGTGGCCGGAGGTCCGGTGGTTCGGGCGGGCGGTCCGGCGGGTCCGAGGTCGGCGGCCGGTCCAGGCCCGATGATCAGCCGATCAGCCTGATCTCCGGTGGCCAGAGCACGTTGCGGGCCAGCAGCAGGGAGGGCCCGAGATGGTCCGGGCAGACCGGCAGTGGGAAGTCCACGTGTCGGCCGATCTCGAAGCGGGCCGGCGTGGCGCAGGCCCGCCCTTCGTCGGGGCCGGAGAAACGGCCCTGGCAGCGGGGGCGAGCGGCGGACGCGTCCATGGGTCACCTCGGACGGGTAGACGGGGACCTACGGCCACGCTAGAAGGCCGGCGGCCCGGACGCTCGCGGGGAGAGCCGTCCGGGTGAGACGGGAGTGGCCGGGGGCGAGGCCACGGAACGGCCGCTCACGTCCGCGGAGAGTCCGGTCCGGGGCAGCGGTTCCAGGGCCGGATGGGCCGGCCGGTGGCTCCCGGTCGGCGTGAGCGACTCCGTCCGACGCGGGCTGCCTGTCCGGCGGGTGCCGCAACCGACCCTCCGCAGGCGGAAATCGGCGCGCGCTCGCGGGCTTCGGCGGAGTACGGTCCGTCGGATGGATCACACGGACGGATACTTCCCGGAGGACATCGCGGCGGCCTACGACGACCCCGCGTCGGAGATGTTCCAGGCGGACGCCATCGATCCGGCGGTCGCCTTCCTGGCGGAGCTCGCCGGCGACGGCAGAGTCCTCGAACTCGGCATCGGCACGGGCCGCATCGCCCTTCCGCTGGCCGCCCGTGGGGTGCCGGTGCACGGCATCGACCAGTCCGGGGCGATGGTCCGACGGCTGCGCGCCAAGCCCGGCGGCGAGGCGATCGGCGTGTCCCTCGGGGACTTCGCGACGACCCGGGTGGACGGCCGCTTCTCCGTCGTCTGCCTGGTCTTCAACACGATCATGAACTTGACGACACAGGAGGCGCAGGTCGCCTGTTTCCGCAACGCCGCCGCCCATCTGGCGCCCGGGGGCACCTTCGTGATCGAGGTCATGGTCCCCGAACTGCGCAAACTGCCGCCGGGACAGCACGCCGTGCCCTTCCATGTGGGCGCCGCCCGGCTGGGGTTCGACACCTATGACGTGGCCACCCAGTCGATGAGCTCGCACCACGTGAAGATCGTCGACGGGCGGGGCGAGTACCACGAGATCCCCTTCCGCTACGTCTGGCCCGCCGAACTCGACCTCATGGCACAGCTCGCCGGACTGCGGTTGCGGGAGCGCTGGGAGGGGTGGACGCGGGAGCCGTTCACCAGCGAGAGCGGCGCCCATGTCTCCGTATGGGAGAAGCCCGCGGACTGACCGCGGCGCGGCCCGCCGGCACATCCACCGAGAGGACAGGCCCCCGTGCGACTCCACACCCGTGAATGGGGCTCCGGCGACCGGACGGCCCTGCTGGTGCACGGCATCATGACCGACTCCCGCACCTGGCGCCGGGTCGGTCCGGCGCTGGCCGGTCACGGGTATCGGGTGATCGCGGTCGACCTGCGCGGCCACGGCCGCTCACCGCGCGGCGAGTACAGCCCGCGTCACTTCGCCGACGACCTCGTCGACACGCTGCCCGGGGGAGCCGACCTGGCCCTCGGGCACTCCCTCGGCGGACTCGTCCTCTCCCTGGCCGTCGACCGGCTCCGGCCGCTGCGCGCCGTGTACGCGGAGCCGGTCTGGACCTCCGCCGACCCCGAACAGGCCCTGGATCCGGGGGTGTTCGCGTCCGCCAAGAACCGCACGCGCGAGCACATCGCGCGGTCCAACCCGCGCTGGGACGCCGAGGACGTCGACATAGAGGTGGCCACGCTGGCGGACTGGGACGCCGACACCTCGTACTTCCTGGACGGCCGCCCGCTCACCGGCTTCCTCCCGGACCGCCCGGTCGTGCCCTCGCTGGTCCAGCTCGCCGACCCCAGCCATCTGGTGGGCGCCGACGACGTGGTGCGGCTGCGGGCGAGCGGGTTCGAGGTCGTGACGGTGCCGGGGGCGGGGCACACCCTGTACCGCGACGACTTCGGGGGGTTCCTGAAGTCCCTCGACGGCTGGGTCTGACACCTCAGGCGGAGACCGTGGTGTCCCAGTCCAGCAGCCGCGGCAGGTCCTCCTCCCGCGGCCGGGGGACGGTGGCGCCGCGGCCGCCGCGCGAGAGGTTCCCGCTCGCGACCGTGTTGTGCTCCACGCGCGGGCGGCGCAGCGCCTCGTACAGGGCGAGTCCGGACCCGGTGTCCGGGCTGTCGCGCAGGGACTTGGCGAGGACGACGGCGTCCTCCAGCGCCATCGAGGCGCCCTGTCCGGTGGCGGGCGAGGCCGCGTGGGCCGCGTCGCCCAGGAGCACGGCCCGGGCGGTGCGCCACGGGGTGCCGGGCGGAATCTCGCTGGCGTTCGTGGCCAGGACGTCGTCGCCGGTGGCCGCGACGATGTCCGCGGCGGGGCCCGTGTCCGCACGCAGACGGGACACCAGCGGCTCCCGCCAGCCGCCCCGCGCCAGCTCCTCGGCGGTCAGCGGATCGTCGGTCACACGGGCGAACCAGTACGTCTCACCGGCGGGGGAGACCGCGTAGCCGAAGGCGGCCGTGCTGCCCCGGACCATGGTGAACTGCCCTTCCTCAGCGGGCGGTCGGGCGTGGCGGGTGTAGCCGTAGAAGACGCGCTGGGCGGCGTGGACCGGGATTACGTCGGGTGCGATCGCCTGCCGGACGGTGGAGTTGAGGCCGTCGGCGCCGACGAGGAGGTCGCCCGTCGCGTGGCTGCCGTCGGTGAAGCGGGCGGTCACGCCGTGCGGGCCCTCCTTGACGGACGCGAGCCGCGCCCCGTGCCGTACGGAGATGCCCCGGCGCGAAGCCTCCCTCTGGAGCGCGGAGTTGAGGTCGCCGCGGCGCAGGCACCGAAACCTCAGGAGCGGGTCGTCGGCCTCGCCCATCGGGCCGCCCCCCACCTCGGCGCCCGTCGCGTCGAGCACGCGCAGGGTGCGCAGCGGGAAGCCGAGCGCGCGCACCGCCTCGCCCGCGTCGATCTGCGCCAGCGCCCGCATGCCGTTGCTCGCCAGCGTGAGGAACGCGCCCAGATCCTCGGCCGAGTCGGGATGCGCCTCGTGCACCTCGACCGCGAACCCCGCCTTGTGCAGGGCGAGTGCCGTCGCCGCACCGCCCGTTCCGCCGCCGATCACCAGGATGCGTGCCATGCCACGACGGTACACGTGGTCAACTGCGAGGCGGAGCAGGGGCGTTCGAGCTCCGCCGGTTCAAACGCCCGCTCCCAGGGCGCTCCCGCGGACCAGGCCGCCGACCCCGCCGCAGCGGTAGCCGCCGCCTGAGCCGCAGCGAGTCGGGGCCGCCCCGCACGGGACGGGTCAGGTCTCCCCGAACGCCTCAAGGATCCGTTCCGCCGCCAGCGTCGCCGTCAACTCGCCGTCCCTGACCTGCTGTTCGAGACCGGGAGCCAGGGCGCGTACGCCGGGGTCGGCGTGGAGCCGGCCGAGGAGTTCGTCGCGGACCATGCTCCACGTCCAGTCGACCTGCTGGTCCCGGCGCTTGGCGGCGAGCCGCCCCGTGGAGTCCAGCAGCGTTCGGTGCTGTTCCAGGCGCTCCCACACGGTGTCCAGGCCGGTCGACTCCCGGGCGCTGCAACTGAGCACCGGCGGCGTCCAGAAGGCGTCCTTGCCGTGCATCAGCCGCAGTGCGCCGGCCAACTCCCGTGCCGCCGCCTGCGCGTCCCGCTGGTGCGGGCCGTCCGCCTTGTTGACGGCGATCACGTCGGCCAGCTCCAGGACGCCCTTCTTGATGCCCTGGAGCTGGTCGCCGGTGCGGGCGAGGGAGAGGAGCAGGAAGGAGTCGACCATGTTGGCCACGGCGGTCTCGGACTGGCCGACCCCGACGGTCTCGACCAGGATCACGTCGTAACCGGCGGCCTCCATCACCACCATGGACTCGCGGGTGGCCTTGGCGACGCCGCCGAGCGTGCCCGCGCTGGGGGAGGGCCGCACGAACGCCGCCGGGTCCACGGCGAGGCGTTCCATCCGGGTCTTGTCGCCCAGGATGGAGCCGCCGGTCCGGCTGGACGACGGGTCGACGGCGAGGACCGCCACCCGGTGACCGAGACCGGTGAGCATGGTGCCGAACGCGTCGATGAACGTCGACTTGCCGACCCCCGGCACCCCGCTGACGCCGATCCGCCGGGCCCGGCCGCTGTGCGGGAGCAGCTCGGTGAGCAACTCCTGCGCCAGCGCCCGGTGCCGGGGCCGGGTCGACTCGACGAGCGTGATGGCGCGGGCGACGAGCGCACGCTTGCCGTCGAGCACACCCTTCACATACGCGTCGACATCGATCACAGATCGTGCCCGAGGTCGTGCGACAACCGCTTGACCAGGTCGTACGCCGCGTCCGGGATCACCGTCCCCGGCGGGAAGACGGCCGCCGCGCCCATCTCCAGAAGCGTGGGCACGTCCTGCGGCGGGATCACCCCGCCGACCACGATCATGATGTCCTCGCGCCCCTCCTCGGCCAGCTGCTCCTTGAGCGCCGGTACGAGGGTGAGGTGGCCGGCGGCCAGCGAGGAGACGCCGACGATGTGCACGTCCGCCTCGACCGCCTGGCGGGCGACCTCGGCCGGCGTCTGGAACAGGGGGCCGACGTCGACGTCGAATCCGAGGTCGGCGAAGGCGGTGGCGATGACCTTCTGGCCGCGGTCATGGCCGTCCTGGCCCATCTTGGCCACCAGGATGCGGGGGCGGCGGCCCTCCTCCTCGGCGAAGTCGGAGACCAGGGCGCGGGTGCGGTCCACGGACGGGGACTCGCCGGCTTCGTTGCGGTACACGCCGGAGATCGTACGGATCTGGCTCGCGTGCCGCCCGTACACCTTCTCCAGGGCATCGGAGATCTCCCCGACGGTGGCCTTGGCGCGGGCCGCGTTCACGGCCAGCTCCAGCAGGTTGCCGTCGCCGCCGGCGGCCCGGGTCAGCGCGTCCAGCGAGTCCTGGCAGGCCTGCTCGTCGCGCTCCGCGCGCAGCCGCCGCAGCTTCTCGATCTGCTGGGTGCGCACCGAGGAGTTGTCGACCTTGAGGACGTCGATCTTCTCGTCGGTCTCGACGCGGTACTTGTTGACACCGATCACCGGCTGGCGCCCGGAGTCGATACGGGCCTGGGTACGGGCCGCCGCCTCCTCGATGCGCAGCTTGGGGATGCCCGCGTCGATGGCCTTGGCCATGCCGCCGGCCGCCTCGACCTCCTGGATGTGCTGCCAGGCCCGGCGCGCGAGGTCGTACGTCAGCTTCTCCACGTACGCGCTGCCGCCCCACGGGTCGATGACCCGGGTCGTGCCGGACTCCTGCTGGAGGAGGAGCTGGGTGTTGCGGGCGATGCGCGCCGAGAAGTCGGTGGGCAACGCGAGTGCCTCGTCGAGGGCGTTGGTGTGCAGCGACTGGGTGTGGCCCTGGGTGGCCGCCATCGCCTCGACGCAGGTGCGGGTGACGTTGTTGAAGACGTCCTGCGCGGTCAGCGACCAGCCCGAGGTCTGCGAATGGGTGCGCAGGGACAGCGACTTGGCGTTCTGCGGGTCGAACTGCTTCACCAGCTTCGCCCACAGCAGGCGGGCCGCGCGCAGCTTGGCGATCTCCATGAAGAAGTTCATGCCGATCGCCCAGAAGAACGACAACCGGGGCGCGAACGCGTCCACGTCCAGGCCGGCCTCACGGCCCGCCCGGATGTACTCCACACCGTCGGCGAGGGTGTACGCCAGCTCCAGGTCGGCTGTCGCGCCCGCCTCCTGGATGTGGTAGCCGGAGATGGAGATGGAGTTGTAGCGGGGCATCCGCTGCGAGGTGTAGGCGAAGATGTCGGAGATGATCCGCATCGACGGCTTCGGTGGATAGATGTAGGTGTTGCGGACCATGAACTCCTTGAGGATGTCGTTCTGGATGGTCCCGGCCAACTTCTCGGGCGGTACGCCCTGTTCCTCCGCCGCCACGATGTACAGCGCGAGCACCGGCAGCACGGCGCCGTTCATCGTCATCGACACGGTCATCTTGTCGAGGGGGATGCCGTCGAAGAGCTGCCGCATGTCGAGGATCGAGTCGATGGCCACGCCTGCCATGCCGACGTCACCGGTCACGCGCGGGTGGTCGCTGTCGTAACCGCGGTGCGTGGGCAGGTCGAAGGCGACCGACAGGCCCTTCTGGCCGGCCGCGAGGTTGCGACGGTAGAAGGCGTTGGACTCCTCGGCGGTGGAGAATCCCGCGTACTGGCGGATCGTCCAGGGCTGGTTGACGTACATCGTCGGGTACGGGCCGCGCAGATACGGCGCCATGCCCGGCCGCGTGTCCAGGAAGTCCAGGCCTTCGAGGTCCTGCCCGGTGTAGAGCGGCTTGACCGGGATGCCCTCGGGGGTCTCCCACACGTCGTCGCCGCCGGCGGCCTTCTTCAGCGCCGCCTGCCACTCGTCGGTGCCGCCGGCGAGGGCCGGGGTCCCCAGTTCGATCCCGGAGAAGTCGGGGATGGAGGGGTTCGTCATCGGGACACTCCCATGCGGTCGAGGGTGTCGGACAGGAGGGCGACGGCGTCGCAGCCCGCGAAGACGTGACCGTCGACGCCGGCGTACCCCGCGGGCCGCCCGGCGAGGAACACGTACGAGGCGCCGGCGGCGGTCAGTTCGGCCGCCACGCTCTCCGCCCGCTCCTCGTACAGGGCGTCGCTGGAGCACAGGCAGGCCTCGGCGGCCCCGCTGTCCTCGAAGGCGCCCTCGGTGACGGGTTCGATGCCGCCCGCCTGGAAGAGGTTGGCCGCGAAGGTGAGCCGCGCGGTGTGGGCGGCGGCCGGGCCGAGGGCGGCCAGGAAGATCCGGGGCCGGGCGCCGGTCGCCGCCAGGTGGGCGTCGGAGCGGGCCCGCAGCGCCTCGAACGCCTCGTCGCGCCGGACCCGGGGCAGACCCCCGGTCGGCGGCTCGGGCGCGGGCTCGCGCACCACCGGCTTCTCGCCCAGGTGCGGGAACTCGCTGACGCCGGTGATCGGTTCGCGGCGTCCGGCGAGCTTCGCGCTGCGGGCGGCCCAGGTCGCGGCGAGCCGGTCGCGCAGCATCCCGGAGCCGAGAGCGGCGGCCTGACCGCCCGCCTGCTCGATCTCCTGGAAGAACTCCCAGCCCGCGTGGGCGAGTTCGTCGGTGAGCCGCTCCACGTACCAGGAGCCGCCCGCCGGGTCGATGACGCGGGCCAGGTGGGACTCCTCGATGAGGATCGTCGAGGTGTTGCGGGCGATGCGCCGGGCGAACGCGTCCGGCAGCCCGAGCGCGTGGTCGAAGGGCAGCACCGTGACGGACTCGGCGCCGCCCGCGCCGGCGGCCAGCGTGGCGATGGTCGCGCGCAGCATGTTCACCCACGGGTCGCGGCGCGTCATCATCACCGGCGAGGTCACCGCGTGCTGGAGCTGTGCTCCCGCCTCCGGTGCCCCGCACACCTCGGCGACGCGGGCCCACAGCCGGCGCGCGGCGCGCAGCTTGGCGATCGTCAGGAACTGGTCGGCGGTCGCCGCGTACCGGAACTCCACCTGCGCGCAGGCCTGTTGGACGCTCAGTCCGGCCTCGGTCAGCCGGCGCAGGTACGCCACACCGGTCGCCAGCGAGCTGCCCAGCTCCTCGGCGGCCGAGCCACCGGCCTCGTGGTACGGCAGCGCGTCCACGGTCAGCGCCCGCAGCCCCGGGTACTCCTCGGCGCAGCGCCGGGCGAGGTGGGCGACGGGGGCGAAGTCGTAACCCTGCCCGGTCCGCGCCTGGTGCCCCAGCGGGTCGGCGCCCAGATTGCCGCGCACCGCGTCCCTCGCGACCCTGCGCTCCTCGTACAGCCGGAGCAACTCCCGTGCGGCGGCCTCGACCTCAGGTCCCGCGTCGAGGACGAGGGGCGCCAGGTCGAGGTACACGCCGTCGAGGACGCGGGCCAGCGACGACACGGGGATGCCGCGCTCGCCGACCGCCAGCCACAGCGAGGTGACGCCGTTCTCCAGGTCGGCCAGGACCGTGGGGTTGTCGGCCGCGACATGGCGCTGCCGTACGTCCCAGCCGCCGACCGTGTTCCCTTCGGCGCGGCCCGCGCGTACGAAGGGGGCGAAGCCGGGCAGGCCGGGCTCGGGCGCGGCGTCGAGCGCGGTGTACAGAGGCCGGGTGCGCAACCCGTCCTCCAGCGCGGTGGACAGGGCTTCCTCGGCCGCGGGGCCCTCGACGTCCTTGCCCGCCTTGCGCAGGACACCCGCCACGAGGCGCTGCCACTGCTCATGGGGAACGTCAGGGAACTCACCGGCCAGCTCAAGCCCGTCGTCAGGCAAGACCGTCATGCGTCGGATGCTAGGGCAGCGGACTCCAGCCGTAGCAGAGGATCGGCTGTGACGTTTCCCTCGCGCTGAATGTGACGCCGCCCACCAGCCTGCCGGGGGTGCGGAGAAGACCGTTGTTGCAACCACTGTGCAACAACGTTCAGCCTGGCAACAAGGGTCGGGTTCATGAAGTTCGGACGGATACGTGCTGCCGCGACGGCGGCGGTGGCCACCGGAGCGGCCGCGTACTCGGCGCCCGGCGAGGGCTCCGGCGGGGGCGGCGGGTCCGCCGGGCCTGCTCCGGGCCCTCCCGGACCGCGCCTTCACCCCCATCCCGGGCCTGCCCCCGGAACTGGACGACGGGCTGGGGGGCTACAGCCAGTCCCGGCGCTTGAAGATCACGTACAGGCTCACGCAGACGACCCCCATCAGCCCGATGGCGAAGGGGTACCCGAAGGTCCAGCCCAGCTCCGGCATGTCCTCGAAGTTCATGCCGTAGATCGTGCCGACCAGCGTCGGGGCGAACAGGATCGCCGCCCAGCTGGAGATCTTCTTGATCTCCTCGTTCTGCTCGAACCCCGCCTCCGCCAACGCCCGCATCTCCGCGTTCTGTTGCTGGGTCACCAGGGTGGCGTTCACCGTGAGGATCTCGGTCAGGGCCTGGCGGAAGCCGTCGACGCGCTCGCTGGTGTGGGTGACGTGGTCGGCCACGTCCCGTAGGTAGCGCTGGAGTTCGTCGTCCGTGCCGTACTTGGAGAACCCGGCCATCAAGCCGTGCAGCATGCCCACCAGGGGGCGGGTGGCGCGCTGGAACTCGACCATTTCCCGGGAGAGTTCGTAGATGCGACGGGAGACCTCGGGGTCGCCGCGGAAGACCTCCGTCTCGATCTCGTCGATGTCGTTCTGGACGCCGGTCACGACCGGCACATAGCCGTCCACCACCGCGTCGAGGATGGCGTACAGGACCGCCTCCGGGCCCAGCCTCAGCAGTTCCGGCGACTCCTCCATCCGGCGGCGCACCGCCGACAGGTCAGGTGCCGCGCCGTGGCGGACCGTGATGAGGAAGTCGGGGCCGACGAAGACATGCAGCTCGCCGAAGTCGACCTCCTCGGGGGCGTCCAGATAGCGGGCGGCCCGCAGGACGACGAAGAGGGTGTCGCCGTAGCGCTCCAGCTTGGGACGCTGGTGGGCCTCCAACGCGTCCTCGACGGCGAGCGGGTGGAGGTCGAACTCGGCGGCCAGGGAGAGCAGTTCGGCCTCCGTGGGGCGGGCCAGGCCGATCCACGCCATGCCGGAGGGCTGCTCCCGCAGCTCGCGGAAGGTGTCGGCGAGGGTCGCGGGGGAGGAGACCCGGACACCGTCGCGGTACAGGGCGGCCTGGACGATGCTCGCCTGCTCCGGCTCCGCGCGGGTCGGCTCGGCCGGCTGCGACGACGGCCGGCGCTCGGGCGGCGAGGTCGGTGGGGCCAGGGCGCGACGCCAGGCGGACTTGCCCCGGTTCCTGGAGGTCGGACGGGCGCGTCGCTCGGACATCGCGGCCGCCTTTCGGGTTCGAGCCGCCGACTGGGTGATCACATGCAGGATATACGGGGCATACCGCGTCCAGGTGCCCGCGCGGCCAGGGAAACAGGCGGGGGCGGCGAGAGTTGCGGACAGAAGGTGTCCGCAAGCATCCGTAGCGTGGTTCCCATGACGAAGACGACGGCCCCCGTGCTCGACACCCGCGCTCTCAACCGCGCGACCCTCGACCGGCAGTTCCTCCTGCGCCGGGCCGAGCTCCCCGCGAAGGCGGCCGTCGAGCGGCTGCTCGGCCTCCAGGCGCAGAACGTCAAGCCGCCGTACTACGCGCTCGCCGCCCGCCTCCAGGGCTTCACCCCGGAGGAGTTGTCGACGCTGATGGCCGATCGCGAGGTCGTCCGCATCGTCACCCTGCGCTCGACCATCCACAGCCACACCGCCGACGACGCCCTCACCCTGCGCCCGCTGGTGCAGGGGGCCCGGGAGCGCGAACTCACCCAGTTCCGCAGGGGACTTCAGGGCGTCGACCTCGACCGTCTCGCCGCCCTCGCCCGGGATCTCGTCGAGGCCGAGCCGCGCACCATGAAGCAACTGCGCGAGGAGCTGCTCACCGAGTGGCCGGACGCCGACCCGCAGGCCCTCGCGATCGCCGCCCGCTGTCGCCTCCCCCTCGTCCAGGTCACCCCGCGCGGACTGTGGGGGCACAGCGGCCAGGTCGCCCTCACCACCGTCGAGCACTGGCTGGGCCGCCCCGCCGAGCCCGCGCCGGCCCCGGACGCCACCGTCCTGCGCTACCTCGCCGCGTTCGGCCCCGCCTCGGTCAAGGACATGCAGACCTGGGCCGGACTCACCCGTCTGAAGGAGGCCTTCGAGCGCCTGCGCCCCCGGCTGCTGACCTTCCGCGACGAGCACGGCGTCGAACTCTTCGACCTCCCCGACGCCCCCCGCCCCGCCGCCGACACCCCGGCCCCGCCCCGCTTCCTCCCCGAGTTCGACAACCTCCTGCTGGGCCACGCCGACCGCACCCGCGTCATCCCGCCCGCGTACTGGGGCCGCAGCTGGGCGGGGAACATGGCCTACAGCACCCTGCTGGTCGACGGCTTCCTCGCCGGCGTCTGGAAGCTGGCGGACGCGGAACTCGTCATCGAACCCTTCGGCGACCTCACCCGGGCCCAGCGGACCGAGGTCAGCGAGGAGGGCGCCCGGATGCTGGCCGTGCTGCACCCGGGGGCCACGTACGACATCCGGTTCGGGACCGTCGTCGGACGGCCCTGATGCCGGGGCATGGACAGGGGGCGTTGCGGGCCGCTCGTGGAGGCCCGCAACGCCCCCTGGTCTGTCACCTGAGGGGTGCTCAGGAGATCCTCGGGGTCATGAGGTGACCTGTGTGGTCACCAGGCTGGAGAAGGTGGTCAGCCGGGTGTAGACACCCGGGTAACCGGCCGCCGCGCAGCCCTCGCCCCAAGAAGTGATCCCTGCCAGGACGCCCCCGATGAGCAGGGGACCGCCGCTGTCGCCCTGGCAGGTGTCTGTGCCGCCGGAGGTGTATCCGGCGCAAACCATGTCGGACGCGATGAAGTCCGAGCCGTAGCTGCTCGCGCAGCTCGAGTTGGAGACGATCGGCACGGTCGCGGTGCGCAGCTGGTTGGAGGAGCTGCCGCCCGCCGACGTGGTGCCCCAGCCGAGGATGCGGGCCGTGGTGCCGGCCGCGTACACGCTCGTCTGCGAGGAGGAGACGTACGACGCCGGGGTGTACGACATCGCCGTCGACAGGGTCAGCACGGCCACGTCGTCACCGTTGGTGGCGTCTGTGTAGGACGGGTGGATCCAGATCTTGCTGACCCGGCTGACCGTGCCGTTCGTGCCGTTGAGGTAGGTGCGGCCGCCGACGACCCGCACACTGCTGGTGGTCTCGCCGACCATGCAGTGGGCCGCCGTCACGACCTTGGTGGCGGAGACCAGGGTGCCGCCGCAGAACTGGTTCTGCGAGGCGTCCGTGATCTGCATGACGAAGGGGTACGCGGTCGTCGTGGTGGTCGTACCGCCGACGATGGGCTGGGGAGCGGCCACGGCGGTGGGGGCGCCGAGCAGCGCTGTCGCGGCGGCGGCAGCGGTCGCCGCGACGAGCGCGGCGGTCTTCCTGGCGCGGTTGAACCCGAACAACATGAGTCTCCTCAGTGGGGGTTGCCGGTGGGGGGTCGCGCGGGTGTGGGGGGTGGAGCACGGGGGTCGCGGGACCGACCCCCGTATGCCCGGGCGAGCGGCACGTTCATAAGCTAGAACCCGGAAGTTCCCCGCCCCAATGAGGGAACCCCCTAGGGGAGTTGGACAGGGATAACCCTCGGTGGGACGGCGGCAAACCCGCGCAGGCAGTAAAACCCGCGCCCCCTCACGTCGTCCGGCGCCCCGCCGCCAGCCGGACGATGTCCACCCGCGAGCGGATGCCCAGCTTGCGGTAGACCCGGGTCAGGGTCGCCTCGACCGTCTTGACGCTGATGAACAGCCGGGCGGCTATCTCCCGGTTGGTCGCGCCCTCCATGACGAGGGCCGCGACCTGACGCTCCATCGAGGCCAGCCCCTCCAGCCCCTCCAGCGCGTCGGCCGGGGGTACGGGCGCGGGTGGTTCCGGCGCGACGGCCGGCTGGGCGGTCGCCGCCTCCACCTGGCCCAGCCAGGGCAGCGCCCGGCAGCGGCGGAAGAGCCGGGCCGCCTCGTCGTACGACGTCGAACCGGGCCGCTGCGGGCGCAGCCGGGCCAGCGCGAAGGCGGTGCGGGCCTCCTCCAGGCCGTAGCCGAGCTTGGCGAGCCGGTCCTGCACCGAGGTCAACTGGGCGAGGGCGGCCTCGTGCTCGCCGCGCGCGGCCCGCAGCAGCGCCTCCGCGCGGTCCAGCACGGCCAGGACGCTCTCGCGGCCGAGCCGCAGCGCCTGTTCGCGGGTGACGTCGACGACGTCCTGTGCCTCGCGCAGTTCACCGACGTGGACCAGGGCCTCGGCGAGGTCGCCCTGCCAGCGGCCGCGCGCCGGATCGGTGATGCCGAGCCCGTCCTCCAACTCGCGCACCCGGCGCAGCGAGCGAACCGTTCCCTCGGCGTCCCCGGCGACCAGCTGGGCGTAGCCGAGGGCGGCCAGGGCGCGGGAGACGTACATCTGGTCGCCGTCGCGCTCGGCGTGCTCGACCGCTTCGTGGGCCAGCTCCAGGGCCCGCCCGACATCGCCGCCGGACGCCTCGCCGAGGGAGGTCAGCACACAGGAGGCGACCTCCCCGATGCCGGTGTCCCGGGCCAGCAGCAGGCTCTCCCGGGCGAGGTCGAGGGCGCGGCCGCAGTGCCCGGAGCGCAGTTCGGTCTCGGCGACCCCACGCAGGAAGTGCACCTCGCTCTCGACCGAGCCGCGCCGCTGCACCTCGCGCAGCAGCGCCGTGACCGTGGCGCGGGCCTCGGACAGCTGGTCGCTCATGATCAGCCAGCGGAACCGGGAGTAACCGGCCCCGTTGTGATGGCAGGCCACCCTCGGGTCCTGGGGTTCCTTCAGGGCGCGCTTGATGGTGGCGGGCGCGTCCGGGTGGCCCATCAGGGTCTCGATCTGGGCCTGGCAGGCGAGCGCCATCAGCTCGTTGTAGCGGTCGCCGGCGCGTTCGGCGAGCGCCGCCGAGTGCGCGGCCTCCTCGCGGGCCCGGTCGAAGTCGCCGTCCACGAGCAGGGCCCGCCAGGTCAGCTGGTAGTGGATCAGGGCCAGCAGCCGTGGGTCGTCCCCGGCGTCGGCGAGGGCCTGCGGGAAGACCGAGTCGACCTCCGTCATGGCGTGGCCGGCGGTGTCGATCACGATGATCCAGGCCCGCACCCGGTCCGCCGGCACGGTCGCCCGGGTCAGCACGTCCCGCGCGATGTCCCGGGCGAGGTCCAGCTCACCGGCGGTGATCGCGTCCTCGGCGGCCTGGAGCCGGCGCGTGTCCGCAGCCGGGCCGCCGTCGGCCGGGGTGTGCCGGGCGGCGAGCAGTCCGAGGGAGGCGGCGACCGAGGGGGCGCCGCGGTCCCGGGCCAGGGAGGCGGCCTCGGCGAGGCTGTCGGCGGTGTCCTGGTCGGTGCCGGTGGTGGCCAGGGCGAGGTGCCGGGCCCGTTCGATCGGGTCGGAGGCGGCCTTGGACAGCGCGGCGTGCGCGGCCCGCCGTTCGTGCGCGGGTGCCTCCGCGTACAGCGCGGCCGAGATCAGGGGATGCGCGAACCGTACGGCGGGGCCCTCGGGGTCGGTGGCCAGCAGGCCCAGCGCGGCGGCCTGGGCGGTCTCCGCCTCGGCGTTCTCCCGGCCGGCCGCGCGCAGCAGGGCCGGGGTCGGGCGGGCGCCGGCGCTGGCCACCAGGAGGGTGCGGCGGGCCTCGTCCGAGAGCATCTCCAGGCGGTTGAGCACCAGGGTGCGCAGCGAGGTGGGCACCGGCAGCGGTTCGCCCGGGCGGGGCGGGGTGGGGTTCTCGTCCAGGGCGCGGCCGAGTTCCAGGGCGAAGAGCGGGTTGCCGCCGCTGGTGCGGTGGATGTCCCGGACCGTGGAGCGGGGCAGGCCGGTGTAGCCGCGGTGGCCGAGCAGCTCGGAGACCTGGGGGCGGGTCAGCGGGTTGACGCGCAGGGCGAGGGTGTCCGGCGGGGACGCGCGTAGATGACGGTCGTACTCCTGGCCCTCGGTCCGTACCGCGCACAGCATCCGCACCGGGGTGTCACCGAGCCGGCGGGCGGCGAAGCCGAGCAGCTCGGAGCTGGCCGAGTCCAGCCACTGCACATCGTCGGCGACGATCAGCACGGCTCCCTCGGCGGCCAGCGCGCGCAGCGCCGACAGCACGGCGAGCCGCAGGGCGAGGCCGTCGCGCTGGAGGGTGGACTCGCCGCGGCCGGTGAGGGCCGACTCCAGGGCGGTCAGCTGGGCCGCGGGAAGCTTGCCGGACACCTCGTCGAGGACCAGGCCGAGCAGGTCGGCGAGGGCGAGGAAGGGGAGGTGGGATTCGGACTCGGTGGCGGAGCAGCGCAACACGGTGCGGGCCGCGCCGCCGTTTTCCGCGGCCAAAGCCCGCAGGACGGTCGACTTTCCTATTCCGGCGGGGCCGTGCAACAGCACGCTGCCGCCCCGGGCGAGCTGCTCCCGGGCCTGCCCGAACACCTCCTCCCGGCCGATGACCAGGTCGGGGCGGCATCTGGCAGGCTCCTTGAAGTCGCGTCGCACGGTCACCGCTCCCCTCTTGTGTCGTGTCCGGGCCAAATTCTAGGCAAGATCTCTTTGAAATTCGGACTGACGGCGTCGTGAGGGAAATAACAACCTTGCGGCATGGAGAAATACAAAGCACCTGCGCATGAATGAAATGTCAACAGTGTGTTACGGCAGCAGCCCCGTCCGGCGCGCCGCCACCACCGCCTCCCCACGGGTGTGGGCCCCCAGCTTCCGCATCGCCGAGCGCAGATAGCCCTTGACCGTCTCCGGCCGCAGGCCCAGCCGTTCGGCGGCCGTCGCGTTCGTCGCCCCCGCGGCCACACACGCCAGTACGTCCAGCTCACGAGGCGCGAGCCCGACCTCCTCGGCCGGTGCCCGGGGGGCCAGCAGTCCGCAGGCGGCCAGCAGTTCGGCCCGCAGCGCCGGGTCGGTGATCCTCGGCGCCAGGGCGCGCAGGGCCGCGTGGGCCTCCCGCACCTGCTCCCGGGCCACGGGATCGGCCACGGCGGTCCGGGCCACGGCGGTCCGGGCCGCGCGGGACGCCTCCATCAGCCCGCGCACCTCGTCCCGCACCACCAGCGCCTGCTCCACGTCCCGAGCCGCCGCCACCGCCGCGCCCAGCGTGCGGTCGCCGAGCGGCTGGACGGTGCGCAGGGCGCCGTACAGGACTCCCCGCACCCGGCGCCGTACGACCACGGGCACCGCCACGATCGACCGCAGCCCCTCGGCCGCGACCGGCACGTCGTACTCGTGGCTGATCTGCCGGGAGGCGGAGTAGTCCGTCACCGCGCACGGGCGGGCCAGGGCGACCGCCTTGCCGCCCAGCCCGTTGCCGGAGGTGACCGCGAGCGCGCGGAGCGCGGGGGTGGCCGTGCCGCTGAGTTCGCTGATGCGCATCTGCGGCCGCCCGGCCTCCACCAGCCCGCCGAACGCCACCGGCAGCCCGGTCGTCCGCCTCAGCCGTACGAGTGCGGTACGGATGTCCGCCGCGTCTGCCGCCACCTGTTCCGCCCCTTCCGTGCGGCGCACACCCCCGTTCGGGGGTAGTGAGACCTGCATCACGGATTACACGATGGCAGAGAGCCGCCCGGCAATGGTCCGGCATGGAGGAGAGCAGAAGAGATGACGACGGCCGACTTCCGCAGCGCGCGGGACTTCCTGCTGGAGCACCGCGAGGACTACACCGCGGCCTGTGAGGGCTTCACCTGGCCCCGCCCTGACCGCTTCAACTGGGCGCTCGACTGGTTCGACGTCATCGCCGAAGGGAACGACCGCACCGCCCTGCACATCGTGGAGGAGGACGGCACGGAGGTACGGCTGTCCTTCGCACAGATGGCCGAGCGCTCGGACCGTGCCGCGAACTGGCTGCGCGCGCAGGGCGTGGGCGCCGAGGACCGCGTCCTCGTCATGCTCGGCAACCAGGCCGAGCTGTGGGAGACCGCCCTCGCGGCGATGAAGCTCCGGGCCGTCGTCATCCCGGCCACCCCGCTGCTCGGCCCCGCCGACCTGCGCGACCGGGTCGAGCGCGGCCGCGTCCGGCACGTCCTGGTCCGCGCCGAGGACACCGCCAAGTTCGACGACGTGCCCGGCACCTACACCCGGATCGCGGTCGGCGGCGCCCCCGAGGGCTGGCTGAGCTACGAGGACGCCTACGCCGCCTCCCCGGACTTCGCGCCCGACGGCGAGACACGCGCCGACGACCCGCTGATGCTCTACTTCACCTCCGGCACCACCGCCCGCCCCAAACTGGTGGAGCACACCCACACCTCGTACCCGATCGGGCACCTGGCGACGATGTACTGGATCGGGCTGCGGCCCGGTGATGTGCACTTGAACATCTCCTCGCCGGGTTGGGCCAAGCACGCCTGGTCCAATCTCTTCGCGCCGTGGAACGCCGAGGCGACGGTCTTCATCCACAACTACTCGCGGTTCGACGCGGGTCGGTTGATGGGGGAGATGGACCGGGCGGGGGTGACGACCTTCTGCGCGCCGCCGACGGTGTGGCGCATGCTCATCCAGGCCGACCTCAGCCAGTTGCGGACCCCGCCGCGTGAGGTCGTGGCCGCCGGGGAGCCGTTGAACCCGGAGGTGATCGAGCAGGTGCGGCAGGCGTGGGGGGTGACGATCCGGGACGGCTTCGGGCAGACCGAGACGGCCGTGCAGGTCGCCAACAGCCCCGGTCAGCCGCTGAAGACGGGTTCCATGGGCCGTCCGAGCCCGGGTTACCGGGTGGAGCTCCTCGACCCTGTCTCCGGGGCGCCCGGTGTCACCGAGGGTGAGATCGCACTCGATCTGTCGGCGCGGCCGGTGGGTCTGATGACCGGCTATCACGGTGACGCCGACCGTACGGCGGAGGCGATGGCCGGCGGCTACTACCGTACCGGCGACATCGCCTCGCGGGACGCGGACGGCTATCTCACCTATGTGGGGCGGGCCGATGACGTGTTCAAGGCGTCCGACTACAAGATCTCGCCGTTCGAGCTGGAGAGCGCGTTGCTGGAGCATGAGGCGGTGGCCGAGGCGGCGGTGGTGCCGGCGCCGGACGAGCTGCGGCTGGCGGTGCCGAAGGCGTACGTGGTGCTGGCGCGGGGGTGGGAGCCGGGGCCGGACACCGCCAAGGTGCTGTTCGAGCATTCCCGGCAGGTCCTCGCGCCGTACAAGCGCATCCGGCGGCTGGAGTTCGCGCCGTTGCCCAAGACCGTCTCCGGCAAGATCCGCCGCATCGAGCTGCGCGAGGCCACGGCCGCGGGCTCCGACGCCGAATACCGCGAGGAGGACTTCCGGTGACCACTTGGTCGTACAGCCACGGAACGAGCACGACGGCGCTGCTCGGCGACACCATCGGCGCGAACCTGGACCGGGCTGTGGCGGCCTGGCCGGACCGCGAGGCACTGGTCGACATGCCGTCCGGACGACGCTGGACCTACGCGCAATTCGCCTCCGATGTCGACGAGTTGGCGTACGCGCTGCTCGCGAGCGGGGTCGCCAAGGGCGACCGGGTGGGCATCTGGGCGATCAACTGCCCCGAGTGGGTGCTGGTCCAGTACGCCACCGCCCGCATCGGCGCGATCATGGTCAACATCAACCCGGCCTACCGCACCCACGAGGTCGAGTACGTCCTGAACCAGGCCGGGATCTCCCTGCTGTTCGCGTCCCTGAGCCACAAGAGCAGTGACTACCGGGCGATGGTGGAGGAAGTGCGCGGCAACTGCCCGCAGTTGCGGGAGACCGTGTTCATCGGGGACCCGAGCTGGGAGTCGCTGCTCGCCCGCGGGGTGCCCGCGGAGTTCCCCGAGCTGTCCTGCGACGACCCCATCAACATCCAGTACACCTCGGGCACGACGGGGTTCCCCAAGGGGGCGACCCTCTCCCACCACAACATCCTCAACAACGGTTACTTCGTCGGGGAGATGATCTCCTACAGCGAGCGGGACCGGATCTGCGTCCCGGTGCCCTTCTACCACTGCTTCGGCATGGTCATGGGCAATCTCGCCGCCACCTCGCACGGCGCCTGCATCGTGATCCCGGCCCCGTCCTTCGACCCCGGGGCCACGTTGGAGGCGGTCCAGCGGGAGCGCTGCACCTCCCTGTACGGCGTACCGACCATGTTCATCGCGGAGTTGAACCTGCCCGACTTCGCGACCTACGACCTCTCCTCGCTGCGCACCGGGATCATGGCGGGCTCGCCCTGCCCGGTGGAGGTGATGAAGCGGGTGGTCGGCGAGATGAACATGGCCGAGGTGTCGATCTGCTACGGCATGACCGAGACCTCGCCCGTCTCCACGCAGACCCGGCGCGAGGACGACCTGGAGCACCGCACCGGCACGGTCGGCCGCGTCCTGCCGCATGTCGAGGTGAAGGTCGTCGATCCGACCGGGGTGACCCAACCCCGGGGCGTGGCGGGGGAGTTGTGCACCCGCGGCTACAGCGTGATGCTCGGCTACTGGAACGAGCCCGAGAAGACCGCCGAGGCCGTCGACGCCGGCCGCTGGATGCACACCGGGGACCTCGCGGTGATGCGGGAGGACGGGTACGTCGAGATCGTCGGCCGCATCAAGGACATGATCATCCGGGGCGGTGAGAACATCTACCCCCGCGAGATCGAGGAGTTCCTCTACGCCCATCCGAAGATCGCGGACGTCCAGGTGGTCGGGGTCCCGCACGAGCGCTACGGCGAGGAGGTGCTCGCCTGCGTCATCCCGCGCGATCCGGCCGACCCCCCGACCCTGGAGGAGGTCCGGGCGTTCTGCGAGGGGCGGCTGGCGCACTACAAGGTGCCGACCCGGTTGCGGGTGCTGGAGGCGTTCCCGATGACGGTGTCCGGGAAGGTGCGGAAGATCGAGCTGCGCGAGACGTACGCGGCCGACTAGCCGCGGCGCATGCACACCCTGGGCCACCGGCCGAGGCCGAGCTCCGCCTCGTGGGCGCGGATCCTCCGCAGCCCCGGGGAGAGTTCGGCCTCGCCCAGGGCGCGGAAGCCGAGGCGCTCGTAGTACGGCGCGTTCCAGGGGACCTCGGTGAAGGTGGTCAGCGTGAGGCCGCTCAGCCCGTCCTCGCGGGCGCGCTCGCCGGCGTACGACAGGAGGGTCCGGCCGATGCCGCGGTGCGCGAAGTCAGGATGGACGGAGACCTGCTCGATGTGCAGGGCGCCGTCGACGGGCTCGGCGATCAGATAACCCACCGGCCGCGCCCCCTCACCGGCGGCGACCCAGGCCCGGCCCGCCCGCCGGTACCGCTCCAGATCGGCGAGGGTCGGCGGATCGTCATCGGCGATCGCCTCCATACCGAGGGCGCGGAACGGGGTTCCGGCGGCACGCTCGATGTCCTGGAGGGCGGGAAACTCGTCGGCGGTCGCGGGGCGGATACGCATGCCGCGAGTATGGCGGAGAGGGCGGGACTCCTCGCTGGAGCCCTGGGTCCTTGCCGCGGGCGCCCGCCCGCTCAGCAGCCCA
Organism: Streptomyces sp. NPDC034103; assembly: GCF_055575395.1. Taxonomy (NCBI): domain Bacteria; kingdom Bacillati; phylum Actinomycetota; class Actinomycetes; order Kitasatosporales; family Streptomycetaceae; genus Streptomyces; species Streptomyces sp. NPDC034103. The sequence continues at coordinate 249,400 of NZ_JBVISS010000001.1, read as the reverse complement.
CCCTCGCCCCACCGCCGGAGGCCTACGCCCCTGTCGAGTCCAGTTCGTCCGCCAAGGTGTTCACCGGCTGCGGGGTCCCCGTCAGGTCCAGGACGAACAGAGGGACCCGCAGTGAGTCGGCCATCGCTCGGGCCTCCGTGGCGTAGCCGGCGAGGGAGAAGTAGACGCAGGTCGAGGATTCGGTCATGGCGGTCAGCCACAGGCACTCCACATCGCGCGAGGAGGCCGGGCGGACGGTGGGGTCGACCTGGGCGAGCAGGCCCCTGGCGGCGATGCCGATGCCGTTCGGCGGGCGCTGTTCCGCGCGGCGGACGTCGCGGTAGCCGAGCCAGCGGAGGTACAGCGCGGCGGCCGTCACCGCGTCGCGTGCCGTGCGGATCGTCACCGGCTGGAAGGCGCGCCGCGGGCTCGGGTCGACGCACCGGGACGGGGTGTCCGTGGCGACCGGGACGCGCAGCACCGTGCCGCACGGGCAGCCCAGCTCCGGACGCGGCCACTCGCCCTCGCGCCCGCAGGAGGCACACCGCACGGTGACCCAGTCGTCCTCCCAGGAGCGGTGCGAGACCGCCGTGGCCCGCGCTCCCGGGTCCAGCCGCGGCAGCACGGGCGCACCGCAGACGCACGGGTACTCCGGCGCCGTATAGAGGTGTGCGCGCCGGCAGACCGGGCAGCGCACCGCCACGCTCTCGGACATGGACCCCATCGTCCTCCAGCAAGCCCCCGCTTGTCCGTCCCTTGACGACCTCTGTCTCCCCACTTACATTGCTTCCAGATAGTAGAAAAGACTTTCCGCAATACGGAAGTGTTCACACCGCGGGGCGCGACGGGAGCACACGTCCGACAGCCGAAGCAGGAGTACTCCATGGCTCGTATGACCGCTGCCCGCGCGGCAGTCGAGATCCTCAAGCGCGAGGGCGTCAGCAACGCGTTCGGTGTCCCCGGCGCGGCGATCAACCCCTTCTACGCGGCGCTCAAGGCCTCCGGCGGCATCCACCACACCCTGGCCCGCCACGTCGAGGGCGCCTCGCACATGGCCGAGGGCTACACCCGTACGCACCCGGGCAACATCGGTGTCTGCATCGGCACCTCCGGTCCGGCCGGCACCGACATGATCACCGGCCTGTACTCCGCGATCGGTGACTCCATCCCGATCCTGTGCATCACGGGCCAGGCCCCGACCGCCCTGCTCCACAAAGAGGACTTCCAGGCCGTCGACATCGCCTCCATCGCGAGGACGGTCACGAAGATGGCCGTCACCGTCCTGGAGGCCGCGCAGGTGCCCGGGGTCTTCCAGCAGGCCTTCCACCTCATGCGCTCCGGCCGTCCCGGGCCGGTCCTGATCGACCTGCCGATCGACGTCCAGCAGACCGAGATCGACTTCGATCCGGAGACGTACGAGCCGCTCCCCGTCTACAAGCCGGCCGCGACCCGCGCCCAGATCGAGAAGGCGCTGTCCTTCCTCCTGGAGTCCGATCGTCCGCTGATCGTCGCCGGCGGCGGCATCATCAACGCCGACGCCTCCGACCTGCTGGTCGAGTTCGCGGAGATCACCAACACCCCGGTCGTGCCCACCCTGATGGGCTGGGGCACCATCCCGGACGACCACGAGCTGAACGCCGGCATGGTCGGCCAGCAGACCGGTCACCGCTACGGCAACGCCACGTTCCTGGAGTCGGACTTCGTCCTCGGCATCGGCAACCGCTGGGCCAACCGTCACACCGGCTACAAGCTGGACGTGTACCGCGAGGGCCGCACGTTCGTCCACGTCGACATCGAGCCGACCCAGATCGGCAAGATCTTCGCCCCGGACTACGGCATCGCCTCCGACGCCAAGGCCGCCCTGGAGCTGTTCGTCGAGGTCGCGCGCGAGCTCAAGGCGGCCGGCAAGCTGCCCGACCGCTCCGCCTGGGTCGCCTCGCACCTGGAGCGCAAGGGCTCGATGCACCGCCGTACGCACTTCGACAACGTGCCGATGAAACCGCAGCGCGTCTACGAGGAGATGAACAAGGCGTTCGGGCCCGACACCCGCTACGTCACCACCATCGGCCTCTCGCAGATCGCCGGCGCGCAGATGCTGCACGTCTACCGGCCGCGCCACTGGATCAACTGCGGCCAGGCCGGCCCGCTCGGCTGGACCATCCCCGCGGCCCTCGGCGTCGCCACGGCCGACCCGGAGACCCCGGTCGTCGCGCTCTCCGGCGACTACGACTTCCAGTTCATGATCGAGGAGCTGGCGGTCGGCGCGCAGCACCGCATCCCGTATGTGCACGTCCTGGTCAACAACGCCTACCTGGGCCTGATCCGGCAGGCGCAGATCGGGCTGGACATCAACTTCCAGGTGAACCTGGAGTTCGAGAACCAGAACTCGCCCGAGCTGGGCGTGTACGGCGTCGACCACGTCAAGGTCGCCGAGGGGCTGGGCTGCAAGGCCATCCGCGTCACCGAGCCCGACCAGCTCCTGCCGGCCTTCGAGGAGGCCAAGAAGCTGGCCGCGCAGTACCGGGTCCCGGTCGTCGTCGAGGCGATCCTGGAGCGGGTGACCAACATCTCGATGAGCCCGACCGCCGACATCAGCGCGGTGAAGGAGTTCGAGGAGATCGCGACCGAGCCGGGCCACGCGCCCACCGCGATCATCCCGATCAAGGCCTGATCGGCCGCACCGCCAAACCGCTCCGCCGAAGGGGTGGTCCGACCGAGGGGGACGGGCCGCCCCTTCGGCATGCCCCGTCCCCCTCGGAGCCCACCGCTCGCGTCCCGTCCCCCGCCGGGGCTCGCGTCCCCGTCCCCCGCCGGGGCCCGCCGCCCCCGTGCCGGCGGGCCCCGTGCAGAGCAGGATGTGCCCCCACCCGGGGGCAGTTGAAGCCCCTGGACGTGGGTTCAGAGGTTGATTTGAGGGTTCCGTAGCCCGCGTACGCCACCGTGCGTACGCGGGCTCAGCGCTGGGGGTGTTCGGACAGGCCCGGCCAGTCGTCCGGGCCGCCGCCCTGCCATTCGACGATGTCGCTCACCTCGACCTCGACCACGTCGAGATCGGCGAGGCGCAGCAGCTCCACGACGTCGTCGAGATGGGAGGCGACGCCGAGGTTGTGGTCGTCCGCGGTGACCCGCCGGGAGCCGTCCAGCGCCGGCGAATGCACCACGACGTGCGGATGGTGCGCGGGATGTGCCATGCCTCCAGCGTCCTGCGCGGACGCCGGGTGCGCACCCCGAAGACGGCGAAGAGCGCCCGACACGGGACCGTCCGTGTCAGGCGCTCTTCGTCCGTACCGGGACCGCGGCGGCGACGACGGAGCCGCGACGCCCTTCCCTCAGGTCGAGAAGGGGGTCCGGTCCTTCACCACCGCACTGGCTCGCACGCCGCCGCGGTCCATCACCCTGCCCGTGCCCCGTACCGGGGACCACCCCTCATCCGGGTCGCTCGGCGTTGTGGGCGCGAGCAGGGAGCCTTTCGCCGGGGAGGCTCAGTCCTCGCGCAGGGCGCGGACCGCCTCCTCGACACGCTTGCCGTACTCCGGGTCGGCGGCGTGGAAGTGGGCCAGGTTCTTCTCGATCACGTCGTCGAGTGTGACCTGCGAGAGGCCACCGGCGATGTTCGCGACCAGACGGGACTTCTCGTCCTCGGACATCAGCCGGTACAGCTCGCCGGCCTGGAAGAAGTCGTCGTCCTTGGTGTGCCGCGGGGCCTCGTGCGTGCCCGTCCAGCCGTGGATCGCGAGCGGCGCCGACAGCGGGCGGCCCGTCTCGACCGGGCCGTCGTAGGAGTTCGGCTCGTAGTTCTTCGCCGCGCGCCCCTGGGAGTTGGACGCCATCAGGCCGTCCCGGCCGTAGTTGTGCGCGACCGTCGCCCTCGGGGCGTTCACCGCGAGCTGGGTGTGGTTGACGCCCAGGCGGTAGCGGTGCGCGTCCGCGTAGGCGAACAGGCGGCCCTGGAGCATCTTGTCCGGCGACGGACCGATGCCCGGCACGAAGTTGTTCGGGGAGAACGCGGCCTGCTCGACCTCGGCGAACACGTTGTCCGGGTTGCGGTCGAGGACCAGCCGGCCCACGCGCCGCAGCGGGTAGTCGGCGTGCGGCCAGACCTTGGTCAGGTCGAACGGGTTGAAGCGGTACTCCGCCGCCTCGGCCGCAGGCATGAGCTGCACGTACAGCGTCCAGGACGGGTTCACACCCCGCTCGATGGCCTGGAGCAGGTCCGTCTGGTGGGAGCTCGGGTCCTTGCCGGCCAACTCGGCGCCCTGCTCGGCGGACAGGCAGCGGATGCCCTGGTTGGTCTTGAAGTGGTACTTGACGAAGAAGGCCTCGCCCTCGGCGTTCGTCCACTGGTAGGTGTGCGAGCCGTAACCGTTCATGTGGCGGTACGACGCCGGGATGCCGCGGTCGCCCATCAGCCAGGTGATCTGGTGCGTGGCCTCGGGGGAGTGCGCCCAGAAGTCCCAGACGTTGTCCGGCTCCTGACGGCCCGTGAACGGGTCGCGCTTCTGGGAGTGGATGAAGTCGGGGAACTTGATGGGGTCCTTGATGAAGAACACCGGGGTGTTGTTGCCGACGAGGTCGTAATTGCCCTCCTCGGTATAGAACTTGACCGCGAAGCCGCGCGGGTCCCGCACCGCGTCGGCGCCGCCGAGCGAGTCCGCCACGGTGGAGAAGCGCAGGAAGACCTCGGTGCGCCTGCCGACCGAGCTGAGGAAGTCGGCGTGCGTGAAGCCGGTGACGTCGTCCGTCACCTCGAAGTAGCCGTACGCGCCGGAGCCACGGGCGTGCACCACGCGCTCCGGGATGCGCTCACGGTTGAAGCGGGCGAGCTTCTCCAGCAGGTGCTGGTCCTGAAGGAGGAGCGGGCCGCCGACGCCGGCGGAGGCGGAATTCTGGTTGTCGGCGACCGGGGCGCCGGACTCTGTCGTGAGCACGCGCTTCGACATCGGGGACCTTCCGTACGAGGGGCAGCGAAATCCTTCGGAAGACGGCTTCCGCTTTGTGGAGCCTAGGTATGGGGCGATCTGGACGTCAACAGTTTGTTGAAGTTCTCGTTCAACGGTGTGTTGAGGTGGGGTGCCGGGCGGCGCCGCCGCCTGGGCGCGACAGGACAGGTGTCAGCAGCGGCGCCGCCCGGGGTCTGGGGGTGCGTCAGATCTGGGCGCCGGAGAGGCGCTCGACCGCGCGCAGCAGCGCGGAGTGGTCCAGGCCCCCGTCGCCCTGGGCGCGCAGGGACGCGACGAGCTGGGCGACCACGGCACCGACGGGCAGGGCCGCGCCGACGTTGCGGGCGGCGTCGGTGACGATGCCCATGTCCTTGTGGTGCAGGTCGATGCGGAAGCCCGGCTGGAAGTCGCGCTGGAGGAAGTTGTCCTTCTTGCGCGTCAGCACGGTCGAGCCGGCGAGGCCGCCGTTCAGGACGTCGAGCGCGGCCTTGAGGTCCACGCCGGACTTCTCCAGGAAGACCACGGCCTCGGCGCACGCCTGGATGTTCACGGCGACGATGAGCTGGTTGGCCGCCTTCACGGTCTGCCCCGAGCCGTGCGGACCGCACAGCACGATGGTCTTGCCGAGGGCTTCGAGGATCGGCTTCGCGGTGTCGAAGTCGGCCTGCTCGCCGCCGACCATGATGGACAGCACGGCCTCGATCGCGCCGGCCTCGCCGCCGGACACCGGGGCGTCCAGGACGCGGATGCCCTTGTCCCTCGCCGCCTTCGCCAGGTCGACCGAGGTCTGCGGGGTGATCGAGGACATGTCGATCAGCAGCGCGCCGGACCTCGCGTTCTCCAGGATGCCGTCGGGGCCGTAGGCGATGGCCTCGACCTGCGGGGAGGCCGGGACCATCGTGATGACCACGTCGGCGTCCCTGACGGCCTCGGCGATCGAGGCGGCGGCCTTGCCGCCGGCGGCGGCCAGGCGGTCCAGCTTGTCCTGCTCCAGGGTGAAGCCGGTGACGTCGTAACCGGCCTTGACGAGGTTCTCGGACATGGGGGAGCCCATGATGCCGAGGCCGATCCACGCGATCTTGGGAAGAGTGCTCATGACGGGGGTGCCTCTCTGCGTACTTCTCTACGTGTGTGGGTGGCCCTCAGCGGGCCGCGCGGGCCCCGGCGGGCAGCCAGTCGAAGGCCTCGGTGCTCGGACGGTCGCCCGGCTTGTACTCCAGGCCGACATAGCCCTCGTAACCGGCCTTCCTCAGCTGGTCGAGCAGCTCCTCCAGCGGCAGCGTCCCCGTGCCCGGGGCGCCACGGCCCGGGTTGTCGGCGATCTGCACATGGCCGGTCTTCGCGGCGAACTCCTCGATCACCGCCGGCAGGTCCTCGCCGTTCATGGACAGGTGGTAGAGGTCCATGAGGAACTTGGCGTTGCCGAGCCCCGTCGCCTCGTTCACCTTGTCCACCACGCCCACCGCGGCGGGCGCGCTGACCAGCGGGTACAGCGGCGACTCGGGCTTGTTGAGCGCCTCGACCAGCAGGATCGCGCCGATCCGGCTCGCGGCCCGGGCCGCGAGGACCAGGTTCTCCAGCGCGAGCGCGTCCTGCTCGGCCGGGTCCACGCCGTCGACGCGGTTGCCGTACAGGGCGTTGAGGGCCGTGCAGCCCAGGGACTCGGCGAAGTCCGCGGCCACGTCGATGTTGGCGCGGAACCGCTCCGACTCCTCGCCCGGCAGCGACAGGGCGCCGCGGTCGGGGCCCGGCAGCCGGCCGGCGTAGAAGTTCAGGCCCGTGAGCTGGACGCCCGCGTCCTCGATCGCCTTCTTCAGGGCGTCGAGCTCGGACGGCTCGGGGGTGGGGGAGTCGATCCAGGGCCACCACAGCTCGACCGCGGTGAAGCCGGCCGCGGCGGCGGCCGCGGGGCGCTCCAGGAGCGGGAGTTCCGTGAAGAGGATCGACAGGTTGACGTTGAAGCGCTGCTCTGCGAATCCCATGTGGACCAGGCGCTCCCTTCCGTGTCGAGTGATTCCGTAATGCGGAAGTTCGTTTCTGCTTAATGGAAGATAGCCGGTGGGGGTCCGGGCTTGTCAAGAGTCGGTCGGTCCAGCGGGACGGGTCGGGGCGGAACGGGCCCGCGCGTCCGCGCAGGTCGGCCCCGGGAAGCCGTGCTGGTGGCGGGGGTGGTCCGTTAAGGTCGGTCCGGGCGCCGTTGACCGTGTCCCGCCGTCACCGACGTGCCCCGGATGCGCCCTCTCGGGCCGGAGGGCCGCGAGGACGTGCAGTTCAGACAGAAATGGGGGCGCGATGCGACTGAGAGTGGAGTTCACCACCGAACCCTTCGACCTCGACGAGGCACCCGCGCACGCGCTGGTGGCCCGCGAGGTGGTCGAGGCCGCCACCCTGGACGCGGTGGACGTCGGCCCGTTCGGCAACACCGCGGAGGGCGACGCCGACGCGGTGCTGAGTGCCGTGGACGCGCTGCTGCGCAGATCCCTGGCGGCCGGCGCCACCCGGGTCTCGCTCCAGGTCAACGTGATCGGGGAGGGCGAGAAGTGACCCGCACGGGGGACGAGCCCTTCATCACGGCGGTGAAGCCGCTGGTCGACGCCATGGGCGGGGAGATGGTCCCGCCGGACGAGGCCGGCCCCGACGACGTCGTGCTCGCCTGGGAGGGCGCCGACGTGGTCGCCGTGCGGCTGCCGCAGCTCGCGGACTCCCTCGACCACATCCTCGCCGCCATGGAGCGCAAGCAGGGCAGGCCGCTGGCCGACCTGGACCGCAAGGCCAAGCAGGAGGTCGTGCGGATACTCGAGGCGCGTGGCGCCTTCTCGGTACGGCACGGCGTGGAGACCGTGGCAAGCGCGCTCGGAGTCAGCCGCTTCACCGTGTACAACTACCTCAATCGCGACAAAGACGCCTGACCTGCGCCGCGCGGCGTTCGTTCACCCCGAATTTTCAACAAAGTGTTGACGTGGTGTTTCGGAGGGCGTTAGCTAACGGAAGCCCGCTTCAGCACGAAGGCCGTCCGCGGCCACGGAGGCTCCCGTGACTTCGACTTCCACGCCGCCGGGCCTGACCCGGTTCAACGCAGCCGAGGAGGACGCGGCGCTCGCCGCACTCCTCGAGGTGTGTGCCTCCACGGCCTGGGCGAAGCGGCTGCTCGCCGCCCGCCCCTACGCCACCGTCGAAGACCTCTACGCCACCGGCGACGCCGCCACGGCCGAGCTGACGACGGCGGACCTGGAAGAGGCGATGGCCGGACACCCGCCCATCGGCCGCCCCAAGGAGGGCGACCCGACCTCGGCGCGGGAACAGCGCGGCATGGCCGGCGCCTCCGAGGACCTCAAGGCGCAGATGCTGGAACTGAACCTGGCCTACCAGGACAAGTTCGGCCATGTCTTCCTCATCTGCGCCACCGGCCGGACCGGCGAGCAGATGCGCGACGCCGTCAAGGAGCGGATCGGCAACTCGCCGGAGCGGGAGCGGGAGATCGTCCGCACCGAGCTGGGCAAGATCAACCGTATCCGGCTCGCCCGACTCGTCGAAGAGGACTGACGCAGTATGAGCACCAGCACCGCTGCCGTGCAGAGGAATTCGGTGTCCACGCACATCCTGGACACCAGCATCGGCCGCCCCGCGCAGGGCGTCGCCATCCAACTCGCGGCCCGCTCGGGCCGCGACGCCGACTGGCGGACGCTCGGCGGTTCGGCGACCGACGCGGACGGGCGGTGCAAGGACCTCCCGGACCTGCCGGCGGGGACCACCCACGTACGGCTCGACTTCGCGGTCGAGGCGTACTTCGAAAAGAAGCAAGCCGATGCGCAGCAGGACGCCCCCGCGAGTCGGGACAGCGGTGCCGTGTTCTTCCCCGAGGTGGCGATCACCTTCGCCGTCGAGCCCGGGGAGCACTACCACGTACCGCTGCTGCTCAACCCGTTCGGCTACTCCGTTTACCGAGGGAGCTAGCTAAATGCCCACGATCCTGGGACAGAACCAGTACGGCAAGGCCGAGAACCGAGTCGTAAAGATCACGCGGGACGGCGCCACCCACCACATCAAGGATCTCAACGTCTCCGTCGCCCTCTCCGGCGACATGGACGAGGTCCACTACTCCGGCTCCAACGCCAACGTGCTGCCGACCGACACCACCAAGAACACGGTGTACGCGTTCGCCAAGGAGCACGGCATCGAGTCGGCCGAGCAGTTCGGCATCCACCTCGCCCGGCACTTCGTGACCTCGCAGGAGCCGATCAAGGTCGCCCGCATCCGTATCGAGGAGTACGCCTGGGAGCGCATCGACGCCTCCGACGCCAACTCCCGTTTCATCGGCGCGGACGAGGTCAAGCACTCCTTCGTCCGCAAGGGCCAGGAGACCCGGGTCACCCAGATCACCTACGACGGTGAGAAGTGGGAGGTCATCTCCGGCCTCAAGGACCTGGTCGTGATGAACTCGACCAACTCCGAGTTCTGGGGCTACGTCAAGGACAAGTACACAACGCTCCAGGAGGCGTACGACCGCATCCTGGCCACCCAGGTCTCGGGCCGCTGGCGGTTCAACTGGACCGACGACGAGCAGCGGATGCCCAACTGGGAGAAGTCCTACGAGCAGACCAGGAAGCACATGCTCCAGGCCTTCGCCGAGACCTACTCGCTCTCGCTCCAGCAGACGCTCTACCAAATGGGTTCGCGGATCATCAACCACCGCAGCGAGATCGACGAGGTGCGCTTCTCGCTCCCGAACAAGCACCACTTCCTGGTGGACCTGGAGCCGTTCGGGCTCAAGAACGACAATGAGGTCTACTTCGCCGCCGACCGGCCCTACGGCCTGATCGAGGCGACCATCCTGCGGGACGGCTGCGAGCCGAAGATCCCGGTGGACCTGACCAACCTGTAACAACCGACACCATCGGCACCCGCGGCCGGAGAGGCCTCCGATCCGGCCGCGGCACTCAAATCACCAGGGTCCTGCCGTGCCCTCTCCACACCAGCACACCCTCAGTACAAAGGGGCGAACCATGGCAGCAGCCCAGCGCATCGTCATCGAGAACTGTTCGATCGCGACCGTCGACGCGCACGACACCGAGTACGCGAGCGGTCATGTCGTCATCGCCGACCACCGCATCGAGGCGCTCGGCGCGGGCAGGGCCCCCGAGGGTCTGGAGAACGTCGTCCGCCGTATCGACGCCTCCGGACATCTCGTGACCCCCGGCCTGGTCAACACCCACCACCACTTCTACCAGTGGATCACCCGGGGCCTGGCCACCGACCACAACCTCTTCAACTGGCTCGTGGCGCTGTACCCGACCTGGGCGCGCATCGACGAGCAGATGACCTACTCGGCCGCGCAGGGCTCGCTGGCCATGATGGCCCGCGGCGGCGTCACGACCGCCATGGACCACCACTACGTCTTCCCGCAGGGCTCCGGCGACCTGTCCGGCTCGATCATCCGCGCCGCCCGCGAGATGGGTGTCCGCTTCACCCTCGCCCGCGGCTCCATGGACCGCAGCGAGAAGGACGGCGGGCTGCCCCCGGACTTCGCCGTGGAGACCCTGGACGGTGCCCTCGCCGCGACCGAGGCGACCGTCAAGGAGCACCACGACCCCTCCTTCGACGCCATGACCCAGGTCGCCGTCGCGCCCTGCTCGCCGTTCTCCGTCTCCACCGAACTGCTCAAGCAGGGCGCCGAGTTGGCCCGCCGTCTCGGCGTGCGGCTGCACACCCACGGCTCGGAGACGGTCGAGGAGGAGAAGTTCTGCCACGAGCTGTTCGGCATGGGGCCGACCGACTACTTCGAGTCCACCGGCTGGCTGGGCGAGGACGTGTGGATGGCGCACTGCGTCCACATGAACGACTCCGACATCGCCGCCTTCGCCCGGACGAGGACGGGTGTCGCCCACTGTCCTTCGTCCAACGCCCGCCTGGCCGCTGGTATCGCCCGCGTCCCGGACATGCTGGCCGCCGGCGTCCCGGTCGGCCTCGGCGTCGACGGCACCGCCTCGAACGAGTCGGGCGAACTCCACACCGAACTGCGCAACGCGCTGCTCATCAACCGCCTCGGCGCGCACCGCGAGGCCGCGCTCAACGCCCGACAGGCCCTGCGTCTCGGCACGTTCGGGGGCGCCCAGGTCCTCGGCCGCGCCACGCAGATCGGCTCGCTGGAGCCGGGCAAGCTCGCCGACCTGGTGCTGTGGAAGCTGGACACGCTCGCCCACGCCTCCATCGCCGACCCGGTGACCGCGCTGGTCTTCGGCGCGGCGGCCCCGGTCACGGCCTCCTTCGTCAACGGCCGTCAGATCGTGGCGGACAACCGTCTGCTGCACGTGGACGAGGACGCCATCGCGGTCTCCACGCGCGAGCAGGCGCGGCGCCTGGCGCGGATCGCCGCGCAGAGCTGACCGAGCCGGCCGACTGACCTAGCCGGCCGTACTGACCGAGCCGGCCGCGCCGACAGGGCCGGCCGGTCGAAGATCTCCGGTCGAGGGGGACGGCCCTCGACCGGTGGCCGTGGACCCGAGCGGGGTCCATGGCGGCCGTCTCCGGGGCGCACGTCACACGCGTGCGCCCCGGAACGGCCTCCGTCACCCCTGATGGCGCCCCCGACGCGGGGACCCGTCCCCCGGTCCCGCACGACCGTGCACCACCTCCAAGAAACCCACGTCAGAGCCGACGTGTTAGCTGACCCGGAGGAACCGCCGTGACCGCCCACCCCGTTGACGAAAAACTCCCCGCACTCAAGATGGCCACCACGGGCCTCCAGCACGTGGCCGCCATGTACGCGGGGGTCGTCGCCCCGCCCCTGATAGTCGGGGCGGCCATCGGCCTCTCCGGCACCGAGCTGACCTTCCTGACCGGCGCCTGTCTGTTCACCGCGGGCCTCGCCACCTTCCTGCAGACCCTGGGCATCTGGAAGATCGGCGCCCGGCTCCCCTTCGTCAACGGCGTCACCTTCGCCGGTGTCGCCCCGATGACCGCGATCGTCGCCTCCACCGACGACAAGTCCGACGCCCTGCCGATCATCTTCGGCGCGGTGATCGTCGCGGGCCTGCTCGGCTTCCTCGCCGCCCCCTTCTTCAGCAAGGCGGTCCGCTTCTTCCCGCCGGTGGTCACCGGCACGGTCATCACCCTCATCGGCATCTCCCTGCTGCCGGTCGCCTTCGGCTGGGCGCAGGGGCCCAACCCCGCCGCGGACGACTACGGTTCGACCACCTTCCTCGGCCTGGCCGCCGCGACGCTGGTCATCGTGCTCCTGCTGCGCCGCTTCACCCGCGGCTTCGTCAAGCAGATCGCCGTCCTGCTCGGCCTGGTCCTCGGCACGCTCCTCGCGATCCGCTTCGGTGTCACCGACTTCAGCCCGGTCGCGGACGCCGACGTGGTGGGCTTCCCCACCCCCTTCCACTTCGGCGCACCGCAGTTCCAGATCGCCGCGATCGTCTCGATGATCGTGGTGATGGTGGTCTCGATGACCGAATCGACCGCGGACATGCTGGCGTTGGGCGAGATCGTCGAACGCCCGGCGGACGAGCGGACCATCGCCGCCGGCCTGCGCGCCGACACCCTCGGCTCCGCCCTCAGCCCCCTGTTCAACGGGTTCATGTGCAGCGCCTTCGCCCAGAACATCGGCCTGGTCGCCATGACCAGGATCCGCAGCCGGTACGTCGTCGCCACCGGCGGCGCCTTCCTGGTGCTGATGGGCCTGTGCCCGATGGCCGCCTCACTCATCGCCGTCGTCCCGCGTCCGGTGCTCGGCGGGGCGGGCGTGGTCCTCTTCGGCTCGGTCGCGGCGAGCGGCATCCAGACACTGGTCCGGGCCGGTCTGGACAAGGACAACAACGTCCTGATCGTGGCCGTCTCGCTGGCCGTCGGCATCATCCCGATCACGGCGCCGGAGTTCTACCACGCCTTCCCCGAGACGGCGAAGATCGTCCTGGACTCGGGCATCTCCACGGGCTGCGTGGCCGCGGTGGCGCTGAACCTGGTCTTCAACCACCTGGGCAGCGACCCTGACGCCCAGGACGTGACCCACCCGATGGAAGCGGGCGAGGAGATCGCTGCGGCCACCTGAGCAGCAGGTCCGGGTCGAGACCGCCTTCCGCCGGGCGGCCTCGACCCGGTACGGGTCAGCGCGCTACGCCGGGCCTCCGGGACCGTCACCGCGCGACGCCGGGCCACGCCATGAGCCGGGCGAGCAACTCGGCCTGCTCGACGGCGTCGTCCAGTGCGTGATGGGTGTGCCGCCGCCCGGACAGCAGCGCGCGAGGCATCGTCCTCTTCGCGACCGCCCGCAGCGGCAGCCCCGCCTTCGTCGCGTACAGCGTCTTCATGTCGAGGCACCCCGAGTGCCCGAAGGGGCTGGCCCCGGTGAACCGGATCAGGTACCAGTACAGGAACGTCCAGTCGTACGACGCCGGATACCCGCACATCACCGGTTGCGCGCCGTCGCTCACCTCACCCACCCACGCGCTGAACTCCGCCAGCGCCACGGCCGGTTCGGCGCCCTGCGCGCACAGCCGCTCCCGGTCCAGGCCGCTCACCGCGAGTGCCTCGGGCACGAACTCCGCGCTGATCGGCTTGAGTTCACGGTAGAACGTCCGCTGCTCGGGGTCGGCCGGGGTGAATCCCCCGGCGTCCTGGACCCCGGCGACCGCCGCGCCGAGGCTGATCATGGAGTAGGGGCCGGGGATCGGGCCGTCGGCCTCGATGTCGACGGAGATGTAGAGGCTGGGTCTGACGCGTCGTGCGGACATGGAACCGGAGCATCGCAGGTGGCAGGCGTCCGGCGCATCCCGGATTCAGCGGCGGGGGCCCGCCTGGCAGGGGGTGGACGCGGGGAGACGGCCGGTGAAGTAGGAGCGCGGGGGGACGCCCATCAGGGCGCGGAAGTCGGCGGTCATGTGCGCCTGGTCGTAGTAGCCGGTGGCGGCGGCGAGTTCGGCCCAGGGCGAGGTCGGGGCGTGGGCGAGGACCGCGTGGACCCGCTCGATGCGGGCGTAGTGCTTGGGGGACAGACCCACGCCCTCCGCGAACAGGTTGCGCAACTGGCGCTCGCTGACAGCCAGGTGACGGGCCACCTCACCGACCGGCCCAGGCGTGCGACCGAGCCGCACCGACATGGCGTCGACCCCGGCCCGGACCAGCCGGGAACGATCGCGGTCGGCGGTGTCGGCGAGCCGCTCGGGCAGCACCTCAGCCAGGTGGGCCACGGCCCGCTCCGGGTCCAGCCTCCGCAGTTCGCGGTCGAGCCGGCGGGCCGTGGTGCCCGGCAGCTCGCCCAACGGCACGACCCGGCCCACCAGTTCCGCCGCCGGGACACCCAGCAGGGGGCGGGCCGTGCCCGGTGCGAGGCGCAGCTCCACGCAGGACGCGAGCGCCTTGCCCTCGTGGTACGAGGCCCGCACCTGGGGGCCGATGGCGAGGACGTCCCGCCGCCCGGCCACCCCCACCCGCACGACGACCTTGGTGCCGGTGTCCGGAAGGCGGATGAACGCCTTCTCGGGCGGGCCGAGCGCGGTCACGTTACTGATCCCCGCGATCCAGGGTCGCAGGGCCTCGGGCAGCGAAAGGGCCTGCTCGGCACGGGAGTTCGTCACCCCTTCACCGTAGACGTCCGCCCGCGCGGATGGACGGCCGAACCGTGCCGGAATTTCCAAGAGTTCAGGGACCCGGGCGGGCCACCGTGGGGACATGATCCTCGTGACCGGTGCCACGGGCACCATCGGAAGTGAACTCCTGCGACAGCTCGCGGCGCGCGGCGAGAAGGTCCGCGCCCTGACCCGGGACCCGGCCAGGGCCCGGGTGCCGGCCGGGGTGGAGGTGGTGCGGGGGGACTACCTCGACCCTGGCTCCCTGGATGCCGCGATGGCGGGGGTGACGGCCGCGTTCCTGCTGGGCGCGCCCGGACCGGCGGCCCCGCACGATGAGGCCCTGGTGACGGCGGCGCGGGCGGCGGGCGTGGGCCGGCTGGTGAAACTCTCCGCGATCGGGACCGGCGATCCCGCGGTCGGTCCGTCCGGGGACTGGCATGTGCCCGGTGAGCGGGTGCTGCGCGAGAGCGGCGCCGAGTGGACAATCCTGCGGCCCTCGTCCTTCGCCTCGAACACGCTGAGCTGGGTGCCCGCCCTCCAGCGGGGCGAGCCGGTGCCGAACATGACGGGCGACGGGCTGTCCGGGGTGATCGATCCGCGGGACGTGTCCGAGGTCGCGGCCCGGGCCCTCCTCGACGGCGGGCACGCGGGACGGACGTACACCTTGACCGGGCCGGAGACGATCAGCGTCCCCGGACAGGCGGCCGTGCTCGCCTCGGTACTCGGCCGGCCGGTGGCCACGCGGGATCTCTCGCCGGAGGAGACGCGCGAGCACCTGCTGACCGTGTGGGGCCTCGGCGAGGCCCAGGCGGCGGGCGTCCTGGCCGGCACCGCCTTCGTACGCGGCGGCGGCAACGCCGTCGTCACCGAGGACGTGCCGCGGGTGCTGGGGCGCCCTGCGCGGACGTACCGGCAGTGGGCCGAGGACCACGGGGCCGCCTTCGCGGGGGAGTGAGCGACGGACACGGCGGCGAGGCCGTAACCCCGCCGCCACCACCACGGTGCCCGTCCCGGCCGTGACGTCGTGCCTCTGGGCTACTTTCGTCCGCGTCGCAGCGCCTCTCGGTTACCTCCGGCCAGGTCGCAGCGCCGCCGCGGTCAGGGCGAGCGCTGCCGCCGTGGTGCCCGTCCCGGCCGTGACGTCGTGCCTGTCGGCTACTTCCGGCCGGGTCGCAGTACCACCGCGGCCAAGGCCAGGGCCGCCACCGCGATGCCCGTTCCGGCCGTGAAGGCCAGTCGGTAGCCCTCGGCCGTCGCGCCGACCGGGTCCGCACCGCTCTCCAGCAGCCCCGCGGTCCGGCTCGCCGCCAGCACCGACAGCACCGCGAGTCCCAGCGAACCACCCACCACCTGGGTGGTGTTGAACAGCCCCGACGCCAGTCCCGCGTCCTCCTCCCGCGCCCCCGACATGGCCAGCCCGGTCAGCGCGGGCATCGCGGCGGCGAACCCGGCGCCGAGCAGCAGCAGCGACGGCAGGACGTCGGTGACGTACGAACCGTCCACGGGCGCCCGGCTCAGCAGTGCCATGCCGACGGTGATCAGCACGAGCCCGGCGAGCAGTACCCGGTAGGGGCCGAAGCGGCCGACGGTCCGGGCGGAGAGGCCGAGCATCAGCGCCCCGATCACGAGCGGCGCCGGCAGGAAGGCGACGCCGGTGAGCAACTCGCCGTAACCGAGGACGCGTTGGATGTAGAGCGCGCCGATGAACTGGAAGCCGTACATCGTGGCGATCATCAGGATCTGGACGGCGTTGGCGCCGCTCAGTATCCGGGAGCGGAACAGCCGCAGCCGCAGCAGCGGGCGGGCGGTCCGGCCCTGGCGGACGGTGAAGGCCACGAAGAGCCCGAGGGCGAGGGCGGCGAGCAGGAGTGTCGAGGTCAGGTGGCGCTCGCCGGCGCCGACGATGACGTAGACCGTGAGCATCAGGGCGCCGGTGACCAGGGCCGCGCCCGGGTAGTCGGCGCCCTCGCCGAGGCCCTCGCCGCGGTCCGGGCTGAGGACGCGGCCGGCCGCGAGCCAGGAGACGATGCCGATGGGGAGGTTGATCAGGAAGATCCAGTGCCAGTTCAGGGTCTCGGTGAGCGCCCCGCCCAGGAACGTGCCGAGGGACGCGCCGCCGGCGCCGACCGCGCTGAACACGGCGATGGCGCGGGCCTGTTCGCGCGGCTCGGGGAAGAGCGCCACCAGCATGCCCAGGACCACCGCCGAGGTCATCGCGCCGCCCACACCCTGGAGGGCACGGGCCGCGATCAGCACGCCCTGGCCGGTGGCCACGCCGCACAGGACGGAGGCCACGGTGAACAGGGCGAGGCCGGCGGTGAACATCCGCTTGCGGCCCACGAGATCGCCGAGCCGGCCGACGAGCAGCAGCAGCCCGCCGAAGGCGATGAGGTAGGCGTTGACGACCCAGGCCAGACCCGAGGCCGAGAAACCGAGGTCGCTCTGGATGGCCGGCATGGCGACCGTGACGATGGTGCCGTCCAGGACCGTCATGAGGGTCCCCGCGCACAGGACGACAAGGGCCGCCCAGCGGGAGTACGTTCGTCGCGTCCGGTGCGGTGCGCGGGTCTGGGACTCGATCATGGCCGTCATGGCGGCGTGGCCTCCGTGTTCTCCGTAAGACGCCGAGGTGCACACCTAGGTGCACGACTTGTGACGGAGGACATCGTGCGTGACCCTGAGGGTCGGCATAAGGAGGCAGTCCGATGTCCCAGAGGAACACCGGTGTTACCTCGCAGGTCGTGAACGCGCACGCGTGCCCGGTCCGCGAGGTTCTTGACAGGGTGGCCGGCAAATGGAGCGTCCAGATCCTGGTGGCCGCGGCCCACGGCCCCATCCGCTTCACCGAGTTGGAGCGCAGCATCGAGGGCATCAGCCGCCGCATGCTGACCCTGACCCTGCGCAACCTGGAGCGCGACGGTCTCGTCACCCGCACCGTCCATGCCACGGTCCCGCCCAGGGTCGAGTACGCCCTCACCCCGGCCGCTCTGGATCTGCACGAGACCCTGCAACGCCTGACCGACTGGGCCGAGCGCAACAGGGTCTACATCGCCGAGTCGCGGGCGGGCTACGACCTGGCGCACGAGTCGGAGCCGGTCGACGCGTAGGCGCGATCAGAGCCCGAACAGCGTGGGTTCGGTGGCCAGTTCCTGGAAGTACTTCCGAGGGTCGGGGACGAGCCGCCGCTCCTTGAGGTCCAGCAGTCCGCCAACGGCCGTGATCTCCGCCGCCACTGTGCCGTCCGCCTTGCGGATGGTCTGCTCCATCCGGAACGTCTTTCCCTCGCCCCAGAGGAAGGCGCACGTCACCTCGACCTCGTCGCCCGCCAGCAGCTCGCGCCGGTAGCGGATGGTGGTCTCCAGGGCCACCGGGCCGACCCCGCTGCCGATGAGTCCGGCCTGGGTGATGCCCGCGGCCCGCAGCAGCGACCAGCGGGCGTGCTCGGCGTAGTTGAGGTACACGCTCTGGTTGAGGTGGCCCTGCACGTCCGTCTCGTACCCGCGCACGGTCACCGGCACCGAAAACGGCTCGCTCACGTCAATCCCCTCTCGCGCTACGGCAGTTGCTGGGCAAGATCCTGACACGTGTGCCCGTGTGCCCGTGTGCCCGTGTGCCCGCGTGCGCTACACGCGGCGCGGGGAGGCCAGCAGGTACCGGGCTCTGGTCCGCGGCTCGGTGTACTCGCCGACCTGCCAGCCGGCCGCCTCCAGCGTGGCAGCGCAGGCCGCGAGCGCCGCGGTGTCCGGCTCGCGCACCGCGACGGCCTCGGGCTGCGGGGTCGCGCGCACCCGGTACCCCTCGGCCTGCGCACCGGTCGCCGGACGGTGCCCGGCCGCCTCCAGCGCGAGCGCCGCGGCCTGCACCAGATGGGTCCGTTCCCAGCCGCAGGGGCGGTCCGTGGCCCCGTCCTGATTCGTCATCCGGCGCAGCTCCAGGAGCCCCTGCCAGGCGCTGTGCACCTCACGTACCCGGGCCGGCCCGGCGGGCGGCGGCGCCTCCTCCCCGCCGATCCGCGCGGTGAACACCCCGGCGGTCCCGCCGGCCTCGGGCTGGGGCGCGGGCTCGGCTGCCGGTGCGGGCGCCGTGGGTGCGGCCTCGCGTATCCGGTGGCCGGCCGGTGTCAGGAAGTGGTCGTGCGGCGGCCGGGGGTGCCGGAAGGCGAGCCCGTGCCTGACGAGGGACGCGAGCTGCGCCTCGGTGCCCCGGATCCGGCCGGTGACGGGGTCGGCGGCGTCGATGACGCGCCGCTGGGCGGCGGTGGGCGGTCTGGTCACGGCATGCTCCTCCCCGGTGGCGGCGTGGTCGGCGGGCCCGGATGCCGCTGCGAACCGGGCCTGTCGAGGGCCCGGCGCGGCTCTGCACCAAGCCCTTCGAGGGCCCGGCACCGCCGCGGCGCAGCCCTTCCGAAGGGCTTGCGCGCCACTGCGACCAGCCTCCTCGAAAGGCCTGCGCTCCGCTGCGATCAGCCGCTGTGCGACCAGGCCTGCCCGAAGGCTACGACGGGGGTCTGACATTCCACCCGGCGATCACCGGTCGCCCGTGCTCCGTTCCCAGCCGGCACACCGTCCCCGTCGCCAGCTGGAACAGCGCTCCCCGCGACGGCGGCAGCCCGAGCCGGCGGGCCGTGAGCACCCGGAGGAAGTGCCCGTGGGCGACCAGCAGCACCACGCCCTCGGTGTTGGCGAGGGCCGCGTCCACCTTGGCCAGCACCCGGTCGGCGCGCTCGCCGACCTGCTCCGCGGTCTCGCCCGGATGGTCCGGCGGCCCGGGGGTGACCCCGTCGCTGAACAGGAACCAGTCCGGCCGGGTGCGCTGGATCTCGACGGTGGTGATCCCCTCGTAGCCGCCGTAGTCCCACTCCCGCAGATCGACGTCGACCCGGGCGTCCGGCACCCCGATCAGCTCGGCGGTCTCCCGCGCCCGTTGCAGCGGGCTGACGAAGGCCGCGCCGATCCGGTGCGAGCGGATCAGCGGCACCAGCCGCCGCGCCTCCTCGCGTCCGCGCTCGGTCAGCGGCACGTCCGTCCATCCGGTGTGCCGCCCGGACCGGGACCACTCGGTCTCCCCGTGCCGGACCAGAAACAGATCACCCACGCCGACCTCCCACCGCGCCCGCCTTACCGCACGGTGTCACGCGGCGCGCGCGGCCCGCACCACGGACTCGGCCAGACGGCCGCAGCCGTACGTCACCTCGCCCGCCGCGTCCGGGAAGCCGAGCGGACCCGTCCACCTGAAGCCGCGCGAACCGAGGTCGCGCGAACCGAGGCCGCGCGCGCCGAAGCCGCGCGCACCGAGGCCGCGCCCGAAGCGGCCGTACTGCCCGGACAGCACCCGGCGTTGCCCTACTGGCGGTAGCCGCTCAGGAAGCGCCCGATCCGGCCGATCGCCGCCTCCAGGTCGTCGGCGTGCGGGAGCGTCAGGATGCGGAAGTGGTCGGGGGCCGGCCAGTTGAAGCCGGTGCCCTGGACGACCTGGATCTTCTCTCGGAGCAGCAGGTCCAGGACGAACTTCTCGTCGTCGTGGATCTTGTAGACCTTGGGGTCGAGGCGCGGGAACGCGTAGAGGGAGCCCTTGGGCTTCACGCACGAGACCCCCGGGATCTCGTTGAGCTTCTCCCATGCCACGTCGCGCTGTTCGTGCAGCCGCCCGCCGGGCATCGTCAGCTCGCGGATGGACTGGCGGCCGCCGAGCGCGGCCTGGATGGCGTACTGGGCGGGGGCGTTGGCACACAGGCGCATGGAGGCGAGCATGGTCAGGCCCTCCAGGTAGTCCTTGGCGTGCTGCTTGGGACCCGTGACGACCAGCCAACCCGAGCGGAAGCCGGCCACGCGGTAGGTCTTGGACAGCCCGCAGAAGGTGAGGACGACCAGGTCGGGGGCGAGGGCGGCGGCCGAGTGGTGCACGGCGTCGTCGTACAGGATCTGGTCGTAGATCTCGTCGGCGAGGACCATCAGGCCGTGCCGGCGGGCGAGGTCGAGGATGCCCTCGACGATCTCCTTGGAGTAGACGGCGCCGGTGGGGTTGTTCGGGTTGATGATCACGACCGCCTTGGTGCGGTCCGTGATCTTCGACTCCATGTCGGCCAGATCCGGGTTCCAGTCGGCCTGTTCGTCGCAGACGTAGTGGACCGCCTTGCCGCCGGCGAGCGTCGTCACGGCCGTCCAGAGCGGGAAGTCCGGGGCGGGGATGAGGACTTCGTCGCCGTCCTCGATCAGCGCCTGCACGGCCATCGAGATCAGCTCGGAGACGCCGTTGCCGAGGTAGACGTCGTCGACGTCGACCTCCAGGCCGAGGGTCTGGTAGCGCTGGGCGACCGCGCGGCGGGCGGAGAGGATGCCCTTGGAGTCCGTGTAGCCGTGGGCCTGGGGGAGCATCCGGATCATGTCCTGGACGATCTCCTCCGGCGCCTCGAAGCCGAAGAGCGCGGGGTTGCCGGTGTTCAGGCGCAGCACGCTGTGGCCCGCCTCCTCCAGCGCGTTGGCGTGCTCGATCACCGGTCCGCGGATCTCGTAACAGACCTCGCTGAGCTTGCTGGACTGCCGGAACTCCATGCGCTGCCGCCTCTCCGGTTTCTGATGTTGCTTGGTTTTACCAAGTAGCAGCTTGGAAAGTCCAATGACTTGTCTAGACTGCGTCGCATGTCACCTCGCCGAAGCTACGACCAGTACTGCTCCGCCGCGCGTGCGCTCGACACCGTCGGCGACCGCTGGACCCTGCTGATCGTCCGCGAGCTGCTCGGCGGCCCGCGCCGCTACACGGATCTGCACGCGGACCTGCCCGGCGTCAGCACCGACGTCCTCGCCTCGCGGCTGAAGGACATGGAGCGGGACGGGCTCGCCACCCGGCGCAGGCTGCCCCCGCCGGGTGTCGCCTACGTCTACGAACTCACCGGACGAGGACGCCAGTTGCTGCCCGTCCTCCAGGCCCTCGGGACGTGGGGCGAGGCCGAGCTCGGGGAGCTGCGGCCCACCGACGCGGTACGGGCGCACTGGTTCGCGCTGCCGTTGCTGCGCGCCCTGGAGGGGGAGGGGCTGGTCGAGGTCCGGCTGGAGGAAGGGCACTTCCACCTGTACGCCGGAGCCGAGGACGGGCCGGTCCACGGCGACGGCCCCGCGCCCCGCGAGCCCGACGCACGGCTCGTCCTGGACACCGGGACCTGTGCCGCCATCAGCCGCGGTGAGGTGGCCCTGGCCGACGCGGTCCGGGACGGGCGGGTCGAGGTGACCGGCGACGGAGCCGTGGCGAAAACGCTGAGGGCCCACTGCTGAACGGCAGCGGGCCCTCGACGGGTGTCACATCAGGCGCCCGGCGGCACCTGTCGCGGCCGGCCCGCCCCGCGCGTCAGCGCGTGGCCGCCGACCCCCGCGAGCGCGGCCAGGATGCCGCCGATCGCGGTCCACACCCAGCGGTCGGACCACCAGCCCGACGACCAGCCGTCCTCCGGCTCGATCGCGGACAGCACGGCCGAGGAGTCCGAAGTCCCCTCGTCCGTAGCCGGCTTGACCGCGATGCCCGGCACCAGCGGCTCGGCCAGAGCGCCGTCCACCGCCGCCGCGCCGCCGATGTCCTTGGAGCCGACCTCCACCGAGGCGTCGACCGGCTGGCCGAGGTCGGCGGTGGCCAGGTCGACGACCGTCAGCCGGATGTAGTACGTCCCCGGCAGCGGGTCGTCGGCCCACGGCTCCGACCAGGCCCGCACGGTGCGCAGCACACAGGCCAGCTCCACCGAGGCCGCGTCCGCGGCGGCGGTGCGGGTCTGCGCGCCGTACTGGCAGGCCTGGCGGCGGCGCAGTCCGTCGTACACGTCGACCTGCCAGGTCTGCGCGGCGTGCGTCTTCGGCAGCTTCACCGTCGCCGTCACGGTCGGGCGCTGCCCGGCGTCCGCCGGGAACGACCAGTACTGGTAGTCGCCGGTGGAGCCGCTCGCGGTGGCCTGCCGGCCCTGCTCGATCTCGGTCGCCGTACGGAAGGACGTACCGGCCGAGGTCGGGGCGGCACTGTCCGCGGACGCCGAGGGGGACGGCGAGGAGTCGGCCGCCGCCGGGGACACGCCCAGGCCCAGCGCCAGGAAGGTCGCGCTCAACACACGTGTGATCCGCATCAGTTGGTCCTCCAGACCGCGAACCGCCAGCGCGAGAGCCAGCCCCAGACGAGACCGGCGAGGAAGCCGGCGAGGATCAGGACACCGAGCAGCCACCAGCCCCGGCCGAGACCGAAGGAGGCGACGTCGCTCGACGAGGACGGGGCGTCCACGACATCCACGGTCAGTTCGAGCGGCAGACCCGGCGTGGTCTTGACCCCGGAGGCCGCCGAGAAGGAGTTGGTGACCTGGAGGCACACGGTCTCGGCGGCCGGCTTGTCACTGTCGTCGTCGTCCCGTTCGGGCCTGGGGTAGCGCAGCCCGGTGGAGATGACGTCGGTGCGGCCGTTGCCGGCGGCCTCGCCGCGCACGATCTCCCGGCCGTGCACCGTGACCGCCCGCAGCAGCGTTCCGTAGTCGGGGTTCACGGCCCGGTCGGCCGCGACGCTCACCGAGGCACGCAGCTCCTGTCCCGGCAGCACGTCCACCCGGTACCAGCGCTCCTGCCCGAACTCCTCGCGGTCCGTGTAGAGCCCGGACTCGAGCGTGGGCGCCTTCGCACACGCGGCGGCACCCTCGGTGGCCACCGGCGTCACCACCGGATCGGCCGCCCGGTCCACCAACTGGTTGACCTTGTCGGTGAGTTCCTCGGTGTGCTCCACCGAGGTGTACGTGCCGCCCGTCGCCTCCGCGATGCAGCTCAGCTGCCGGCGCATCTTGGTGTTCGGGACCAGGCCGAGCGTGTCGATGGTCAGGCCGATGCCCCTGGCCGCGATCTCGCGGGCCACCTCGCACGGGTCGAGCGGGGCGCAGGTGTCCTCACCGTCACTGATCAGGACGATCCGCTTGGAGCCGGAGCCCTCGGTGAAGTCGCCGGCCGCCTTCAGCAGCGCCGGGCCGATCGGCGTCCAGCCGGTGGGGGAGAGCGTCGCCACCGCCGTCTTGGCCTCGGTGCGGTCCAGGGTGCTGACCGGATAGAGCTGCGCGGTGTCCTTGCAGCCCGTCTTCTGGTCGTCGCCCGGGTAGTTGGCGCCGAGCGTGCGGATGCCGAGCTGGACCTCCTCGGGCGTCGCGTCCAGCACCTCGTTGAAGGCCTGCTTGGCCGCGGCCATCCGGGTGCCGCCGTCGATGTCCCGGGTCCGCATGGAGCCGCTCACGTCGAGGACGAGGTCGACCTGGGGCGCGGTCTCGCCCGTGGGTTCACCGGCGGCCGCCCCGGCCGGGAAGGCCATCCCGGCCGTGAGGGCGGCGAGCAGGGCGCACACTCCTGCCGCCAGCCGTTTACGTGTGATCATCGGCGGATCCTATTGATCAGGAGTGCCACGCTCCAAAACGAGCCCCTGAACGCCGCTCACCGCAGCGGGTTCGGCAGCGCGGCCCACTGGTCCCCCGGCGTCCCCGGCGACAGCCTCATCAGCGTCAACGCCTTCGCGGGCAGCGGGTTCTCCACGAGCGCCACGAGATCCGGCGTACGCGGCAGATCCCGTACGGCGGTCTCCAGCGCCGCGCCCAACGCCGGACCCGAACCCGCCGTCCCCGCCAGGGCGCCCGCCACCAGCGCCCCGAACAGCTTGCGCCGCAGGGCCGTTTCGTCGTCGGTGACGAGCCGGCCCGTCAACTCCGGTACGGGCAGCCCGTGTCGGGCCAGCCGGGCCGGACTGATCCGGATGTCGGCGAGGTCGCGATACACCAGCCGCCGCGGTTCGCCCTCGGGGGAGAGCACCACCAGCAGGTTCTGGCCGTGCCCCTCCAGCGCCACGCCCAGTTCCAGCAGCCGCAGACCGGCGGTGAGCGTGAGCCGGGTGAACCGCGCCAGCCACCCGGGGGAGGCGGGCAGTCCGGTGGTGGCGAGCGCGGCCACCGGGACCACGCGCTCGCCGCCGGTCGCGTACGCTCGCGGCGACTCGCGTACCACCGCCGCCAGATCGGGCGATCCGGCGGTCGCCGCGCCCAGGGTGCGGGTGAAGTGCAGCAGGCCGCCGGTGTGCGCCTCCAGGGACTCCGCGAACGCCGACAGGGTCGCCGACACGCCGATCGAGTAGGTGGAGATGTCCCGCACCGACGACGTCAGCCGGGCGCTCAGCGCGGTCTTCACATGCGGGCCGCCGTCCGGCAGGGCCAGCGTGCGCAGCGACATCAGCGGATGCGCCACCGGCCCCTCGTCGCCCGTCCGCTTCAGCACGTGCGCCGCCTGCCACGGATGCACCGGCATCAACAGCCGCTCCCCGTCCCGCATCCCCTGCGGCCACCCGCCCGTCACGAGGCACTCGTCCGCCCGTACCGGCACCAGCCCCAGCTCCACGAGCGGCCGGTGCTCGGGCGCGTACGCCAGCTGCTCGGCCACCGAGAACCCGGGCCGCGAACGGCAGTTGGGGTGGAAGGGGTGCCCGTCGACCACCCGCTGCTCCCACTCCCAGTCCGTGCCGGGCCACTCCGCCCCGGGGCTCGGCTGCCCGGCGCGGGACAGGGCCAACGAGGCGACACTGTGGTCGAGTTCGGCCGCCAGATCCGCGCCGTGCGGTACGCCCAGATCGGTCATCAGCCGGGCCGGCTCGCCGTACGCCGTCTCGTCGAGCCGTACGACGTCGACGTACGCGGCGGTCGCGTACGGGTCGGCCGCCGGACCCGTCAGCCGGCGGCCGTCGCGAAGCCGCAGCACGAGGGTGTCCCGCGCCGTCTCGCGACCGGTGACCCACGGCAGCGGCTCATGAGCCAGCGCCCGCCACAGCCGGGTCAGTACCGCGGCCCGGGCGCCCGGGAGCTCGGCCGTGTACCGCGACACGAGGTCGGGGCGTACGTCGGCCAGTTCCTCGGCGACCTCGGCCTCTGCGGTGGGGGAGTGGTGCACGGATGGGCTCCTCGGGTGCGAGTAGGGCGTCAAGGTGGGGGATGACCACAGAGATACTGATCATCTCCGCCCCAACGGACCGTAGAGAACGAGTGAATCGCGTGGACGTCATCCCCCCACCCGCCGCAGCCGGAGCCGACGCCCGGCGCGCCGACGCGTACGCGGCCGCGCCGCTGCTGAACTGCCTGCTGCGCGAGGTCGCCGAGCGGCTGCCCGGAACCGGCGCGCGGCCGGTGTACCGCCTGCCCAGCGGGCTGCTCCTGCGGGTGCGCGGCGAGCGGCGGCCCGCCGAACCCGAGACGGCCACGGGCGGCCACTGGCGGCGCGTCGGCCACACCGAACTGGTGAAGCTGGTCGCCGAGGAACTGACCCGCCGCACCGGCCTGTCCAACCCCGACCTCCCCGCCGAGATGCTCGACAGCCGGGACGCCGTCGCCGCGATCCTCGGGGCACGCGCGCGTGCGGTGCCGCCCGCGGCCCCGTACCTGCGCTCCGAGCAGTGCCTGCTCACCGGCCACCCCCACCACCCCGCCCCCAAGGCGCGCGGCGGCGGCCCGGCGGCCGCATGGCTGCCGTACGCGCCCGAGGCGCACGCCCGCTTCCCCCTGGTGCTGCTCGGCGTCCGCGAGGACACGGTCGTCGAGGAGGGCGACACCTCCGCCCTCGACACGCTCGGCGAGGCCCCGCCCGGCTACCGTCTGCTGCCCGCCCACCCTTGGCAGCTCGACCTGGTCGACCTCTCCGACGCCTTCGCCGACGGCCGGCTGATCCGGCTCGGAAAGACGGCCTTCGACGCCTGGCCCACGGCCGCGATCCGCACGCTGTACGCCCCCGAGCGCGACCTGTTCCTCAAGTTCAGCCTGGACGTGCGCATCACCAACGACATCCGCCGACTGTGGCGGCACGACCTGGAAAAGCTCCGCAGGACCGACACGGCGGCGTCCCGGGCGTTCGCCGGGAGCCCGGCGGCCTGGCTCTCCGACCGCGGCTACCGCACCGCCGCTTTCGCCTTCGAGGAACTCGCCGTCCTCGTCCGCGACGGCTTCCACGACCACCTCCTGCCCGGCGCGACCCCGCTGCTCGCCGCGGGCCTCGTGGAGGGCTTCGACGGCAGCCCGCTCGCCGGCCCCTCCCTGGACCAGGCCGGGGCCGCGGCCTGGTGGGAGGCGTATCTGCGCGCGGTCGTCCCGCCCGCCCTGACGGCCTTCGCCGACCACGGCGTCGTGCTGGAGGCACACCTTCAGAACACCCTCGTCGCCGTGGACGCCGACGGAACGCCCGTGCAGGCGCTGTTCCGGGACGCCGAGGGCGTCAAGCTCCTGGCGGACGTGGACCGCGCGGACGGCTGGGAGCGGCTGGTGTACACCCTCGTCGTGAACCACCTGTGCGAGGCCGGGGCCGCTCTCGCCGAGCGCCGCCCCGGCCTCGACCCCTGGCCCGCCGTACGCCGCGAACTGGCCCGCCACGACCTTCCCGAGATCCCGGCCCTGCTCGCCTCGCCCACCCTCCCCGGCAAGACCAACCTGCTGCTGCGCTGGACCGGCGCCGACGGCGCGGACGCGCGCTACCTGCCCCTGCCCAATCCGCTGGCCCGCCCGTGAGCCCATGGGTCACCGAAGCCCCTGCCGGGCGGATGACGGCGGGGGACGATGTGAGGATCCGGCACGGCCGAGTGCCAAGAAGATGTTTGTTCGGCCGCGATCGGTGCACACGATGAGCTGACACAACCTTTATATGACGAAGTGGAGAGGCCTCATGGGCATCATCGCGTGGATCTTCATCGGCCTGCTCGCCGGCGCCATCGCCAAGCTCCTGATGCCGGGCAAGGACCCGGGCGGCATCATCATCACCATGCTCATCGGCATCGCCGGCGGTGTGCTCGGCGGCTGGCTCGGCAAGGTCATCTTCGGCGTCGACTCCATCGACGGCTTCTTCGAACTCTCCACCTGGATCGCCGCGATCGCCGGCTCCATCATCCTGCTCGCCATCTACCGGCTCGTCACCGGCAGCCGGCATTCGCACCGTCACGCGACCCGCTGACGTCACAACGCCACAGGACCCACCTGGACGGCTCCCTTCCTGTTCGCAGGACGGGAGCCGTCAGCGTGTGTCCGGCCGGGCCACCCGTGGCCCACGAGCCGTTAGCCCTCGTCCGGGTGTCCGCGCGGTCGTCGGGTCATCGCCCGGGAGTGGTCTGCCCCGTCCGCGACGGGGCGGAGGCGTCGGAGAGGTCCGCGCCGGTGTCGGCGTTCCGCTCGGAGTTCCCGACGCCGTGCCAGTCCAGGCACATGACGGTCGCGTCGTCCTGGAGGTGGCCGTGGTTGGCGTCGATGATCGCCGCGATGAGGGTGCGGGCGGCCTCGCGGGGATGCAGGGCGCGGGTGCTCACGATCAGGTCGGACAGATCGATGCTGTCGGCGTTGCGCTCCAGCATGCCGTCGGTCAGCATCACCAGCCGGTCGCCCGGCTGAAGGTCCAGCGACTGGACCCGGTAGGTGTGGGGGACCTGGAAGCCGAACGGCATGTCGATCTCCGGAGTGATCTCCCGCACCTCGCCGTTGCGCATCCGCAGCGGCCAGGGGTGGCCGGCGTTGATGAACTCGGTCCTGCCGTCGGTCAGGCTGATGCGCAGGAGCTGGCCGGTGACGTAGCTCTGGCGGCCGTGGTCACGCATGGCCTGGTCGGCCTGCCGGGCCTGTTCGGCGAGGTCGGCGCCGCCCCGCCGGGCCCGGCGAAGGGCGCCCACCAGGAGGGTCGCCAGCAGCGCGGCGTCGACATCGTGCCCCATGGCGTCGGTGACGGAGAGCTGGACCGTGTCCCGGTCGATCACGTAGTCGAAGGTGTCGCCCCCGACATGGTCGGCGGGCTCCAGTGCCCCGGCCACCGCGAACTGCGCCGCCTCACACGCCAGCGACGCCGGGAGCAGCCGGTGCTGGATCTCGGCGGCGAGGCTCAGCGGGGCGGTACGGCGGCCCCACTGGTACACGTCGGTGTAGGACCGGTTCGCGATGACGATGTAGGCCAGGGCATGCGCGGTCTCACCGATCTCCCGCATCACCTCCGCGTCCGGCGCCGCGGGCAGGAACAGTTCGAGAAGCCCGATGGCGTCCCCGCGGTTGGTCACCGGGGCGACGATCCGCACCAGCGTGCCCTCGCCCTTGTCCTCCACGCTCGGCCGCTGGGTGCGGATCACGTCGTCGTACAGGGTGCCCCGCAGCGTGATGCGCCGGGCGGGTTCATCGGTGTCGATGCTGCCCGCCGCCCCCAGCCGGACGACCGAGCCACCGGTGAAGTCGGTGATGAGGAACGACACCGACGCCGCCCCGAGGCGCTCCTTGAGCATCCCCGCGACCACGTCGAGCGACTCCACGGGCGCCGCGGACTCCGCTGCGGCCAGAGTCTGCGCCAGGCTGATCGCCCCGCCGCGGCCACCCCCGTTCGCGGGAGTACCGGCGGTCGCCCCACCGCCCCCGTCAGGCCCGTGCACGGTCACGCTGACTCCTTGCTGCTCAGGGCTCCGGCCCGGGGACGTGAGGGACGTGCGCCGAGCCAGGTGCACGGCAGATGTCGTTGCCAGAGCTCGCCACTGCCCCCGCGGCCCAAGGGTACGGGCGGTCAGCCACAGGTACGTGCAGACCGGCTCATTCGCGGTGCGCGGGATTCGTCAGCTCCGCGTTGAACTGAGCGCCGATCAGGAGGGACAGATTGGAGAGCCACAGCCAGACCAGGAACACCACGACGCCTGCCAGTGAGCCGTACAGACGGTCGTAGGTGCCGACCAGCGAGGTGTAGACGGCGAATCCGAGCGAGACGGTCAGCAGGAGCGCCACCGCCAGTGTGCCGCCGGGCGCCATCCTCCGGACGGGGCGGGAGGACGGCGGTCCCGACCGGTACAGGACGAGCACCAGGAGGACGGCCACCGCGGCCACGACCGGCCACCGCAGCGTGTCCCAGGTGGTCTGGGGCCCGTCACCCAGGTTCAGCGCCTGCCCCAGACGCCGGGCCAGGCCGCCGGTGAGCAGCAACGCGAGGGTGGACGTCAGGAGCAGGGAGCTCAGGACGAGTGCCGTGGCGATGATGCGCGGAGCGGTACGCCAGACCGGCCGGTCCGCGCTGATCCGATGCATGGAGTACAACGCCCGGCGGAAGACGCTCAGATAGCTGCATCCCGACCACAGAGCCCCCGCCCCTCCGGCGAAGACCAGCGTCCACGCCGCCGTCGGCTGGCCGACCATCTGCCGCAGGGTGCTGCGCAGCAGGGCACGGGACTCGGCCGGGGCCGCCTGTGTCAGGCGGTTGATGACGTCCGGCTCGGCTGTGGGCATGGTGAGACCCAGGATCGAGAGGATCACCAGCAGCAACGGGAACAGGGCCAGAACCGCGTAGTAGGTCAGCGCGGCGGCCCAGTCCGTGACGTCGTCGTTCCAGACGGTCATCGGCGTCCGGCGCAACGCCACCCACCACCGAGTCGTGCGACCGTCTGCATCATCCATGACGCGGATGGTCTCACCCTTCGTGCCCCGGGCCACCATCCAGCACCGAGGTGCGACGGAACCCGGCACCCGTGCCGGGTCAGCCGAAGGCGGGACGGTGGCGGGTGGCACGGCCTCGTGGCACCACGCGGCGAACAGAGCGTGGAGTCCTCTCCCCGTCCGCGAGGTGCCGCTACGACCGGCGCGGCGGTCAGTACTGCTCGGTCTCCACGAAGCCCGCGTCCGCGTCGTCGTCGGCGCCGAAGGCTTCGGCGGCGGCCGTGGGGGCGAATCCGGGCGGGCTGTCCTTGAGTCCCAGGCCCAGGCCGGCCAGCTTCGCCTTGACCTCGTCGATGGACTTCGCACCGAAGTTGCGGATGTCCATGAGGTCGGCCTCGGAGCGCGCCAGGAGCTCGCTCACGGAGTGGACGCCCTCCCGCTTGAGGCAGTTGTACGACCGGACGGTGAGCTCAAGCTCCTCGATCGGCAGCGCGAGGTCAGCGGCGAGGGCGGCGTCCGTGGGGGACGGGCCCATGTCGATGCCCTCGGCGTCGATGTTCAGCTCGCGGGCGAGACCGAACAGCTCGACCAGCGTCTTGCCGGCCGACGCCATGGCGTCACGGGGACGCATGGCCTGCTTGGTCTCGACGTCGACGATCAGCTTGTCGAAGTCGGTCCGCTGCTCGACACGGGTCGCCTCGACCTTGTAGGTGACCTTGAGCACGGGGCTGTAGATGGAGTCGACCGGGATACGGCCGATCTCCTGGCCCACCTGCTTGTTCTGCACGGCGGAGACGTAACCGCGGCCGCGCTCGACCGTCAGCTCCATCTCCAGCTTGCCCTTGCCGTTGAGCGTGGCGAGGACGAGGTCGGGGTTGTGCACCTCGACACCGGCCGGGGGCGCGATGTCGGCGGCGGTGACCAGCCCCGGGCCCTGCTTGCGCAGGTACATCACCACAGGCTCGTCGTGCTCGGACGACACGACCAGCTGCTTGATGTTGAGGATCACGTCGGTGATGTCCTCCTTGACGCCCGGCACGGTGGTGAACTCGTGCAGCACGCCGTCGATACGGATGGACGTGACCGCCGCACCCGGGATCGAGGACAGGAGGGTCCGGCGAAGGGAGTTGCCGAGGGTGTAGCCGAAGCCCGGCTCCAGCGGCTCGATCACGAACCGGGACCGGAACTCGTCGACGACCTCTTCGGTCAACGAGGGACGCTGAGCGATCAGCACGTGGTGTTGCCTCCAGTGGTGTGGCGCCCGCTATGTGACGCCGTGGGTACCACGAAGGGTACGGGCGATGCGGGCGATACGGCTTCCACGGAGGCCGAACCGCCGTCTTACCGACCCAGTGGGTGCGGTGATCATGGAGTCGGCCGTGACGGGATCGGGGATCGGGGTGACGCCGGGGCAGGGCGCCTGGGGGTGGCCCGGGCGCTCCTCGCCGGCGATCATCCTCGGTTTATGCTCACTTCATGCCGGAGGCCTGAAGCAAGGGGCGGACGGCCGTCGACGGACCGCTGGGGGAGGCAGGGAGATCCGCATGCTCGTCGAAACTCCCCAGATTCTCCCCAGGGCCACTGACGGGCCATGCCCGCTGTGTGGGCCCCGACGTCGACCGTGGATCGCACGGCTGAAGAGGCGGGTGGCCTGAGGACATGTTGAGAAAGGTCACAGCGACCCGTTACGTCGAACCCCTGCGCTCCGGCGGCTCCGTCCCCGGCGTCGTCGAGGCCGACGACCTCGGGACCTATGTCGTGAAGTTCACCGGCTCCGCCCAGGGCCGCAAGGCGCTGGTCGCCGAGGTGATCGTCGGTGAGCTGGCCCGGGCGCTCGGACTGCGCTTCCCCGAGCTGGTGCTGGTGGACTTCGACCCGGCGATCGCGGACAGCGAGCCCCACCAGGAGGTGCGGGACCTCCACGGCGCCAGCGCCGGGACCAACCTCGGCATGGACTACCTGCCGGGCGCCGCCGACTTCACCCCGGAGGTCGCGAAGACCTTCCGGGTCGACCCGCTGGAAGCGGGCCGGATCGTCTGGCTCGACGCGCTCACGGTGAACGTGGACCGTACGGTCCACAGCTCCAACCTCATGGTCTGGCCGACCCTGGGCGTGGCCCCCGCGCGCCTGTGGCTGATCGACCACGGCGCGGCGCTGGTCTTCCACCACCGCTGGGACGGCTCGGACCCCGCCAAGCGCTACGACTTCCGCCACCACGCCCTCGGCCACTACGCCCCCGACGTCGCGGCGGCCGACGCCGAACTGGCGCCGAAGGTCACCCCCGAACTGCTGCGCGGGATCGTCGCCGCGGTCCCTGACGCCTGGCTGGCGGCGGAGTCCGACTTCGCCACGCCCGACGAGGCCCGCGAGGCCTACGTGAGGTACCTGCACGCGCGCGTGGAGGCCTCCGAGGCGTGGCTGCCCACCGACTTCCCGGCCCGGGAGGAACTCGCCGCGGAGGAGACCCGGCGGGCGGCGAGGAGCCGCCAAGGACGCCCCGCGTGGCTCCAGCAGGTCCCCGACCTGCACGGCAAGCCCGCGGCCGAACAGGATTGGTCGGTGCACCTCGGATGAGTGGCCGTGTCGAGATCGAGTACTGCACACAGTGCCGCTGGCTGCCGCGCGCGGCCTGGCTGGCGCAGGAGCTGCTCACCACGTTCGAGGCGGAACTCGACGAGCTGGCGCTCAAGCCCGGCACCGGCGGGGTGTTCGTGGTGCGGGTGGGCGACCAGGTCGTGTGGGACCGCCGCGAGAACGGCTTCCCGGAGCCCACGGCGGTCAAGAAGGCCGTACGCGACCGAGTGGCCCCGGGAAAGACCCTGGGCCACTCGGAACGGCTCCCGAAGGGGGACGTCAGCCCTTGAGCTGCTCGTACGCCGGCAGGGTGAGGAAGTCCGCGTAGTCGTCGTCGAGGGAGACCTCCAGGAGCAGGTCGTGGGCCTGCTGCCAGTGGCCGGCGGCGAAGGCCTCCTCGCCGAGCTCCGCGCGGATGCTCGCGAGCTCCTCCGCGGCGACCTTGCGGGCCAGCTCGGGCGTGGCCTTCTCGCCGTTCTCGAACTCCACGCCCGCGTTGATCCACTGCCAGATCTGGGAGCGGGAGATCTCGGCGGTGGCCGCGTCCTCCATCAGGTTGAAGATGGCGACCGCGCCGAGCCCGCGCAGCCAGGCCTCGATGTAACGGATGCCGACCTGGACGGCGTTGACCAGCCCGTTGTACGACGGCTTGGCGTCCAGGGAGTCGATGGCGATCAGATCGGCCGCCTCGACGTGGACGTCCTCGCGCAGGCGGTCCTTCTGGTTCGGCCTGTCGCCGAGGACCTTGTCGAAGGACTCCATGGCGATCGGGACCAGGTCGGGGTGGGCGACCCAGGAGCCGTCGAAGCCGTCACCGGCCTCGCGGTCCTTGTCGGCCCGGACCTTCTCGAAGGCGACCTTGTTGACCTCGGCGTCCCGGCGCGAGGGGATGAACGCCGCCATGCCGCCGATCGCGTGCGCGCCGCGCTTGTGGCAGGTGCGCACGAGGAGTTCGGTGTACGCCCGCATGAACGGGGCCGTCATCGTCACCAGGTTGCGGTCCGGCAGGACGAACCTGGCGCCGCCGTCACGGAAGTTCTTGACGATGGAGAACAGGTAGTCCCAGCGTCCGGCGTTCAACCCGGAGGCGTGGTCGCGAAGTTCGTAGAGGATCTCCTCCATCTCGTACGCCGCCGTGATCGTCTCGATCAGGACGGTGGCGCGGATGGTGCCCTGCGGGATGCCGAGGTGGTCCTGTGCGAAGACGAACACCTCGTTCCACAGGCGGGCTTCGAGGTGCGACTCGGTCTTCGGCAGGTAGAAGTAGGGGCCCTTGCCGAGGTCGAGCAGCCGCTGGGCGTTGTGGAAGAAGTACAGGCCGAAGTCGACGAGGGCGCCGGGGACCGCGTTGCCGTCGGCGTCGACGAGGTGGCGCTCGTTCAGGTGCCAGCCGCGCGGGCGCATGACGACGGTCGCCAGCTCCTCGTTCGGGCGCAGGGCGTACGACTTGCCGGACCTCTCGTCGGTGAAGTCGATGTTCCTGGTGTAGGCGTCGACCAGGTTGACCTGGCCGAGGACGACGTTCTCCCAGGTGGGCGCCGAGGCGTCCTCGAAGTCCGCGAGCCAGACCTTGGCGCCCGAGTTGAGGGCGTTGATGGTCATCTTGCGGTCGGTGGGACCGGTGATCTCGACGCGGCGGTCGTCCAGGGCCGCGGGGGAGGGGGCGACCTTCCAGGAGTCGTCCGCGCGGATCGCGGCGGTCTCCGGGAGGAAGTCCAGCGTGCAGGTGCGGGCGATCTCGGCGCGGCGCTCCGCGCGGCGGGCGAGGAGCTCGTCACGCCGTGGCGTGAACCGGCGGTGCAGCTCGGCCACGAAGGCGAGGGCCGCGTCGGTGAGCACCTCCTCCTGCCGGGGCAGGGGCTCGGCGTCGACGATGGCCAGCGGGGACGGCGCTGGTGCGGACATGAGCTGTCACTTCCTTCAGCGAGCGTGGCACCGGGTGCCAGTCGAACCGGGTACGGCGAGCAGCGCCCCTGGAGCGGGAGGGCGCTTCTGATCAGTGGATACTAGTTTCCTCATCGTGGAAGTTCAATGGTTTGTTGATATCGAGATTCTCCGGGTCGAGGCAACGTGGCGCTGAGTGCCACCCCGTTCACTCAAGGTGGTGCAGATCCTCGACGGTGTCGATGTCGTACGGCCGGGCCACGTCCCCGCACTCGACGAGGGTGATCCGGTCCGCGTGCTCCTTCAGGTACGCGCGTGCCCCCCGGTCCCCGGTGGCAGTCGCCGCGACGCCCGCCCAGTGCGCGGAGCCGAAGAGCACCGGATGCCCGCGTACGCCGTCGTAGGCCGCCGACACCAGACAGTCCGGGGACGTGTAGGCGCCGAGCACGCGCGCGTACGCCTGCGCCCCGATCCCGGGCTGGTCCACGAGCGAGACCAGCGCGGCCCGCGCCCCCGTGCCGGAGAGCGAGTCGAGACCGGCTCGAAGCGAACTGCCCATCCCCTGCTCCCACGCGGGGTTGTCCACCAGCACACAGCCCTCCAGTCGCGCCCGCTCACGTACGACGTCGGCCCGCGCGCCCAGCACCACGTGCACGCGCGTGCACCCGGCCGCGCGCAGGACGCCCACCGCGTTTTCGATCAGTGGCCTGCCGCGATGCTCGAGCAACGCCTTGGGGCGCCCGCCGAGCCGTCTGCCGCCGCCCGCGGCGAGGAGCAGCCCGGCGACCTGGTGTGCGTTGTCCGTCATGCGTCCTGCATACCTGACGCCCCGGCGAGCGGCCGGTTTCCGAGGGCTGAATTTCGGTCCTCGCAGTGGCGCGGCCCTGTCCGGCTGGCGTTTACTGACCCCCGTCCCGGCGCCCGACCAGCACCACGGGGCGCACAGGACGGATCATGACGACGACGCACACCGGCGTGCGCCGGGAGGGGGAGAGCTGTGTTGCGGAGCTTGGGGCAGAGGCCAGTGACCGGCAGCGACAAGGACCCGAGAGTGGTGGGACTGCGGACCGCGGTGTCCCGCCTGCGCCGCGAACTCGCCGCGCACCCGGCGGACTTCCCCGACCGCGGGATCGCCGAGGACGAGCTCGCGGCGCTGGCCGCCATGACGATCGAGGGGGTGCCGGAGGTTCCCCGGCTGCGGCGCTCGCTGCTGCTGATCGCCGGGGCCATCGGCTCGGTCAGCGCGCTGTCGCGCGGGCTGGCGGACGTACGGGATGCGGTGGAGCTGTTCGGGGAGCCGCGGCGATAGGCGTGGCCTAGGTCGCCGGCAGGCCGCGGCACGGGAACGGCCCGCGGTGGCCGTGGTCCCCCTCGCGGTGCTCGAACTCCGCGCAGAGCCAGGTCTCCTGGACGCTGCCGTGCCGGTCGGTGTACCGGCCCGGGCGGCGGGCTGAGCCGATCATGCGGGGCTCTGGGTGGCCAGCGCCTCGGACAATTCCCCCGCGACCTGCTGGAGCACCGGCACGATCTTGTCCGTGGCCGCCTCGGTGACCCGCCCCGCCGGGCCGGAGATCGAGATCGCCGCGGCGGTGGGCGAGTTGGGCACCGACACCGCGAGGCAGCGGACGCCGATCTCCTGCTCGTTGTCGTCGACCGCGTAACCGGCGCGGCGGACGTCCTCCAGGGCCGCGAGGAAGCCCTCCGGAGTGGTGATCGTCTTCTCCGTCGCGGCCGGCATGCCGGTACGGGCGAGCAGGGCCCGCACCTCGTGGTCCGGGGTGTTCGCCAGGAGGGCCTTGCCGACGCCCGTGGAGTGCGGCAGGACGCGCCGGCCGACCTCGGTGAACATGCGCATCGAGTGCTTCGAGGGCACCTGGGCGACGTACACGATCTCGTCGCCGTCGAGCAGGGCCATGTTCGCCGTCTCGCCGGTCTCCTCGACCAGGCGGGCCAGGTACGGGCGGGCCCAGGTGCCCAGCAGCCGGGACGCCGACTCGCCGAGGCGGATCAGGCGGGGGCCGAGCGCGTACCGGCGGTTGGGCTGCTGGCGGACGTAACCGCAGACCACGAGCGTGCGCATCAGACGGTGGATGGTGGGCAGCGGCAGCCCGCTGCTCGCGGAGAGCTCGCTGAGGCCGACCTCGCCACCCGCGTCGGCCATCCGCTCCAGCAGATCGAAGGCGCGCTCGAGGGACTGGACCCCGCCGCTGGCGGACTTGGCGGAGTCGGTGGTGCTGGCGCTGGACGTCGGCACGGCGCGTTCCTTTCGGGGTGGCAGGAAGGGGCAGAAGCCTACCCGCCAGTCGGTTGACGCCCCGCTGGTACGTAGCTACGTTCTGCCTGCCGGAATTCTAATTCCGCTTTGTGGAAACGTCCAGAGTGTGGTGCACCGAACCCTTGCGGAGAAGTGTGCCCTTGACGGGGCGGAAGCGGGAGTGAAGACTCCTTCAACAGAACGTTGAATTCCGTTACGTGGACGTACGTCCCGTTTCCCGGAAGTGACAACGGCGACAGAGAGGGGTCCGGGTGTCCGACGTAGAACTGGTGGTGCGCTCCAGGCGGGTCATCACTCCGGAAGGGACGCGCGCGGCCTCGGTCGCGGTCGCCGCCGGGAAGATCACGGCGGTCCTGCCGCACGACGCCGACGTCCCGGAAGGGGCCCGCCTGGAGGACGTGGGCGACCATGTCGTCCTGCCCGGCCTGGTCGACACCCATGTGCACGTCAACGACCCGGGCCGCACCGAATGGGAGGGCTTCTGGACCGCCACGCGCGCGGCGGCGGCCGGCGGCATCACCACCCTCGTGGACATGCCGCTCAACTCCCTCCCGCCCACCACGACGGTCGACAACCTCCGT
The DNA here is from genome assembly GCF_055575395.1 of Streptomyces sp. NPDC034103. Classification (NCBI taxonomy): domain Bacteria; kingdom Bacillati; phylum Actinomycetota; class Actinomycetes; order Kitasatosporales; family Streptomycetaceae; genus Streptomyces; species Streptomyces sp. NPDC034103. The sequence goes on along the minus strand of NZ_JBVISS010000001.1, from coordinate 212,198 downwards.
ACCAAGCAGGACGTCGCCGCCGACAAGGCGCACATCGACGTCGGCTTCTGGGGCGGCGCCCTGCCCGACAACCTCAAGGACCTGCGCCCGCTGCACGAGGCCGGGGTCTTCGGGTTCAAGGCGTTCCTGTCGCCGTCCGGCGTGGAGGAGTTCCCGCACCTCGACCAGGACCGGCTGGCCCGCTCCCTGGCCGAGATCACCTCCTTCGGCGGTCTGCTGATCGTGCACGCCGAGGACCCGCATCACCTTCAGGCGGCCCCGCAGCACGGCGGCCCCAAGTACGCCGACTTCCTCGCCTCCCGGCCGCGGGACGCCGAGGACACCGCCATCGCCCAACTCATCGCCCAGGCCAAGCGGTTGGACGCACGTGTGCATGTGCTGCACCTGTCGTCGAGCGACGCGCTCCCGCTGATCGCGGCGGCGAAGGCCGAGGGCGTGCGCATCACGGTCGAGACCTGCCCGCACTACCTGACATTGACGGCCGAGGAAGTACCGGACGGGGCCAGCGAGTTCAAGTGCTGCCCGCCCATCCGCGAGTCCGCCAACCAGGACCTGCTGTGGCAGGCGCTGGCCGACGGCACCATCGACTGCGTGGTCACCGACCACTCGCCGTCCACGGCCGACCTCAAGACGGACGACTTCGCCACCGCGTGGGGCGGCATCTCCGGTCTCCAGCTGAGCCTCGCGGCGGTGTGGACGCAGGCACGGAAGCGGGGCCACTCCCTCGAGGACGTCGTCCGCTGGATGTCCACGCGGACCTCGGAGCTGGTCGGCCTGGACCAGAAGGGCGCCATCGAGGCCGGCCGCGACGCCGACTTCGCGATCCTCGACCCCGAGGAGACCTTCACCGTCGACCCGGCCGAGCTCCAGCACCGCAACCGCGTCACGGCGTACGCGGGCAAGACCCTCCACGGCGTCGTCAAGTCGACCTGGCTGCGGGGCGAACGCATCGTCGTGGACGGTGAGTTCACCGCCCCGAGGGGACAACTGCTCACCCGCGCCCACTGATCCAGACCTCCGCACCCGCGGCGGCCGACTCCAGAAAGGCACTTATCCCGTGACGGCGATTTCGAGCTTCACCGGCGACGCGAACCCCTACGGCGGCGGTGACCCCTACGCCGACTACCGCACCGCCGACTTCCCCTTCACCCAGTACGCCGACCTCGCCGCCCGGCAGCTCGGGGCCGGGGTCATCGCCGCCAACGACGAGTTCTTCGCCCAGCGCGAGAACCTGCTGATCCCCGAGCGGGCCGAGTTCGACCCCGAGCACTTCGGGCACAAGGGCAAGATCATGGACGGCTGGGAGACGCGCCGCCGCCGCGGGGTCTCCGCCGAGCACCCGTGGCCGACCGCCGAGGACCACGACTGGGCGTTGGTCCGCCTCGGTGCCCCGGGCGTGATCCGCGGCATCGTCGTCGACACCGCGCACTTCCGCGGCAACTACCCGCAGGCCGTGTCCGTCGAGGCCACCGCGGTCGAGGGCGCCCCCTCGCCGGAGGAACTGCTGGGCGACGACGTGAAGTGGACGACGCTCGTCCCGCGCACCGCGGTCGGCGGCCACGCGGCCAACGGCTTCGCGGTGTCGGTGGAGCAGCGCTTCACCCACCTCCGCGTCAACCAGCACCCCGACGGCGGCATCGCCCGACTGCGCGTGTACGGCGAGGTCGTGCCGGACCCGAGGTGGCTGGAGGTGCTCGGCACCTTCGACGTGGTCGCCCTGGAGAACGGCGGCCGGGCCGAGGACGCCTCCAACCTCTTCTACTCCCCGGCCTCCAACACCATCCAGCCGGGCCGCTCCCGCAAGATGGACGACGGCTGGGAGACCCGCCGCCGCCGCGACCAGGGCAACGACTGGATCCGCTACCGCCTGGTGGCCCAGTCCCAGATCCGCGCGATCGAGATCGACACGGCCTATCTGAAGGGCAACAGCGCGGGCTGGGCGTCGGTGTCGGTCAAGGACGGCGAGAGCGGCGAATGGACCGAGATCGTCCCGCGCACCCGCCTCCAGCCCGACACCAACCACCGCTTCGTCCTGCCGGCCCCGGCGGTCGGCACGCACGCGCGCGTGGACATCTACCCCGACGGCGGCATCTCGCGGCTGCGACTGTTCGGCTCCCTGACGGAGGCCGGCGCGGCAGCCTTGGAGGCGCGGCATCAGGAGCTCGGCGGCTGACACGCGCAGAGCGTTGAACGCCGGACGGGCTGAGAAACCCAGCCCGTCCGGCGTTTGAGGACGAGGCACTCTTCAGGGCCGAAGCGGGGGTCTGGGGGCGGCAGCCCCCAGGGAGGGGACGGGGAGGGGCGGCCGGGGCGAAAACATCACACGGGCGTCACGCCGCGTGCCCCCCCGCGGGGCGTCACGCCGCTCCCCCCTCCCCGCGGGCGTCACGCCGCGTGCCCTCCGTCCACCGACAACTCCGCCCCCGTGACGTAATCCGCCCCCGCCAGGTAGGCGACCATCTCCGCCACCTCGTCGGCCGTCCCGAACCGCCCGAGCGCCGTCATCGCCGCCTGGTCGGAGGCGTAGGGGCCGTCGGCCGGGTTCATGTCGGTGTCGGTCGGGCCGGGGTGGACGATGTTCGCGGTGATACCGCGCCCGCCCAGCTCCCTCGCCAGAGCCTTCGTCAGGCCGATCAGCGCGGACTTGCTCATGGCGTACAGACTGCCGCCGGGCCCCGGGACGCGCTGGGTCATGCAGGACCCGACCGTGATGATCCGCCCGCCCGTTCCCAGTCGCGCGGCAGCGGCCTGCGAGGCCAGGAACACGCCCCGCACGTTGACGGCGAGCACCCGGTCCACCTCCGCGAGCGACAGGCCCTCCAACGGCCCCACCACTCCCACGGCCGCGTTGTTCACCAGCACGTCGAGGCCACCGAGCGCCTCGACCGTCCGCTCCACCGCCCCGGCCGCCTCCGCCGCGTCCGCGGAGTCCGCCCGCAGGGCCACCGCCCGGCGCCCCAGCGCCTCCACGGCCCGCACGACGTGCGCGGCCCCCTCCTTGTCGTTCACGTAGGTCAGCGCCACGTCCGCGCCCTCCCGGGCGAGCCGCAGGACCGTCGCCGCCCCGATGCCGCGGCTGCCGCCGGTCACCAGGGCCACCTTGCCGTTCAGAGTCTTTGTCATGGGTCCATCCCAGCGGCCCGCGCGGGCACGCGCTGGCGGCGAACGGACACCGAGTTCACCGGAGCGGAACCGAGGACGCTCTGCCGACCGCGTTCGGCACCGGGCTGGTTGCATCGCCTCCACGGACGTCCCCATCCAGACGTACGACCTGGCCGGACGGCCGGAGTACGGGACGTGCGGGCTCCCCGGCGACTCCTAGTCGAAACGCGGCCACACCGGTACGGTGATCGCTCCGCGTGCGAGCCGCCGACGTCTCCACCTCACCGATGGAGACCGGGAGAGCCGCCCAGATGTCCTCGATCGCCGTACCGGGCACCCTCGCGCCCCGCCGCACCTGGCTGACCGACCTGCCCGTCCTGGCCGTGGCGGTCGTGTGGGGCGCCAGCTATCTCGCCGCCAAGGACATCACCACCGCGCGGACGGTGATCGCCGTCCTGGTCCTGCGCTTCGCGATCGTCCTGCCGGTCCTGGTCACCGCGGGATGGCGCTCACTGCGCGCCCTGACCGCCGCCCAGTGGCGCGGGGCCGGACTGCTCGGACTGATCCTCAGCGGGATCTTCCTCCTGGAGACCTACGGCGTCGTCCACACCTCGGCGACCAACGCGGGACTCATCATCAGCCTCACCATGATCTTCACCCCGCTCGCCGAGGCCGCGGTGACCCGTACCCGCCCCTCACGGGCCTTCCTCGGCGCCGCCGCCCTCTCGGTGCTCGGGGTCGTCCTGCTCACCCAGGGCGGCGGCGTCACCCGGCCCTCCCTCGGTGACCTGCTCATGCTGCTCGCGGCCCTCGCCCGTACCGTCCACGTCCTGGCCATGTCCCGCGTCAAGGCCGTCCAGGGCGCCGACGCGCTCTCCCTGACCACGGTCCAACTCGGCGCCGCCGTAGCGGTGTTCGCGCTCCTGGCGACGGGCGCCGACGTCACGCCGTGGGAAGCGGCCGCGGACTTCGGGCCGCGCGAGTGGGCGGGCCTGCTGTTCCTGTCCGTGTGCTGCACGTTGTTCGCCTTCTTCGTGCAGATGTGGGCCGTACGCCGCACCTCCCCGTCCCGGGTCAGCCTGCTGCTCGGCACCGAGCCGTTGTGGGCCGCCCTGGCCGGCATCGCGCTCGGCGGGGAACGGCTCGGCGCGCTCGGTCTGGCGGGCGGCGCGCTGGTACTCGTGGGGACGGCGTGGGGGCGCCGGGCGACAGGTTGACCCCGCGGGGACGCGTCCTGCCGAGTCGGCCGGTCGACCGGTGCTTCCGGGGCGGCGTGCTCACGGACCGGGGTCCGGTCAGCCGGTGCGGCGTGGGGCCTCGACGATGCTGCGGCCTGTGCTGCTCGTCGGCGCTTACGGGACCTGCACGCGCTCGCCGGTGGGGGCGATGCGGACCTCGATGTCGGGGGCGAGGCGGGTGACGGCGTCGGCGTAGTGGCGGGGGTCCGGGTCGGTCTGGCAGGCGTGCCCGATCCGGGTGACGGCAAGGGAGGCGTTCATGGTTCTCCCGCTCTTGGGGGCCGATTGTCCGCGCGGGTCAGGCGCCGAGGTCGAGGCCGAGGATGGCGCCGAGGAGTTCTTCGGGGGTCTCCAGCTGCGGGAGGTGGCCGGTGCGGGGCAGCAGGGTGAAGACGGCACCGGGGATGGCGGCGGCGTAGGCGCGGCCGTAGTCGGGGGTGACGATGCCGTCGCTCTCGCCCCAGATGACGTGGACGGGCAGGTGCAGGCCGGCCAGTCGGCGGGTGAGCGTCGGGTCGGACATGGCGGGGCCCGTGTAGCCGATCAGGGCCTGGAGGTCGGGGCTCGGTCCGGCCTGGCCGGCGGGCGGAACGGGTGCCTTGCGCGGGTCGTGGAAGGAGTGGGTGCTGATCTGCTGCGGTGTCATGCCGGCGAGGTTGGTGATGGGGTGGCCGTCCACCTCGATGCCGATGCCGTCGACGATGACGGCGCCGCTGACGCGCGGGCTCTCCTGAAGGGCGATCTCGGCGGCGAGCCAGCCGCCGAAGGAGTTGCCGACGACGGTGACGTCGGCGAGGTCGAGCTCCTCCAGCAGTGCGACGTATGCGCGGGCCAGCGCGGTGACGTCGGTGAGGCCGTCGGCCCTCGGGGTGCCGCCGAAACCGGGGTGGGTCGGCAGCAGCACCCGGGTGTGGGCGCGCTCGGCGAGGAGGTCGGCGAAGCCGGCCATGGTGGGCATGCCGCCGCCTCCGTGCAGGAGCAGGAAGGGGCGGGTGCGGTCGCGGTCCTGGACGGTCATCTCGACCGGTCCGGCGGGGGACGCGACGGTGTGGCCGGAGGTGCGGGTGGGCCGGAGGGAACCGGCCGGAACGGGGGCGCTCATCGTCTTCATCTCCTGTGAATCAGCTTGCTTATATAAAGAACCTTAGATCAGGTCTCGTATCTAAGCAACCTTGCATTGGACGTAGACTTGGGCCATGCGCGAACCCTCCGAAGTCGGCCTGGCCGTCAAGCGTCTGCAGCACCGGCACCAACGCGCCGCCAACCGGGCGCTGGCGCCGCTCGGCCTGTCGCTGGTCCAGTGGGACACCCTGCGGCACCTGCACGCCAACCCCGACGCCTCGCTGCACGACCTGGCCGTGCTGACCTTCCAGACCGACCAGTCCTTCGGATCGCTGGCCGCCCGCATGGCCGAGCGCGGCCTGATCGAGCGGGTACCGGGCCGCGGGCGCGCCGTCCGCCACCGGCTCACCGAGGAGGGCGCACGGCTGCTGGCCGAGGGTCAGACCGCGCTCGACGCCATCACAGCGAGCTCGTTCAGCGCCCTCACCCCCGACCAGCTCGAGCAGCTCGGCGCCCTCCTCGACATCGCCCTCGGCCCGAACCCCACCGCCTGACCCCCCACCACCCGGCGTGCTGCCCCCTGACGAAGTTGGTCCGTGTTCAGTCGGACTTTTGGCTCTCCGCGGCGGCGAACAGTGCGATCGACAGCGCGAGCAGCGTGATGCTCGCATAGAGCTCGTAGCCGTCCAGGAAGCCGATCTTCTGGACGAGCCCCCAGTGCAGGTCGGTGAACTCGTGCAGCAGACCGGCGACGCCCTGCACCAGGGCGATAAAGCCGAACAGTTCCAGCAGTTGCTTCATGGCAACACGCTCGCCGGGTGATCCCCCCACGCACATCGGCCGCGGGGCGCGGCGTGTGCGACGGAAGTTTCCGGCCCGGTCCGGCCGAGCGCGCCGAAAGTAGCCGCTGCGCCGACTTTGGTCGCGGATCGCCGCCGTACGCGGCTGACGCGGGCCGTCCGTGCGTAGATTTGTCGACCGTGAGAGGTGAGAAGGCGGCATCGGTGCCCCGGGCGTTCACCGGGCGGCGCTGGCTGCTGCCCTCGGCCGTCCTGAAGGAACTCGACCCGGACGGTGAGCGTCCCGGACGCCGGCCCCGGCGCACCGCGCGCGACTGGCTCGTCGACTTCAGCTGCTTCCTGGTGGCGGTGGGGCTCGGCCTGGTCGGCGCGGACGCGGTGACGAACAACCCGCATGTCTCGGACAACGTCGCCCACCTCGACCAGCTGATCGGCGCGGTCGCCTGCGGCGCGGTGTGGCTGCGCCGCCGCTGGCCGTTCGGGCTGGCCGTCGCGACCCTCCCGGTCGGGATCATCTCCGACACGGCGGGCGGCGCCTGCATGATCGCCCTGTTCACCCTCGCCGTGCACCGGCCCTTCCGGTACGTGGCCTGGGTGGGCGGCGTCAACCTCGTGCTCATCCCGTTCTACTTCTGGATGCGCCCCGATCCTGACCTGCCGTACCTGGCCACGGTCATCATCTTCGTGCTGCTGACCGTGGTCGTGATCGCCTGCGGCATGGTCGTCCGCTCCAAGCGGCAACTGATGGTGAGCTTCCAGGACCGTGCCCGGCGCGCCGAGACGGAGGCCCGGCTGCGGGCCGAGCAGGCCCAGCAGCTCGCCCGTGAGGCCATCGCGCGCGAGATGCACGACGTCCTCGCCCACCGCCTGACCCTGCTCAGCGTGCACGCGGGCGCGCTGGAGTTCCGGCCCGACGCGCCCCCGGCGGAGATCACCCGCGCGGCCGGCGTCATCCGTGAGAGCGCGCACGAGGCGCTCCAGGACCTGCGCGAGATCATCGGCGTCCTGCGGGCCGGCGAACACGACGACACCGGCCGCCCGCAGCCGACCCTCGCCGCGCTGGACGCGCTGGTCGCCGAGTCCCGCGAGGCGGGCATGAAGGTCGTCCTCGACATCCGCGTCACCGACGCCGCCGCCGTCCCCGCCTCCGTCGGCCGCACCGCCTACCGCATCGCCCAGGAGGGCCTGACCAACGCCCGTAAACACGCCCCCGGCGCGGAGGTCACCGTCTCCGTCCAGGGAGCCCCCGGCGACGGGCTGAGCGTGACGGTCCGCAACCCGCCACCCGAGGGCGAGGTGACCCCCGTACCGGGCTCCGGACAGGGGCTCATCGGACTGGCCGAGCGGGCGACGCTGGCCGGCGGGCGACTGGAGCATGTGCCGGAGGGGGATGGGGGGTTCGAGGTCCGGGCTTGGTTGCCGTGGGGCTGAGCGGGCGCCCCGCGCGAAGGCCGGTGGTTGAACCGCCGATGGTCGGCCCCCGGGCCCGCCTCCGTTCCGCGCCGGTCCCGACCCGACTCCGCCCCGGTCTCGACCGAGTGACGACCCGTCAGCGCGACCTCCGCCGTCCCGCGGCTCGTTAGCGTGGGTGTCGTACCGCACTTGTGGTCGGCACTTGTGGCCGCCGTGGCGCGCGCACGATCATGGGGGTCATGGCCCCTGGTGCTGCGGAGTTCGACGTCGCGTCGGTCCTCAGGGAGGTGAAGTTGGTCCGGGTGGAGGGCCTGGTCCGCATTCGTGACCTCGACCTCCCGTCGTTGCGGCGGGCGGCCGCCCCGCACTCCGGCGCGGTCACGGACGCCTGGCCCGTCGAGGTGGAGAACCTGCTGCGGGCCGCGGTGACCCGGCTCGGCGGTGGCCCGTTGCAGGTGGCGGCCGAGTTCACGCTCGGTCTGGCACCGGGACTGCGCGACCGCCCCGCGGCGGACCGGCGCAGGCTTGCCGCACGGGCGTACAGCGTCAGCGTCGAACGGTTCCGCAAGAGCCAGGAGGAGATGGTCCTCGGCCAGGTCGCCGAGCAGGTCTGCTGGCTCGCCGGCACCGGCGTGCGAGGCCTCCCCGGACCCGGACCCGCCCTGCTCGCACCGCACTTGCAGCATCGCGCCCTGCGTGTCGGAGCGGTCGGTGTGACGCTGCACGTCCACCCCGTCGAACTCGTCCGGAACGTGGACGTGATCGTCTCGCCGGCCAACACCCACCTCGCCCTGCCGGAGATGTTCAAGGCCTCCGTGCCGGCCGCGCTGCGTCGCGCCGGTGCCGTGCGGGACGCGCGGGGCGACGTGACCGGGGACCCGGTGCACGAGGAACTGGCGCGCTGGCGACGGGAGAACGGCGTCTCGGGGCGCCCCGTGCTCGCCGGGACGGTCGCGCCGACCGGGCCGGGTGCCCTCGCGGCGCGCGGGGTTCGCCGTATCTATCACGCGGCCGTCACCGTGCCCCGGCCCGGGACCAACGACTACGACGTCACCCCGCAGGACGTCGCCGCGGCCGCGGCCCGCGCACTGGCGCTGATGGACGAGGAACGCGCCGCCTTCGTACCGCCGTTGCGCTCGATCTGCTTCCCCCTGCTGGGCGCGGGGCGCGGCGGACTGCCCGCGCAGACCAGCGTGAGCGCCCTGTGGTCCGCGCTGGCCGCCGACCCCGCCGCCGACCGCTCGCTGCATCTCCTCGTCCGCAGACCCCTGCTCGCCGACCTGGTCGCGGATGTGCTCGGGGTCGCACAACAGCCGCTCCACGCACCGGATTCGACAGGAGAGAACACATGCGGATGAAGCCCTTACCGGCGCCGGTCGAACCCCCGACGGCTCACCGACCTCTATGCGTGACGGCGGCCCGCCAGCCCCTCCGTGTGACGAGGGCCCGTCAGCCCGCGCGCATGCCGGTGCCGGGACGGTTCTCCCGCGTGTCAGCGCCCGGCAACCCCTCCCCCCTGCCCGCAAGGGAGGCCGGAGCCGCGTGAATCCCTTTCTGGTGCTCGCCGGGTTCGCCGCGGACTACGGTCGGCTGTCGCGGATGCTCGATCCACGTGCTCGCCGGGCCCTCGGGGACCGGCTCGCCGAACTGCGGGCCGCCGGGGCCGATCAGGAGCCCGTCGCCGAGCGGGCGGCCCGGACCCTGCTCGACGCCCTGCCCGCCCCGGAGGCGGCGCGGCTGCGTCAGGACGGTGACCCGGGACGGTTCGCGGGGGATGCGCCCGCCGCCGTGCAGGTCGAGGGGTTCGCCGCCGGTGACCTGTGCCTGCTCGTGCTCGACCGGAACCCTATGGTCGGCCCCCTCCTCGGCCCCGTACGCGAACGCCTGCTCGCGCAGCCCATGTCGGACTGGTGGCCGGAGGCGGACCCGCGGCTGATCGTGCTGTCCGGCGAGGACGGCGTCGGACGCCTCCCGCGCTTTCAGTTCGAGGCCGGGACCATGCCGTGGCGGATCGTGCCGGAGGTCAACACGGTGGTGTGCGCCGACACCGACCCCTGGGGCGCGGCCGACTGGTGGCTGTCGCGCACGACGTGGTGGGACGGCACCCCGGCCGACCTCCTGGGCCGCGGCCGGGACGCCGAACTGCTGGGTGCCGCCGAGGCGTTGGCGGCCGCCGACGGGACGGGGGAGTAGCCGATGGGCAAGTACCCGCCTCCCGAGAAGCTGCCCGGCGAACCCACCCGCGCCGTCCTGCGCGCCGGTACGCCCGTCTACCGGGTGCACTCCACCCACCGCGCGCCGACGGCGTACAACACCCGTCCCTCGCACCCCTTCTACTACGGCGGCCGGTTCGACAGCACCCCGTACGACCCCTACGGCTACCTCTACGTCGGCTTCGGCGTCGGCGCGGCCGTGAGTGAAGTGCTGCTCCGTTCACTGCCCTTCGACGGTGACGGCGGGCCCCGGCTGCTGCCGCGGGTCGCGTTCGAGCGGCGCAGTCTGTCGTTCCTGCGGCTGGCCGTCGACGTCGAGGTCGTGTCGCTGATGTCCGGCGCGGACCTCGCGGCGGTGGCCCAGGACACCTGGCTGGTGCACACCGAGGGCGCCGACTACCCGCAGACCCGCGACTGGGGTCACTGGATACGCCGCCGTACCGAACCCTGGGCGCAGGGCTTCGTCTGGCCGTCGAAACGCGAGCCCGCCGAGCGGGTCGCCGTCCTGTTCGAGGACCGGACCGGGGGGCCGGTCCTCGAAGAGACGGGCGCCCCCTCCGTCGACTTCGGGACCGAGGAGGGCGAGCGCTGGCTTGCCGGCGCCCTCGCGCCGTACAGGACACAGGCCGCGCCCCGGCGGCCGGAACGGACGATCTGACGTGCCGCAGCGGACCTACGACCTGCAAGCCCTGCTCTACGAGGTGCAGTCGGCCGCGAGCCAGGGGATGAACGAGGCCCAGGACATGGCCCGGATCACCGCTCTGGTCCTCGGCCACCTGGGCTGTGCCACGGGACGCGAGGCGTACGACCTGCTGTACGAGGACTGGCGTGAGCTGCCCCGGGGCACCCTGATGTCCGGTCTGCGGGCGGGGCAGATCATCAGCATCCTGCCGCATCTGATGTTCGACCAGCCGGTCGGGGATCCGCGACGGCGGCAGGAACTCCTCGGCGAGGCACGGCAGTACGGGCCGCAGGACCAGGGGTGGCAGGCCGGCATCCTGGGCGTGAGCGGGATCCAGGCACTCCAACAGCTCGGTGACCCCGCCGAGATGGAGGCGGCGCTCGCCCGGCTGGAGGAGGCCCGCGCCATGCTGCCGCCCGGCAGCCCCCAGCGGGACGCGATCGAGCTGTCGCACGCCGGGGTGCGGATCCATCTGGCCCAACTCGGCGGCGGCGAGGACGACTTCGACTCCGCAGTCGAGGACCTGGCCCGGCTCGCCGACTCCCCGGCGTTCGACGAGCAGCAGCGTCTGGCGATGGCCGTACAACTGGCCTCGTACCGCTCCCATCAGGCCACCCGGCGCGAGGACGAGGTGGAACTCGCGCTGCGTATCCGGGAGATGGAGTCGGCCCTGGCGCGGATGTCCCCCGACCAGATGGACCGCCCCAACCTGGAGGCCTACCTCGACGTCGCCCGCAGCAACCTGACGATCCTCGTCGCGCGCCGCACGGGCGGCGACCTGACGGCGGAGGACTTTCCGGACGCCGTGCCGCTGGACGAGGTGCGACGCCAGATCGACCTGGTCCCGCGCAACGCGCGAGCCGACCGGCTCGGCGACGTGGGACTCACGCGCGTGGCACGGGCCCTGTTCGCCGGTGACCACCGGGGCACCCTCGAGGCGCTCGGACTCATCGAGGAGGCCATGGAGCTGCTGGAGCCCGACGACGAACGGTGGCTCCGCAACGCCGGCACGCTCGGCATGGCCCACTGCATGATCGCCGTCAACGGCGTCGCCCCGCGCGCCGACTGCCCCCACCACCTGGACCAGGGCATCTCCTGGCTGCGGCACACCCTCCGGCTCTCCGGCGGCCCCGAGCACCCGACCTGGGGGAACAGCGGCATGGCCCTCGCCATGGCGTACCGCTTCCGCGGCGACCTGCTGCACCCGCGCGACCGGCACGCCAAGCGCCGTAACCACGAGGAGTCCCGGCGCGTCGGCCTCGACGCCCTGCGCGCGGGCGCCTGGCAGGTCCTGCTTCAGTCCGGTACCGCCCATGCCGCCGAGACGGCTCGCCGGGCGGGCGAGAACGCGCTCGACGTCGCTCGGTGGTGCATCGCCGACGGCGCCCACGCCGACGCTGTCCGCGCCCTGGACGCCGGACGCGGACTCGCCCTGCACGCGGCGACCGTGGCGAGCGGCGTGCCCGACCTGCTGGCCGCCGCGGGCCATGCGGAACTGGCGGACGAATGGCGGCGGGCCGGCACCGCGGTGGCACCCCAGCCGCCGACCGGACTGACGCTCACCGGTCAGATCCCGGTCTCCGGCCCGTCGAGCCGACTGCGCCGCCGCGTCCTGGAGGTGCTCTCCGCGTCCCCGCTGCGACAGCGCCTCCTGGACGCCCCGAGCCCCGAGGAGATCGGCGCGGCGCTGCGCACCATGGGCGCGACGGCCCTCGTCTACCTCGTCCCCGGCAGTACGGACGAGCCGAGCCTGACGGACAAGGTCGTCTTCGGCCGGCGCGCCGACGAGGGCCAGGCGCTCATCGTCACGGCCGACGGCCGGACCCGCGCGCTGCCCCTGCCGCGCCTCCTAGTCGAGGCCCCCGAACTGGCCGCGTACCGCGCCACCGGCACCCCCGGCCGGGATGCCGGCGGCCCGCCCACCGACCCCGGCCCCACCCCGCCGCCGCGCGCCGACGTCAGCCGCGCGGCGCTTGAACGGCTGTGCGAATGGGCCGGTACGGCGGTGATGCAGCCGCTGCTCCAGCACCTCCCGCGCGGCTACGGCCGGGTGCCCTCCGTCGTCCTGGTGCCCATGGCCGAACTCGGTGCCGTGCCCTGGCACGCGGCCCGGCTGCCCGGCCGGGGTCTTCGCCACGCCTGTCAGGAGGCGGACGTCTCCTATCTGCCCTCCGCCCGGCTGCTCTGCGAGGTCGCCGCCCGGCCCGTCACCACGACCCGGCAGGCCCTCGTCGTCGGCAACCCCACCCGCGACCTGCATCACGCGGGCGAGGAGGCCGAGGCCATCCACCGCGCCTTCCACCCGCACGGCGACCTCCTCGGCCCCGGCACCGCCACCCCCGCCGCCGTCACCGACTGGCTGCGCCGACAGCACGGCGGTGTGCTGCACCTGGCCTGCCACGGAGTGGTGCGCCAGGGTGAGCGGCACAGTGCCTATCTCGCGCTGTCCGGGGGGCAGTTGGCGGCCGAGGAGCTGACCGAGGGCTCCGGCCGCTTCCCGGACCTGGAGCTGGTCGTCCTCGCCGCCTGCCGCACCAATGTGTCGGGACGCGGCTACGACGAGGCGTACAGCCTGTCCACGGCGTTCCTGGTGGCGGGCGCCCGCTCGGTGATCGGTTCCCTGTGGCCGGTGCCCGACGAGGCGACGTCGCTGCTGATGTACATGACCCACCACTTCATCAGCCACGACGGCCTGCGACCCGGACCCGCCCTGCGCAGCGCGCAGTTGTGGATGCTGGACGACCGCCGGCAGCCGCCGCCCGGCATGCCGTCCCACCTGCGGGCCCGCGTGCACCGCATCAGCGGTGCCGACCTGACCGCCTGGGCGGGCTTCACCCACCTGGGCCGGTGAGCCGTCAGGTGACCTCCGTCCGCAGCACGACCTGCGCCGTCCCCCAGCGGCCCACGTCGTGCGGCGGACCGCCCGCGTCCCGCGCGTACGTCGGCATGGCGAGCCGCAGGAGCCCGCCGCCGGCTGCCGCCTCCTTGTCCCGAGGCCCCTCGACCGAGGTGTCCGGGGGCCAGGCGGGCAGCCGGAACGGGGCGAGGTTCAACTCGTCCTCGGTCACGATCAGCTTCAGCCAGTCCCGCGCGAAGGCACCCCGCACCAGCGGCCGTCCCGGCGGCAGCCGTAGCCACACCGGCTCCCCGCGCCGTGCCGGCCCCGCCTTGCCGGGCGCGACGAAGTCCCCTTCGTAGAGATGCGGGGAGCATGCGTAACGGTCGGTCAGATCCAGCAGCACACACCACAGTTGGCGGTCCGAGGTGTTGTGGACGCGGATCCTCACCCGGGGCTCCCGGCCGTCCAGGGTGTAGCCGCAGACGATCTCGCCGTCCGCGGAGTACGTCACCCGGCCCACCGAAGTCCCCTCGACGGTGACCCGGACGAGGGACGACAGCCAGGGATCGGGATTGCGCAGGTCCACGATGTGATGCCAACGGGTGAGATGCTCGAGGCAGTCGGCGACCCGGGCCGCGTCCGCGGGGGACCGCAGCGGCAGGTCGGGCACCGGGTGCCCGGCCCCGCCCGACACCCGCGCCCATCCGCCCGCGGCGTCGACCCGCAGCGGCAGCCCGCCCCCGCCGTGGGCGAGCTGCGGTACGTGCGCCATGGCCGCCGAGAGCAGGTGCACCGCGCCGGGATCACCGGCGAGTGTCACGGCGGCGGGAGTGAACGCCAACGCCGTCGGCGTCACGGGATGGGCCAAGTGACGTTCCTGGGAATCGGGTTGCCATCCGTCCGGCTCCACCAGGCTGGACTCGGGCTGTACCTGGCGTACGACGACCCGCCGTGACGCGGGGCCGCCGAGCAGGGCGAACTCCGCGCCCGCCGCCCTCAGCCCGTGCGCCTGACCGCAGTTGACCTCCCAACCGCACTCCGTGTGCCGGAGCAGGAAGGGTCCGGTCTCCACCGGGGCGCCGGACAGGACGGCACCGTTCTCCGGGCCGCGCAGCTCGGGATGCTGCACCGCGCTCAGCGTGCGCACCCGTTCCTCGGCGAGCGCGTGCACCGCGCCGTAGGCGGCCGTGGGGCCCAGCCGGTCCAGCGCGCCCAGCAACGCGTGGCTGAAGTAGCCGCGGACCCGGCCGTCGACGAGGTTCTCGTGCGCGCGCTCGTACGGACGGCAGGCGGCCAGCAGGACGTGCCGATCAGCCTCCGGGCCCGCGCCGCCCCCTTCACGGACGCTGGTCGGGACCCCCCACCAGGGCCGCCAGTCCACCCCGCGGGCCCTCGCCCCGGTCGGCGCCGCGAAGACGGAGTCACGGGTCGCGCCGCCCGCGTGGCAGCAGTCGAGCACCGCGACGACATGGGTGCCGCGCGCCGCGATGTCGTCGAGCAGCGCGCCGAGTTCGGTGTCCTGGAGCAGCGGCTGCCCGGCCGGCCCCAGACTGTCCTGGCACACCAGCGCCTGGGCCCAGCCGGTCGCCTCGCGCGGATCGTCCGTGCGGTACGCGCTGCCGTGCCCGCTGAACCAGAACAGGGCGGTGTCGTCCGGGCCGCTCCGCCCCAGATGCCGCCGGATGCCGTCCAGCACGGCCGCCCGGGAGGCCTGTCGGTCGTGCAGGGTCCGGACGACGGGCGCGAAGGTGCCGCCCTGCCGCCGCAGCCAACTCTCGGCGTCACGGGCGTCGTTGACGCAGCCGCGCAGCCGGCTGCCCTCGGGGTAGTCGTCGATGCCCACGAACAGGGCGTACACGGTGCGCATGCGGCGATCCTGCCAGCAACGGCGGGGCGCGGACAGGGCGTTTCCGGGGCGCGGACCGGTCACCGTCGCATATCCCCATGACCTGGCGGCGTGAAGGGAGTTGACTTGAGTGAACCTATCGGCTGGCCTTGTCCGGCCACCGCACCGCGAGCACCGGAAGGACAGCAGCGTGAGCTTCGGGGGACCCGACAACCCGTACCAGCCGCCCTGGCCACCGCCGCCGAACGGCGGCCCCTACGGCCCACCATCGAACGGCGGTCCCTACGGCCCTCCGCCGAACCCAGGGCCCTACGTTCCGCCCCAGCCGTACCCCTACCCCCCGCACCCTTACCCCCCGCACCCCTATCCGTACGTCCCGCAGCCGCAGCCCTACAGGTCGCCGTTCGCGATGCTCCAGAACCTGCGCGGCGCCGAATGGCCGCCGCTGCGGGTGCTGTTGCGCGGCGGGCGGCCCGGGATCCACGGCTGCGTCTGGGCCGTGCTCCTGGCCCCGTGCCTGTGGTTCGTCACCGTGCCCCTGATGGCGGGCTATGTGTTCGCCCGCTCGGCCCGCAGCCGGGCGCACCGCCTCTTCCCGCCGCGCGGGCACCGCTACGAGGACGCCCAGGTGAGGCGCCTGCAGAAGGCACGAGCCCTGGCCGCCGCCGTCATGTCCCTGCTCCTGCTGGCCGCCTACGGCAGGCCGGAGGACTACGACCAGGCGCAGCAGCAGTACATGATGCGGCTCGCGGTCACCCCGCCGCTGCTGCTCCTGAGCGCGCCCGTGGTCATCGCCGTCCTGTACCGCTGGGCGGCGCCGCACCTGCGGCCGCACATCGGGCAACGGGTGCGTGCCGCCGGGAAGGCGGCCCTCTGGTACGTCGGCGCCGTGACGGCGATCCCGCTGGTGATGGTCGGTGTGGTGATGCTGCAACGGAGGTCGATGGCTGATCCGGGCGTCCCCTGGCCCGCCGTCACCCTGCTGGTGCCGCTGTTCTGGCTGCTGGCCTTCGTGGTCTTCGCCACCGGCCCCGCCGTGCGCAGCGGTTTCAACTCCGCCGACATCCACGCGGCGTTGCCGGCCCTGCTCACCGGCGTCCTGGTGTGGGAGTTCGCGCTCATCAGCCTGGCCGCGGGCGGACTGCCGCCCGGCCCGCCGCTTCTCGCGCTCCTCGCGTTCCTCGGTGGCCCCGCCTCGGTGTCGGCGGTGGCCTGGTGGGAGATCTGCCGGCTGCGCACCCGGTACGGCGTCCAACTGCGTGGCTGACGCCGTGCGGTAGGGCCCCGAAAGCGTGATTACGTAGGGCCCATGACCGCGATCAGACTGCTCCTCGTCGACGACGACCCCCTGGTGCGGGCCGGCCTGTCCCTGATGATCGGCGGTGCCGACGGCATCGAGATCGTCGGGGAGGCCGCCGACGGCAAGGACGTCGAGGCGCTCGTCGACCGCACCCGCCCGGACGTCGTCCTCATGGACATCCGGATGCCGTCCGTGGACGGCCTGACCGCCACCGAGCGGCTGCGCGCGCGGCCGGACGCCCCGCAGGTGGTGGTCCTGACGACCTTCCACGCCGACGACCAGGTCCTGCGCGCCCTGCGCGCGGGCGCCGCCGGGTTCGTCCTCAAGGACACCCCGCCCGCGGAGATCGTCGACGCGGTGCGCCGGGTCGCGGCGGGCGACCCCGTCCTGTCGCCGACCGTCACCCGCCAGTTGATGGCACACGCGGCCGGGACCGCCGCCGACACCCGCCGGGCACGCGCGCGTGAGCGCGTCGCCGCCCTCAACGACCGCGAGCGTGAGGTGGCCGTCGCCGTCGGCCGGGGCCGGTCCAACGCGGAGATCGCCGCGGAGCTCTTCATGAGCGTGGCCACCGTCAAGACCCACGTCTCACGCATCCTGGCCAAGCTCGACCTCAACAACCGGGTGCAGGTCGCCCTGCTCGCGTACGACGCCGGACTGCTGGAAGAATCCGGGGAACCCGAAGGTGGCGGGCACTAGCGGGGTGTGCCGCGCGTTGTCGGTGCGAGGGGGGAAGGGGACTCCATGACAGACGTGGTCGATCTCGGGGAGTACGGCGACGCGTTCCGCACGGACCCGCATCCGGTGTACGCGCGCCTGCGTGAGCGCGGCCCGGTGCACCGGATCCGGCCACCGGGTTCCGAACCGGGCTACTGGGCCTGGCTGGTCGTCGGGCACGAGGAGGCGCGGGCGGCGCTCGCCGACCCCCGGCTGTCCAAGGACGGCCGCCGGATCGGGGTGACGTTCCACGAGGAGGAGTTGATCGGCCGTAATCTGCTGGGTGCGGACCCGCCCGAGCACACCCGGCTGCGCGCTCTGGTCTCCCGCGCCTTCACGATGCGCCGCGTGGAGCGGCTGCGGCCCAGGGTCCAGGAGATCACCGACGACCTCCTCGACGCGATGCTGCCGTACGGCCGCGCGGACCTGGTGCAGTCCCTCGCGTACCCGCTGCCGATCACGGTGATCTGCGAACTCCTCGGCGTGCCCGAGCTGGACCGCACCGAGTTCCGCAAGGTGTCGACGGAGGTGGTCGCGCCGACCAGTGCCGAGAGCGCCTACGACGCCGTCGTCCGGCTGGACGAGTACCTCAGCGAGCTGATCGAGGACAAGCGCCGCGCGGGCCCGGGCGACGACCTGCTGAGCGACCTCCTCCGCACCACCGCCGAGGACGGCGACCGCCTCTCCGCGCGGGAGCTCGGCGGCATGGCCTTCCTGTTGCTGATCGCCGGCCATGAGACGACGGTCAACCTCATCACCAACGCCGTCCACGCCCTGCTCACCCACCCCGACCAACTCGCCCTTCTGCGCGCCGACATGAGCCTGGTCGACGGCGCGGTCGAGGAGACCCTGCGCTACGAGGGGCCGGTGGAGAACGCGACGTTCCGCTACGCCGCCGAGCCCCTGGAGATCGCGGGCACCGCCGTCGCCGAGGGCGACCACGTGATGATCGGCCTGACCGCCGCGGACCGCGACGCCACCCGCTACCCGGCCCCGCACGACTTCGACATCCGCCGCGACCCCCGGGGCCACCTCGCCTTCGGCCACGGCATCCACTACTGCCTGGGCGCCCCGCTGGCCCGCCTGGAGGCCGGCACGGCCCTGCGCACCCTGCTGGACCGGGCCCCGCACCTCGCCCTCGACGGCCCACCGGGGGAGTGGCTGCCGGGGATGCTGATCCGGGGGCTGCGGAGTCTGCCGGTGCGGTGGTAGATGCGGGCGCTCACGGGGCCGTGGGCTTGCCGCGGCGGGCCTCTCGTCAGCCCGGAAGTTCCGCCAGCCGCACGGGCCGGCGTTCCCGTCGCGACACCTCGCACGCCTCGGAGATCCGCAGGGCCTGCAAGGCCTCGCGCCCGTCGCACGGGTTGGCGCGCTCGCCCCGGACCACCTCGACGAACGCGTTCAGCTCGGCCTCGTAGGCAGGCCCGAAGCGCTCCAGGAACCCCGCCCACGGCTTGGACGCGGCGGGCGGTCCCGTCGGCTCGGTGGACGCGATGGGCGTCCGGTCGTCCAGCCCGACGACGATCTGGTCCAGCTCCCCGGCCAGCTCCATCCGTACGTCGTACCCGGCGCCGTTCAACCGTGTCGCCGTCGCCGTCGCGAGGGTGCCGTCGTCGAGGGTGAGGACCGCCGCGGCCGTGTCGACGTCGCCCGCGGCCCGGAACATCGGCGGCCCGGCGTCGGACCCGGCCGCGTACACGTCGACCACCTCGCGCCCGGTCACCCAGCGCAGCGCGTCGAAGTCGTGGATCAGCGTGTCCCGGTACAGCCCGCCCGACAGCGGCAGCCACGCGGCGGGCGGCGGCGCCTGGTCCGAGGTCAGCGCCCGTACGGTGTGCAGCCGGCCGAGCCGTCCCGCCCGCACCGCGTCCCGGGCGCCCGCGTACCCGGCGTCGAAGCGGCGCTGGAACCCCATCTGAAGGACGGTTCCGGCCGACTCGACCTCGCCGATCGCCTGGAGCGTGCCCGGCAGGTCCAGGGCGATCGGCTTCTCGCAGAACACCGGCAGCCCCGACCGCGCGGCCCGGCCGATCAGCTCGGCGTGTGCCGAGGTGGCCGTCGTGATCACCATGGCGTCCACGCCCCACCGGAAGATCTCGTCCACGCCCGGCGCCGCGGTCTCGCCCAGCCGGTTCGCCAGCTCCTGGGCCCGTGAGCCGTCCGCGTCCGTGAGGATCAGTGAGCCGACGTCACGATGGCGACTGAGGGTGTTCGCGTGAATCGTGCCGATCCGACCGGTACCGATGATCCCGATGCGCATGTGACCAAAATGTGGCCGGGAACCCACCCCTGTCAATGCGTATGTCCGGACAATCTGACTACAGAACTTCCCGTCAACACCGCGCGGAGCTACGCTCGGGCCCGTGCCGAAACCAGATGGGGACCCGACCGTGTCGCTCGAACTGAGTGTGGACCGCAGCAGCCCGGTGCCGTTGTACTTCCAGCTGTCCCAGCAGTTGGAGGCCGCGATCGAGCACGGAACGCTGACACCCGGCAGCCTGCTGGGCAACGAGATCGAGCTGGCCGCCCGCCTCGGCCTGTCCCGGCCCACCGTCCGCCAGGCCATCCAGTCGCTCGTCGACAAAGGCCTGCTGGTACGCCGCCGCGGCGTCGGCACGCAGGTCGTGCACAGCCAGGTCAAGCGCCCGCTGGAGCTCAGCAGTCTCTACGACGACCTGGAGGCGGCCGGTCAACGCCCGGCCACCAAGGTGATCGTCAACACCGTCGTCCCGGCCTCCGCCGAGGTCGCCGCGGCACTCGCCGTCACCGAGGGCGGCGACGTGTACCGCGTCGAGCGGCTGCGTCTCGCACACGGCGAGCCGATGGCGTACCTGTGCAACTACCTCCCGCCCGACCTGCTCGACCTGGACACCGGTCAGCTGGAGGCCACCGGCCTGTACCGGATGATGCGGTCCGCCGGGATCACCCTGCACAGCGCCCGCCAGTCGATCGGCGCCCGCGGCGCCACCGCCGCCGAGGCCGAGCGGCTCGCCGAGGAGGAGGGGGCCCCGCTGCTCACCATGCAGCGCGTCACCTTCGACGACACCGGCCGCGCGGTCGAGTTCGGCACCCACACCTACCGTCCCACCCGCTACTCCTTCGAGTTCCAGCTGCTCGTGCGGCCCTGAGCGGTCGGCCTGGGACGCCGAGTCGGTCCCCATGTCCGGACAATGGGACGCCTGCGTGCCCTCGGGGAGAACGGGCGGGGGCCCACGGCGACGGCAAGGATGACCCCAGAGGCTCACCCAGGGGTGCTCCGCGGATGCTTCATGGGTGCTCCACGCGTGAGACAAGCCACAAACCGGCCGCTCCCGGCGACGATCGCGCGGCCCCGGCGATCCCCCTGCACAGCACCCATACCCCTGGTGCGGCAGAATCGGGCGGTGATGAGCACCTACGGCACCTTCACCGCCCCCATCGGCTCCCGCCGCGCCCCGGTCCTGCGCACCGTCGGCACCAGGGAGCGCCGCTCGCACCTGACCGCACCGCGCGTGCCGACCGTCGGCATCGACATCGGCGGCACCAAGGTGATGGCGGGCGTCGTCGACGCCGACGGCAACATCCTGGAGAAGCTCCGCGCCGAGACCCCGGACAAGTCCAAGAGCCCCAAGGTCGTCGAGGACACCATCTGCGAGCTGGTCCTGGACCTCTCCGACCGGCACGACGTGCACGCGGTGGGCATCGGCGCGGCCGGCTGGGTCGACGCCGACCGCAACCGCATCCTGTTCGCCCCCCACCTGTCCTGGCGCAACGAGCCGCTGCGCGACCGCCTCGCGGGACGCCTCGCCGTGCCCGTCCTGGTCGACAACGACGCCAACGCCGCGGCCTGGGCCGAGTGGCGCTTCGGCGCCGGCCGCGACGAGGACCACCTGGTCATGATCACGCTCGGCACCGGTATCGGCGGCGCCATCCTGGAGGACGGCCAGGTCAAGCGCGGCAAGTTCGGCGTCGCCGGCGAGTTCGGCCATATGCAGGTCGTCCCCGGCGGCCACCGCTGCCCGTGCGGCAACCGCGGCTGCTGGGAGCAGTACAGCTCCGGCAACGCACTGGTCCGGGAGGCCAAGGAGCTGGCCGCGGCCGACTCCCCGGTGGCGTACGGGATCATCGAGCACGTCAAGGGGCAGATCGGCGACATCACCGGCCCGATGATCACCGAACTGGCCCGCGAGGGCGACGCCATGTGCATCGAGCTGCTCCAGGACATCGGGCAGTGGCTCGGCGTCGGCATCGCCAACCTCGCGGCCGCCCTCGACCCGTCCTGCTTCGTCATCGGCGGCGGTGTGTCGGCCGCCGACGACCTGCTGATCGGCCCCGCGCGGGACGCCTTCAAGCGCCAGCTCACCGGCCGCGGCTACCGTCCCGAGGCCCGGATCGCCCGTGCCCAGCTCGGCCCCGAGGCCGGCATGGTCGGCGCCGCCGACCTCGCCCGGCTGGTCGCCCGCCGCTTCCGGCGCGCCAACCGGCGGCGCGTCGAGCGGTACGAGCGCTACGCCAAGTACACGGAGTCCCGCCGTACGACCCAGGGGCAGCCGTGAGCCCGTCCATGACGCCCTCGGTACCCCGCCAGGGCGACGCCCCCGACGAGCCGTCCAGGCCGCCGGCCGAGGACCGCCGCCACCGCAACCGGCGCCGTGCGCTCACCCTGCTCATCATCGGCCTGCTCATCGGCGTCCCGGCCGGCTACCTGGTGATCTCCGCCAACCAGAGCCGCAGCAGCGGCAAGGACAAGGAGGCCAAGTACTCCGCGACCGGCCTCAGCGCGGGCTGGCCCTCGAAGGTCCAGCGCCGCCTCTACCAGGTGCCGGTCCCGCACCCCGCGGACCGGATCGCCTACTACGAGACCAACAACTGGAAGACCAGCCGCCTCTACGTGCAGTTCCGCACCTCCGACGCGGGCCTCGACACCTTCCTCGCCGGCGTCGGCGTCAACCGCGACGCCCTGAAGACCGGCGACATCACCATCGGCGCCCGCGACCAGAAGATCACCGGCTGGAACTTCACCGGCCCCGGCCCCTGGTCCGGCCTCGTGCACAAGCAGAAGAACCCGGCCCCCACCCAGGACATCGTGGTCAACACCGCGGACCCGGCGGGCCCGATGGTGTACGTGGTCTCCCGTACGGTCCCGTAGAGCATGGCCCCGTGCGGCACCGGCCCGCCCCGTCGCCGGAGCCGATTGTCAGACCCCGCCCGTAGAGTCGAAGACGTCTGATCCGACACGCGGGACGGGAGGTGGCAGGACGTATGAGTGACACGGCCGTGGCGGCCGAGCGGGCGACGGAGGCGGTCTCCGTGCGCCTCGCCGCCGTCTTCCTGCCCGCGGCCCTCCCGCGCGAGGGCCGGATGGCCTTCTGGGACCCCGAGGGCGGACCACCGCCCGAGGGCCACACGGATCTCACCGTCGTACGACCCCATGGCGCCCAGGTGCGCCGCAGGACCACCCCCGCCCTTGAAGTGCCCCTGGGCGAGGCACTGCCCCTGCTGGTGAGGGCCCGCCGCGACCCCGCCGCCCACCCGGCCACCGCCTGCTGGGGCGCGGCCGCCCTGCACGCACTGCGGCTCACCGCGCGCGGCCGGCTGCTGCCCGGCCTCACCCCCGCGGGACACGACGCCTGGCGGGCCGGCCCCCTGCACCCCGACGACATCGCGCACCTGCGCGCGATCGCCGCCGCCCTGCCGTACGAGGGCCACGCGGTCCCGCTGCCCGGCCCCGGCCCGCTCCGGCTGCCCGAGCCGGAAGCGCTGATGCGCTCCTTCCTGGACGCCGTCGCCGACACCCTCCCGCGCACCCCCGCCGCCCCCCTCGCCTCCGGCCGCCCCTTCGCCGACCGCCGCCCCCAGCATCTGCCGCACGCGCACGAGTGGGCCGCCGAGGTTGCCGCCGGCATGGACGCGGGCGTGCGGATCTCGCTCCGCCTCGACCTGGCGGCGTCCGACCTGTTCGACGAGGGCCGCCGGGCCCGCGGCGCCGGCGCCGCGATCGTCCAGGTGCACAGCCTCGCCGACCCCACCCTCGTGGCCGACGCCGCGACCCTGTGGTCCGGCGAGGCGGACGCCGTGTTCGGTCCACGCGCCCAGGTGGACGCGGCCCTCGCGGTGCGCCGCGCGGCCCGCGTCTGGCCGCCCCTGGACCGCCTCTCCGAGCAGGACGTGCCCGACGTACTCGCCCTGTCCGAGGAGGAGTTGGGGGACCTGCTCGGCATCGCCGCGACCCGGCTCGCGGCGGCCGGGGTCGCCGTGCACTGGCCCCGGGACCTGGCCCAGGACCTCAGCGCGGCCGCCGTGGTACGCCCCGCACCGGGCTCGGCGACCGACGGCACCGGCTTCTTCGAGAGCGAGGAACTGCTCCAGTTCCGCTGGCAGTTGGCGCTCGGCGGCGACCCCCTCACCGAGGCCGAGATGGACGCCCTCGCCGAGGCCCACCGCCCGGTCGTCCGGCTGCGCGACCAGTGGGTGCTGGTCGACCCGGCGCTCGTCCGCAAGGCCCGCAAGCGCGAACTGGGCCTGCTGGACCCGGTCGACGCGCTGTCCGTCGCGCTCTCGGGCACCGCGGAGGTCGACGGCGAGACGGTCGAGGCGGTACCGGTCGGCGCGCTGGCCGCGCTGCGGGACCGGCTCACGGCAGGCGTCCGGCCCGCCGACCCGCCCGCGGGACTGCACGCCACGCTCCGCGACTACCAACTCCGCGGCCTGGCCTGGCTCGACCTCATGACCTCCCTCGGCCTCGGCGGCTGCCTCGCCGACGACATGGGCCTCGGCAAGACGATCACCGTCATCGCCCTGCACCTGAAGCGGGCCCGCCGCGAACCGACCCTGGTGATCTGCCCGGCCTCCCTCCTAGGCAACTGGCAGCGGGAGATCACCCGCTTCGCCCCCGGCGTTCCCGTCCGCCGCTTCCACGGCCCCGACCGCACCCTGGACGACCTCGACGGCGGCTTCGTCCTCACCACGTACGGCACCATGCGGTCGACGGCGGCGCGACTGGCCGAGCAGCCCTGGGGCATGGTCGTCGCGGACGAGGCCCAGCACGTGAAGAACCCCTACTCGGCGACGGCCAAGGCGCTGCGCACCATCCCCTCACCCGCGCGCGTCGCGCTGACCGGGACCCCCGTGGAGAACAACCTCTCCGAACTGTGGGCCCTGCTCGACTGGACCACCCCCGGGCTCCTCGGCCCCCTGAAGTCCTTCCGCGCCCGCCACGCGCGCGCGGTGGAGAACGGCGAGGACGAGGAGGCGGTGACGAGGCTGGCCCGCCTGGTCCGCCCGTTCCTGCTGCGCCGCAAGAAGTCCGACCCCGGCATCGTCCCCGAACTGCCGCCCAAGACGGAGACGGACCACCCGGTCCCGCTCACCCGCGAACAGGCCTCCCTGTACGAGGCGGTGGTGCGCGAGTCGATGCTCGCCATCGAGACGGCCGAGGGCATCGCGCGCCGGGGCCTGGTGCTGAAGCTCCTGGGCGCGCTGAAGCAGATCTGCGACCACCCCGCGCTGTACCTCAAGGAGGGCGCCGGCGCGGCCGACCGCCTGGCCGTCCGGTCCGGCAAACTCGCCCTCCTCGACGAGCTGTTGGACACCCTGCTCGCCGAGGACGGTTCGGCGCTGGTCTTCACGCAGTACGTCGGCATGGCCCGCCTCATCACCGCCCACCTGGCCGACCGCGCGGTCCCGGTGGAGCTGCTCCACGGCGGCACGCCGGTGCCGGAGCGCGAGCACATGGTGGACCGCTTCCAGAACGGCGCGACCCCGGTCCTCGTCCTGTCGCTGAAGGCTGCGGGCACCGGCCTGAACCTCACCCGCGCGGGCCATGTCGTCCACTTCGACCGCTGGTGGAACCCGGCCGTGGAGGAACAGGCCACCGACCGCGCCTACCGCATCGGCCAGACCCAGCCGGTCCAGGTGCACCGCCTCATCACCGAGGGCACCGTCGAGGACCGCATCGCCGAGATGCTGGAGGCCAAGCGGGCGCTGGCCGACGCCATCCTCGGCTCCGGCGAGGCCGCGCTCACCGAACTGACGGACCGCGAACTGTCCGACCTGGTCTCCCTACGGAGGACGACATGACCCCCCGCCCGGCGGACGAGGCACGCCGGGCCCTACGGGAGGCGCTGGAACGGCGCGGGGAGCAGGGGCAGGGCACGGGATCGGCGGGGCCTGGGGAGTCGGAGGCGGTGTCGGAGGGGGAGCGGCCGTTCCACGATGGTCCGGCGGGTACGGAGTCAGGGGCAGGGGCCGCGTCGGAGGGGGAGCGGGCGGTTTCGGTGCGTCCGGAGGGCACGGGGCCCGGGGCGGCGGCTGAGGAGGAGCTGACGGGGCGGGTGTTTTCCACGGGCGCGGGGTCCGGGGCCGTTTCGGTGCGTCCGATGGGCACGGCGTCCGGGGCAGGGGCTGAGGGGGAGCGGGCGGTTTCGGTGGGTCCGGAGGGCACGGGGTCCGGGGCGGCGGCTGAGGAGGAGCTGACGGGGCGGGTGCTTTCCACGGGCGCGGGGTCCGGGGCCGTGTCGGAGGGGGAGCGGGCCGTTTCGGTGCCTCCGGAGGGCATGGCGTCCGGGGCAGGGGCTGAGGGGGAGCGGGCGGTTTCGGTGGGTCCGGAGGGCACGGGGTCCGGGGTCGCGTCCGAGGGGGAGCTGACCCCTTCGGTGCGTACGGAGTCCGGGGCAGGGGCCGAGCGGGGGCGGACGGATCCGGCGCGCCCCGCAGGCACGGCGCCCCAGGGCGCCGTGCCGGGCGGTGCGGCCGAGCCCGAGGCAGGTCGGTGCGAGGGGTCGGACGACCGGCGTCCGGAGTGCCACGGGTCTCGCCCTGCCGACGTCGCCCGCGCGGCACTGCGGCGTGCCCTGGCCGAGCGGCGCGGGGCAGGGGCCGGAGGCGAGGCGGGCGCCCCGGACACCGGCGACCGCGCCTCGACCGAGGGGTCCGGCGATGACGACACGACGTCGTCGAGTGGACCCGGTGGAACCCGGCCTCCGGCGACCGTGGAATTCGGTCAGCAGACCGGCGTGCCCGGCGACGAGACGAAGCCCGCCCCGCTCGCCGGGGAGAG
Source organism: Streptomyces sp. NPDC034103 (assembly GCF_055575395.1). Taxonomy (NCBI): domain Bacteria; kingdom Bacillati; phylum Actinomycetota; class Actinomycetes; order Kitasatosporales; family Streptomycetaceae; genus Streptomyces; species Streptomyces sp. NPDC034103. Next base: position 185,949 of record NZ_JBVISS010000001.1, on the reverse strand, counting down.
CGACGGCGGAGGCGACGACCGTCAGGGCGCGCGGCCCGCGGACCGGGTACGCGAGGCCCTGCGCGCCGCCCGTCAGGAGTCGCGGCAGCTCCGGGGGGACGGCACCGGCACGGGACAGGAGGGCGGGGCCCGGCCACGCCGTACGGCACTGGTCACCCCGGTGCGTGGCGCCACGCACGGCCGTACCGCCGCCGAACGAGCCCGTGCCGTACGGGAGTTGACGGCCGACGCCTTCCGGATGCCCAGCGACGAGAGCGAGCCGGCGGCTCGGGACACCAGCCCCGCCACGAACCAGCCGAGGCCGGCCGAACGGCCCTCCACGACCCCGGAACCCCAGAACCACACGGCCCCCGACGCCCCGAACCCACCCGCGACCACCAGCTCGCACGGACCCACGACCGCCAACCCACCGGCGGCCACGCCCTCGAACGTACCCGCGCCCACCCCTGGGCCCGCTGCAGCGGCCGCCCCCTCGGACGCACCCGCGCCCACCCCACCCCCCGCACCAGCGCCCATCCCTTCGAACGCACCCGCACCCGCCCCCTGGCCCGCTACAGCGGCCGTCCCCTCGGACTCACCCACACCCGCCACCCCCCGTCACCCCCGCTCCATGGCCGCCCCCGGTCGGGACGGGGAGTTGCGCCGTACCTTCCCGGCGTTCGCCGCGCGGGCCGCCGGTGAGGGGGAGGGATTCGCCGAGACGTGGTGGGGCAACGCGTGGGTGGCGGCTCTGGAGGAGGGCGCGCTGGACGCCGGGCGGCTGGCGCGCGGCCGCGCTTACGCGGAGAAGGGGCACGTCGACGCGATCACTGTGACGCCCGGCCTGGTCCTCGCGTACGTGCAGGGCAGCCGCCCCCGCCCGTACCGCGTGCAGGTGCGGCTGCGGACGCTGGACGACGCCGACTGGACGCGGTTCCTGGACGCCGCCGCGGAGCGGACCGGGCACATCGCCGCCCTGCTCGACAAGGAGATGCCGCACTCCCTGGCCGAGGGCGCCGTCCGGCTGCTCCCCGGCCCCGGCGACCTCGAACCGCAGTGCAGCTGTCCCGACCGCGGCCACCCCTGCAAGCACGCCGCCGCCCTCTGCTACCAGACCGCCCGTCTGCTCGACGCCGACCCCTTCGTCCTGCTCCTGCTGCGCGGCCGCGGCGAACGCGAGCTGCTCGACGCGCTGTCGAGGCTGAGCGCCGCCCGCGCGGCCCGCGCCGCCCAGGAGAAGGGACCGGCGCCGCTGCCCGGCGTACGCGCCTCCGAGGCCCTCGCGCCCCGCCGGCTCCCGCCCCTGCCCGCCCCGTTGCCGCCGCCCCCGCACCCCGAGCAGCCCCCGGTCTACCCGGCCGCCCCGGGCGGCCCGGACCCCTTCGCGCTGGACCAGCTGGCCACGGACGCCGCCGGACGCGCCCACGCGCTGCTCGTCACCGGCCGTGACCCGGTCGCCGAACTGACACTGTGGCAGGACGCGGTGCGGCTGGCCGCGGCCCGCCCCGGATCCGGTCTCACCGCGGCCACCCGCTCGCTCTACGCCGCGCTCGCCGCCGCGGCCGATCGCACCCCGGCCGACCTGGCACGGGCCGTCGCCGCCTGGCGGCAGGGCGGGTTCGAGGGCCTCGCCGTCCTCGAAGAGCCCTGGGACCCGCCGGCCGGCCGCTTCGACCGGGCCCGCCCGCTGCTGCTCGCCGCCGACCTGCCGGCCTTCCGCCCCTGGCGCAACCGCCTGACCCACCCCCGCGGTCATGTCCAACTCCGCCTGGGACGCGACGGCTTGTGGTACGCCTACGAGTCCGACCCCGGTGCCGACGACTGGTGGCCCCGTGGCACCCCCGACCTCGATCCGGTCGGCGCCCTGACCGGCCTGGGGGTCTCGCCGGAAGGCTGACCGGGTGCACAGGACACGGTTCACGCGACGACCACACACAGTCCGCACAGCGACCGCGCCGTCAGGCGGCGCATGAGCCACTAAGATGCCGCGATGTCGCTCTGCGGCACGACAACCGGCCGAGGACGAACGGGGGAAGCGGTATGGCAACGGGGGGATGGGGTCCGGACACGGGCCGGCACGGCGGCACCGGACCAGGGGCACAGGGCTGGGGCCCGCCGCCCGGCAACCCGTACGTACCTCCGCAGGCGCCGCACCCGTACCCGCCCCAGCACCCGTACCCCTACGTGCCCCCGGCCCCCGTGCCCGCGCGGGCACCGCGCCGTCGCAGTCGGCTGTGGTTCCTCTCCGCCCCCTATCTGGTCGCCGCCGTCATCCGCTCCGCGCACCGCGTCGCGACCCGCCTCTTCGTGCAGGAGGGCTACGGCCGGATCGAGGACCGCACCGTGGACCGCGTCCAGGTGGCCCGCTCGGTGCTCGGCGCCGCCGCCACGGTCGGGCTGTTCCTGGCCTACGGCGTGGAGCGGAACGGCTGGGAGGACGTCGCGACCGGCGGCGTCGCCAACATGATCATCGCCCCGGTCCTGCTGATCGTCGGCGGCCCGCTGGTCGTCCTCGGGTTCTTCTACTACGCGCCCCCGCACCTGCGGCCCCACCTGCGCTCCAGGCTCCGGGCCCCGTTGAAGGCGGTCGGCTGGTACCTGCTGACCGTGCTCGTCCTCGCGGGAACCCTCCTGGGCATGGGTCAGGCCTCCCAGGCCGACGTGCGGGGCTGGCAGGGCTTCCTGGTGGGAATCGGGGGGCTGGCCGTGCTGGGCTGGGGCATCCCGTTCTTCCTCCTGGCGTCGCTGTACTCCGCGCGCAGCGCCTTCAACACCGCCCACGTCCATCCGATACTGCCGCCCGTGGTGACCGTGGCCCTGGTGTGGGTGCTCGCGATCTTCAACCTGATCGACAGCGGGATGCCGCAGGGCCCGCCGGCCGTGCAGTACTGCTCCCTGCTCGGCGGCCCGCTGTCGGTGACGGCCGTCTCGCTGTGGGAGATGCGCAGGATGCGGACCCGCTACGGGGTGACCGTGCGGGCCGAACCGACACCCGTGCCCGTCGCGCGCTGAAGGCGCCGTGAGGGTTCACCGGTGAGATGCGGGAGCCGGGTGCGGGGAGTGGGGGCCCACGGACGAGCCCGCCGGGAACGGCGGTTAGCGTGGTGCGGTGAGTGAGACGCAGACCCCCGCCCTCCAGTACCGCCTCGACGGCCCGGACGACGCCCCGGTCCTCGTCCTCGGCCCCTCGCTCGGCACCACCTGGCACATGTGGGACCGCCAGGTCCCCGAACTGGCCCAGCAGTGGCGGGTCTTCCGGTACGACCTGCCGGGGCACGGCGGCGCCCCCGCGTACCCCGCGGGCTCGGTCGTCGACCTCGCCGCCCGGCTGCTCGCCACCCTCGACGGCCTCGGCATCCAGCGCTTCGGCTACGCGGGGTGCGCGCTCGGCGGCGCGGTCGGTCTCGAACTGGCCCTGCGCCGCCCGGAGCGGATCGCCTCGCTCGCGCTGATCGCCGCGTCGCCGAGATTCGGCACCCCGGACGAGTTCCGGCAGCGGGGTGTGATCGTGCGGACCAACGGGCTCGACCCGATCGCCCGTTCCTCGCCGGACCGCTGGTTCACCGGCGGGTTCGCCGCCGCGCAGCCCGCGATCACCGACTGGGCCGTGCAGATGGTCCGCACCACCGACCCGGGCTGCTACATCGCCGCCTGCGAGGCCCTCGCGGCCTTCGACGTACGGGTCGACCTCACCCGGGTCGGCGCGCCCACCCTCGTCCTCGTCGGCTCCGACGACCAGGTCACCGGCCCGGCGGAGGCCCGTACCCTCGTCGCCGGCATCCCCGACTCGCGGCTCGCCGTGGTGCCCGGCGCCTCCCACCTCGTACCGGTGGAACAGCCCGCGGCCGTCACCGACCTGCTGGTGCGGCACTTCTCCACCGCCTGGCAGCCCGCGTTCGACCCCGCCACCGGCCAGACGGCCGTCCCGGCGGCCCCGGCCAAGGCGGGGCCCGCCGCGCCGCAGCAGCCCGCGCCGATCGCCGAGATCGCCCCCGCCGCCCCCGTGCCGGTCGTGGGCGGCGGACGGCCCGACCCGTACGACGCCGGGCTCAAGGTGCGCCGCGAGGTCCTCGGGGACGCGCATGTCGACCACGCGCTGGCGCAGGCGGACGAGTTCTCCGGCGACTTCCAGGAGCTCCTCACCCGCTACGCCTGGGGCGAGGTCTGGGACCGCCCCGGCCTGGACCGCCGCTCGCGCAGCTGTGTCGCGCTCACCGCCCTCGTCGCGGGCGGCCACCTGGAGGAGCTCGCCTTTCACGTCCGGGCGGCGCTGCGCAGCGGTCTGACCCCGGTCGAGATCAGGGAGGTGCTGCTCCAGACGGCGGTCTACTGCGGGATGCCCGCCGCCGGCCGCGCGTTCACGGTGGCCCAGCAGGTCGTCCGCGAGGAGACGACCCCGCAGGAGTGAGCACCCGCCCGGCCCGAACGGCAGGATGGAGTCCATGAAGCTCACGAAGAAGTCGCATGCCTGTGTCCGCCTCGAGAAGGACGGCCGCACGCTCGTCCTGGACCCGGGAGGGTTCAGCGAGGCGGACGCCGCGGTCGGCGCGGAGGCCATCCTCGTCACCCACGAGCACCCCGACCACTTCGACGAGGAGCGGCTGCGCGCGGCCATGGAGGCGAACCCGGCCGCGGAGATCTGGACGCTGAGGTCCGTCGCGGAGAAGGTCTCCGCCGCCTTCCCCGGCCGCGTGCACACCGTCGGCCACGGCGACACCTTCACGGCGGCCGGGTTCGACGTCCAGGTCCACGGCGAACTGCACGCCGTGATCCACCCCGACATCCCGCGCATCACCAACGTCGGCTACCTGATCGACGGCGGCCGCGTCTTCCACCCCGGCGACGCCCTCACCGTCCCCGACCACGCCGTGGAGACGCTGATGCTCCCGGTCATGGCTCCCTGGAGCAAGATCTCCGAGGTCATCGAGTACGTCCGTGAGGTCAAGCCGCAGCGGGCGTACGACATCCACGACGCCCTGCTCACCGACCTCGCCCGCCCGATCTACGACAACCAGATCGGCGCCCTCGGCGGCTCCGAGCACCTGCGTCTGGCGCCGGGGGAGAGCGCGTCCGTGTGAGTGTCAGTGGGGCCCGGTAGGTTGTCGGACATGCGCATCGCGACCTGGAACGTCAACTCGATCACCGCCCGCCTGCCGAGGCTCCTGGCCTGGCTGGAGAGCAGCGGCACCGACGTGCTCTGCCTCCAGGAGGCCAAGCTGGCCGAGGAGCAGTTCCCGTTCGACCAGCTGCGCGAGGCGGGCTACGAGGCGGCGGTGCACGCCACGGGCCGGTGGAACGGGGTGGCGGTGATCTCCCGGGTCGGCCTGGAGGACATCGTCAAGGGCCTGCCCGGCGACCCCGGCTACGACGGCGCCCCCGAGCCCCGAGCCATCTCGGCGACGTGCGGCCCGGTCCGGGTGTGGTCGGTGTACGTGCCGAACGGCCGTGAGGTCGGTCACCCGCACTACGCCTACAAGCTCCAGTGGTTCGAGGCTCTCAAGGCGGCCGTCGCGGGCGACGCGGCGGGCAGCCGCCCGTTCGCGGTCCTGGGCGACTTCAATGTGGCGCCGACCGACGACGACGTCTTCGACGTGGCCGCCTTCGCGGGCCTCACCCACGTCACCCCCGCCGAGCGCGCCGCCCTCGCCGCCCTGCGCGAGGCGGGCCTGTCGGACGTGGTCCCGCGCCCCCTGAAGTACGACCGCCCGTTCACGTACTGGGACTACCGCCAGCTCGGCTTCCCCAAGAACCGCGGTATGCGCATCGACCTGGTGTACGGCAACGAGCCGTTCGCGAAGGCCGTCTCCGACGCGTACGTGGACCGTGAGGAGCGCAAGGGCAAGGGTGCCTCGGACCACGCCCCGGTCGTCGTCGACCTGGACGTGTAGGGGGCCTGCAGCAGCCCCAGGGCAGCATCCGTGCCGGGTGGGCCGGGGGTCGAACCGGTGCAGGGCGCTCACCCCGCCCGTGTCGGTCAGGACCCCGTCGCCGGGGTGGCGGTCCGAGACCACACGGTTCGCGGAGATCCCCTGGTCGAGCACGCCGTAGTGCGGCACCACGCACTGTGCCGGCAGCACGTCGGGCCAGCGCGGGTCGGCGTCCACCGTCGAGTGGTCCCCGTCCGTGATCGAACCCCCGAGCAGCACCACGGACCCCGGCCCGCCGCCCACGTCCACGCCGGCCAGGAGCGGCCGACTGGTGATCACACCGGTGTACGCGGTCGCCGAGCCGTCCGCCGTGTGGTCGCCCGGCTCGCTGACGTACGACCGCTGCTGCGCGAGCCGGTGCACCGGAGCCGCCGTCACCGTGCCCGGCAGATGGAAGCTCACCAGCAGATCGGCGTCCGCGGGCACGTCGAGGCCGAGCGGATCGCTGAACGCCTGTACCCCGGCGGGCAGCGCGACCGCGGCCGCTTCCACGGAAGGTCACCGGCTCGGGCATGTCCCGGGCCGCCGCGCCCGTCGCCCGCACCGCCACGGTCGCGCTCCCGATCCGCACCGGTGCAGCCGCGAAGGTGTTGTCGAACCGCAGGCGCACCCGCGGCCCGCCCACCGAGGTGTGCACGACGAGCCGCAGCGTGCGGTCGCGCCACGGACCGACGGACGGGTAGCCGCCCGTCGCGGTCGCCCAACTCCCGCTCCAGCCGGGCGTGTCGGCCCGTACGGACACCGCGAACACATGCAGCGAGGGCGCGTCGGGCAGCCGCACCGAGGTGACCTGACGCCCACGCGCCAGGGGCACGGTCACGACCTACAGCCGTGCCTTCTCGGTGAGTTGGCCGCCGGGCGTGTTCACATGCGGCAGCGCGACCGCCTTCGTGGCGAGCGGGCCCGTGCGCCAGTCGGGGGCGGTCAGGCGGTAGGAGGAGCCGCCGCCCCGCGCGTACGACACCCGGCCCGAGCCGCTGACTTCGGTGCCCGCCGTGCCGGCCACCAGGAAGGCGAGCGAGTCGCCACGGCCGTGGACGCGCACGGTCTGACCGGCGGCGCGTACGTTGTCCGGCGCGCCCGCCCGGCCGCGCGGCCAGGTCAGCCGGGCGCCCTGGACGGTCAGGGCCCGGCCGGGCGTCCTGGACGGTCAGGGCCCGGCCGGGCGTCCAGCCCGCGGCCGCGAGGTCCCCGGGCCGACAGCGAGGCGCCCGAGCCGTCGAGGTCCGCCTCCCCGGGACGGGCGTCGTCGCTGACCGCCGTGTTGTCGAAGAGCCGCTCCAGCGGCACCGGTTCCCTCCGTGAAGGCAGGGAGGCGCAGGGGACGCGTCAACGAGCCATGCCCGAACCCGGCGTGAAGTCGCCCCGGATCGGCGGTCCGCGCGCGCCTGTGGTGCGGGGGCGCATGCCAATGACACGCTGGGCATATGAAGATCCCTTTTCTGGGCAACCGGCGCAAGGAAGCCGAGGCGCACGACGCCGAGGGCATCGCCGAACTCCTCGCCGAGTGTGAGCTGCTGCGCCACCAGGCGCACCGCGACGGTGTCCAACTCAACGACACCGTCGACTCGTTGGAGGCCCTCGACCAGCTGGTGCCGCGCTGGCGGGACGACGCGGAGGCGCTGGACTGGCTCGGCAACGACGCCGGGCTGTACCTCGGGACGGTGATCGTGCGGACCGTGGCGGGGGCCCGGTGGGAGATCCGCCCCGACGGGCAGCCGGTGATCCGGCTCGCCTCCGGCCGGGAGTTCGACGTCGTCGCCGACGGGCACGAGTGGGCGGCGAGCGGGGTGCCCGAACTCTCCCAGCTGTACGCCGAGGTGGCGGAGTCCTAGCGCACACATAAGTGGGGCGTAAATACGGCTAATGCCCGAAAAGTGCGTGTCGTGTACTGACTCCACTCTTGTGTGGATAGTTTGCGGCAATCGCGAGACAGCTGAGAGTGGGTAGGGCTGGGCATGGCCGTCGATCCGTTGATCGAGCTGCGTGACGTCAACAAGTACTACGGGGAGCTGCATGTCCTGCAGGACATCAACCTCACCGTCGGCAAGGGGGAGGTGGTCGTGGTCATCGGCCCGTCAGGGTCGGGAAAGTCGACACTGTGCAGGACGATCAACCGGCTGGAGACCATCCATTCCGGCGAGATCCAGCTCGACGGACAGCCGCTGCCGGAGGAGGGCAAGGGCCTCGCGAGGCTCCGCGCCGAGGTCGGTATGGTCTTCCAGTCCTTCAACCTGTTCGCCCACAAGACGGTCCTCCAGAACATCTCGCTCGCGCAGATCAAGGTACGCGGGCGCAAGAAGGACGAGGCCGACCGGCACTCGCGGCAGCTTCTGGACCGGGTGGGCCTCGCCGACCAGGCGGACAAGTACCCGGCGCAGCTCTCCGGCGGCCAGCAGCAGCGCGTGGCCATCGCCCGCGCCCTCGCCATGGAGCCCAAGGCCCTGCTCTTCGACGAGCCGACCTCGGCCCTCGACCCCGAGATGATCAACGAGGTCCTGGAGGTCATGCAGCAGCTCGCCAGGGAGGGGATGACCATGGTCGTCGTCACCCACGAGATGGGCTTCGCCCGCTCGGCCGCCCACCGCGTGGTGTTCATGTCCGACGGCCGGATCGTCGAGGACCGCACCCCCGAGGAGTTCTTCACCCACCCCGACAGCGAGCGTGCCAAGGACTTCCTCTCCAAGATCCTCAAGCACTGACCGGGGGAGCGCGACCATGTTCGGCAACCCACGTCCGGCCGCCGCCGGGCCGCAGGACCACCCCGTGCCACAGGGCCGCGGCCCGGCCGGGCCGCCCGCCCGGAAGCGGACGAAGGGCCGCTCCGGAGCCGCCATCGCCGGGTCGCCGGGTCGGAGTTGTGCCAGGCCGGCGGGCCCGTCGCCGCGGACCTCGACTACGATGTGCCGTTCATCCCGGTGGTGACGGTGACCTCACCGATCCGCGCCGGGATGCGCAGGCCGCTCGCCCGGTCAGCCGGGCGTGAGCGGCACGGTCCCACGACCCAGGCCGTGGACGTCGCCACGGCCGACCCCGGGACGCTGCTGCCTGGTGGGGGTCCCCCCACGGCCCCGAGACCGTAGGGGGGTGGCAGCTCACAGAGCCCTACCCGCCCGGCGCCGGCCGGAGATCACTGCTCGCGCAGCGGTATCGACACGTACGACGGGTCGTTCGCCGGCGAGGAGAAGGTCAGCCGCGCGCCGGACGGGTTGTGCTCGATGTAGAGCGGGTCGACCGTGTCGACGACCAGAGCCAGCCGGTGCCCTGCCGGGACGTCGTAGGCCGTGGAGTACAGCTCCAGGTCGACGCCGAACGGCTTGCCGGGCGTCCGCCCGTGGAAGGTGTACGGCGCGTTGCTGACCAGCTTCCCGAGTCCGAGCGGCCCCACGTCGTACAGGTAGGCGACGAGGGTGCCGCTCTCCTTGGTCGGGGTGAGGGTGGTGTGCACCGTGGCGGTGCCGCGCACCTGTTGGGCCGTGGCGTACTTCCCGGACTGCCATACGGCGGCCCAGGCGCGGGGGAGCAGCGGGATCGAGGCGATCGGCGGCAGCTGGGCGATCTGGTCGAGGATGCTGGACAGGAAGACGACACCGCCGTTGGCGCCCGAGTCGACGTTGGTGTGGATCGTGGTGGTGCCGGCGAGGTCGAGCTTTCTCGTGGTCGCGCCCACCGACTTCCAGTCCGGGTAGCCCTCGTAGGCGCCCCCGGAGCGGGACTTGAGCTGGACGGGCAGTTCGCGGTTGATGCCGTTGTCCTCGCCCTTGAGGTAGTGGTCGAACCAGCGCTCGGTGTCGGTCCAGACGTCGTTGGGCAGGCCCAGCAGTCCGGTGAGCTCGGCGGTGGCGTGGTCGCCGGGGCGGAACTCCAGTCTCTTCGGGCCGGTCAGCTTCTCGTAGAAGTCGGCGTACTGGTTGGGCGCGAAGACCGAGTCGCCCCAGGCGTTGGCCATCATGACCGCGGCGCCGTTCTGGTTGATCTGGTCCAGATAGGTATCGGCTGAACGTTTCTTCCCCCAGTTGATCATGTCCTGTTCCTTGGACAGGTCGGAGGCGTAGAAGTGGTCGAAGATCGACCGGAGTTCGGCGCTCTGGCGCCCGGTGACGACGCTCGCGCCGTCCAGCAGGGCCGAGGCCTGGACGTGCTGGGTGCGGCCGGAGTAGATCGAGTCGATCAGGTCCGCCCAGCCACTGAGGGCGGCGACCGCCTTGACGCGCTTGTCGTGGGCGGCAGTGAGCAGGCTGATGCCGGCGCCGTAGGAGACGCCCGCCATGCCGACCTTGCGCGCGTCGGAGGGGGTGTTGGCGAGGGCCCAGTCGATGACCTTGCGGGCGTCGGCTATGTCGGGCGGGCCCGCCACCTCTATCTCCCCGCCGGACTGCCAGAAGCCGCGCACGTTGTAACTGAGCACCACATAGCCGGAGTTCGCGAGTCTCTGGGCCTGCGCGAGATACTCGACCTGGGGCAGGCCCCAGCTGGTGGGCAGCACGAGCAGGGGGTAGGCGCGGCTGCCGTCGGAGCCGGCCGGAGTGATGACATTGGCCTTCAGGACGGTGCCGCCCTCGCCGGAGATGTCGACGAACCGGACGGTGTCCGTGGCGGCCTGTGCGGCGGGGGCCGCCCCGAGGACGCCACCGGCGATCAGCGTCGCGGACACGGCGCCCACGGCGGTGGTGCGCAGGGCCTTGCGAGGATGCCCACCCGCCGCCCGCCACCACCCTGTTCGACGGTGCTCCGCGCCCCTGGGATCCATCGGTCACTCCCTCGCTCGTGTCAGTGCAAAGTGACCAGACGGTAACCTCGCACCTTTACCGGGGGTAACCCGTCGGTAAGTTACGTGGGAGTAACGATTGGTGGTATGTGAACGAAGTCAGGAGGCGCGGTGGGAGTTGCGGGGAGCCGCGGGGGTGGGCAGGGGTGCCTGGGCCGCCCGGGTCACGTCCGCGACCAACTCGGCCACGTCCGGGCCGTACGCCTGGGAGTTGACCACCTTCAGCAGCAGGACGAACGCGTTGTCGCCGTACTTGCGGGCCAACCGCTCGTGGTTGCGGGCGAGATAGCGGGTGGCAGCCTGGTTGGTGATCGCGGTCTGGCCGCAGAACAGGAAGACCGGCCGGTCCTGGCCGGGCATTCCGGCGGTGAGCCGGGCCAGCAGCACGTGTTCGGACAGACCCTTCTCCATCCGGTAGCGCTCGCTGCCGATCTGGAACGCCAGCCGGTCCGGGCCCGGTTCGGGGTCGGTGTTGACCCGCACCCCGGGCAGCATGGCCTGCATGTGCGCGGCCATGCGCCGATTCGACCCGGGGCCGCCGACACAGAACTCCGTGCGCTCCCCGAAGCCCTGCCGGGCCGCGTCCTGGGCGACCACCTCGGCGTGCGCGCCGCAGTCCTTGATGAGGGCGGACAGCTCGAGCAGCGCGAAGACGTCGTAGCGGTGCACGGAGAGGTCGGGGCCGCCCGCGTCACGGTTGACGACGAGCAGCGACTCCGAGTTGTCGGGCAGCCCGAAGAAGGCCTGCTTGCGCCGCAGTTTGCGCTTCCACAGGTAGGTGCGGGCCACCCAGCCGAGTGCGGCGCTGATGCCGGCCGCCACCACGCCCAGGACGATGTTGCGCACGTCGTCGTTCATGGGCGCGCATGCTAGCGGGCCGACACGGTTGGTACGTACCGGTGTTCGAAGTGTGGCGTTCTCATGGCAGGTGCCCGGAAGGGGACTGTCGGGCCCCCGGTGTTCTGGTTACGCTGCGCGGACGGTCTCGGCCTGGAGGTACGCATGCGTCGCCCTGTCGCGCGGAAACTGTCGGTACTGGCGGTCTCGGCCGCCGTGGTGTCGGTGGGGGCGGCGCCGCCCGCCGCCCGGAGCGCCCCGGACAAGGTCCCCGTGGCCGTCGGGTACGGCGGTGCCGTCGCGAGCGTCGATGCCGATGCCTCCGCCGCCGGCATCGAGGTGCTGAGGAAGGGCGGCAACGCGGTCGACGCCGCCGTCGCCACGGCAGCCGCCCTCGGCGTCACCGAGCCCTACTCCTCCGGGATCGGCGGAGGCGGCTACTTCGTCTACTACGACGCCACATCGCGCAAGGTGCACACCATCGACGGACGCGAGACGGCCCCGCTGACCGCCGGCCCCGACCTGTTCGTCGAGAACGGCAAAGCCCTCCCCTTCGCCGACGCCGTCAGCAGCGGGCTCGCCGTCGGGACGCCGGGCACGCCCGCCACCTGGGCGACGGCGCTGGGCAAGTGGGGCAGCAAGCGGCTCGGCACGGTCCTGAAGCCCGCCGAGCGGATCGCGCGCGACGGGTTCACCGTCGACGACACCTTCCGCGCCCAGACCGCGCTCAACGAGACCCGGTTCCGCTACTTCCCCGACACCGCGAAGCTGTTCCTGCCGGGCGGCGCCCTCCCTGTCGTCGGCTCCACCTTCAAGAACCCCGATCTCGCCCGCACCTACGCCGAGTTGGGCCGCAAGGGTGTCGACGCGCTCTATCACGGCCGGCTCGGCGACGAGATCGTCGACACCGTCAACGACCCGCCCGTGGACCCGGCCTCCGGCTGGAACGCCCGCCCCGGCGACCTGTCGGAGAAGGACCTCGCGGCCTACCGCGCCAAGCTCCAGGCGCCCACCAGGACGTCCTACCGCGGACTCGGCGTCTACTCCATCGCACCCTCCTCCTCCGGCGGCACGACGGTCGGTGAGGCCCTCAACATCCTGGAGAGGACCGACCTCTCCAAGGCGAGCGAGGTCCAGTACCTGCACCGCTACATCGAGGCGAGCCGGATCGCGTTCGCCGACCGCGGTCGCTGGGTCGGGGACCCCGCCTTCGAGGACGTACCGACGACGGAACTGCTGTCGCAGAAGTACGCCGACTCCCGTGCCTGCCTCATCAAGGACGACGCGGTACTGACCAGCCCGGTCGCGCCCGGCGACCCGCGGCACCCGGCGAGCTGCGGCGCCGGGGGGACGGCGGCGCCGACGACGTACGAGGGCGAGAACACCACGCATCTGACGGTGGCGGACAAGTGGGGGAACGTCGTCTCCTACACGCTCACCATCGAGCAGACCGGCGGCAGCGGGATCACCGTGCCCGGGCGCGGGTTCATCCTCAACAACGAGCTGACCGACTTCTCCTTCGTGCCCGCCAACCCGGCCGTGCACGACCCGAACCTGCCCGGTCCCGGCAAGCGGCCGCGCTCGTCGATCTCGCCGACGATCGTGCTGGACCGGCACGGCAAGCCCGTGGTGGCGCTGGGTTCGCCCGGCGGGGCGACCATCATCACGACGGTGCTCCAGGTGCTGACGGAGTTTCTCGACCGGGGCACGCCGCTCGTGGACGCGATCGCCGCGCCGCGGGCCAGCCAGCGCAACGCCGCACAGACGGAGTTGGAACCGGCGCTCTTCAACGACACCAGCCCCGGCGGGCTGCGCGCCCGACTGGAGGCCATCGGGCACTCGTTCAAGCTGAACGCCGAGATCGGCGCGGCGACCGGTGTGCAGCGGCTGCCGGGCGGGAAGTGGCTGGCTGCCGCCGAGACCGTGCGGCGCGGGGGTGGTTCGGCGCAGGTGGTGCACGCGGCGCCGTAGTCACAACTGTGGGGCGGGCGGCTTCTCTTCGGTGTCGAAGGTGAGCCGCCCGTCCACCACGTCCACCGTCACCCGGCCGCCCTCGCCCACCCGGCCGTCGAGCAGCAGCCGGGAGAACCGGTTGTCGACCTCGCGCTGGATGGTGCGGCGCAGCGGACGGGCGCCGTACTCCGGCTGGTAGCCGCGGCGGGAGAGCCAGTCGACGGCCGCGTCGGTGAAGTCGGCGGTGACGCCCTGCGCGTGCAGCAGACGCCGGGTGCGTTCCAGCAACAGGTCGGTGATCTGCCGCAGTTGCTCCTCCGTCAGCCGGCGGAAGATGACGATCTCGTCGATGCGGTTCAGGAACTCCGGACGGAAGTGCTCGCGCAGCGGGCGCAGTACCTGTTCGCGGCGCGCCTCCTCGTCGGCCTCGGCGCCACCGGGACCGAAGCCGATCCCGGCGCCGCGGCGGCCGATCGCCTCGGAGCCGAGGTTGCTGGTCATCACCACGACCGTGTGGGTGAAGTCGACCGTGCGGCCCTGGGAGTCGGTGAGCCGGCCGTCGTCGAGGACCTGGAGCAGGATGTTGAAGACGTCCGGGTGTGCCTTCTCCACCTCGTCGAGCAGGAGCAGCGCGTACGGGTGCCTGCGGACCACCTCGGTGAGCCGGCCCGCCTCCTCGTGGCCGACGTACCCGGGCGGGGCGCCCACCAGGCGGCTGACGGTGTGCCGTTCCTGGTACTCGCTCATGTCCAGGCGGACCATGCGTTCCTCGCTGCCGAACAGGGCCTCGGCGAGGGCGCGGGCCAGTTCCGTCTTGCCGACGCCGGTCGGGCCGAGGAACAGGAAGCTGCCGATCGGGCGGTCCGGGCTGGCGAGCCCGGCGCGGGAGCGCATGACCGCCTCGGCGACCACGCTCACGGCCTCCTCCTGGCCGACGACCCGCTCGTGCAGGTGCTCCGCCAGGCGCAGCAGACGTTCCTTCTCCTCCTGGGTGAGGCTGGCGACCGGGATGCCCGTCTGACGCGAGACCACCTCGGCGATCGCCTCCGCCGTCACCTCCAGGTGCTGGCCCTCGTCGGCCTCGTCGTGCCCGGTGGCGTCGTCGATCCGCCGCTTCAGCTCCGTGATGCGGTCACGCAGGCGCAGGGCCTCCTCGTAGCCCTCGTCGGCGACCGCCTGGTCCTTGTCCCGGGTGAGCTGCTCGACCTCACGCTCCAGGGCCCGTACGTCGGTGCCCTTCGTGCGGGCGCGCAGCCGGACCCGGGCGCCGGCCTGGTCGATGAGGTCGATGGCCTTGTCGGGCAGGCGCCGCTCGGTGAGATAGCGGTCGGACAGCTCCACGGCGGCCACCAGCGCCTCGTCGGCGTAGCGGACCTGGTGGTGGGCCTCGTAGCGGTCGCTGAGCCCGCGCAGGATCTCCAGGGTGTCCGCGACGGACGGCTCGGGCACCAGGATCGGCTGGAAGCGGCGGGCCAGTGCCGCGTCCTTCTCGATCCGGCGGAACTCCTCGAGGGTGGTCGCGCCGACGATGTGCAGCTCGCCGCGGGCCAGGGCGGGTTTGAGGATGTTGCCGGCGTCCATCGATGCGGCCTCACCGCTGCCGCCCGCGCCGACGACCGTGTGCAGTTCGTCGATGAAGACGATCAACTCGTCGGAGTGGGCGCTGATCTCGCCCACGATGGAGTTGAGCCGCTCCTCGAAGTCGCCCCGGTAGCGGGTGCCCGCGACCACCCCGGTCAGGTCCAGGGCCACCACGCGCCGCCCGGTCAGCACGTCCGGCACGTCGCTCTCGGCGATCCGCTGCGCGAGGCCCTCAACGACGGCCGTCTTGCCGACGCCCGCGTCACCGATGAGCACGGGGTTGTTCTTGCCGCGCCGCGAGAGCACCTCGATGGTCTGCTCGATCTCCTCGTCGCGGCCGATCACGGGGTCGATCCGGCCCTGCCGGGCGAGTTCGGTGAGGTCGCGGCTGTACTTGTCGAGGGTCGGGGTGCCGGTGCCGGTGCCGGTGCCGCGGGGCGCCTCGGGACGGGGCTGCCCGGTGTCCGCGGGCGGCTCCGGCGGCAGGCTCGCGGGCGCGAAGTGGGCCGAGTTGAGGATGTGCCCGGCCGCCGAGTCGGGGTTGGCGGCGAGCGCGCTCAGGACGTGCTCGGGGCCGATGGACCCGTTGCCGCGGACCCGGGCCAGGTCGTGCGCGTCCAGCAGGGCACGCTTGGCGGCCGGGGTCAGGGAGAGCGAGGTCGGCGGCGGCACCTCGCCCGGCGGGTGCTGCACCGGTCCGGAGCGCTCGTCGATCTCCTCGGCCAGCTCGTCGGGGTCCGCGCCGGCCCGGCTGAGCAGCGTCCGGGTCGGCTCGGCGGACAGCGCCGCCCGCAGCAGGTGCTGGGTGTCCAGGTCCCGGCTGCCGTGCTCGGCGGCGTACTGGGCGGCGCCCCGGACCAGCTCCCGGGCGGGCTGGCTGAGCAGCCGGCCGATGTTGATCTGCCGGGGTCCGGGGCGGGGGCCGCCGAAGAAACGGGCGAGGAACTCGCCGAAGGCGTCGTAGTCTTCCGGTCCGCTGAAGCCGCTGGTCATGACCGTTCCCATCCGGCGTTCCCGCGGGGCCCGGGGGACGCCCTCGCCGATCGACGTGCCGGGGCCGGGTAACCCGAGGGGGAGCCGGTTACACCTCTGGCCCGTCCTCGCCCAGCAGACCCACCTGCGCGCGGCGGGCGCTCATCCGCCACGAGGTCCGGGACCGGCCGCAGCGGACGTTCGGCCGTGCGCAGGCCGCGTTGGCGCTCGTAGAACACGATCGCACGATCGTTGGCCCGCAGCACCTCCGGCCGGGAAGACGCCCTGGCCGGGGCACGCGACGGCCGCCCGGCCGCAGCCGCGGGGCGGCATCCGGCGGCGGAGTTCGGTGCTGAGGCGGACGGGTGGACGTTGGGGGGAGGCGGGTGCCGACGCCGTGTGGATGGTCGCAATGGACCTGGTGGTCCGAGGTGGCTTGCGGACGCTCGAACCGCCGCGCGGTTGCCGTCCTGGGGCGCGGTCAGTAGGAGCTGAGCGGGCAGGCGGGTGCCGATGCCGTGCGGGTGGTCGCCATGGACGTGGTGGTCCGAGGTGGCTTGCGGACGCGCGAACCCGCACAGTCGCCGTCCTAGTGCGCGGGCATGGGGGCATGGGGGCATGGGGCAGGTTGTCCGCCAGGCACGGTACGGCGGTTGGGGGCGGTTCCTGCGCCCGCGGAAGCCCATGCGCGCCCGGAGACTCGTGCGGCCCCGAAGCATGCGCCCCCGAAGCCCCAGCGCCCCCCAACCCCCCGCGCCCCCCTCAGTCCGCGCGGGCCGTCAGGATGCGGGGGCCGGTCTCCGTGATGGCCACCGTGTGTTCGGCGTGGGCCGCGCGGGAGCCGTCGTTGGTGCGCAGGGTCCAGCCGTCCGCGTCGGCGTGATAGCCGTCGGTGCCGCCGCCGATCACCATCGGCTCGATCGCCAGGACCATGCCGTGGCGCAGTTTCATGCCCCGGCCGGGGCGGCCCTCGTTGGGGACGCCCGGGTCCTCGTGCATGCGGCGGCCGATGCCGTGGCCGCCGAAGTCCTCCGGGATGCCGTAGCCGTCGGCACGGCACACCGTGCCGATGGCGTGCGCGATGTCGCCGATGCGGTTGCCGACGACGGCGGCCGCGATGCCGGCGGCCAGCGCGCGCTCCGCGGTGTCGATCAGGCGCAGGTCGGCCGGGCGCGGGGTGCCCACCGTGAAGCTCAGCGCCGAGTCGCCGACCCAGCCGCCGAGTTCGGCGCCGAAGTCGAGCGAGACGAGGTCACCGTCGCGCAGCCGGTAACGGGTCGGGACGCCGTGCACGATCGCGTCGTTCACGGAGGCGCACAGGACGGCCGGGAACGGGGTCGGCGCGAAGGAGGGGCGGTAGCCGAGGAAGGGGGAGGAGGCGCCCGCCTCGCGCAGCACCTCGTGTGTGACCTCGTTCAGCTCCAGCAGGGAGACGCCCACGTCGGCGGCCTTGCGCGCGGCTGTGAGGGCCCGTGCGACGACCTGTCCGGCCTCGTACATGGCGTCGATCGATGCGTCTGTCTTCAGCTCCACCATGCCAATTACTATACCGGTATTAGAATGGGGTCATGGTGCGTACCCCCTTGACCCCGGAAGAGCGCGAACGCGGCGAACGGCTCGGCCGGCTGCTGCGTGCGGCGCGCGGCGACCGCAGCATGGCCGAGATCGCGGCTCGCGCGGGCGTCTCCGCCGAGACCCTCCGCAAGATCGAGACCGGCCGGGCGCCGACGCCCGCCTTCTTCACGGTCGCCGCCCTGGCGGCAGCTCTCGGACTCTCCATGGACGACCTCGTCGTCCGGTGTGCGCTGGTGCCGGTCTGACCCCGCCCCGCCCCGTCCGGCCGGGGGCCTGACTCCGCGACGGCGCACAGCCTCGCGCCGAGCGGGAAGGGATCTTTGCGTCCGGTTCGAAAAGCCTCCGTAGCCGCGCCGTAACACAACTGGTGTTTTCTACGGACCGGAGTGCTCCGGTCTGGCGGGAGTTGAACGATGGCAGTGGATCAACTCCCAGGTCGAGTGCGGGAGTTCGCGAACTATCTGAACGGTCTGCTGGCGCGCCTGGACCAGGGCGGCGGCTGGTGCGCGGTGTTCTGGCAACGCGACCCGGACGGCATGCGGGCCTGCCTCGAAGGGCGCGAGATGCCGCCCTGGGACGTGGTGGAGGCGCTGCTGCAGGACCTGGCCACCGAGCACGGCGTGGGCGCCGTCGCCGCCGAGGCCGGACGGGCCCGCGCCCTGCACGCCGAGGCGCTGGCCGCGTTCGACGCCCGGCCCGGCGGCCGGGACGCCCTCGGCGACCGGCTCGACGTGATGCTCCGCGAACAGCGGTACGCCGCCGAACGCCAGGCCCAGTTGGGGCACGCTTTGGCCGTCGCCACCTCCGGCGAGGAGGCCGACGCCCTCCGCCTCGACCTCGCCTGGGCCCGCGACGACCATGAGCGGGCGACCGCCCGGTGCGCCGAACTCCGCAGCCGTATGCGGCAGTTGGATGACCGCTCGGTGGAGGGGCAGGCGCAGGCGATCCGACGCGGCCGCAGCGGCGGGGTGTTCCGCATCGAGAGCGCGTACGGGCCGGGCGACGCGGGTGACGCGGCTGCCGCCGAGGACACGACCGGTGTGGATGCCTCGGGCGGCGCAGGACAGGGCGACGGCTGGCCCCCGAGCGTGCCGCAGCAGCGCGACGCGCGTGCGACGGCGGAGGCGGCGGGCTGGCGTGAGGACGCGGGGCGTGGTGACTCCCGGGCGGGACACACGGGGCCCGGGGGACCCCTGGGCCCTGGGGGAGTCGCGGCGGCCGGGGAGCCGACGGGACCGGCCGGAGCGGCGGAAGGGGCGGGGTGGGCAGGACCGGCAGGAACGGCAGGACCGGTGCGTGCCGACGTCCCCGAATGGGCCGTGACGCGCGGGCCCGACCCCGCCGACGAGGCAGGCCCCCAGAACCCCGCCGCCGTCCCGGCACCCAGCCCCGTTGCCGCCCCCGATCCCACCCCCAAGCAGCGCAAGCGTCGCCGCGGCAGTGCCCGCTTCGCCGGTGGCGCCGCGCAGGAGGCCGCCCCCGACGTCGTACCGCCCGCCGTCATGCCCACGCTGCCCGCGCCCGCCCCCCGGACCCGCCGTACCCCGCGCGGTGCCCGGTTCGCCGGGGCCGCCGAGCCGGTCGAGGCGCGGCCCCAGCCGCGGGCCGAACCGGTGGACGCGGTGGCCGGGCAGGAGGTCGTACGAGCCGTCGAGACGCTGGTGCGGCTGCGCGCGCAGGGGCGCAGCGGGGAGGCGCACGCGCTGCTCGTCGAGGCCGCCCACTGGCCCGCCGCCCGCTTCCCGCTGCTCGCCGGTGAGCTCCAGCGCGCGGGGCTCGGGCACGACTGGGCCACCCTGCTCTGGGAGGCCGCCTCGCTGCCCGCCGAGCGGCTGGTCGCGGCGGCGGATGCGCTGGTCGAGGCCGGGCGCGGCACCGACGGGGATCAGATCCTGCGCCAGGGTGTCGCCCGGCCCGCCGAGGAGATCGGCGCCGCCGTCATGGCCCTGGCCGCCGCGGACCGCCACCGCGAGGTGCGCGCGCTGCTCGACGCCTACGTCCGGGTCCGCACCCCCGAGGAGGCCGCCCGCAGCGCCGCCTGTGGTCCGGGGACGCTCGTACCGCTGCTGCTGGAGGCGGCCCGGGGCGTTTCGGAGGAGCGTCACTGGGATCTCGTCCACGCCCTCAGGGTCGCCGGATTCAGCGCCTGAGCCGCCCGAACCGCTGTGCCGATAGATCTCTCAGCGGCCCGGCCGCTCACCCACGAGAGTGTGAAACGTGATCGACTCAGCGGGTTAACGACGATGGTCTTGGCAAGGCCGCCGGGGAGGCTTACTTTCGACCCTCTACGACCTGCGTCTACGGGCGTAGAGGCTCTGAGGTCCCGTCGAAGGAGCAGCTCATGGCCAACGTCGTACGTGCCGCCCTGGTCCAGGCCACCTGGACCGGCGACACCGAGTCCATGGTGGCGAAACACGAGGAGCACGCCCGGGAGGCGGCCCGGCAGGGCGCGAAGATCATCGGGTTCCAGGAAGTGTTCAACGCCCCCTACTTCTGCCAGGTCCAGGACCCGGAGCACTACCGCTGGGCCGAGCCGGTGCCCGACGGGCCGACCGTGGTCCGTATGCAGCAGCTCGCCCGTGACACCGGCATGGTGATCATCGTGCCGGTCTTCGAGGTCGAGCAGTCCGGGTTCTACTACAACACCGCCGCCGTGATCGACGCCGACGGCACCTTCCTCGGCAAGTACCGCAAGCACCACATCCCCCAGGTCAAGGGGTTCTGGGAGAAGTACTACTTCAAGCCGGGCAACATCGGCTGGCCGGTCTTCGACACGGCCGTGGGCAAGGTCGGCGTCTACATCTGCTACGACCGCCACTTCCCGGAGGGCTGGCGGCAACTCGGCCTCAA
Organism: Streptomyces sp. NPDC034103; assembly: GCF_055575395.1. Classification (NCBI taxonomy): domain Bacteria; kingdom Bacillati; phylum Actinomycetota; class Actinomycetes; order Kitasatosporales; family Streptomycetaceae; genus Streptomyces; species Streptomyces sp. NPDC034103. The sequence continues at coordinate 165,507 of NZ_JBVISS010000001.1, read as the reverse complement.
CGGAGCCCAGTTGGTCTACAACCCCTCCGCCACCCACCGCGGGCTCTCCTCCTACCTGTGGCGCCTGGAACAGCCCGCCGCGGCCGTCGCCAACGAGTACTTCGTCGCCGCGATCAACCGGGTCGGCGTCGAGGAGCTGGGCGACAACGACTTCTACGGAACCTCGTACTTCGTCGACCCGCGGGGCCAGTTCGTCGGGGACACCGCCAGCGACAAGGACGAGGAACTCGTCGTCAGGGACCTCGACTTCGACCTCATCGACGAGGTACGGCAGCAGTGGGCCTTCTACCGCGACCGCAGGCCCGACGCCTACGAAGGGCTGGTGCAGCCGTGACCGACAAGGACCTGCTGGGCCGCCACCGCGTCGTCCTGCCCGACTGGCTCGCCCTCTACTACCAGGACCCGCTGGAGATCACGCACGGGGAGGGCCGGTACGTCTGGGACGCGGCGGGCACCAGGTACCTCGACTTCTTCGGCGGCATCCTCACCACGATGACCGCGCACGCGCTGCCCGAGGTCACCAAGGCGGTGAGCGAGCAGGCCGGGCGGATCATCCACTCGTCGACCCTGTACCTGAACCGTCCGATGGTCGAACTCGCCGAGCGCGTCGCCCAGTTGTCCGGCATCCCGGACGCCCGTGTCTTCTTCACCACCTCCGGCACCGAGGCCAACGACACCGCCCTGATGCTGGCGACGACGTACCGCCGCAGCAACACGATCCTGGCGATGCGCAACAGCTACCACGGCCGCTCCTTCAGCGCGGTCGGCATCACCGGCAACCGCGGCTGGTCGCCGACCTCGCTGTCGCCGTTGCAGACGCTCTACGTCCACGGCGGTGTGCGGACGCGCGGCCCGTACGCCTCCCTCGGCGACGACGAGTTCATCGCGGCCTGCGTCGACGACCTCAAGGACCTGCTCGGCCACACCCGGCCGCCCGCGGCCCTGATCGCCGAACCCGTCCAGGGTGTCGGCGGCTTCACCTCGCCCCCGGACGGTCTGTACGCGGCCTTCCGTGAGGTGCTCGCCGAGCGCGGCATCCTGTGGATCGCCGACGAGGTGCAGACCGGCTGGGGCCGCACCGGCGACCACTTCTGGGGCTGGCAGGCGCACGGCCAGTCGGGTCCGCCGGACATCCTCACCTTCGCCAAGGGCATCGGCAACGGCATGTCCATCGGCGGGGTCGTCGCCCGCGCCGAGATCATGAACTGCCTGGACGCCAACAGCATCTCGACCTTCGGTGGCACCCAGGTCACCATGGCGGCCGGCCTCGCCAACCTGGCGTACCTGCTGGAGCACGACCTCCAGGGCAACGCCCGGCGGGTCGGCGGGCTCCTCATCGAGCGGCTGAGGGCGGTCGCCGCGCAGGTTCCCGGCGTACGGGAGGTGCGTGGACGCGGGCTCATGATCGGCGTCGAGCTGACCAGGCCCGGCACCGACCAGGCCGACCCGGACGCGGCGTCCGCGGTGCTGGAGGCGGCCCGTGAGGGCGGGCTGCTGCTCGGCAAGGGTGGCGGCCACGACACCAGCGCCCTGCGCATCGCACCACCCCTGTCCCTCACCGTCGCGGAGGCCGAGGAGGGCGCCGCGATCCTCGAGAACGCTCTGAGGAGCATCCGGTAGCAGCACCCTGACCAAGGGAACGACCGCCATGACCACCACCTTGGACCACCTGGAACCGGCCCTGTCCGTCCGCCAGGTCCTGACCCTGGAACGGGTGCTCGCCGGGGAGCCCGAGGTGGTGGCCGGAGCGGCCCAGCTCGACCGTGCCGTGCGCTGGGTGCACGTCGCCGAGGCACCCGACGTCGGCGTCATGCTCACCGGCGGGGAGATGGTCCTCACCACCGGGGTGCTGCTCGCCGGCGACGAGGCGGCGCAGGCCGAGTACATCCAGTCCCTGCACCGGGCGGAGGCGGCCGCCGTCGTCCTGGGCCTCGGGCGGGCGTTCCCGGCCCCGCCGGACGTGATGCGCCGGGCGGCCGAGCGGTGCGGGCTGCCCATGGTCGTCCTGCACCGCCCGTTCCCCTTCGCGGAGTTGACGGAGGAGGTCCAATCCCGGCTCGTACGGCGGAAGTTCGCCGCCGTCAGCCTCTCCGAGGCCGTACGCACCACCCTCACCGGCCTCATCACCGCGGGCGCCCCGCTGCAACGGCTGCTCGACGAGGTCGCCCAGCACAGCGCCTGTCCGGTCGTCGTCACCAACCTCGCCCACCGCGTCCTCGCCACGGCGGGGGAGCGGCCGGCCGTGGACGACGTGCTGCGGGACTGGGAGCGCATCGCCCGGCAGGCCGGCGGCAGCGAGGGCGACGGCTGGATCCGCGCCGAGCTGGGCGGGCGCGGAGAGCGGTGGGGGCAGATCCTGCTGTGCGGGTACCGCGGGGACACCGCCGCCGGACGGCTGCTCGCCGACCGGGCCGCCGAGGCCCTCGTCCTGCACCGCATGCTCGCCGGGAACTCCACCCACACCTGGGAGGAGCAGTCCGCGCAGAGCCTGCTGACCGACCTCGTCAGCGGGGTCGTACCGGCGCGGCAGCTGCTGCCGAGGGCGCGGGCCGCAGGACTGCCGGTGAACCGGCGGACGTTCGTGCCGCTGGTCGTACGGGACGCCGATCCCGCCGAACTCGACCGCGTGCTCAGGCTGTTGGGCCTGCCGGGCCTGGTCGCCGAGCTGGCCGACGGGACGGTGGCGGTGCTCCTCAGTCTTGCCCGGGACCAGGACGCCGCCGTGCTCACGGCCAACTTCGCGGCCCGGCTCGCCCAGACCGTGGTGGCGGCCGCGGATCCGAGGACCGCCTGGGACGACGTCCCCGCCGGTCTGCGCGAGGCCCGGCACGTCGCGGACGCCGTCGCCTCGGGCGCCCTCGACCTGCCGGCCGTGGTGCGCCTGAAGGACGTCCATCTGCGGGGCCTGGTACGGCTGTTGCGCGACGACCCGCACGTCCAGTCCTTCGCCGAGCGGGAACTGAACGGCCTGCTGCGCGGCGGCGAGGACGACCTCCTGGCCGTCCTGCGGACCTATCTCGCCACCGGCCGCAACAAGTCCCGCACCGCCCAGCTCCACCACGTATCGCGCCCCGCGCTGTACCGGCGCCTCGAAGCGATACAGACCCGGCTCGGGGTGGACCTCGACGACTTCGAACAGGCCGCCTCCGTGCACATCGCACTCCTCGCGCACGACGCGCAACAGAGCTGAAACACGCTACGACCTGGGAAAACGGCGGTGAAACATGGGCCCACGACAGGGTGACACCGTGGCACGCCGCACGCCCGCAGACGTGACAGTGTGCAACTCAAAGCCGGTTTTCGGACTTCCTAGTCTTCTCGCACACCGAGCGACCGGAGGTCCCGATGAGCAGAGTGATCCGTGCCGCCCTCTTCCAGACCGCGTGGACGGGCGACAAGGAATCGATGATCCAGGTGCACGAGCAGGCGGCCCGGGACGCGGCCGCGCAGGGTGCTCAGGTCCTGTGTTTCCAGGAGCTGTTCTACGGGCCGTATTTCTGCCAGGTCCAGGACAAGGCGTTCTACGAGTACGCCGAGGCGATCCCGGACGGGCCGATCGTCCAGCGCTTCCAGGCGCTGGCCAAGGAGTTGGGCATCGTCCTGATCCTGCCCATGTACGAGGAGGAGCAGCCGGGCGTCCTGTACAACACCGCCGCGGTGATCGACGCGGACGGCTCCTACCTCGGCAAGTACCGCAAGCACCACATTCCCCAAGTGCCGGGATTCTGGGAGAAGTTCTACTTCCGCCCCGGCAACCTGGGCTGGCCGGTCTTCGACACGGCCGTCGGCAGGATCGGCGTCTACATCTGCTACGACCGCCACTTCCCGGAGGGCTGGCGGGCGTTGGGGCTAGAGGGCGCCGAGATCGTCTTCAACCCGTCGGCCACCTCGCGCGGTCTGTCGGCCTACCTGTGGCAACTGGAGCAGCCCGCGGCGGCTGTCGCCAACGAGTACTTCGTCGGCGCGATCAACCGGGTCGGCGTCGAGGAGCTGGGCGACAACGACTTCTACGGGACGACGTACTTCGTCGACCCCGAGGCCCAGTTCGTGGGCGAGGTGGCCTCCGACAAGGAGACCGAACTCGTCGTCCGCGACCTGGACCTGGCCAAGCTGCGGGAGGTCCGCGACCGCTGGCAGTTCTACCGCGACCGCCGTCCGGACGCGTACGAGCCGCTGACGGCTCCCTGAGGGGGCGACCGGCACCCCCGCGCCCCCTCAGGGCGCGGGGGAGACCGCGTGACCAGCAATCGACGACCGGCACCTTTCCGACAACCGATTGGAGCGTGAACCCATGGTCGGCCGGACCCTCATCCGCGGCGGTCTCGTCATCACCGCGTCCGACGAGATCCACGCAGACGTGCTGATCGAGGACGGCCGGATCGCCGCCCTCGCCGTGCCCGGTACCCAGAGCTGGACCGCGGACCGCACGATCGACGCCACGGGGAAGTACGTCATCCCCGGCGGTGTCGACGCCCACACCCACATGGAGCTGCCCTTCGGCGGCACCTTCGCCTCCGACACCTTCGAGACCGGCACCCGGGCCGCCGCCTGGGGCGGTACGACGACCATCATCGACTTCGCCGTGCAGAGCGTGGGCCACTCCCTGCGCGAGGGCCTGGACGCCTGGCACGCCAAGGCCGAGGGCAACTGCGCGATCGACTACGGCTTCCACATGATCGTCTCCGATGTGAACCAGGAGACGCTCAAGGAGATGGACCTGCTGGTGGAGGAAGGGGTCACCTCCTTCAAGCAGTTCATGGCCTACCCCGGCGTCTTCTACTCCGACGACGGCCAGATCCTGCGCGCCATGCAGCGCTCCGCCGAGAACGGCGGCCTGATCATGATGCACGCCGAGAACGGCATCGCGATCGACGTGCTCGTCGAACAGGCGCTGGCCCGCGGCGAGACCGATCCGCGCTACCACGGCGAGGTGCGCAAGGCCCTGCTGGAGGCCGAGGCCACCCACCGCGCCATCAAGCTCGCGCAGGTCGCGGGGGCGCCTCTCTACGTCGTGCACGTCTCGGCCATGGAGGCGGTGGCCGAACTGGCGCGAGCGCGCGACGAGGGGCTCAACGTCTTCGGCGAGACCTGCCCGCAGTACCTGTTCCTGTCGACCGACAACCTCGCCGAACCCGACTTCGAGGGCGCGAAGTACGTGTGCAGCACACCTCTGCGGCCTCGCGAGCACCAGGCCAAGCTGTGGCAGGGCCTGAGGACCAACGACCTCCAGGTCGTCTCCACCGACCACTGCCCCTTCTGCTTCGTCGGCCAGAAGGAACTCGGCCGCGGCGACTTCTCCAAGATCCCCAACGGCCTCCCCGGCGTGGAGAACCGCATGGACCTGCTCCACCAGGCCGTCGTCGACGGGCACATCACGCGCCGCCGCTGGATCGAGATCGCCTGCGCCACCCCGGCCCGCATGTTCGGCATGTACCCGAAGAAGGGCACCATCGCCCCCGGCGCCGACGCCGACGTCGTCATCTACGACCCGCACGCCGAGCAGGTCGTCTCCGCCGAGACGCACCACATGAACGTCGACTACTCGGCGTACGAGGGCAAGCGCCTCACGGGCCGGGTCGAGACAGTCCTCTCGCGCGGCGAACTCGTCATCACCGAGCGGGAGTACACCGGGCACGCCGGACACGGCACGTACACCCCGCGCTCCACCTGTCAGTACCTCAACTAGGAGTGGCGCCCATGGACTTCGGACTCGTCCTGCAGACCGACCCGCCGGCCTCGAAGGTCGTCAGCCTGATGAAGCGGGCCGAGCGCAACGGCTTCACGTACGGCTGGACCTTCGACTCCGCCGTGCTCTGGCAGGAGCCGTTCGTGATCTACAGTCAGATCCTCGCGAACACCACCAGGTTGACGGTCGGGCCGATGGTCACCAACCCGGGCACCCGCACCTGGGAGGTCACCGCCTCCACCTTCGCCACCCTCAACGACATGTTCGGCAACCGCACGGTGTGCGGCATCGGCCGCGGCGACTCCGCGATGCGCGTCGCGGGCCGCACCCCGAACACACTGGCCCGGATCAGCGAGGCCATGAAGGTCATCCGGGCGCTCGGCTCGGGCCAGGAGGCCGATCTCGGCGGCACGGTGGTCAGGTTCCCGTGGATCAAGGAGGACGCCCGACTTCCCGTATGGATGGCGGCGTACGGCCCGAAGGCGCTGAAGATGACCGGTGAGGAGGCCGACGGGTTCATCCTCCAGCTGGCCGACCTGTACCTCACCGAGTACATGGTGAAGGCGGTCAAGGACGCGGCCGTCGCCGCCGGACGCTCGGCGGACGACGTCAAGATCTGCGTCGCCGCCCCCGCCTACGTCACCGAGGACGACTCGCCCGAGGCGCTGGCCCACGCACGCGAGCAGTGCCGTTGGTTCGGCGGCATGGTCGGCAACCACGTGGCCGACCTGGTCTCCAAGTACGGCTCCGGCGGCGGCGTGGTCCCGCAGGAACTCACCGAGTACATCAAGGCCCGCGAGGGCTACGACTACTCCCACCACGGCCGCGCCGACAACCCCGACACCGCCTTCGTGCCCGACGAGATCGTCGACCGGTTCTGTGTCATCGGCCCCGTCGAGAAGCACATCGAGAAGCTCAACGCCCTGCGCGAGCTGGGCGTGGACCAGTTCGCCGTCTACGACATGCACGACGCGCAGGAGGCCGTCATCGACGCCTACGGCACCAAGGTGATCCCCGCCGTCAACTCCTGAACCCCGTCAGCCCGTTCCCCACGCCCGGTCAACCCGTCCACCAGACCCCCCACACCTTGTCCCCCCTTCCCGCCGTCCCGGGGAGGGGTGGCGGAGCCGGGGCACCTGCCCGTCCCGGCTCCGCCCAAGGCCCCCGCACGGCCTTTCCCGTCCCGCTCTGATCGATTGGCCTGCCCATGACCGACACAGTCCCCACGGGGTCGCCCATATCCCAGTACGCCGGCCCCGACGGCCGGATCGAACTCACCCCCGGCGCCTACCCCGCCGACAGCCCCTTCGCCAACGAGGACCTGCGGCCCGTACCGGTCTCCGAGCGCAAGTGGACGACGTACAACTTCGCGGCCCTGTGGATCTCCATGGCCCACTGCATCCCCAGCTGGACCCTGGCCTCCGGCCTGGTCGCGCTCGGCATGGACTGGAAGCAGGCCGTCTTCACCATCGCCCTGGCCAACGTCATCGTGCTGCTGCCGATGCTCGCCACCGGGCACGCCGGGCCCAAGTACGGCATCCCCTTCCCGGTCCTCGCCCGTGCCTCGTTCGGACTGCGCGGCGCCAACATCCCGGCGCTGATCCGGGCGGCCGTGGCATGCGGCTGGTTCGGCATCCAGACCTGGATCGGCGGCAGCGGCATCTTCGCGCTGGGCTCCAAACTCACCGGCGGGCACTGGGAGAACGCGGGGAAGATCGCCGGGAACCCGTGGCCGCTGTGGCTGTGCTTCCTGCTCTTCTGGGCGGTGCAGATCGCCATCATCTACCGCGGCATGGACTTCCTGCGGCACTTCGAGAACTGGGCCGCGCCGTTCGTCATCGTCGGTGCGCTCGTGCTGCTGATCTGGATCGCCGTCAAGGCGGACGGCTTCGGCGCCCTGCTCGACCAGCCCTCCAAGCTCGGCTGGGGCCCGGACTTCTGGCCGGTCTTCTTCCCGTCGCTGATGGGCATGATCGGTTTCTGGGCCACGCTGTCGCTCAACATCCCCGACTTCACCCGCTTCGGCGCCAGCCAGAAGGCGCAGACCTGGGGGCAGACCCTGGGACTCCCCACGACGATGACGCTGTTCGCGGTCCTCGCCGTGCTGGTCACCTCCGGCTCCGAGGTCGTCTACGGCACCGCCATCTGGGACCCGGTGGAGCTCGCCGCCAAGACGGACAACGCCTTCGGGCTGCTCTTCGCCCTGGTCATCGTCCTGGTCGCGACCGTCTCCGTGAACATCGCGGCGAACGTCGTCTCACCGGCGTACGACCTGGCGAACCTGGCGCCGAAGCTCATCAACTTCCGTACGGGCGCGCTGATCACGGGTGTCGTCGGCATCCTGATCTTCCCGTGGAAGCTGATCTCCACGCCCGAGTTCTACATCTTCACCTGGCTCGGCGTGGTCGGGGGTCTGCTCGGCACGGTGGCGGGCATCCTCATCGCCGACTACTGGATCGTGCGGCGGACGGTGTTGCACCTGGCGGACCTGTACACGCCCGGCGGCCGCTACTGGTACACCAACGGCTGGAACTGGCGGGCGATCGCGGCCTTCGTGGTCGGCGGTGTGCTCGCGGTCGGCGGATCGTACTCGGCCGTCGGCGCGGACGGGACCAAGTCGGGGCCGTTCCCGACGGACGGACTCATCCCGTTCCTCAAGCCGTTGGCCGACTACGGCTGGGCCGTGGGCCTGGGCACCTCGATGCTGCTCTACGTCGCGCTGATGCTGCCGAAGGGCCGCGAGCAGGAGGGCGTCAAGGTCTGACCCGCGCGAGGGGGAGGGCGGTCGGTGCTACTGACCGCTCTCCAGGGCCGCCACCGCGTCCTTCGCCGCCTTGATGGCGCCCTTGTTGATCAGATCGGTGCTCGGCGCCTGCTTCGACTCGAAGTCGCTGCCGTTGTAGGTGACGATCACCAGGGCGTTGGAGGCCTGTACCAGCACCACGCCCTCGCGTGTCTGCTGCTTGTCCTCCGTGGTGAGGTTCACGACGGAGTAGCCCTGGTCGCCGAGGCCCGGGACGTCCCCGCCGCCGCTCCTCTCCCGCACGCGCTCTGTGAACGACGACTGTGCCGCGTCGTCGGAGTCCATGAGCTCGAAGGACACGTCCAGCCAGCGGTAGTCGTACCCCTTGAGGGCGTTCCAGGAGCAGGTGCGGCGCAGCTTCGTGTCCGTCGACGGGATCTCCTTGCCGGCGGTCTTGGCGCCCGGGACCAGCGACTTGACGGTCTTCACGGAGACGCTGCCGCACGGCGAGGGGGCGGAGGCGTACGTCTTCGAGGCCGCGGCCGTCGCCGGGGCCGAGGCGGACCGGGTGCCGCCGCCCTCCTTCGCCGCGGAGTCGCGGTCGGCGCTCGGCGCGGGGCCGGAGGAGAGCGACCAGCCCGCGACGGCGAGCACGACGACCGGGGACAGCCGCGCGGTCAGGGCCAGCGGCAGAGGCAGGGAACGCATCGGGCGCACTTTTCCGTGGGGGACGGTGCGGAGGAGGTGTCCGCACTGCGGACGGGACGCCAGTGTCACACGACTCCCTGTGGTGCGGTAGTGCCAACTCGCTCCGTGCATGTGCGGTGACTGTGGCCGGGTCCTGACGTGTCGTGTGTCCTGTTATGTCCGCACGGAGTTGCGCGTGAACGCCGATTCGATCCGGTCGACCGCCAGGAACGCCCCGTATGCCACGAGATGCACCAGACAGTGGTCGGAGTGCTCGGGACGGCGCCAGGCGGCCACGTCCTCGTCCGTGATGCGGTACGGCGCCAGCGCGGCCAGCAGCGCGAGCCGGGCCCCAGGCCGCTCGCGCCGGTCGGGGAAGACCGAGGAGCCGAGGCTGGGGTGCGTGCCGTCCCAGTCCAGGAGGACCTCCTCCACCAGGTCCTGGTCGTCGGCGTCGAGCAGGCCGCTCCCCGCCATGGCCGCCCTGAGCAGCGCCGCGTACGCCGGACCTACGGCTGTGCCGCCCGCCCACGCCGGGGACTCGCCGGGGTCGGGGAGGTCGAGCAGGGCGAGCGCGGCACCGGGCCGGGCGGGACGGCGTACCGTCCGGGACAGGGCGCGCCCCGCGAGGCTGCGGACCGCGCGGAACCGCTGCGCGCCGGCCGGCAACAGGCTCTCGGTGAGCAGCGCGGACACGATCCGGTTGATGAAGTGGAAGGCGAGCGCGGTGCCGAGATAACCGGGGGCGTGCTCGGCCGGGAACGGGTACGGCTCATGGCCGAGGCCGCCCGGGACCCGGGTCCGCTTGCCCCAGTCGAGCACGCGCGCGTGCTCCTCGTTCCCCGGACGCTCCCCGCGCGCGAGACGCTCGGCGAGGGCATGGTCGCCGGTGGCGTGCAGCAGCACGGTGTGCGCGTCCACGCAGAACGGGCACCGGTTGGCGAGCGACACCCCGAGCGCCGCCAGCTCCTTGCCGGTGCGGTCGCCGGGGCCCGCGATCAGCGACTCACGCATCAGCGCCCAGGCGGGGGCGAGGAGTTCGGGGGCCGAGGACAGGACCACGAAGGTGACCGGCTCCTCGATGCCGAAGTCGCGGGCGAGCTGTGCGTAGACCTCGGCGACGTGACCGGTGGCCGCCTTGGGCGGCAGTGGCTCGGTGTAGCGGAAGGGTGTGGACATGGGCAGCAGCGTGCCCCGCGCGGCGGCCCGCGGTCGTCGTACGGCCGAAGGCAGTCGCCGCTGCGCCGGTGGAGCCGGACCGGTCCGCCACCTACTACCCCGGGAGTAGCCGCAGAGTTGTCCACAGGGGTGACGCGGCTGTCGGCGCGGGCCTCTACTGTGCGGACATGAGCGGGCACATGGTCACACGCAGGCAACTCTCCGACGCGGCACTGGCGGTCGTGGTCGGCGCTCTGGCGATGACCACGGTCGCCCTCGACGGCGACACGCCGTTACTCGACTACGTCCTGGTGACGGTGAGTTCCGCCGCGCTGGCCTTCCACCGGGCGGCCCCCAGAGCGGTACTGGCCGTCTCGACCGCCTTCGGGGCGGCCCATGTCCTGCACGCGCAGCCCGGACTGCCCGCCGCCCTCCCCGTCCTGGCCGCCGTGCACACCGCCGCCCGGGTCGGGCACCGGGGTTGGGCCCTCGCGGCGAGCGCGCTGTACCTGACGGCCTATGTGGTGACGGGACCGACGACCCGGGACATCGTCGAGAACGCCGCGCTGCTCGCGGGCTGGTTCCTGTTCGCGGCGGTCACCGGCCTCGCCGACCGCAACTGGCAGGCCTATCTGCGCCAGACCGAACAGCGCGCCCTGGAGGCCGAACGCACCCGCGAGGAAGCGGCGCTGCGCCGGGCCGGCGAGGAACGCCTGCGTATCGCCCGCGAGTTGCACGACTCCCTCACCCACAGCATCTCGATCGTCAAGCTCCAGGCGGGCGTCGCCGTGCACCTCGCCCGCAAGCGGGGTGAGGAGGTACCGCCCGCCCTGCTCGCCATCCAGGAGGCGAGCGGCGAGGCGATGCGGGAGTTGCGCTCCACACTGGAGGTGCTGCGCACCGACGAGGTCATGGGCACCCCCGCCCTGCTGGTGGAGCGGGCGCGGGCGGCCGGGCTCGCGGTGGACCTCACGGTGAGCGGCGAGGAGCGCGCCCTGGGCGCCACCGTCGAGAAGGCGGTCTACCGCACCGTCCAGGAGGCGCTGACGAACGCGGCACGGCACGCCGGATCGGCGAAGGTGCGGGTGCGGCTCGCCTACGACGACGGCCGGGTGACGGTGACCGTGGAGGACGACGGCAGCGCGGCCCCCGACCGGCCCTTCGCGCCGGGCATCGGCCTGACCGGCATGCGCGAACGCGTCACGGCCCTCGGCGGCACCCTGCACGCCGCCCCGCGCGCGGAGGGCGGTTTCGCGGTGCGGGCCGAACTGCCGGTGGGGGGCGCCGCGTGATCCGGGTGGCGCTCGTCGACGACCAGGCGCTGATGCGGGCCGGCTTCCGGGCCCTGCTGGAGGCCGAGGACGGCATCGAGGTGGTAGGTGAGGCGGCGGACGGCAAGCAGGGTCTGGCGCTGGTGCGGGCCGAGGTGCCGGACATCGCCCTGGTCGACGTCCAGATGCCGGTGATGAACGGCATCGAGGCCACCCGTCACATCGCGGCCGACCCGGACCTGACGGGCGTGCGCGTGGTGATCCTCACCAACTACGGCCTCGACAGCTATGTGTTCGAGGCACTGCGCGCGGGCGCCAGCGGCTTCCTGCTGAAGGACACCGATCCGGCCGACCTGTTGCAGGCGATCGAGGTGGTCGCGGCCGGCGAGGCACTGCTGTCCCCGGCGGTCACCCGCACCCTGATCGGCGAGTTCGTCTCCAGACCCCCGGACCGCGCCACCGCCCCCGGCCTGGAGTGCCTCACCCGCCGCGAGATCGAGGTCACGGCCCTGGCGGCGCGAGGACTGACCAACGAGGAGATCGCCGCGCACATGGTCATCAGCCCGTTCACCGTCAAGACGCACGTCAGCCGCGCCATGACGAAACTCGGCGCCCGCGACCGGGCCCAACTGGTCGTGTTCGCCTATGAGTCGGGGCTGGTCCGGCCGCGCGAATGACCGGCGGCCGGGGGCGCGCGTACGGTCGTCACCAGTGTCCCGCGCGGTCGTCACCAGTGTCCCGCGCGGTCGTCACCTGTGTTTCGTACGGTCGTCGGAGCCCTGATCGCGCGCCTGCGTACGGTGATTCGGCGTCCGGTCGCGCCCGTACGTACGGGCGTCGGAGGCCCCGCCACGCGCGTGCGTACGATCACGTGAGCGTCGTCGTGCCGTGAGGAGCCCGCCCGTGTTCACCACCCGACCCACCCTCCAGGGCACCTTCGGCATGGTGTCCTCCACCCACTGGCTCGCCTCGCAGTCGGCGATGGCTGTGCTGGAGGCCGGCGGCAACGCCTACGACGCGGCCGTGGCGGGCGCGTTCGTGCTGCACGTCGTCGAACCGCACCTCAATGGACCCGCCGGCGAGGTGCCGATCCTGCTCGCACCGGCGGGCGGCGAGGTCCGGGTGCTGTGCGGTCAGGGCGTCGCCCCGGGCGGTGCCACCGTCGCGCACTACAAGGAGCTCGGCCTGGACCTGGTCCCCGGGACCGGACCGCTCGCCGCCGCCGTCCCCGGCGCCTTCGACGCCTGGATGCTCCTGCTCCGCGACCACGGGACCAAGCCCCTCGCCGACGTGCTCGCCCATGCCATCGACTACGCCGAGAACGGGCACGCGCCCGTGGAGAACGTCGGGGCGACCGTCGAGACCGTCAGGGAGCTGTTCGAGACCGAGTGGACCTCCTCGGCCGAGGTCTACCTGCCCGGCGGGAAGGCCCCGCGACCCGGCGAGCTGTTCCGCAACCCCGCCCTCGCCGCCACCTGGAAGCGGCTGCTCGCCGAGGTCGAGGGCGCGGGGGACCGGGTCGCGCAGATCGACGCCGCGCGGGAGGTGTGGCGCTCCGGGTTCATCGCCGAGGCGCTCGTCCGGCAGGCGGCACGTCCGACCCTGGACACCAGCGGGGAACGGCACACCGGCACGCTGACGGCCGACGACCTCGCCGGGTGGTCCGCGACGTACGAGACCCCGGCGACGTACGACTGGAAGGGCTGGACGCTCTGCAAGGCCGGCCCCTGGAGCCAGGGCCCGGCGCTCCTCCAGCAGCTCGCCCTGCTGCCGGCGGAACTGCCCGCCCACGGGTCCGCCGACTACCTCCACCTCCTCATCGAGGGCTGCAAGCTCGCCATGGCCGACCGGGAGGCCTGGTACGGCGACGCGGCCGAGGTGCCGCTCGACGACCTGCTGTCACCCGCGTACAACGCCGAGCGGCGGGCCCTCGTCGGCGACAGCGCCTCCTACGAGCTGCGCCCCGGCAGCCCCGGCGGCCGCGCGCCCCGCCTGAGCGCGCACGCGCACGTGGTGGCCCCGGCGGAGCCCGGTTTCAGCCCCATGGGGGCGGGGGAGCCCACCGTCGCCAAGAGCCCGGCCTCCCCGGTGCCCGGCGAACCCGAGGTGACCGCCGACGGCACCACCCGCGGCGACACGTGCCACCTCGATGTCGTCGACCGCTGGGGCAACATGGTCGCCGCCACGCCCAGCGGCGGCTGGCTCCAGTCCAACCCCGTCGTTCCCGAACTGGGCTTCCCGCTCGGCACCCGGCTCCAGATGACCTGGCTGGAGGAGGGGCTGCCGAACTCACTGACCCCCGGCCGCCGCCCCCGGACCACGCTCACCCCCTCGATCGCCCTGCGCGACGGCGTCCCCGTCATGGCCTTCGGCACCCCCGGCGGCGACCAGCAGGACCAGTGGCAGCTGCACTTCTTCCTCGCCGTCGCGCTGCGCTCCCCGGTCCGCGGCGGCCTCGACCTGCAGGGCGCGATCGACGCCCCGAACTGGCACAACGACAGCTTCCCGGGCTCCTTCTACCCGCGCGGCATGCGGCCGGGCAGCGTCACGGTGGAGGCCCGCACGGACCCGGCGGTCGTGGAGGGGCTGCGGCGGCGGGGGCATGACGTCACCGTGGGCGACGCCTGGTCGGAGGGGCGCCTGTGCGCGGTCGCCCGGGACCCGGAGACGGGCATCCTGTCGGCGGCGGCCAATCCTCGGGGGATGCAGGGGTATGCGGTGGGCCGCTGACCCGTCGGTCGGAGGGCCGGCCCACCCGTCGGTGGAGGGGTCGGTTGTTCACGCCGATTCCACCCGGGATCCACCCACCGGGTGGGGATTGTCAGTGGCGCGTGCTCTCATGGAGTCATGATCGAAGACATGGAAACCATCGACGAGTTTCTCGCCCGCCACTCGACCGACGTGGAGGAGGCGATCCGCAAGGCCGCCGCGGCCGAGATCATGCCGCGCTGGCGCCGGCTCGCCGCGCACGAGGTCGACCAGAAGGCCGGCCCGCACGACCTGGTCACGGACGCCGACCGGCTGGCCGAGCAGTACCTCACCGAGGAACTCGGCCGCCTGCTGCCCGGCTCCGTCGTCGTCGGCGAGGAGGCGGTGCACGCCAACCCGGCCTCCTACGAGGCGATCCGCGGCGACGCCCCGGTCTGGATCGTCGACCCGGTCGACGGGACACGGCAGTTCGTGCGCGGCGAGGACGGCTTCAGCACCCTGGTCGCGCTCGCGCAGGGCGGTGTGGTGCACGCCGCGTGGATCTTTGCGGCCGCCCGCGACCAACTCGCCACGGCCGTACGGGGCCAGGGTGCCTTTCTCGACGGCGAGCGGCTCTTCGCCGGTCCGCCCGAGCCTGGCCGGGACCTCGAAGTGGCCACCTCCCACCCGGACTACACGACGGACGAGCAGAAGCGCGCCCTGCTGGCTCTGTGGACGGACGGCATCGCGCCGCGCGCCTGCGGCTCGGCCGGTCTGGAGTACCTCGCCATCGCGCGCGGTCAGTCGGATGCCACCGCCTTCTCCTGGGAGGCGGCCTGGGACCACGCGGCCGGCCTGCTCATCGTCGAGGAGGCGGGCGGCGCCCATCTGACCGTCACCGGCGAGCCGTTCCGCATCACCGGCGGCAACACCCTGCCGTTCACCACGGCACGGGACGCGGCGACGGCACGGCGGATCATGACGCTGCTGGCGGGCGGGGTCTGAGGCGAGGGCGCGGGGCGGGTCGCGGAGGCTGAGGCGTCGGCAGGGGGCGGGGTGTCGTACGCCAAGGCACCGAGGGGCGGCGGGCGGTCTTACGGCCGTGGCTCGGACAGAGACCGCGCGGGCGCCGGCGGGCCGCCGGGCGGTGACCGCCCGGACACCCACCGTCGCTCGAGTCCCCCGCGACCCGGTGCCGTCCGTGCCCCGTCCTATCCTGATCCAGTGGCCATCGGCTGACGAAGGAGTCCGAAGGTGCCGTCGATGCTCGATGCGTGCGTGGTGGGTGCGGGACCGAACGGACTGACGGCTGCCGTGGAGCTGGCCCGCCGCGGCTTCTCCGTGGCCCTCTTCGAGGCCCGTGACACGGTCGGCGGCGGCGCCCGCACCGAGGAGCTCACCCTGCCGGGCTTCCGGCACGACCCGTGCTCCGCCGCCCACCCCCTCGGCATCAACTCCCCGGCGTTCAGAGCCCTCCCCCTGGAGCGGTACGGCCTGGAGTGGCTGCACGCCGACCTCCCCATGGCGCATCCCTTCACCGACGGGACCGCCGCCGTACTGTCCCGGTCGGTCGCCGAGACGGCCGCCTCGTTCGGACCGCGCGACGCGGGCGCCTACCGCAGACTGGTCGAGCCGTTCCTGCCCAAGTGGGACGCCCTGGTACGGGACTTCATGTCGCTGCCGCTGACCGCGCTGCCCCGCGACCCGGTCACCCTCGCCCGCTTCGGGCTCGTCGGCCTGCCCCCGTCGACCTGGCTGCTGCGGCGCTTTCGCGACGAGCGCGCCAAGGCCCTGTTCGCCGGCCTGGTCGCCCATGTGATGGCGCCCCTGTCCGGCTTCGCCACCGGTGCCATCGGCCTGGTCTTCGCCCTCGCCGCGCACGCCCGAGGCTGGCCCGTGGCCCGCGGTGGCTCCCAGGCGATCTCCGACGCGCTCGCGGCGTACCTCAAGGACCTGGGCGGCGCCATCCACACCGACTACGAGGTCAAGCGCCTCGACGACCTGCCGCCCGCCCGCGCGTACGTCTTCGACACCTCACCCACCGCCCTGGCCCGCATCGCCGGCTTCGGCGGCTACTACGACGGCTACCGGTACGGCCCGGGCGTCTTCAAGGTCGACTACGCCCTCGACGGACCGGTGCCCTGGACCGCGCCCGAGGCCCGCGCCGCCGGCACCGTGCAGATCGGTGCGAACGCCGCCGAGATCGGCACCGCCCTGCGCGCGGCGTCCCGTGAGGGCAGGGCCCCCGAGAAGCCGTTCATGATCACCGTGCAGCCCGGTGTCATGGACCCCACCCGCGCGCCCGAGGGCAAGCAGGTCTTCTGGGCCTACGGCCATGTCCCGAGCGGCTGGACCGGGGACCTCACCGACGCCATCGAGCGCCAACTGGAGCGTTTCGCCCCGGGGTTCCGCGACCGGGTCCTGGCCCGCGCCACCGCCGGGCCGCCCGAGATGGCGGTCCGCAACGCCAACTACGTCGGCGGCGACATCGGCACCGGAGCGGTCACCGGACTCCAGATCCTGCTGCGCCCGAAACTCTCCCTGTTCCCCTACGGCACCCCGCATCCGGCCGTCTACATCTGCTCGTCCGCCACCCCGCCGGGTCCGGGCGTGCACGGCATGTCCGGGCACAACGCGGCGAAGGCGGTCTGGAGGAGGCTGCGGCAGACATGACCACCCTCACGCTCGTCCAGGGCGACATCACCCGCGAGTCGGTCGACGCCATCGTGAACGCGGCCAACTCCTCGCTGCTCGGCGGCGGAGGAGTGGACGGCGCCATCCACCGGCGCGGCGGCCCGGCGATCCTGGAGGACTGCCGCAGGCTCCGCGCCTCCCACTACGGCAAGGGCCTGCCGACCGGCCGCGCGGTCGCGACCACGGCGGGCGACCTGGACGCCCGCTGGGTCATCCACACCGTCGGCCCCGTGTACAGCCCGGACGAGGACCGCTCCGAGCTGCTGGCCTCCTGCTACCGCGAGTCCCTGCGCGTCGCCGACGAACTCGGCGCCCGCACGGTCGCGTTCCCCGCGATCTCCACGGGCGTCTACCGCTGGCCGATGCGGGACGCCGCCCGCATCGCCGTGGCGACGGTCCGGGCCACGGAGACGGACGTCGAGGAGGTCAGGTTCGTCCTGTTCGACGAGCGGTCGTACGACGCGTTCGCCACGGAGGCCGACTGAGCGGCGGGACCGGGCCGCAGGGCCGGGCCGCCGGGGTCGGCAGGGTACTGAGGTCGGCTGAGCGCTGGGGGCGGCTGAGGACTGGGGTCGGCTGGGGATTGGGGTCGGCTGGGGACTGGGGTCGGCTGGGCATGGGGGTCGGCTGAGCGCCGGATTGGGCTGCCGTCGTTGGGGCCCCCTGAGTTGGCTTGCCGGGTGGGTTGACACCCCGTAGTGGCCGCCGGGGGGCGGCTGACCTCACGGGATTGGCCCGTTGAGGGTGCCTGACGCCCGGGATCGGGCCCGCCGGGACTGCTTGACCCCGAGGGCGGCCCGCCCGGGTCGGCCCATCCGGGTCGGCTGATGCCCGGGATCGGACCGCCGGGACTGCCTGACCCCGAAGGCGGCCCACCCAGAGCGGCCCGCCCAGAGCGGCCCGCCCGGGTCGGCCCTTCCGGGTCGGCTGACGCCCGGACCGGTCCGCCGGGTCGCCCGACACGGACCGACCCGTCGAGGTCACCTGAGGTCGGATTGGTCCGCCGCGTCGCTTCACCCGGGTCGGACCCCGGTCGGCCCGCCGGGTCGCCCGACACGGACCGACCCGTCGAGGTCACCTGAGGCCGGATTGGTCCGCCGCGTCGCCTGCACACCGGCCTGCCCGCCGGGTCGCCCGACCACCGACACCGACACCGACACCGACACCGGCTCGACCCCCGGGGCGCCCGCACACCCGATCCCGGCCGCCCGGCGTCGCCTGACGCACCCGGTTCGCCCCGCACGACTCGGGGCGACCCACCGCACCGGGCCGCCCCGAGGAGCCGAGCGGCCCGCGCGGCCCGGGCGGTGCCCGTCGTTACTGCGTCGAGGGCAGCGTCGGTGCGGGGACCTGGGGTACGCCGCCGCCGAGCAGTCCGGTGACCAGGTTGAGTACCGGGGAGAGCAGGCCGGTCACCGAGCTCAGTACTCCGCCGAGGTCGAGCGAGGTCAGCGAGCTGATCAGGCTCTGCACGGCGGAGGTCAGCGAGGTCAGCAGGTCACCGACGGGGTCGGCGGCCAGGGACCGCTGGGCAGCCGCGTCCTTGAGACGTTCCTGGACCGAGGCGTTCCAGGCCCGCAGTTCCTCCGCGTACGCGGCGGCCGCGTCCGGGTCGAGCCGGGTGCCCGCCACCGCGCCGGGCCCGGCCACCGTGTCCAACAGGGGCGCCAGGACGCGATCGTGATCGAGAGAGGTCGTGGCGGCGCCGGACCGGGGCGTGGCCTCGGTGACGCTCAGGCCCGGGACTTCGCGCCCCGAGTCACCGATGGCGGCGGCGGTGCCGGCCGGGCCGAAGACCAGCGCGGCGCAGACCAGGGGCGGCACGAGGAGGCCGCGGGAGACGAGGGCGCGCATTGAATTCCTTCCGAAACGCGAAACGCCAGCTGCTGTTGTCAGCCGCTGTTCATGCGCCCACGGTGGAAACGGCCCCGACGTCCCGCAACCGGTCCCACGCCCGGCGCGCACCACCCCGCCCCGGCCGCGATGACGCTGACCAGGCTCTTCCGCCGCGCTCGCCTCCTCACGGAAACCGGCCGCCCGTTGCGCCGTCAGGGGGGCCCAGGCAGCGAGGTGACCGCGCCCTCCGTGTCCCCACCGAGGTCCGCGGCGATGCCGCGCGCGCCGGAAGGCGGTGCTGACACCGGCCGAGTACAGCGGTCACATCCGGCGCGGGCGTCTCAGTCGGTGGCGTCGCTGAGACCCATGCGCAGGTGTTCCACGTGGTAGACGGCCTGGTCGAGCAGCTCGGCGACATGGTGGTCGTGCAGCGCGTAGACGACGGACCGGCCACGCCGTTCCCCGACGACCAGACCGAGGTTGCGCAGCAGTCGCAGCTGGTGCGAACACGCGGACTGCTCCATCCCCACCTCGGCCGCCAACTCCGTGGCGGGCAGCGGGCCTTCACGCAGTCGCGCCAGGATCAGCAGCCGGGAGGGGGTGGAGAGGGCCTGGAGCGTGGTGGCGACCTTCGCGACGTTGTCCGCGTCGAGGCGTACGCGTTCCTCGGCGGTGGTGGTGACGGCTCCATGACCCATGCGGGCATCTTACCCCTCACACATGAACAGATGAATGAGTCTTCATGTGTTCCTGTATGGTGTGGCGGGTGTCTGCGACTCTCATCCCCAGCCGTGCCCCTTCGCCCGCCCCGACGGCCCCCCGCCGCCGCACCCGCGTCCTAGCCCTGCCCGAGGCCCGCTGGGCGGCGGTGGCGACGGCCGCGTTCCTGATCGGCCTGTTCCTCGACACCGTCGTCGGTGCTCCGGCGTGGGTGTACGGGCCCGCGTACGCGATCGCCTATGTGGCCGGTGGCTGGGAGCCCGCGCTGGAAGGCATGCGGGCGCTGCGCGAGAAGACCCTCGACGTCGACCTGCTGATGATCGTCGCGGCACTCGGCGCCGCCGCCATCGGCCAGGTCCTCGACGGCGGTCTGCTGATCGTCATCTTCGCGACCTCCGGCGCCCTGGAGGCCCTGGCCACGGCCCGCACCGCGGATTCGGTACGGGGTCTGCTGGACCTCGCACCGACGACGGCGACGCGCGTTCCAGGCGACGACTCGGTCGGCGCCGAGGAGACCGTGCCCACCGCCGAACTCGCCGTAGGCGACGTCCTGTTGATCCGCCCGGGTGAGCGCATCGGCGCCGACGGTCGGGTGCTGGACGGCGTCAGCGAGGCCGACCAGGCCACCATCACCGGCGAGCCGCTGCCGGTGCCGAAGCGCCCCGGCGACGAGGTCTTCGCCGGCACCCTCAATGGCACCGGCGCCCTGCGCGTCCGCGTCGAGCGCGACCCCGCCGACTCGGTCATCGCCCGGATCGTGACCCTGGTCGAGGAGGCGTCCCGCACCAAGGCGCCGACCCAGTTGTTCATCGAGAAGGTCGAACAGCGTTACTCGGTCGCCGTCGTGGCCGCCACGATCGCCGTGTTCACCGTGCCGTTGATGTTCGGCGCCGACCTCAGGGACGCGCTGCTGCGCGCGATGACCTTCATGATCGTCGCCTCCCCGTGCGCGGTCGTGCTCGCGACGATGCCGCCTCTGCTGTCCGCCATCGCCAACGCCGGCCGGCACGGTGTGCTGGTCAAGTCGGCCGTCGCGATGGAGCGGTTGGGCGAGATCGACGCGACCGCCCTCGACAAGACGGGCACGCTCACCGAGGGCGCGCCGGAGGTGACGGACGTACGGCCGCTGCCGGGCTCCGGGCTGGACGCGGACGAGGTGCTGGCGCTGGCCGCCGCGGTCGAACGATCCAGCGAGCACCCGCTGGCGCGAGCCATCGTGAGCGCGGCGCGGGGGAGGGGGCTGCGGATCGCGGGCGCGGAGGGGTTCGTGGCCGAGCCGGGGCGTGGGGTGACGGCAAGGATCGAGGGCCGACTGGTCCGGGTCGGCCGGGCGGACACGGCCACCGCCGACACCGAGCCCGGTACGACCCCGGGGACCGCTGACCCCGGGCACACCACCCCGGCCGCCTCTACCCCCGGCACCACCCCGCCCACCCCCACCCCCACCGGCGCCACCGTCGTCCTCGTCACCCGCGACGACACCCCCGTAGGCACCCTCACCCTCGCCGACCGGCTGCGTCCCGCGGCTCCCGCCGCGACCGCGGCGCTCACCGCCCTGACGGGCACCGCCCCCGTTCTCCTCACCGGGGACAACGCCGGTGCCGCCGCCCGGGTCGCCGAGGCCACCGGGCTGACCGACGTCCGGGCGGACCTGCTCCCCGAGGACAAGGTGAACGCCGTACGCGAGATGCAGGACGCGGGCCGCAAGGTGCTGTTCGTCGGTGACGGGGTCAACGACGCGCCTGCCCTGGCCGCCGCGCACTCCGGTGTCGCGATGGGCCGCGCGGGCTCGGACCTGGCGCTGGAGACGGCGGACGCGGTGATCGTGCGGGACGAACTGGCGGCCGTACCGGCGGTCGTACGGCTGTCCCGGGCGGCCCGGCGGCTGGTGGTGCAGAACCTCGCCATCGCCGGGAGCTGTATCGCCGTCCTCGTCGTCTGGGACCTCGTCGGCCACCTCCCGCTGCCGCTCGGCGTCGCCGGTCACGAGGGCTCCACCGTGCTGGTGGGCCTGAACGGGCTGCGGCTGCTGCGCGAGGCGGCGTGGCGATCCGGAACGACGCAGGAAGCGTGAGGTTGACGTCGGATTCCCGCCAGCCCGGCCCCGGTGGCTGCCCCATGCTGGACGCATGCAGAAGGGGATGCACACCGACACATCGCGCTGCGTGCGCGCCGTCCAGTCGAAGGACGCCCGCTTCGACGGGTGGTTCTTCACGGCGGTCCTGACGACCCGGATCTACTGCCGGCCCAGTTGCCCGGTGGTGCCGCCCAAACCCGAGAACATGACGTTCTACCCGAGCGCCGCCGCCTGTCAGCAGGCCGGGTTCCGGGCGTGCAAGCGCTGCCGCCCGGACACCAGTCCCGGTTCCCCTGAGTGGAACCAGCGCGCCGACCTGGTCGCCCGGGCGATGCGGCTGATCGCCGACGGTGTCGTGGACCGGGAGGGCGTGCCCGGGCTCGCCACCCGGCTCGGCTACAGCACCCGGCAGGTCGAACGCCAGCTGCTCGCCGAGCTCGGCGCCGGTCCGCTCGCCCTGGCCCGCGCCCAACGCGCCCAGACCGCACGGCTGTTGATCGAGACGACCCCGCTGCCGATGGCCGATATCGCCTTCGCCGCCGGCTTCTCCTCGATCCGCACCTTCAACGACACCGTCCGGGAGGTCTTCGCGCTCTCCCCGACCGACCTGCGCGCCCGCACGCCCCGCGGCGCACCCAGGAACACGGCCGGCGCCCTGACCCTGAGACTGCCGTTCCGCGCCCCCCTCAACCCCGACAACCTCTTCGGCCACCTCGCGGCGACCGCCGTACCGGGGGTGGAGGAGTGGCGGGACGGCGCCTACCGGCGCACCCTGCGGCTGCCGTACGGGCACGGCGTCGTGACGCTCACCCCGAACCCCGATCACATCGCCTGCCGTCTCACCCTCGGCGACCTGCGCGACCTGACCGTCGCCATCAGCCGCTGCCGGCGCCTGCTCGACCTGGACGCCGATCCGGTCGCCGTCGACGACCAGCTGCGCACCGACCCGGTCCTCGCGCCGCTGGTCGACAAGGCGCCCGGGCGGCGGGTGCCACGGACGGTGGACGAGGCGGAGTTCGCGGTCCGGGCGGTCCTCGGGCAGCAGGTGTCCACGGCGGCGGCACGGACCCACGCCGCCCGCCTGGTGGCCGCACACGGCGAGGCGGTGGACGACCCGGAGGGCGGCCTCACCCACCTCTTCCCGGCCCCCGAGGCGCTCGCCGCGCTCGACCCCGGGACCCTGGCGATGCCCCGCACCCGGCGCGCCACCTTCACCACACTCGTCACCCAACTCGCCGACGGATCACTCAACCTGGGTGTCGAGGCCGACTGGGCGGACACGCGCGCCCGCCTCCTCGCCCTCCCCGGGTTCGGCCCCTGGACCGTCGACGTCATCGCGATGCGCGCACTCGGCGACCCCGACGCCTTCCTCCCCACCGACCTCGGCATCCGCAAGGCGGCCCAGGAGTTGGGCCTGCCGTCGACCCCGGCCGCCCTCACCGCGCGGGCGGCGGCCTGGCGCCCCTGGCGGGCGTACGCGGTCCAGTACCTGTGGGCGACCGACACCCACCCGATCAACTTCCTCCCGGTATAAGGACGTTCCGTGAGCACCGTGAAACAGCACACCGTGATCGACAGCCCGTACGGCCCGCTGACCCTGGTCGCGACGGACGGCGCCCTGAGCGGCCTCTACATGACCGAGCAGCGCCACCGCCCGCCCCAGGAGAACTTCGGCGCCCGCGACGACCGCCCCTTCGGGGAGGCGGCCGACCAGCTGAAGGCCTACTTCGAAGGGGAGTTGAAGGAATTCACCGTCGAACTCCACCTGGCCGGAACCCCGTTCCAACGCGACGTCTGGCAGCAGCTGCGACGCATCCCCTACGGCGAGACCCGCAGCTACGGCGACCTCGCGGCCGCTCTCGGCAAGCCCGGCGCCTCTCGCGCGGTCGGGCTCGCCAACGGCAAGAACCCGATCGGCATCATCGTCCCCTGCCACCGCGTCGTCGGCTCCGACGGCAGCCTGACCGGCTACGGCGGCGGCGTGGAACGCAAGCAGCGGCTGCTGGACTTCGAGCGGGGCGCGGCCCTCTTCTGAAGCCGCCCGACATGCGCCGGCCCCGCGCCCTACCGCGGCCCCCGAAAAAATTCCACCGGCGATGTCGAGAACCCGCGACCGGCTCCGTCCCGGCAGTGAACGCGGCCACAATGGGTCGCACCAGTACCGAGGAGACCCACCATGGCCAAGTACCTGCTGCTGAAGCACTACCGCGGCGCCCCGGCCCCGGCCAACGACGTGCCCATGGAGCAGTGGACGCCGGAGGAGATCTCGGCGCACGTGCAGTACATGCGGGACTTCGCGGAGCGGCTGGAGCAGACCGGGGAGTACGTCGAGGGGCAGGCGCTCGCCCCCGAGGGCACGTGGGTGCGGTACGACGGGGAGGGCCGCCCGCCGGTCACCGACGGGCCGTTCGCCGAGACCAAGGACCTCATCGCCGGGTGGATGGTGATCGACGTCGACAGCTACAAGCGGGCCGTCGAAGTGGCCGGAGAACTGTCGGCCGCCCCCGGCGCCGGCGGCAAGCCGATCCACGAGTGGCTGGAGCTGCGCCCGTTCCTCTCCGCGTCACCCACCGTCACGGACTGCCACGCCGGTGGATGAGGCGCTGCTCAGAAGCCTCACGCCGAGTGTGCTGAGCGTCCTCGTCCGCCGCGGAGCAGACTTCGCGGCGGCCGAGGACGCCGTCCAGGACGCCCTGGTCGAGGCGGTCCGCGGATGGCCGGCCGACCCCCCGAGGGACCCCAAGGGCTGGCTGGTCACCGTGGCCTGGCGGAAGTTCCTCGACGCCACCCGCGCGGACACCGCACGCCGCCGCCGCGAGGACCGAGTCGAGGAGGAGCCCGCGCCCGGCCCGGCCACCGACGTGGACGACACACTCCGGCTCTACTTCCTGTGCGCCCACCCCTCGCTCACCCCGTCCTCCGCCGTCGCCCTCACCCTGCGCGCCGTCGGCGGACTCACCACCCGCCAGATCGCCCAGGCCTACCTGGTGCCCGAGGCGACCATGGCGCAGCGCATCAGCCGTGCCAAGCGCACCGTCTCCGGCGTACGGTTCGACCGGCCCGGCGACGTGGCCACCGTGCTGCGCGTGCTCTACCTGGTCTTCAACGAGGGCTACTCCGGCGACGTCGACCTCGCCGCCGAGGCGATCCGGCTCACCCGGCAGCTCGCGACCGTCATCGACCACCCCGAGGTGGCCGGACTCCTCGCCCTGATGCTGCTCCACCACGCCCGCCGCGCCGCCCGTACCGCGCCCGACGGCAGCCTCGTGCCGCTCGCCGAGCAGGACCGCGGCCGCTGGGACACCGACCTGATCGCCGAGGGCGTCGAGATCCTCCAGGCGGCCCTCGCCCGTGACCGGCTGGGCGAGTTCCAGGCCCAGGCCGCCGTCGCCGCCCTGCACGCCGACGCGCTCACCGCCGAGGAGACCGACTGGGTGCAGATCGTTCAGTGGTACGACGAACTCGCGCGCCTGACCGACAGCCCCGTCGTCCGCCTCAACCGCGCGGTCGCCGTGGGCGAGGCCGACGGACCCCGGGCGGGCCTCGCGGCGCTCGCCGAGCTGGACGCCTCCCTGCCCCGCCACACCGCGGCGACCGCCTACCTCCACGAGCGCGCCGGCGACCTGACGACCGCGGCACGGCTGTACGCCGAGGCGGCCCGCAAGGCCTCCGACCTCGCCGAACGCGACCACCTCACCCGGCAGGCCGCCCGCCTCAACTCCCGCGGCAAGGACTGAGGCGCACCGGCGGCGGCCTCAGGAGACCCGGTGCCCGTTCTCCAGCTCGGCCGTCCCGGCGCCGCCCGCGAGGACGTCCAGCGCGGCCAGGACCCGGCGGCCGAGGCCGTCCGGGAGGTAGGCGGTCAGCTCCTCGCGCGGCACGAGCCGCCAGGACAGCAGCTCCTCCTCCTGGAGCCGGATCGCCTTGAAGTCCTCCTCGCCGAGCACACCGCCGTCGTAGAGGTACGCCACCAGCGGCGGCCGGGCCGTCGTCCCGTGCACCCAGTCCACCGCGAGCAGCCGGCCGAGCCGGCGGTCCAGACCGATCTCCTCCGCGGTCTCCCGGCGTGCGCCCTGGCGCGGGGTCTCGCCGTCGTCGGACTCGACGGTGCCGCCCGGGAGCGCCCAGCCCTCACGGTAGTTGGGCTCCACGAGCAGCACCCGGCCCGCCTCGTCCCGGAAGAGAGCGGCGGCACCGGCGAGCACGCGGGGCAGGCCGGCGATGTAGGTGGCGAAGTCCTGAGCACTGGTCATCCAGGAAGGGTAACCAGCCCCCGCCAGGCAGAAGGAGGGCCCCGGGGCCGCTCACTCCGCGTCCAGCAGCCGCAGTGTCCGCTCGGCCAGCTCGCTGATCCGCACCCCGTCGAACCCGAACACCGCGCTGCGCACCGTGTCCTCCAGCGGGTCCTTCCACCGCGCCGGAATCGCCTCGGCCCCGGTCAGCACACCGGCCACCGACCCCGCGGTGGCCCCGTTGGAGTCGGTGTCCAGACCGCCCCGGACGGTGAGCGTGACGGTCCGGGTGAAGTCGCCGTCGCCGTACAGCAGCCCGGCGGTGAGCACCGCGGCGTTCGGGACGGTGTGGATCCAGCTCATCCCGGCGGTCTCCTCGGACACCGTGCCGAGGGTGTCCTCCCAGCTCATCCGGGTGTCGTGGAGCGAGATCACCCGGCGCACGGTCCGGGCGAGCCGGCTGCTCGCCGGTACGACCGTCAGCGCCTCGTCCAGGGCGCGGCGCACCGTCGGGGCCGTGAACGCCGCCGAGACCAGCGCGGCCGCCCACATCGCGCCGTACACCCCGTTGCCGGTGTGCGACAGCACCGCGTCCCGGCGGGCCAGCGCGGCGGCGCGGCGCGGGGTGCCGGGACAGGTCCAGCCGTAGATGTCGGCCCGGATCAGGGCGCCGATCCACTCCTGGTAGGGGTTGTCGTACGTCGCCGTCAGCGGTGGTTTCAGCCCGTTGGCGAGGTTGCGGTAGGCGGCGCGCTCCGCGGTGAACGTCTGGAGGTACGGCAGCCTGCTCAGCCACAGGTCGCCGACCTGCTCGGTGCTGAAGCCGAAGCCGTGGGTCTCCAGGAGGTCCAGGCCGAGGATGGCGTAGTCCACGTCGTCGTCGCGGCAGCTGCCGTGGATACGGCCGCGCACACAGCTGCGCCACTCGGGGCGCAGCTCGAAGCCGTCGCTCTCGCTCACCGGCTCGGGCAGATAGTCGGTCAGCGGCAGTGCGGCGGCCTGCCGCAGATAGCGGTCGATCCGGTCCCGCGTCCACACCTCGCCCTGCTCGACCGGCTTGCCGAGCATGTTGCCCGCGATCCGGCCCAGCCAGCCCCCGAGGACGCGGTCGGCGAGCTCTGGTGCGGTGCCCACAGGGGTCATAGGACCGGTTTACCCGATTTCCTGGGCGCGCACAGCGGGGTCACGGCACGTTCTCACGGTCCGGGCGGGGCATGACGGCGGGGGGTGCCTGCGGTTATGGTCGCAGCGGCGCGACTGGCCTGACATCGTCCAGGCCCGAAGAGCAAGGGGAATACAAGGTGGCGGACGCTGCAGGCAACGGTGCCCAGAGGGTGCTCATCGCCGCGGACAAGTTCAAGGGGTCGCTGACGGCCGTGCAGGTCGCCGAGCGGGTGACGGCCGGGCTGCGCCGGGTCGTGCCGGGACTCGACGTCGCGGCGCTGCCGGTGGCCGACGGCGGTGACGGCACCGTGGACGCGGCGGTCGCGGCCGGCTTTGAGCGGCACGAGATCAAGGCCGCCGGGCCGCTCGGCCAGGAGGTCACCGCCGCCTTCGCACTGCGCGGCGACACGGCCGTGGTGGAGATGGCGGAGGCCAGCGGCCTCCAGCGCCTGCCCGAGGGCGTCTTCGCCCCGCTCACGGCCTCCACGTACGGCTCCGGCGAGCTGCTGCGGGCCGCACTCGACGCGGGCGCCCGCACGATCGTCTTCGGCGTGGGCGGCAGCGCCACCACCGACGGCGGCGCCGGCATGCTGACCGCGCTCGGCGCGCGGTTCCTCGACAAGGACGGCGAGCCGGTCGCCCCGGGCGGCGGCGGTCTCGCGGACCTCGCCACGGCCGACCTCTCGGACCTGGACCCGCGCCTGGCCGACGTCGAACTGGTCCTCGCCAGCGACGTCGACAACCCGCTGACCGGCCCGAAGGGCGCGCCCGCGGTCTACGGCCCGCAGAAAGGCGCCTCCCCGGACGACGTGGCGGCCCTCGACGAGGCGCTCGCGCACTACGCGCGCGTGCTGGAGTCGGCCGTCGGCGCCCAGGCCGCCGAGTACGCGGCAGCTCCTGGCGCCGGCGCCGCGGGCGGCATCGGCTACGGCGCGCTGCTGGTCGGTGCCCGATTCCGGGCCGGAATCGAGGTCATGCTCGACGTCCTGGGCTTCGCCCCCGCGCTGGAGCGGACCACGCTGGTCATCACCGGCGAGGGCTCCCTCGACGAGCAGACCCTGCACGGCAAGGCCCCCGCGGGCGTCGCCGCCGCGGCCCGTGCCGCGGACAAGGAGGTCGTCGCGGTGTGCGGGCGACTCGCCCTGCCGCCCGAGGCGCTCGGCAGGGCCGGCATCCGGCGGGCGTACCCCCTCACCGAGATCGAGCCGGACGTGGCCAAGTGCATCGCGGACGCGGGCCCGATCCTGGAGCGGGTGGCGGAGCAGATCGCGCGGGACTTCCTGACCTGATCACCGCCGGGCACCCGAGAGCCGGTAGGCGTCCAGCGCCAGCGTCATCTCGATCAGGTCCCGGGGCCGGGCCAGCGACCGGGACGTCAGCTGCTCCAGCCGCCGCAACCGGTTGAAGACCGTGTTGCGGTGGCAGTACAGCCGTCCCGCGGCCCGCCCCGCGGAGCCCTCGCACGCCAGCCACACATCGAGGGTCTCCAGCAGCACGGCACGGTCGGCGGGCTCCAGCTCCAGCAGCGCGCCGAACACGTCCGTCACCAGCCGGTCGGCCAGCTCCGGCTGGCTCACCACGAGCGCCGTCGGCATGCGCTGGTCCAGCCGTACGACGGCGGTCGCGTCCGGCGGACACGTCCGCAGCGCCAGCTCCGCCAGCCGTCGGGCCCGCCCCAGCTCGGCGAGTCCCGGCACCACCGGACTGATGCCGCCCGGGCCCGAGCAGCGGCCGTCGAGCGCCCGGGCCACCCCGTCCAGCCCCTGACCGGGCGAGAGGGCGACGACCCCGATCTCGCAGTCCGCCCGCATCCGCCAGATGAACCGGAACCCGGCTCCCCGCAGCGGCTGCCCGTGCGTGTCCCGCCGCACCGCCCGCAGCACCACGACCGCGTAGGGGCCGTGCTCCGGCAGATCGAGTCCCGCGGCCGCCCGCGCCGCCAGCCCTGGCGTCGCCTGCCCCTCCAGCAGCGCGTCGAGCAGCGCCTGCAACTGTTCGTCGGTACGCCGGCGCAGGTCCGCCTCGGTCGCCCGGTACGCCTCCGACGCCGTCTGGGTCTGCGCGTCCACCGCCGACCACACCACTGTCGCCGACCGCATCAACGCCGCGAGCCGCTCCGGCTCCCGCCCCGAGGCACCCTCCACCAGCGCGTCCCACACCAGATAGCCGGCGTTGCGGTAGGCGTGCACCAGCAGATCCAGCGGCAGCCCCTGATGCGCCCGGCGCCGGCCGAGGTCCTCGGCGTGCTCCAGGTCGCGGCGGGGCGACTCCCGTGGCGCCGCCAGGGTCTCGATGCCGATCCGGATCGCCTCCTCGGCCTCCCGCCACTGGAGGTCCGGTGCGAGCACCCCCGCGTAGACGGGGGAGTGCTCGGCGAGTTGCCGTAGGTGCTCGTCGACCAGCTCGGGCACCCCCTCCAGCAGAGCCGTGCAGGACTCCGCGAGCAGTTTCCAGTCATGGCCGGTCCGCAGCCTTCGCCCACCCATGACCGGAGGATGTCATCGGGACAGGCCCGCGCACAGGCCCCTGACACGCGGTGTTGTGCGCGCGCACAACGCGGGCGCCGGGCCGCTGGGCACCCGCAGCGACATCGCCGGGGGCCGTGGACGCGCGCTCGCACCGGTGCTGGGGTGAGCGCCACACAGAGTGAACACAGGGGGGAAGTCCATGGATGGTCCCGGACTCGTGGTGCGGGAGCTGTCGGTCGGATACGGGCCCGTGCGGGCCCTGCGCCGGGTGTCCCTGGAGGTGCCCGAGGGGACGGTGGTGACGGTCCTCGGCTCCAACGGCGCGGGCAAGTCGACGCTGCTGCGGGCGATCAGCCGCACGCTGTCCTTCCACGGCGGTGCCGTCACCGAGGGCGAGGTACGCCTGGGCGGCCGACGCCTGGACGGGCTCGCGCCGGACCGGGTGGTGGCGGCCGGGGTGTCCCAGGTGCCGGAGGGCAGGCGGGTGTTCGCCCGGATGACGGTCGCCGACAATCTGCGCGCGGGCGCCCTCGGCGGCAGTCGCTCCGGTCGCCCGGAAGCCCTCGCCCGGGTGCACGAACTCTTCCCCGTCCTCGCCGAACGGGCCCACCAGCGCGCCGGGTTGCTCTCCGGCGGCGAACAGCAGATGCTCGCCGTCGCCCGGGCGCTGATGGCCGCCCCGAAGGTGCTGCTCCTCGACGAGCCCTCCCTGGGCCTGGCCCCGCTCATGGCCCAGCGGATCGCCGACACCGTCCGCGAGATCAACGAACAGGGCACCGCGGTCCTCCTCGTCGAACAGAACGCCGCGCTCGCCCTGCGCCTCGCCACCCGCGCCTACGTCCTGGAGGTCGGCGAGGTGACCCTGTCCGGGCCGGCCTCCGAACTGGCCGCCTCCGACGAAGTCCGCCGCCGCTACCTCGGCGTGGTCGACGAGGACGCGGCGGCCGACGCGGACCAGGTCGTGGGCCGCACGCTGACCCGCTGGAAGGGGTGAACCGATGGACACCCTCGCCGTGCGCGGCCTGACTGTCCGGTTCGCGGGCCTCACCGCCCTCGACGACGTCAGCTTCACCGTCCGCCCCGGCACCGTGCACGCCCTCATCGGGCCCAACGGCGCCGGCAAGTCCACCTGCTTCAACGTCCTGTCCGGCGTCTACCGGGCCACGAAGGGCAGCGTCCGCTTCGGCGACCACGAACTCACCGGGATGCCTCCGCACCGCATCGCCGGCCTCGGTGTCGCCCGCATCTTCCAGAACCTCGCCCTGCCGCCCCGCGCCACGGTCGAGGACAGCCTCCTGCTGGGCCGCTACCGGCTCACCCGGACCGGCTTCCTGGCGGCGGGACTCCGGCTGCCCTCCGCCGCCCGCGAGGAGCGGGCACACCGTGAACGCGTCCGTGAGATCGCCGAGTTCGTCGGCATCGCGGACTGCCTGGACCGCCCGGCCGGCTCCCTGCCGTACGGGCAGCAGAAGCTCGCGGAACTGGCCCGCGCGCTCTGCATGGAGCCGCGCCTGCTGCTCCTCGACGAGCCCGTCGCCGGGATGACCGCCGGAGAGCGGCGCCGAACGGCCGCCGTCATCGCGGGAGTTCGCGACGGCCTCGGTATCTCGATCGTGCTGGTGGAACACGACATGGGGGTGGTGATGCGGCTCGCGGACGCCGTGACCGTGCTGGACTTCGGGCGCCGGATCGCCGACGGGGTCCCCGCCGACGTACAGAACGATCCGGCCGTCGTCCGGGCCTACCTGGGGGACGCGTCATGAGCACCTTCGCTGAAATCCTTCTCAACGGCGTCTCGTTGGGCTCGGTGTACGCGCTGATCGCGCTCGGGTTCGTGGTGATCTTCCGGGCCACCGAGGTCGTCAACTTCGCCCACGCCTCGCTGCTGCTCGCCGGCGGCTATGTCACCGCGACCCTCCACGACGACCTCGGGTTCTGGCCCGCACTGCTCGTCGGGATCGCGGGCGCCGCGGTGGTCGGGGCGGCGGTGGAGTTCCTGGTGATGCGGCGCTACCGGGGCTCCGACCACAGTGTGCTGGCCATCGTCACCATCGGCGTCGACATCCTGCTCACCACCGAACTGACCCGCCGTATCGGCACCGACGTGATGACCCTCGGCGACCCGTGGGGCGACTCCGTGCTCCGGCTGGGCCCGATCTCGCTGGCCCACACCCGGATCGCCGCGTTCGTGGCGGCGGCCCTGCTCATCGGGGTGTTCCTGCTGGCCTTCCGGTACACCTCCTGGGGCGTGGCGATGCGCGCGGCCGCGGAGAGCGCGGAGACGGCCGCCCTGATGGGCGTACGGCTGGGACGGGTCTCGCTCGGCGCCTGGGCCGTGGCCGGGGGACTGGCCGCCGTGGCGGCGCTGTTCCTGACCGTCTTCCCCACGCCGGGGCTGGAACGGGCCACCTCGCTCGCCGCCCTCAAGGCCTTCCCGGCGGCGATCCTCGGCGGCCTCGACTCCACGACCGGCGCGCTGGTGGGCGGACTGCTGGTCGGCGTCACGGAGTCGCTGGCGACCGGCTACCAGAGCGATCTGACGTTCCTCGGCCGGGGTCTCGGGGATCTCGCGCCGTACCTCGTGATGGTGGCGATCCTGCTGATCCGTCCGGCGGGCCTGTTCGGCACGAAGGAGCCCGCCCGTGTCTGACGTCCTGGTGAAACCGCTGCGGCTGATCCGCACCCGCACCGCCCTGTGGGCCGTCGGCGCCGTGCTCCTGCTGGTGCTGCCGTTCTACCTCGACCGCTTCTGGCTGCAAGCCGGCCTCTTCGCCATGGCCGCCGCCATCGGCGCGATCGGCATCAACCTCCTCACCGGCGCCACCGGCCAGCTCTCCATGGGCCACTCCTTCTTCCTCGCCGTCGGCGCCTACGGCTACTGCGTGTTCGCGGCGGACGGCGGCGACGGACTGACCGGGCTCGGCCTGCCGACCTGGCTGGCGGCCGCCCTCGCGGTCCTCCTCGCGGGCGTCGCGGGCGGCCTGTTCAGCCCCATCTCCGGGCGGCTCAGCGGCGCCTACCTCGGCATCGCCACCCTCGCGCTGGTCTTCATCGGCCAGCACGTGATGTTCAACGCCCACGACCTGACCGGCGGCGCCAACGGCCGCGACGTCCCGCCGCTCAGCCTCTTCGGCCTCACCTTCGACGACCGTGAACTCCTCGTCGCCGCCGTGCCCTTCGGCTCCGCCGAGAAGCTCTGGTACGCCGGGCTCGTCCTGCTCCTCGCGGGCGCGCTGTTCGCCCGGGGCGTGCTGGCCGGACGGCCCGGACGGGCCATGAACGCCATCCGCGACCACCGCATCGCCGCCGGCGTGATCGGCGTGCCGGTCGCCCGGCACCGGGCCGCCGTCTTCGTGCTGTCGTCGATGTACGCGGGACTCGCGGGCGTCCTGCTCGCGCTGGTCTTCCAGCGCACGGTGCCCGACTACTTCGGCATCACGCTGTCCCTCGAGTACCTCGCCATGATCGTCATCGGCGGGCTCGGCTCGGTCTCCGGCGCGGTCGCCGGGGCCGTGTTCGTCACGCTGCTGCCCCAACTGCTCACCCGCTACAGCGATGCGCTCCCCCTGGTCTCCGCCCCCGGTACGGGCGGGATCGCACCGGGCGAGGCATCCCGGTACCTCTACGGCGCCGCCGTCGTGCTGGTGGTGCTGTTCCTGCCGGGCGGCCTGGTCAGACCGGCCGCCCGGCGCCGCACAACCCATTCAGGGGAAAACCCTTCAGGGGAGGAACGATGAACACGACGTACGCGGCCAGGGCCGCCGCGGGCGCACTCGCCGCACTGCTCGTCCTGGCCGGATGCAGCTCCAAGGCCAAGGACTCCGACGACGGCGACAAGGCCACGGGCGGGGTGAAGACCGGCGAGGGCGTCTCCGGCAAGACCATCGCGCTGGGCGCCCTCACCGACATGACCGGCGTCTACGCCACCCTCGGCAAGAGCGTCACCCAGGCCCAGCAGCTGTATGTGAAGCAGCTGAACGCCGAGGGCGGCGTCTGCGGCTACAAGGTCCAGCTGACGGTCCGCGATCACGGCTACGACCCGCAGAAGGCCATCTCCGGCTACACCGAGCTGGAACCGAAGGTGCTGGGCTTCGCGCAGTTCATCGGTTCGCCGTTCGTCGCCGCCGTCAAGCAGCGCGTCGACGGCCAGGACAAGGGCCTGGTACTCCCGCAGGGATGGTCCTCGGCGCTGCTGGGCAGCCCGTACATCCGGGTCATCGGCTCCACCTACGACATCGAGACGATGAACGCCGTCGACTTCCTGATCAAGGAGAAGGGACTCAAGAAGGGCGACAAGCTCGGCCACGTGTACTTCGAGGGCGACTACGGCGAGAGCGCGCTGGCCGGCTCCCGGCACATCGGCGAGGAGGAGGGGCTGACCGTCGTCGAGCAGAAGATCAAGCCCACCGACAACGACATGACCGCCCAGGTCGCCGCCCTCAAGCAGGCCGGCGTCAAGGCGATCGTGATCAGTGCGGGCCCCCGCCAGGCGGCCTCGCTCGTCGGCGTGGCGGCGGCCGGCGGCTTCGACGTGCCGATCATCGGCAACAACTCCGCCTTCGCGCCCCAGCTGCTGGCCACCCAGGCGGGACCGGCCCTGATGAAGAACTACTACGTCGCCTCGCCCTCGCTGCCCATCGGCGCGGACACCCCGGAGGCGAAGAAGCTCGTCGCCGACTACCGGGCGGCCTATCCGAAGGACTCCCTCGACAACGGGATCGTCGCCGGCTGGACCGCCGCGTCGGCCTTCGGCGAGGCACTGAAGAAGGCCTGCGCGAGCAAGGACCTCACCCGTGAGGGCGTCGGCAAGGCCCTGCTGACCCTCGACTCCTTCAGCGTCGGCTTCGGCCCCGAGCAGGACTTCACCGACCCGAAGTCCCCCTCCTCCCGGCAGAGCGTGATCCTCCAGCCGGACAAGAGCGTGACGGGCGGCATGAAGGTCGTACAGGAGGCGACCGCCTCCGAGGTGGCGGAGGCGTACACGCCGAAGGCCTGAGCCAGACGGGGCGCGACAACGACAGAGGGCCCGAACCGGGAAATCGGTTCGGGCCCTCTCGAAGGTCTTCCACCAGCCGCCTACGGCAGCTGTGCCGCCCGCGACTCACGACGGTTGTCCCGGAAGTTGTTCACCCGGCGAGCCGTGGCGAACAGCGGGATGACCGCGCCCATGACCAGCTGCAGCGCGCAGCCCGTCTGAAGGAGCAGCTGTCCGCCCGGGGCGTCGAACGCCCAGGCCGCCAGCAGGCCCATGGCCGACACGATCCAGCCGAGCATCGCCACCGCGAGGATGCCCCGCGGCTTGGGGTACTCGACCCGGCTCACCATCAGCCACGCCGTCCCCAGGATCGCCATCAGCGTCGCCTCGAAGGGCAGCTCGAGCAGCACGATCGAGACCACGGTCAGCGCCCCGAAGGGGGACGGCATGCCCTGGAAGGTGCCGTCCTTCACCGTCACGCAGGAGAACCGCGCGAGTCTGAGCACCACCGCCAGGAGCACCACGATCGCCCCCACCGCCGCCACCCGCTGGGAGGCGTCGGCGGCGACCATGCCGTAGACGAGGACGAAGTACGCCGGTGCCAGGCCGAAGCTGACCAGGTCGGAGAGGTTGTCCAGCTCCGCGCCCATCGGCGAGGACCGCAGCTTGCGCGCCACCAGACCGTCGAACAGGTCGAAGACCGCCGCACAGAGCATCAGGATGACCGCCGTGGCCGCGCTGTTGCGGGCCATGCCGGACTCCTGGGTGTCCGTGAGGTGCGGGATCAGGATGCCGGTGGTGGTGAAGTACACCGCCATGAAGCCGCACGTGGCGTTGCCGAGGGTGAGGGTGTCCGCTATCGAGAGGCGGAGAGAAAGAGGCATCTCCTCCTCGTCGTCGGCCTCTGCGGCCTCGGGCACCCAGCCCGCCTGTGTCTCAGGATCAATCACGGTCAATGCGAGTCACCCCAGCCACGGTCTTCTGACCGACCTCGACCGCGACGTCCACGCCCTCCGGCAGGTAGATGTCGACGCGCGAGCCGAAGCGGATCAGACCGATGCGGTCGCCCTGCTCGACCTTCGTGCCCTGCGGAATGTAGGGAACGATGCGGCGGGCCACCGCGCCGGCGATCTGGATCATCTCGATGTCGCCGAGTTCGGTGTCGAAGTGCCAGACAACGCGCTCGTTGTTCTCGCTCTCCTTGTTGAACGCCGGGACGAACCCACCGGGGATGTGCTCGACCGACGTCACCGTGCCGGAGAGCGGCGCGCGGTTGACGTGGACGTTGAGCGGGCTCATGAAGATCGCGACGCGGGTGCGCCCGTCCTTCCACGGCATGATGCTCTGCACCACACCGTCCGCGGGCGAGATGACCCGGCCCGTGGCGATCTCGCGCTCGGGGTCGCGGAAGAACCACAGCATGCCCGCCGCGAGCGCGGTGGCGGGCACGGCCACGGCCTTGGCGGCGCCGGACTTGCGCGCGCGCACGAGGCTGAGGGCTGCGGTGGCGACGGTCGGGAGAAGCCACGGCGATGCTCCGCGCGCGAGGCGTACGCCGCCGACCTGGCTGTCGCGTGGTGCAGAGGTTTGGCTGTGGGGCATGGATGACCTTCGTAGCGGATGGCGCCGCACGGTAACGGGGGACGGCGGCTTTCCCGGGATCGTACCGGTCGTTGGCCACAACTGGGCAAGCCAGGAAGCCGAGTCGGCGGCTGAAGAGCGTTGACGGGGTGTGACCTTCTTCTCCAAGAAAACACCCCGTATCCGGACATCTAGCCCTGGAATCGATACTCTTCGAGCAGCCTGCGACCGATGATCATTTTCTGGATCTCGGCGGTACCTTCGCCGATCAGCAGCATCGGGGCCTCACGGTAGAGGCGCTCGATCTCGTACTCCTTGGAGAAGCCGTAGCCGCCGTGGATCCGGAAGGCGTCTTCCACGACCTCCTTGCAGTACTCGGAGGCGAGGTACTTCGCCATCCCAGCCTCAAGGTCGTTTCGCTCCCCGGAGTCCTTTTTGCGTGCCGCGTTGACCATCATCGCATGCGCGGCCTCCACCTTGGTAGCCATCTCGGCCAGCTTGAACTGGATCGCCTGGTGCTGGGCGATGGGCTTCCCGAAAGTGTGGCGTTGCTGGGCGTACGACACGCCGAGTTCGAAGGCACGCTGAGCGACGCCACAGCCACGCGCCGCCACGTTGACGCGGCCCACTTCCACGCCGTCCATCATTTGGTAAAAACCCCGGCCGGTGACGCCGCCGAGCACCCGATCGGCCGGAACGCGCAGGCCATCCATGATGAGCTCGGTGGTGTCGACACCCTTGTAGCCCATCTTGTCGATCTTCCCGGGGATGGTGAGGCCGGGGCGGACCTCTCCGAAGCCGGGCTCCTTCTCGACGAGGAAGGTCGTCATCGACTTGTGGGGCTTGGCGGCCGCTTCCTCGGGAGTGAGGCCTTCGTCACTTCGGACGAGAACGGCGACCAAACTTGACGTTCCGCCGTTCGTCAGCCACATCTTCTGGCCGTTCAGGACGTACTCCTCGCCGTCCTTGACCGCCTTGGAGGTGATGGCCGACACGTCCGATCCGAGGCCCGGCTCCGACATCGAGAACGCGCCGCGGATGTCGCCGGCCGCCATGCGCGGCAGGAAGTGGTCCTTCTGCTCCTGCGTGCCGTGCTGCTTGAGCATGTACGCCACGATGAAGTGGGTGTTGATGATGCCGGACACCGACATCCACCCGCGGGCGATCTCCTCGACGCACAGCGCGTACGTCAGGAGCGACTCGCCCAGGCCGCCGTACTCCTCGGGGATCATCAGGCCGAACAGGCCCAACTCCTTGAGCCCGTCGACGATCGCTTGCGGGTACTCGTCGCGGTGCTCCAGCTCGGTGGCGACCGGGAGGATCTCCTTGTCCACGAAGTCGCGGACGGTGGAGAGGATTTCCTGCTGAATGTCGGTCAGACCGGCGGTCTGGGCGAGGCGTGCCATCGGGCTCAGCCCTCCTGAAGTTCCGGGCGGCCGGGCTGCTCGCCGCCGCGCTCCTTGATGTAGGTCTCGGTGGGCACCATGACCTTGCGGCGGAACACGCAGACCAGCGTGCCGTCCTGCTT
Source organism: Streptomyces sp. NPDC034103 (assembly GCF_055575395.1). Lineage (NCBI taxonomy): Bacteria > Bacillati > Actinomycetota > Actinomycetes > Kitasatosporales > Streptomycetaceae > Streptomyces > Streptomyces sp. NPDC034103. Next base: position 127,999 of record NZ_JBVISS010000001.1, on the reverse strand, counting down.
GTAGCCCTTGGTCTCGACGTACACGATCCCGCGGTCGTTCTTCGACTTGGACGGCCACTTGTCGAGCACGGTCGTCTGGCCGTAGATCGTGTCGCCGTGGAAGGTCGGCGCCACGTGCTTGAGCGACTCGATCTCCAGGTTGGCGATCGCCTTGCCGGAGACGTCCGGGACGGACATGCCGAGCAGCAGGGAGTAGATGTAGTTCCCGACCACCACGTTCTTGCCGAAGTCCGTGGTCTTCTCGGCGTAGTTGACGTCCATGTGGAGCGGGTGGTGGTTCATGGTGAGAAGACAGAAGAGGTGGTCGTCGTACTCCGTGACCGTCTTCCCGGGCCAGTGCTTGTAGACCGCCCCGACCTCGAACTCCTCGTAGGTGCGTCCGAACTGCATGCTCAGGCCTCCGGGATCTCGAAGGTGGAGGTGCGCTGCATGCCGGCCGCGCGCCCCTTGCCGGAGATGACCAGTGCCATCTTGCGGCTGGCCTCGTCGATCATCTCGTCGCCGAGCATCGCCGAGCCCTTCTTGCCGCCCGCCTCGGAGGTGTAGTAGTCGTACGCGTCCAGGATCAGCTCGGCGTGGTCGTAGTCCTCCTGCGAGGGCGAGAAGATCTCGTTGGACGCCTCGACCTGGCCCGGGTGCAGCACCCACTTGCCGTCGAAACCGAGGGCCGCGGCACGCTGGGCGACCTCGCGGTAGCCGTCGATGTTGCGGATCTGGAGGTAGGGTCCGTCGATCGCCTGGAGGTTGTTGGCGCGGGCGGCCATCAGGATCTTCATCAGGATGTAGTGGTAGGCGTCCGCCGGGTAGCCGGGCGGCTGCTCGCCCACGACCAGCGACTTCATGTTGATCGACGCCATGAAGTCGGCCGGGCCGAAGATGATCGTCTCCACGCGCTGGGACGCGGTCGCGATCTCGTTGACGTTGTTCAGGCCCTGCGCGTTCTCGATCTGTGCCTCGATGCCGATCTTGCCGACCTCGAAGCCCATGGTCTTCTCGATCTGGGTCAGCAGCAGGTCGAGCGCGACGATCTGCTCCGCCGTCTGCACCTTCGGCAGCATGATGCAGTCGAGGTTCTGACCGGCGCCCTCGACGACCGTGACGACATCGCGGTACGTCCACTCGGTCGTCCAGTCGTTGACGCGCACGACCCTCGTCTTGCCGGTCCAGTCACCCTCGTTGAGGAACTTGACGATGGTGTGCCGCGCCTCGGGCTTGGCGAGCGGGGCGCACGCGTCCTCCAGGTCGAGGAAGACCTGGTCCGCCGGGAGGCCCTGCGCCTTCTCCAGGAAGCGGGGGTTGCTCCCGGGGACCGCGAGACAGGAGCGTCGCGGACGCAAACGGTTGACGGGCGTGGTCATGCGGGGACCTCCAGGGGGTCGAGCTTGTTCGCGTTCCGGATCTCGTCGACGATCCGGCCGATGATTCCGGTGATGTCGAAGTCCTTCGGGGTGAAGACCGCGGCCACTCCGGCTGCCCGCAGCTGTTCGGCGTCACCATTCGGGATGATGCCACCGGCGATCACCGGTATATCTGTGGCACCGGCCACACGGAGCCGGTCCAGGACGTCCGGCACCAGCTGGGCGTGCGAGCCGGACAGGATGGACAGCCCGACCGCGTGCACGTCCTCGGCGATCGCCGCGTCCACGATCTGCTCGGGGGTGAGCCGGATGCCCTGGTAGACCACCTCGAAGCCCGCGTCACGCGCGCGGACGGCGATCTGCTCGGCCCCGTTGGAGTGCCCGTCCAGGCCCGGCTTGCCGACCAGGAAGCGCAGCTTGCCGACGCCCAGGTCCTTGGCGGTCAGGTCGACCTTGCGGCGGACGTCGGCCATCGCCGAGCCCTCCTCCGCGGGGACCGCCACCGGAGCCGAGGAGACCCCGGTCGGCGCCCGGAACTCGCCGAACACCTCGCGCAGCGCCCCGGCCCACTCGCCGGTCGTGGCGCCCGCGCGGGCGCACTCCAGGGTGGCCTCCATGAGGTTCGCGGTGCCGCGCGCGGCCTCCTTGAGCTTCGCCAGCGCCTTGCAGGGGCGCGGGTGGTTGAAGGGCGGCTGGTAGCGGGTGTCGCGCCAGTGCTGGAGCCCCTCGATGACCCGGGCCTCGACGGCCGGGTCCACGGTATGGATCGCGGTGTCCAGGTCGGCCGTGAGGGGGTTGGGCTCGGTCGTCTCGAAGATGTTGACGCCGATGATCTTCTCCTGGCCGGACTCGATACGGGCCCGGCGCTCGGCGTGCGAGGAGACCAGCTGCGACTTCAGGTAGCCCGACTCGACGGCGGCCATCGCGCCGCCCATCTCCTGGATCCGGTCGATCTCGGCGAGGGACTCCTGGACGAGCGTGGCGACCTTCGCCTCGACGACGTGCGAGCCCTCGAAGATGTCCTCGTACTCCAGCAGATCGCTCTCGTAGGCCAGCACCTGCTGCATCCGCAGCGACCACTGCTGGTCCCAGGGCCGGGGGAGACCGAGGGCCTCGTTCCAGGCCGGCAGCTGGACGGCACGCGCGCGTGCGTCCTTCGAGAGGGTCACGGCCAGCATCTCAAGGACGATCCGCTGGACGTTGTTCTCCGGCTGCGCCTCGGTCAGCCCGAGGGAGTTGACCTGGACGCCGTACCGGAAGCGGCGGTGCTTGGGGTTCTCGATGCCGTAGCGCTCGCGGGTGACCTGGTCCCAGATGCGGCCGAAGGCGCGCATCTTGCACATCTCCTCGATGAAGCGGACGCCCGCGTTCACGAAGAAGGAGATACGGCCGACGACATCGCCCATGCGCTCCTGCGGCACCTGACCGGAGTCCCGGACGGCGTCCAGGACCGCGATCGCCGTCGACATCGCGTACGCGATCTCCTGGACCGGCGTGGCGCCCGCCTCCTGCAGGTGGTAGCTGCAGATGTTGATCGGGTTCCACTTCGGGAGGTGGGAGACCGTGTACGCGATCATGTCGGTCGTCAGCCGGAGGCTCGGTCCCGGCGGGAAGACGTGCGTGCCGCGGGACAGGTACTCCTTGACGATGTCGTTCTGGGTCGTGCCCTGGAGCTGGGTGATGTCGGCACCCTGCTCCTCGGCGACGACCTGGTAGAGCGCCAGCAGCCACATGGCGGTGGCGTTGATCGTCATCGAGGTGTTCATCTGCTCCAGGGGGATGTCCTGGAACAGCCGGCGCATGTCACCGAGGTGCGCGATCGGCACACCGACCCGGCCGACCTCGCCGCGGGCGAGGATGTGGTCGGAGTCGTAGCCGGTCTGCGTCGGCAGGTCGAACGCGACGGACAGACCGGTCTGGCCCTTGGCGAGGTTGCGCCGGTACAGCTCGTTGGACGCCTCGGCCGTGGAGTGGCCGGCGTACGTGCGCATGAGCCACGGCCGGTCCTTCTCCCGCTTGCCTGCGGCGGGCTGACGCTCAGTCATCTATGACCCCGGGTGTCTCAGATGTTGCGGAAGCGGTTGATGGCGTCGAGGTGCTTGGCACGCATCTCCTCGTCGCGCACGCCCAGACCCTCCTCGGGGGACAGGCACAGCACGCCGACCTTGCCCTGGTGGGCGTTGCGGTGCACGTCGTGGGCGGCCTGGCCGGTCTCCTCCAGGGAGTACACCTTGGACAGGGTCGGATGGATCTTGCCCTTCGCGATGAGCCGGTTGGCCTCCCAGGCCTCGCGGTAGTTGGCGAAGTGCGAGCCGATGATCCGCTTCAGGGACATCCACAGGTAGCGGTTGTCGTACTCGTGCATGTAGCCCGAGGTCGAGGCGCAGGTGGTGATCGTGCCGCCCTTGCGGGTGACGAAGACGGAGGCGCCGAAGGTCTCGCGGCCGGGGTGCTCGAAGACGATGTCGATGTCCTCGCCGCCGGTCAGCTCGCGGATGCGCTTGCCGAAGCGCTTCCACTCCTTGGGGTCCTGGGTCTGCTCGTCCTTCCAGAACTTGTAGCCCTCGGCGTTGCGGTCGATGATCGCCTCGGCGCCCATCGAGCGGCAGATGTCCGCCTTCTGGTCGCTGGAGACGACACAGATCGGGTTGGCGCCGCCCGCGAGGGCGAACTGCGTGGCGTAGGAGCCCAGTCCGCCGCTCGCGCCCCAGATCAGGACGTTGTCGCCCTGCTTCATGCCGGCGCCGTTGCGGGACACCAGCTGGCGGTACGCGGTCGAGTTGACGAGTCCCGGAGCGGCGGCCTCCTCCCAGCTGAGGTGGCCCGGCTTGGGCATCAGCTGGTTGGACTTGACCAGTGCGATCTCCGCCAGGCCGCCGAAGTTGGTCTCGAAGCCCCAGATGCGCTGCTCGGGGTCGAGCATCGTGTCGTTGTGGCCGTCCGAGGACTCCATCTCGACGCTCAGACAGTGCGCGACGACCTCGTCACCGGGCTTCCAGGCGTTGACGCCGGGGCCGGTGCGCAGGACGACGCCCGCGAGGTCGGAGCCGATGATGTGGTACGGCAGGTCGTGCCGCTTGGCCAGCTCGTTGGTGCGGCCGTAGCGCTCCAGGAAGCCGAAGGTCGACAGCGGCTCGAAGATCGAGGTCCACACCGAGTTGTAGTTGACGCTCGATGCCATGACGGCGACCAGGGCCTCGCCCGGGCCGAGCTCCGGCACCGGCACGTCGTCGAGGTGGATCGACTTGCGCGGGTCCTTGTCGCGGGTCTGAAGGCCCGCGAACATCTCCGTCTCGTCCTTGTGCACGGTGATCGCGCGGTACGACTCGGGGAGCGGCAGGGCTGCGAAGTCGGCCGGCGTCGAGTCGGGCGACTGGATCGCGTCGAGGATGTCCTTCACGGTCACGGTGTTGCCTCCGGCGGTTTGGGTTTCCCCGGTTCGAGCGGAGTCGAGAACTGGGGAAGCGTCCTGAGGGAGGGACGCTGAGGGTTTCGTCGGTGCTGCTGAGGGTGGTGTCGAGAAGTGCCGTCGGTTCGGCGGGTGGTGCTTCGGCAGCGCTTTGTGGCGCGGGAGGGTGCCTGTGACGCAGGCGTCCGGGCGGGCAAGTCGATGACTTGTTGGGACAGCCGACGTGCGAAAGGTCTCTGCACGCCGGCCGCCCGGACACCATCAACGTATGACACCGCGTGTCACGTCGCAAGGCACTGAGTGCCAGGAATTGCTCTCACGTGAAATCTTTACGTAACAAATGAGCGATGATCGATCGAACGCGGGTGGAGAACAGCTGGAAATCGGGTGGAGGCAGACGAAAACGGCCACCCCGAGGGGTGGCCGTCGTCACAGCGGTGCGGTAAGGCTCAGCGCTCCTTGAGCGCCTCCTCGATGGCCCGCATGACCTGGTCGAGGGGGGCGTCGGTACGGGCCACCGTGACCAGTACCTCGCCGTGGGTGGAGACCGTCGCCGCCGCCGTCCTCGCGGCGGTGCTGCGGCCGGCTCCTATGCCGGAGCCGAACGTCTTGCGGACGATCGCGAAGGCGTGGTCGAGCTGGGCCTCCACGTCGCCCTGTCCGCCGGCCCGCAGCCAGCGCCGCAGCACGTGGTTGTGGGCCGTGACGACCGCGGACGCGGCGACCTCGGCCAGCAGCGGGTCGTCGTTGGCGTCGTCGTCGTGCGCGTGCTCGTCGAAGTGGCCGAGGAGATAACGGGTGAACAACCGCTCGTAGCGGGCCACCGAGGCGATCTCCGCCTCACGCAGGGTGGGTACCTCGCGCGTCAGCTTGTAGCGGGCGACCGAGATCTCCGGCCGGGCCGCGTACATCCGCATGACCTCCTTGATGCCGTTGCACACCGTGTCGAGCGGATGCTCGTGCGGGGGCGCGGCGTTGAGGACGGCCTCGGCGCGGATCAGGGTGTCGTCGTGATCGGGGAAGATCGCCTCTTCCTTGGAACGGAAGTGGCGGAAGAAGGTGCGGCGGGCGACTCCGGCCGCGGCCGCGATCTCGTCGACGGTGGTCGCCTCGTACCCCTTGGTCGAGAACAGCTCCATCGCCGCGGCCGCCAGTTCTCGGCGCATCTTGAGCCGCTGCGCGGCCGCGCGACTGCCTGCGGCACTTTCCGGTGCGTCGGGCGTGGCTGGTGTACGTGAGGACTTGGCGGACTGGGACATGACCCGAACGTACTGCATGTGCGCAGGTTGGCGCTCCTGTCCCAGGGACCCCCCGCCCGGTGCGGGCAGGGGCGTTCCGTGGGGGTCGAGCAGTCCGCCCCAGTCCTCGGCGTCCTTGAACCAGTCGCCGGACGGCTCAGCGGCGGGCATATTCGCGGAAGCCACGGCCGGTCTTGCGGCCGAGGCAGCCCGCGGCCACCAGGTGCTCCAGGAGCGGCGCCGGAGCCAGGCCCGGGTCGCGGAACTCGCGGTGCAGGACCTTCTCGATCGCCAGGGAGACGTCGAGCCCGACCACGTCGAGCAGTTCGAAGGGCCCCATCGGATAGCCGCCGCCCAGCTTCATCGCGGCGTCGATGTCGTCGAGCGAGGCGTAGTGCTCCTGGACCATCTTGACGGCGTTGTTGAGGTACGGGAACAGCAGCGCGTTCACGATGAAGCCGGCGCGGTCGCCGCAGTCCACCGCGTGCTTTTTGATCCTGACGCAGACCTCGCGGACCGTCGCGTGGACGTCCTCCGTGGTCAGGACGGTACGGACGACCTCCACCAGCTTCATCGCCGGCGCCGGGTTGAAGAAGTGCATGCCGATCACGTCCTGGGGACGCGAGGTGGCCCGGGCACAGGCGATCACCGGCAACGAGGAGGTGGTCGTCGCCAGGACCGCGCCCGGCTTGCAGACCTTGTCCAGCGCCGCGAACAGCTGCTGCTTGACCTCCAGGTCCTCCGCGACCGCCTCGACGGCCAGGTCGACGTCGGCGAAGGCCTCGTAGGAGCCGGCCGCGGTGATCCGCTCCAGGGTCTCGGCGGCGGCCTCGGCCGTCATCCGGCCCTTGTCCACGGAGCGCGCGAGGGACTTGCCGATCCGGGCCTTGGCGGTCTCGGCCTTCTCCTCGCTGCGGGCGGCCAGGACGACCTCGTAGCCCGCCTTGGCGAAGACCTCGGCGATGCCGGACGCCATGGTGCCCGAGCCCGCGACCCCCACGGAGCGGACCGGACGGCCCGCGGTCCCGGACCCGTCGGCGGCCGGGGTCAGGGCGTCCGGGACGACCGTCGCGCTGCCCGGCGCCTCGTACGAGTAGAAGCCCCGGCCCGCCTTACGGCCCGTCAGGCCCGCCTCGGCGAGCTGCTTGAGGATCGGGGCGGGGGCGTGCAGCCGGTCCTGGGACTCGGAGTACATGGCCTCCAGGACGGTGCGCGCGGTGTCGATGCCGATCAGGTCGAGCAGGGCCAGCGGGCCCATCGGCAGTCCGCAGCCGAGCCGCATCGCGGCGTCGATGTCCTCGCGGGAGGCGTACTTCGCCTCGTACATCGCGGCCGCCTGGTTGAGGTAGCCGAACAGCAGCCCGTCGGCGACGAACCCGGGCCGGTCGCCGACCGCCACGGGCTCCTTGCCGAGGGCCAGCGCGAGATCGGTGACCGCGCCGACGGCGGTCGGCGCGGTCAGCACCGAGGAGACGACCTCGACCAGCTTCATCGCCGGGGCCGGGTTGAAGAAGTGCAGTCCGAGCACCCGCTCGGGGCGGGCCGAGTCGGCGGCGAGCCGGGTGACGGAGAGCGCGTTGGTGCCGGTCGCCAGGATCGTCTCGGGGCGCACGATGCCGTCGAGCTCCCGGAAGATCTGGTGCTTGATCTCGTACGACTCCGGCGCCACCTCGATGACCAGGTCCGCGTCGGCGGCGGCCCGCAGGTCGGTGGCCGTGCGGACACGGGCGAGGACGTCGGCGCGCTCCTGCTCGGTCAGCCGGCCGCGCTGCACGGCGCGGGCGGTCGAGTTCTCCAGGGCGGCGACGGCCTTGGCGGCCGCGGCCTCGCTGATGTCGATGCCGACGACCGTGCGGCCGGCCTTGGCGAGGACCTCGGCGATGCCGGTGCCCATGGTGCCGAGGCCGACCACGGCAATGGTCTGGAGCGGGGACAGAGGGGTGTCGGACAGGGGAGTGGCCATCGCGGGACTCCTGGAAAGAGGTGACGACTGGGAGCGCGACCCGGTACGCCGACGGCGCACCGGGTGCGTGGAAGGTGCGGGTGTTGCCGGGCTGCTAGCGCACACGCCCGGTGGTGCGATGCCGTCGTCACGGGCGTGCACACGCCCGGCGAACGGTGGAGCCGACCGGCCCTGTCCCGGGGCCACGCCGTACTGAAGTGCTGGTACCTGAGGTACCGAACCGACTGCGCTCACGGCGGCTGCGTCACCAGGCCACCGCAAGGAGTTCCACGAGTGGGTAACTCGCTCGTCTGAGCTTAACCGGCGGGTAACGAGCGCGCCAGTCCCCGTGTTTGTGATGTACGTCCCGAGCCGCTCGCGGCCCGCCTAGGCTGCGTGTCATGGACGAAGAGTTGCGATCGCTCACGGAGCGCTTACGGCAGGAGTCGGGAGCCTCGGCGGCGTTCGAGCGGCTGGCGCGGACCGAGGACATCGACGCACTGGCCGCCGTGCTCATCGAACCCGGGCAGCCGCTGTGGGCGAGGGAACTCGCCGCCTTCCGGCTCGGGGTGGCCGGGGACCGGCGCGCCTTCGAGTCCCTCGTCCTGCTGCTCAACCACCGCGACCCGCAGCGCTGCGCCTCCGCCGCCCACGCCCTGGCCCGCCTGGGCGACCCCCGCACCGCCCGCGCTGCCGCCGCCCTCGCCACCAACGAACTGCGCGTCGCCTACGCCCTGCACCCGGTCCGGCTGCTGACCGAACTGGGCGCGCCCGAGTCGGTGCCGGCGCTCATCACCACCCTGGAGCGCCGACTGCGCCCCCACGACCCCTACCGCAGGGTGGCGCTCGCCTGTGTGGAGGGCCTCGGCACCCTGGGGGACGCCCGCGCCCGGACCGTGCTGAACGAGGCGCTCGCCCACCCGGTGCTGGCGGAGGCCGCGGTGCGGGCGCTGGCGAGGATTCCGGCTCAGCGCCGCTGAACCGGCAGCGCCCGCACGTACCGCACCTCGGGCACCAGGGCCCCGGCCACCTCGAAGGGCTCCTGGGCCCCGTCCGCGTGGAAGCCGCCGCGCTCGTAGAAGCTCCGGGCGCGGCGGTTGCCCTCGATGACCCAGAGGTACATCCGGGCGTGACCGGCGGCCGTGCAGCGGCGTACCGAATCCTGAAGGAGGGCGTGTCCGAGGCCCGCGCCGTAGTGCCCGGGGTGGACGTAGAGCGCGTACAACTCGGCGTCCGGGGTGTGCCGTTCGCCGTCCCGGTGGGGTCCGTGGGCGGCCCAGCCGACCACTTCGCCGTCCCGCTCGGCGACCAGGTTCACCACGCTGCCGTCGCCCTGCCGCAGCCGGGTCCGCAGGAGTTCGGTCTCCTCGGCCACGTCCATCGCGTCCAGGTACGGCTGGGGCATGAGTCCGCGGTATGCCGTCTGCCAGCCGCGGACCCGGATCTCGGCCACCCGCGGGCAGTCGGCCACGGTCATCCCGCGGACCTCGGTCATGGGGCCACGACCGCGAACGCCTCGACCTCCATCAGGAACTCCGGCCGCACCAGCGAGGCGACCTGTACCGCCGAGGCGGCCGGCAGGCGGTCGTCGGGTATGTGCTGGGCGCGGGCCGCGCGGATCGCCGGCATGTACGCCATGTCCGTGACGAAGTAGGTGAGTTTGACGACGTCGTCGAAGGTGGCGCCCGCGGCGGCCAGGCAGCGGCGCAGGTTCTCGAAGACCTGGTGGGCCTGGGCGGCGGGGTCGCCCGCGCCGACGAGCCTGCCGTCCTCGTCCAGGGCGAGCTGGCCGGAGATCGCGACAAATGTGCCGGTGCCCATGACGACGTGCGCGTACTGGGGAGCGGGGGCGAGCCCGTCGGGGGCGGGGATCCTGGTCAGCTCACTCATGCGTCCATGGTGGACCATGACACTGACAACGCCCCCGACGGGCCCTCAGATGGTGCTCAGCCGCGGAAGCCGAGCATGCCGTGCAGCGTCGAGCCGCGCGACGAGGCCGAGGCCGGGCTCAGCGGCTTCGGATCGGGCAGCGCGTCGCACACCGCGTCGGCCTCGCCGCCGCCGCGCGGCACCGTGCCGTCGGTCAGGTACGCCGCCAGGTGCTTGTCCAGGCAGGCGTTACCGCTCAGCGTGATGCCGTGGTTCCCGCCGCCCTGCTCCACCACCAGGCTGGAGCGGTGCAGCAGGCGGTGGACCATCACGCCGCCCTGGAACGGGGTGGCCGCGTCGTCCGTCGCCTGGAACAGCAGCACCGGCGGCAGCTGGCCGTTGGCCACGTCCACCGGCTGGAGCGAACTCGTCGGCCAGAACGCGCAGGGCGCGTTGTACCAGGCGTTGTTCCAGGTCATGAACGGCGCCTTCTTGTACACCGCCCAGTTGTCGTCGCGCCACTGGCTCCAGTGCCGCGGCCAGTCGGCGTCACGGCACTGCACCGAGGTGTAGACGCTGTAGCCGTTGTCACCGGAGGCGTCGACGGCGCCGAAGTTCTCGTACGCCTCCACGAGCGGGTCGGCGTCCTTGTCGTTGACGTAGGCCGCGAACGCCTGCGCCAGATAGGGCCAGTAGCCGTTGTAGTAGCCGCCCGGGATGAAGGTGTCCTCCAGTTCGGAGGCGCCCACCTTCCCGCCGGCCGGGGTCTTGGCCAGGGCCGCCCGCATCTTGTACCACGTGGCCTCGATCTTCGCCGGATCGGTGCCGAGCTTGTACGTGGCGTCGTACTTGGCGACCCAGGCCATGAAGGCGCGGTGGCGGTCGTTGAAGGCGTGGTCCTGCTGGAGGTTGTCCTCGTACCACACGCCCGTGGGGTCGACGATCGAGTCCAGGACCAGGCGCCGCACGCGCTCCGGGAAGAGCTTGGCGTAGACCGCGCCGAGATAGGTGCCGTAGGAGTAGCCGAAGTAGTTGATCCTCTTCGCGCCCAGGGCCGCGCGGATCGAGTCCATGTCCCGTACGGCCTGCACGGTGTTGATGTACGGCAGCACATCGGCGTACTTCGTGCCGCAGGCCTTCGCGAAGGACTTGGCCCGCTGGAGGTTGGCCTTCTCGATGGCCGGGGTGCTCGGCACCGAGTCCGGGCGGACCGGGTTGAAGTGGCCGGGCCTGCAGTCCAGCGCCGGCTTGCTCTTGCCCACACCGCGCGGGTCGAAGCCGATGACGTCGTACTGCGCCGCGACCGCCTCGGGCAGCGCGCCGGCGACGAATCCGGCCAGCGTCAGACCGCTGCCGCCGGGGCCGCCGGGATTGACCAGCAGCGGGCCCTGGGACTTCTTCGCGGTGTGCGGGACGCGGGACAGCGCGAGGGTGATCTGCCGTCCGCGCGGGTGGCGGTGGTCGAGTGGGACCTTGAGGGACGCGCACTGGAGCGTCGGGTAGTTCGTGGTGCCGCAGCTCTTCCAGGTGAGCTTCGCGGCCTGAGCGGTCTGTGCGGTACGCGGAGTGCTCGCGTCGGCGGGCAGGGCCGTGAACGATCCGGCCACGACGACGGAGACGCCGCACAGCACGGCTGCGCGTTTTCTCATGGAGTCCTCCCAGGACGGAGGTTTCGGGCCGCGAGTGTCACGGTCCACGCGGCATCGTCCCGGAAAGTGCGCCTGGAAGAACGCGTTCTGGCAATACTTGACCCGATTGGGGCGCGGGATGCCCTCGAATGCTCTCAGATCAATGTGAGTTGGGTCCCTTCGGGCAGATCTGGCAGATCGGGCGTGGCCGGCTCGGGCTCGGGCAGGCGTCGCGGCACGCCCCCGTCGGCGGGGCCGATGCCGTACTCCCGGGCCAGTTCGTGGACCTGGCGGGTGATCCGGCGCTGGTACCACTTCGGCGCGTAGGAGCCGTCCGCGTACAGCCGCTCGTAGCGGCGCACCAGGTGCGGGTGGTGTCCGCCGAGCCAGGCCATGAACCACTCCCGGGCCCCGGGTCGCAGATGGAGCACCAGCGGGGTCACGGACGTGGCCCCGGCCGCCGCGATCGCCCGTACCGTGGCCCGGAGTTGGGCGGGATGGTCGCTCAGGAACGGGATCACCGGCGCCATCAGCACCCCGCACCCGATGCCGTGCTCGGACAGGGTCCGCACGACCTCCAGGCGCCGCTCCGGCGCGGGGGTGCCCGGCTCCACCGTGCGCCACAGATCGGGGTCCGTGAAGCCGACCGAGACGGAGATGCCGACGTCCGTCACCTCGTGCGCCTGCTTCAGCAGGTCGAGGTCGCGCAGGATCAGCGTGCCCTTGGTCAGGATCGAGAAGGGGTTCGCGTGGTCGCGCAGGGCGCCGATGATGCCCGGCATCAGGCGGTAGCGGCCCTCCGCGCGCTGGTAGCAGTCGACATTGGTGCCCATCGCGATGTGCTCGCCGTGCCACCGGGGCGAGCCCAGTTGCCGGCGCAGCAGCTCCGGGGCGTTGGTCTTGACGACGATCTGGGAGTCGAAGCCGAGACCGGTGTCGAGGTCCAGGTAGCTGTGCGTCTTGCGGGCGAAGCAGTACACGCACGCGTGCGTGCAGCCCCGGTAGGGGTTCACCGTCCACTGGAAGGACATGCGGGAGACCGCGGGCACCCGGTTGATGATCGACCGGGCCCGGACCTCGTGGAAGGTGATCCCGCTGAACTCCGGGGTGTCGAAGGTGCGGGTGACGACCGCGTCGGCGCCGAACAGCGCGGTGTCGTCGGCCCGGCCGTGGCCGGAGTCCGTCGTGAGGTTCTCCCAGCGCATGTGGCCTCCTCGGTAGCACTGCCCACAGAATAGAACACATGTTCCCTTGATCGTGCGAGCGTGTTTTCGACAAGGCGCGAGGCCCCGATTTGGGCGGCCGGGGACCGGGGTGGTTGGCTTGCCCCAGCCCCCGAGAACCAAGGTCCTGGAGGAATCAATGGCGCAGGTCGAGGCCACTACGGAACGGGTCGTCGCAGCGGACGCGGAGAAGGTGTTCGACGCCCTCGCCGACTACAGCGGCACGCGCGCGAAGCTGCTGCCCGAGCACTTCAGCGAGTACGAGGTGCGCGAGGGCGGCGACGGCGAGGGCACCCTCGTCCACTGGAAGCTCCAGGCCACCAGCAAGCGGATCCGTGACTGCCTGCTGGAGGTCACCGAGCCCACCGACGGCGAGCTCGTCGAGAAGGACCGCAACTCCTCCATGGTCACCACCTGGCGGGTCACCCCGGCCGGCGAGGGCAAGTCCCGCGTCGTCGTGACGACCGTCTGGAACGGTGCCGGCGGCATCGGCGGGTTCTTCGAGAGGACCTTCGCGCCCAAGGGCCTCGCCCGGATCTACGACCTCGTCCTGGACCGGCTCGCCGCCGAGGTCGAGAAGTAAGTCCCCGGTGCGCGGGCGTCGTTGACCCCCTCACCGGATCGAGTGGATCTCCTCGCCCCTGGTCGATCTGCCGTAACTCGTCGCGCTTGCTCGTAGTTGTCGCTTTACGCGGGAATTGTGCGGGCGCGACGAGGGGAGCGGCACATGGGCGGGACCACTGCGATGCAGGACGGGCTACGGGAGGCGACGACCGAGCAGCCCCCGCCGCTCCCCGCCCCGGCACCCGTCCAGGCCGACGAACCCGGCCCCCGCCGGGTGTGGTTGGTCTTCTTCGCGCTCATGCTCGCGCTGCTCCTGGCCGCGCTGGAGCAGATGATCGTCGCCACCGCGCTGCCGAAGATCGTCGGTGAACTGCATGGCCTGGACAAGATGTCCTGGGCGATCACCGCCTATCTGCTCACCTCCACGATCGGTCTGCCGATCTACGGCAAGCTCGGCGACCTCCTCGGCCGCAAGGGCGTCTTCCAGTTCGCGATCGTCGTCTTCATCGTCGGATCCGCCCTCGCCGGACGCGCCGGGACGATGGACCAGCTGATCGCCTTCCGCGCGGTGCAGGGTGTCGGGGCGGGGGGACTCATGATCGGCGTGCAGGCGATCATCGCCGACATCGTGCCCGCCCGGGAGCGCGGCCGCTTCATGGGCCTGATCGGTGCCGCCTTCGGCCTCGCCTCCGTCGCCGGGCCGCTGCTCGGCGGGTACTTCACCGACCACCTCTCCTGGCGCTGGTGCTTCTACGTCAACGTCCCCTTCGGCCTCGTCACGCTGGCCGTCGTCACCGTCGTCCTCAAGCTCCCCAAGCCGACCGCGAAGCCCCGCCTCGACATCCTCGGCGCGCTGCTGCTCGCCGCCGCCTCCACCTGCCTGGTGCTGCTGACCAGTTGGGGCGGTACCGAACACGCCTGGGACTCCCGCGTCATCCTGGGGCTCGGCGCGGGCGCGGTGGTCTCCACCGTGCTCTTCCTGGTCGCCGAGCACTTCGCGGCCGAACCCCTCATCCCGCTCCGGCTGTTCAGGGACTCCGTCTTCAACATCACCGCTGCCGTGGGCCTGGTGATCGGCGTCGCGCTCTTCGGGGCCGCGAGCTATCTGCCGACGTTCCTGCAGATGGTCGACGGGGCGAGCGCCACCGAGTCCGGTCTGCTGATGCTGCCCATGATGGGCGGCATCGTCGGCGCCTCGGTGATCTCCGGGCAGCTCATCAGCCACACCGGCCGCTACAAGGTCTATCCCGTCCTCGGCGGCGCCCTGTCCGTCCTCGGCATGTGGCTGCTCTCCCGGCTCGAGGTCGACACGCCTCGGCTGCACTACAGCCTCTGGATGGCGGTCCTCGGTGCGGGCATCGGCATGGTGATGCCCGTCCTCATCCTCGCCGTGCAGAACTCCGTGCGCCCCGCCGACCTCGGCACGGCGACGAGCGCGAACAACTACTTCCGGCAGATCGGCGGATCCGTCGGCGCCGCGGTCTTCGGCACCCTCTTCGCGGACCGGCTCACCGACGCCCTCGCCGAACGCCTGCCCACCGCCACAGGACTGCCCGATGCCGAGTCCATCACCCCCCAGCTCGTCCACGCGCTGCCGCCCGACCTGCGCGACGCCTACATCCGCGCCTACGCCGACGCCATGCCGCGGATCTTCCTCTACCTCGTGCCGGTCCTCGTCCTCGGCCTGCTCATCGCCTTCTTCCTCAAGGAGAGACCACTGGTGTCCCACAACGCCACCGAAACCGAGCCCGCACCCGTGAACACCCCGATCCCGCAGGCCGTCCCCCACCCTTCGGGCGGGGGGACCCCCATCGCGCTTCGCTCGCACCACGTCGCCGGCATCCCGGTGTGCGGCACCGTCCAGCACTCGGACGGAACGGTCGTCCCGCGCGCGGCGCTCACCCTGATCGACGTCGCCGGGCAGCAGATCGGACGCGGGGCCAGCGGCGAGGACGGGCGGTACGCGCTGTCGACGCCCGGCTCGGGGGCGTACGTCCTGATCGCGGCGGCGGGCGGCCACCAGCCGCAGGCCGTCTCCGTGACCGTGGGCGAGCGGCCCGTGGAGCTCGACGTCGTCCTCGGCGGCGCCGGACACCTCGCCGGAAGCGTGCGGACCGCGGACGGCACCCCGGTGCGCGAGGCCACCGTCACCCTCACCAACGTCCACGGCGAGGTCGTGGCCACCACCCGCAGCGGCCGCGAGGGCGGCTACGTCATCACCGAACTCGTCGCCGGCGAGTACACCCTCGCGGCCAGCGCCCCCGCCTTCCGCCCCGCCGCGCTGCCCGTCACCGTGCAGGCCTCCCGGGAGACCCGCCAGGACGTCGAACTCGCGGGCGGCGCGGTGCTGCGCGGTACCGTGCGGGCCGGCGGCGGGCGCCCCGTCGAGGACGCGCGCGTGACGCTGCTCGACGCGGCCGGCAACGTGGTCGACACCCTCACCACCGGCGCCGACGGCACCTTCCGGTTCGTCGACCTGTCCTCCGGCGAGTACACCGTCATCGCGGCCGGCTACCCGCCCGTCGCCACCGTCCTGCAGATGGCGGGAGGGGGGCGCACCGAGCGGGATCTGCAACTCGGACACGAGGACTGAAAACCCGTCAGTAACCCCAACACGCCCCCAACCGGCAGGTTCCCGTCCGGACCAGGAGCGCCGGGGCGTACGCGGGAGTGATCCGCGCGGCCAATTCGCCTATTGCCGCACATCACCACTTCGTGTGGCCCTACGGTGGACCGAGCGGCACAGATCTTGCGGAGCCGTGGGGAGAAAGGGCCTGGGCCATGGCAAACGGCAGCGACCGTGGCACCGAGAGGGAAGCACCTCCCAGCCGCGGAGCCGGGAACGGCGCGGTGGAACAGGCCGCGGCCGGGCGTATTCCCCTGGCCGTGGTCGTGGTGGACCGCGACGCTCTCGTGTCCCACTGGAGCAAGGGCGCGCGACGGCTGTTCGGCGTCGGCAAGGAAGAGGCGATCGGCCGCCCCGCGCTCGACCTGCTGCCCGTCTCCGGTGCCCTGCCCGAGCACGACGAACTCGCGCCGTACGGCGTGTACGCGGCCTACGACGGACTCGGACCCGACCTGGAGTCGTCCCTCGACGGCGGGCTGTCCTACCCGGCCGCGGGCCGCGCCCGCCTGACCGTCGCTGGACCCGACCGGCTGGACGTGCTGTGGTGGGCGTACCCCCTGGTCGGCCCGGGGCGTGAGCGGCTGCTGGTGCTCGCCGCCGACGCGGCGGACCTGCACGCCGGCGGACCGGGCGAGGAGATCCCCGGTGAGCGCATCGCGCCCGCCTTCGCGCTGCACACCGACTTCCCCGGCGCCGAGGAGCTGGCCAGGCGTCTGCCCGAGATCCTGCCCAGCATGAGCGTCGGGGAAAGCGCGCGCATCGTCGCCCAGGTCCTCGAACTGGGTTACCCCGTCCTGGAGTTCAGCCAAAGTGACCGGGTGCCCGTCACCCCCGACTGGGGCGTGCCGCGCCGTGCCGAGCGCAGGGCACGCCGGGAGCTGGCCGCGCGGGCCGCGGCCCAGGGGCTGCCCGTCCCGCGGGAACTCTCCGACGAGGTCGAGGACCTCGAGTACGCGGCGGTCCGCGAGCGGCTGGAGTTCCTCAACGAGGTCAGCGGCCGGATCGGCACCTCCCTCGACCTGTCGCGGACCATCGTCGAGGTCAGCCGGGCCGTCGTGCCGCGCTTCACCGACGTCGCCGGCACCTACCTGCGCGAACAGGTCGTCGCCGGCGAGGGGTTCCCCGAGGGCGTGCCGGACACCACCACCATGTGGCACCGGGTCGCCCTCGAGCACACCGACGAACCCGGCCGCTGGGACGACGTCGTGCCGGTCGGCGAGGCCATGCCGTTCCCGGCGCACACCCCGTTCTTCCAGTGCATGACCAGCGGTGAGCCCGTCCTCGTGCCGCGCATCAGCGAGCAGATGGGCCACGCCATCGCCTCGCAGTTCGAAAAGCGCGACATCCGGCCGCTGATCACCGGCCGCTCGATGCTGGTCGTACCGCTCAAGGCACGCAACGTCGTCCTCGGCTTCATGATCCTGCTGAGGCACCCGGAGCGCGTCGAGTTCAACGACATGGACCGCGTCACCGGAGCCGAACTGGCCGCCCGCGCGGGCCTCGTGCTCGACAACGCGCGCATGTACACCTACCAGGAGTCGGTCGCCGAGACCCTCCAGGACAGCATGCTGCCGCACATCCCGCCGCGCATGGCGGGCTGCGACATCGCCACCCGCTATCTCCCGGGCACCCTGCTCGGCCGGGTCGGCGGCGACTGGTTCGACTCCGTCAAGCTGCCCGGCGCCCGCACCGCCCTCGTCGTCGGCGACGTCATGGGTCACGGCCTGAACTCGGCCGCCATGATGGGCCAGTTGAGGACGGCCGTACAGACCATGGCCGCCCTCGACCTGCCCCCTGCCCGGCTGCTGCGCAACCTCGACGACCTCGCCCAGCGGCTCGGCGACACCTACCTCGCCACCTGTCTGTACGCCGTGTACGACCCGATCGCGGGCGAACTGCACATCGCCAACGCCGGCCACATCCCGCCGGTGATCGTGCACGCCGGGGACGGCCGCAGCGAGCTCCTCGATCTGCCCACGGGCGCGCCCATCGGCGTCGGCGGCGTGGCCTTCGAGTCGGTACGCGTGCCCGTGCGGCCCGGCGACCGGCTGGTCATGTGCACCGACGGCCTGGTCGAGGTTCGCGGTGAGGACATCGGCGTCGGCCTGGCGACCCTGTGCGAGTCCGCCGCTCACCCCGCCGCCTCCATGGACGACGCCTGCGACACCATCATCCGCGCCCTCGCCGCGACGTTTTCAGAGGAGGGCCGCGGCGGCCGCAAGGACGACGTCGCCCTGCTGATGGCCCGGCTCAACGGCATCGAGCCGGACGACGTCGCCGAGTGGCGGCTGTCTTTGGACCCCCTGGAGGTCGGCCGGGCGCGCTCCGTGGTGCGTGAGCAGCTCCACGACTGGGGCCTGGCCCGGCTGGCCGACACGGCCGAGCTGATGGTCGGCGAGCTCGTCACCAACGCCGTGCGGCACTCCCGCAGCCGCCCTGTCGAGCTGCGTCTGGTGCGTGGCGACACCCTGCTGTGCGAGGTGGAGGACGACGACCACGACCTGCCGACCCTGCTGAGCGCCGGCCCCGAGGACGAGTTCGGGCGCGGTCTGCGCGTCGTCACCACCCTCGCCCGGGAGTGGGGCACGAGCCGTACGAAGACCGGCAAGACCGTCTGGTGCGAACTGACGTTGCCGCGACGCTGACCGACGCCGGGGCGCACAGGGGGCGAGGGCGTGGCGGAGGCGCACGCTGAGTGAAGGTATGCGCCGCACGCTTGTAGGCGCGACCAGGGCGCGATAGACCGTACTGGCCCGTCATATTTGGCGGGCCGCGGTCGCATCCTGGGGAGTTGGGCATGAGCATCACGAGTCGGTACCGGGAGGCCTGGGAGGGCTTCTGGCGGGAGGCCCCCGGCGGGCAGGGAGCGGTGCTCTGGGACGCGGAGCCCGCGGTGACGGCCGGTCTGCACCTCGCCCTGTTCGAGCCCTTCGTGAGCGACCCGGTCCTGCCGTTGGTCGACCTGGGCTGCGGCAACGGCACCCAGACCCGTTTCCTCGCCGAGCGGTTCGCCCACGTCCTCGGCGTCGACCTGTCGGAGGCGGCGATCGACCACGCCCGGCAGGCCGATCCGGCCGGACAGGCCGCCTACCGGGTGCTGGACGCCGTCGAGAAGGACGAGGCGGCGGCGCTGCACGCGGAGCTCGGCGACAGCAACGTCTACATGCGAGGAGTGCTCCACCAGTGCGAGCCCGCCGACCGGCAGCCGCTGATGGACGGGGTCGCCACCCTCCTCGGCGAGCGCGGCCGGGGCTTCCTCGTGGAGCTGTCCGAGGCCGCCAAGCCGATTCTGCTGGGCCTCGCCCAGGGGGCCGACGGCCCGCCGCCCAAGCTGGCGCCGATCTTCCGGCACGGCATCGCGCCCGGAGAGGTCTCCGACGACACGGTGCCCCACTACGTGCGCGCCGCCGGGCTCACCGTCCTCGCCGGCGGTGAACTGCCGCTGACGACCACGGATCACGCCCCCGACGGCACCCGCATCGAGCTGCCCTCGAAGTGGCTGGTGGTGGGGCGTACGGCCTGAGGGGTGCCCGGCATTGGTCTAGTCCGGTGAGAGTTATCCACAGGCCTGCCGGGATGCGGCGGAACCGCGTAGCGTGAGTCGGCATGAAGATCCTCATCAGCGCCGACATGGAGGGCGCCACGGGCGTCACCTGGCCGGCCGACGTGCTGCCGGGGACGCCGCAGTGGGAGCGGTGCCGTTCGATGTTCACCTCGGACGTGAACGCCGCCGTGCTGGGCTTCTTCGACGGCGGCGCCGACGAGGTCGTGGTCAACGAGGCGCACTGGACCATGCGCAACCTCCTTCTGGAGCGCCTCGACGACCGGGCCGAGATGCTCACCGGCCGGCACAAGTCGCTGTCCATGGTGGAGGGCGTGCAGCACGGCGACGTGGACGGCATCGCGTTCGTCGGCTACCACGCGGGCGCGGGCGCCGAGGGCGTCCTCGCCCACACCTACCTCGCCAACTCCATCACCGGGGTGTGGCTGAACGACGTCCGGGCGAGCGAGGGCCTGCTCAACGCGCACGTGGTCGCCGAGTACGGCGTTCCGGTCGTCCTCGTCACCGGTGACGACGTGGCCTGCGAGGACGCCCTCGGCTACGCGCCCGAGGCGCTGAAGGTCGCCGTGAAGGACCACGTCTCCCGGTACGCGGCGGTGTGCCGGACCCCCGCGCGGACGGCCGCCGACATCCGTGCGGCGGCCAAGGAGGCGGCCGGGCTGGCGGTGCGTCACCCACCCGTCCGGGGCGGGCCGTTCACGATCGCCCTGGAGTTCGACGCCGAGCATCTCGCCCTGGCCGCGACCGTGGTCCCGGGTGTGGACCGGATCGGCGAACGGAAGGTGGGGTACACCAGCGCCACCATGTACGAGGGGATTCGCACCTTCAAGGCGGTCACCACGATCGCCTCGGCCGCGGTGGAGGAGCAGTATGGCTGACGCACAGGCACTGGACGAGGTCGTGACGTACACCTCCGACCTCATCCGTGTCGACACCACGAACCGGGGCGGCGGCGACTGCCGGGAGCGGCCCGCCGCCGAGTACGCGGCCGAGCGGCTGACCGAGGCGGGCCTCGACCCCGTGCTGCTCGAACGCACCACGGGCCGTACCAACGTCGTGGCGCGCATCGAGGGCACCGACCCCTCGGCGGACGCCCTGCTCGTCCACGGTCATCTGGACGTGGTGCCCGCCGAGGCGCGCGACTGGAGCGTGCACCCGTTCTCCGGCGAGATCCGCGACGGCGTGGTCTGGGGCCGGGGCGCGGTCGACATGAAGAACATGGACGCGATGATCCTCGCCGTCGTCCGGTCCTGGGCCCGCCAAGGGGTGCGGCCCCGGCGGGACATCGTCCTCGCCTTCACCGCCGACGAGGAGGCCAGCGCCGAGGACGGCTCCGGGTTCCTCGCCGACCGGCACCCGGGGCTCTTCGAGGGCTGCACCGAGGGCGTCAGCGAGTCCGGGGCGTTCACCTTCCACGACGGCGCCGGGCGGCAGATCTACCCGATCGCGGCCGGCGAGCGGGGCACCGGCTGGCTGAAGCTCACCGCGCGCGGCCGGGCCGGACACGGCTCCAAGGTCAACACGGAGAACGCCGTCACCCGCCTGTCCGCCGCGATCGCCCGCATCGGCGCGCACGAGTGGCCGTTGCGCCTCACCCCGACCGTCCGGGCCGCGCTCACCGAACTCGCCGCCCTGTACGGCATCGAGCCCGCCCTGGACGACGTCGACGGGCTGCTGAAGAAGCTCGGTCCGGCGGCCGAACTCGTCGAGGCGACCGTGCGCAACAGCGCCAACCCGACGATGCTGGAGGCCGGGTACAAGCTCAACGTGGTCCCGGGCGAGGCCGTGGCCTACGTCGACGGACGCTATCTGCCCGGCGGCGAGGAGGAGTTCCGCACCACCCTCGACCGGCTGACCGGGCCGGACGTCACTTGGGAGTTCCACCACCGCGAGGTCGCCCTCCAGGCACCGCTCGACTCGGTGACGTACGCGAGGATGCGTGCCGCTGTCGAGGAGTTCGCGCCGGAGGGGCACGTGGTGCCGTACTGCATGTCCGGTGGCACCGACGCCAAGCAGTTCTCGCGACTCGGCATCACCGGCTACGGATTCGCGCCGCTGAAGCTTCCGGAGGGCTTCGACTACCAGGCCCTCTTCCACGGGGTGGACGAGCGGGTCCCGGTCGAGGCACTGCACTTCGGCGTCCGGGTCCTCGACCGTTTCCTGCGCACGGCCTGAGCGACTGGGGGAGAAGTGGAGACGCTGCCGTACGGGTCCTGGCCCTCACCGATCGACGCGGCCCTGGCCGCCGCGCACGACGGGCACCCCGAGTTCGCGGGCTTCGTCGGCGACGAGGTCTGGTGGACCGAGCCACGCCCCGCCGAGGGCGGCCGGCGCACACTGCTGCGGCGCCGTGTCGACGGCGTGGTGGAGCCGGTGCTGCCGGCGCCGTGGAACGTGCGCAGCCGGGTCATCGAGTACGGCGGACAGCCCTGGGCGGGCGCGGTCGTGGCCGGCGAACCCCTGGTGGTCTTCGTCGACTTCGCCGACCAGCGTCTGTACCGCCACACCCCGGGCGGCGACCCCAGACCCCTCACCCCGGTGTCCCCGGTGGGTGGCGGGCTGCGCTGGGCGGACCCGGTGCTGCTCCAGGAACGCGGTGAGGTGTGGTGCGTACTGGAGGAGTTCACCGGTGACGGGCCCAGCGACGTGCGGCGCGTCCTGGCCGCCGTTCCGCTGGACGGCTCGGCCGCCCAGGACCGGGACGCGGTACGCGAACTCGCCCCCGACCGGCACCGGTTCCTGACCGGCCCCCGGCTCGCCCCCGACGGGCGGCGCGCGGCCTGGATGGCCTGGGACCATCCGCGGATGCCGTGGGACGGCACCGAGCTGGTGCTCGCGGACGTCCGGGACGACGGCACCCTCGGCGGGGCCCGGACGGTCGCCGGCGGGCCGGAGGAGGCGATCGCCCAGGTGGACTGGGCCCACGACGGCGCCCTGCTGTACGCGAGCGACCGCACCGGCTGGTGGAACCTGTACCGCGACGGGGTACCGCTGTGTCCGCGCGAGGAGGAGTTCGGCGGTCCGCTGTGGAAGCTCGGCCACCGCTGGTTCGCCCCGCTGAGCAGCGGACTGATCGCTGTCGTGCACGGCCGCGGCGCCACCGCGCTCGGCATACTGGACCCCGAGACGGCCGAGGTCGTGGACGCGGCGGGCCCCTGGACCGAGTTCGCGCCCACGCTCGCGGTGCACGGTGAGCGGGTCGTCGGCGTCGGGGCCAGTCCGCGCAGCGCCCACGAACTGGTGGAGCTGGACACCCGGACCGGCCGGGCCCGGGTCATCGGCGCCGGCCACGACGACCCCGTGGACCCGGCGTACTACCCCGAGCCGCAGATCCGCACCTTCACCGGACCCGCCGGCCGGGACGTCCACGCCCACATCTACCCACCCCACCATCCGGCCTGTGTGGCACCCGGCGACGAACTGCCGCCCTATGTGGTCTGGGCGCACGGCGGGCCCACCAGCCGCGCCCCGCTCGTCCTCGACCTCGCGATCGCCTACTTCACCTCGCGGGGCATCGGCGTCGCCGAGGTCAACTACGGCGGCTCGACCGGGTACGGCCGGGAGTACCGCAACCGGCTGCGCGAGCAGTGGGGCGTGGTCGACGTCGAGGACTGCGCGGCCGTCGCCCAGGCCCTCGCCGACGAGGGCACCGCCGACCGGAACCGGCTCGCGATCCGCGGCGGCAGCGCCGGCGGCTGGACCGCGGCGGCCTCCCTGGCCGCGACCGACGTCTACGCCTGCGGCACCATCGTGTACCCCGTCCTCGACCTGACCGGCTGGGGCGAGGGGGAGACCCACGACTTCGAGTCGCGGTACCTGGAGACCCTGGTCGGCCCGCTCGCCGAGGTGCCCGCGCGGTACGCGGAGCGGTCGCCCACCGAGCACGCCGACCGGGTCACCGCGCCCTTCCTGCTGTTGCAGGGCCTGGACGACGTGATCTGCCCGCCCGTCCAGTGCGAGCGGTTCCTCGCCCGGATGGCGGGGCGGCGGGTGCCGCACGCGTACATCGCGTTCGAGGGGGAGGGGCACGGATTCCGGCGGGCGGAGACGATGATCCGCTCACTGGAGGCAGAACTCTCCCTGTACGCACAGGTCTTCGGCCTCACCCCACCGGGCGTTTCGACATTGGAGCTGAGCAAGTGAAGGAACTCGTCCGGCCGTCCCGGCTGGCCCCCGGCGCCCGTGTGGCCGTCGTCGCGCCCAGCGGACCGGTGCCCGAGGAGCGGTTGCAGGCCGGCCTCGACATCCTGCGCGGCTGGGACCTCGATCCGGTGCCGGCACCCCATGTGCTGGACCGGCACGCGGAGTTCGACTACCTGGCGGGCACGGACGCGGACCGGGCCGCCGATCTCCAGGCCGCCTGGTGCGACCCTTCCGTGGACGCGGTGCTGTGCGCACGGGGCGGGTACGGCGCGCAGCGGATGGTGGACCTGCTCGACTGGGACGCGATGTGGGCGGCCGGTCCCAAGGTGTTCGTCGGCTACAGCGACATCACCGCGCTGCACGAGGCGTTCGCCGTCCGGCTGGGCCTGGTCACACTGCACGGGCCGATGACGGCCGCCGTCGACTTCCTGAAGAACGCGCGGGCGCAGGACCATCTCAGGGCCACCCTCCTCGCGCCGGAGACGGTCCGCACGATCGCCTCCGGCGGTACCGCGCTGGTCCCCGGGCGGGCCCGGGGCGTCACCCTCGGCGGCTGTCTGTCCCTGCTCGCCGCGGACCGGGGCACCCCGCACGCCCGGCCCTCCGCGCGTGGCGGGCTGCTGTGCCTGGAGGACGTGGGGGAGGGGACGTACCGCCTGGACCGCTCCCTGACCCAACTCCTGCGCGCCGGTTGGTTCGACGGGGTGCGCGGGGTGCTTCTCGGTTCGTGGGAGGAGTGCGATCCGTACGAGAAGGTGCGCGCCCTGCTGCTCGACAGGCTCGGCGGCCTCGGCGTGCCCGTGGTGGAGCAGTTCGGATTCGGGCACTGCGAAGGGGCGTTGACGATCCCGTTCGGGGTGGCGGCCGAACTCGACGCGGACCAGTGCACGTTGACGATGGCGGAACCGGCGCTGCGTTGACGGCTCGGTGAGCCGGTGCAAGCGCAGGGAACCGCGGGGTCAAGCCGGTGACCGTCGTGAGCGCGTCCGGCGACACCGGGTACCGGAGCTGCCCGTGGTCGGTGGCTGATCCGGGCGTCCGCGGCGGGCGCCGGTTCACCCGCTGGGCGGTCTTCGTCGCGCGGGCCCCGGGCTTCGGGCTCACCCTGGTCGCATGAGCCCGAAGACCTCCCAGAGCGGCACCACCACCGGCGAACAGGGCGGCGGCGCGGTGACGCCCGCCCGGGTGGCCGTCCTGCTGCTCGCCGTCCTCGCCCTGATCTTCATCTTCGAGAACACCCGCGCCACCAGGATCCGACTGCTGATCCCCGAGGTGACCATGCCCCTGTGGATGGCGCTCCTCGCCACGGGCGTCATCGGCGCCCTGTGCGGGGCGTATTTCATGAGGCGCCGGAGCTAGGGCCTGTGTGAGGTCGTGATCAAACTGTCTGCTGTACAAGCCGGTGGCGGCCGTCTGCGGCGACTCGCGTGAGATCAACCGTCCATGAGCAGCGATCTGGAAGTAAGCGCCTGGCGATCAATGTCACGATCCCGCAGACGCTCCGCTGCACGGACATCCGACGCGGTGAAGCATTCACGCTGACCACACTCAACGTCCGGCTTCTCCCGGACGACCGCCACGCCGTGAAGGCCTATGGCAGACCAGTCGCTGGTGGTCGGGGCGCGGCTGGTCTGGGCGACACGTGTGCTGTGAGTGCGGTTCAGTGACAAGCCCTCTGGACGACCGTCCCGTCTTTGCTTGAGTCTGCGGCAGGTGCGGCGCCGTGGCGGCGCTGGCGGACGCTGTATTCGGTGATGGCCTGCCACAGGTCGCGGCGGTCGATGTCGGGCCAGTTGGTGTCGGTGAAGTGGAGTTCGGCGTAGGCGGCTTGCCAGAGCAGGAAGTTGGAGATGCGGTGTTCGCCGCCGGTGCGCCAGAGCAGGTCGACGTCCGGCGTGTCGGGCCAGGTCAGGTGGCGGGCGAGGTCGCTATCGCTGACGTGGTCGGGGTCGATGTCACCAGCGGCGGCGGCCCTGGCCAGTTGGGCGGCGGCACGGGTGAGTTCGTCGCGGCCGCCGTAGTTGATGCAGACCGTCACGCACAAGCCGGTGCGGTGGCGGGTTCTCAGCTCGGCTTGGAGGAGTTCCTCGATCAGGTCTTGGGGCAGTCCCATGGCGCTGCCGGCCCAGCGGATACGGATGCCGAGCTCTTCCTTGTCGTTGGCGTAGGTGCGTAGTTGATTGCGCATGCTTTCGAAGAGGAAGGCGATCTCTTCGGTGTCCCGTTTCCAGTTCTCGGTGGAGAAGGCGTACAGGGTCAGGTGGGCCAGGCCGATCTCGGCGGCTCCGCGGATGACGTCACGTGTGGCGCCCTCAGCGCCGGCCCGGTGGCCTTCGTGGCGGGGCAGGCCGCGCTGGGTGGCCCAGCGTCCGTTGCCGTCCATGATGACGGCGACGTGGCGGGGCATCCGGCTCGCTGGAATGGTCGGCGGGCGGGCTCCGCTGGGGTGCGGGGCCGGTGGCTGGAACTTGCCGGGGGGACGGGTTTGGCGGGGTAGGGCATAGCCCGGGCTGCTGCCGTGCGGCGTTGCGGAAAGCGGGGTGAGGCGCCAGGCAAGGGCGCCTCTGGTGCGGGCGGGGGCCAGGATGCGCCAGCGCACGAAAGGTGCGGGCACCGCCGGGCGGGACAGCAGGGCGGGCCCGGCCGCCTGGACGGCATCGAGGCGGGCGTGGAAAAGGCGGGTGGCGGTGCTCAGCAGTTCGGCGGGGCCGGGATGGAGGGTGCCGGTCAGGCCGGGCTGATCGAGCCAGCGGCGGGCCTGCCCGGTCAGGTGGGCGATCAGCGCGCCGGCGGCGGGGCTCCAGTGTCGCGCTGTCAGGTGGTCGGCGGCGTCAGGGAACTGGTCGAGGACCTGGGTGGGCAGGTTCAGTTCGCCGCGGGCCAGGTCCTGGGCGAGGTCGGTGAGGGTGTCGGTGAGGTACAGCCCGTCGAGGTAGCGCTGGTAGCTGTCTTTGCGACGCAGCCACACGGGAACCGGGACGCCGGCGCGGGCGAGCAGGGTCATGCTCTGTGTGGCCCAGGAGAGGTTGGAGTCGCCGACCCAAACGCTCCACTGCTCCCAGGTGTGCAGGTGGCGGCCGCGAGTGTCGCCGTCCAGGGTGGCGAAGGAGAGCCGCAGGTCGGCCAGGTCCAGGCGCCAGCGGTGCATGGTGTCGATCAGGGCGCGGCGGACCGGGTCGTCGCTGTGTCCTGCGGTGAGTTCGTCTTCCAGAGCGGTGGTCCATGCCTTCAGCTGCGCGGTGCGGGTGGCGCTCGTGCCGGCCGGGGCGTCGGCGAGGTCGTCGGCGGCGCTGAAGGCGGCCCACATCGCCCAGCAGGCCGGGCGCAGTAGCGGCGGCATCAGCTGCATGATCGAGTATTCGACGGGGTCGTCCCGCCGGACAGTGCGCCGGCAGTGGAGGTAGGCGGCTCGCAGGGCGGGGTCGTCGATGGCGGCCTGGGTCAGGATGCCGGGCACTGGGGCGCCTCCGTTTCGTGAAGGGTCTGCTGCGGCACAGTGCCGTGCTCGGCGCCGGGTTGGTCGGGGAGGACGGCCGGTTGGTGCATTGCGGACGCAGGAGCCCAGGCGAAGGCGAGGGAGCCGCCCACCATCCCGAGCGCGCTGCCGGCGAGGAGTCCGCCGAGGTTGCAGGTGATCAGGGCGAGCACGGCCAGGGCGACGGCGGCGACGCCGACCAGGGCGTGCAGTTGCGGTAAGCGCAGCAGAACGAGGCCCGCCAGGAAGAGCGGGAGGCTGACGCCGAGGCCGGCGGCGTCCGCTACGCCGGGGCGCAGGATGGCGGCGGGTGCGCCGAGGAAGGGCAGCAGCATCATTTCCGCGCCGGCGGTACAGACCAGGAGGGCGGCGGTCAGCGGGCGTTGCCGGCTCCACCGGCGGATGCGGCCGGGATGCGGGTGGGCGCGGCGACAGGTCAGTAGCATTCGTGGGCTCCCGGTGTGAGGCGCATGCTCAGGCCGTTCAGGCGGAAGGAGCCGGCGGTGCCCTGCCATCCGGTGAAGCGGGGGTGGTGCACGGTCACTCGTGCGGTGCGGGCGAGGAAGCCGCCCGAGGAGCCGCCTTCGGAGCGGGCCAGTACGTCGGTGAAGTTGATGTCGCCTTGCAGTTGGTCGCTGTCTACGACCAGTCCGGTGGCGGCCACCGGTTCCTCACTGCCGGCGTGGACGCGGACGGTCACCGGGCCCAGGGGGGTTTTCACGAGGATGCTGACGCAGAGGTTCGCCAGTTCTGCCTCTTGTGCTGTGACGACCAGGACCGGACGGCGGGCACCGGTCTTGGGATCGACGTTCATCCCCGGCAGGGCGGTGAAGCCGCTGCCGCTGAGCCTGTCACCGGAGACCTTGAACGCCTCGCCGGAGGCGGCGACGGAGGCGGCCAGTGCCCCGGTGCCCATCGCGAGCAGCACGCCGCCCGCTGCGAGCGAGGCCGGTGCCATCAGCAGCCAGAACCGCAGCCAACGCCGCCGAGTCGGGGGTGGGTTCGGTTTGATGTTCTGGTGTGTGGCGTTCATGCTTTGACAACGCCCGCTCCGTGATCACGACACGGTCGGCGCAGTCGCTTCACCCCTGTTGCCGCCGGTTGCGTCTTGCAAGGGGCGGGCAGGGCCCGCTTCCGGGAACCGGCTGCGCCAGCCCCTGGTGGCAATCTGCCTGTTTCGCCGGCGGCAGGGTTCGCAGGGAATGTGCGGACGGCTCCGTGGCGCGGCCGTGGTGGTTTCTTGCTGAGCGGTAGCGGCGACGTACCCGGTACAGGAGGGTCGCCGTCAGCAGGGCTGCAAAGTCGACGAGGGCGTAGCCGCCGGGAAGGCCGGCGGGTGGATTGCCCATGAGGAGCAGTCCGGTGATGTCGTGGTGCCGGTAGCTGTAAAGGCCGAAGTGGGTGCCGGCAAACTCCGCCGGAACGGTCACCGCGATGATCCACGGAAGGCGGGTCCGCATCACAGGATTTCGGTGGAGAGCGGCGATGGCAAGGAGGCCGAAGGCGCCGCTGTAGTCGGGGCGTTGGGCCTGCAGGAGGCCCCACAGTGACCACGCCGCCAGACTCGTATACGCGGTGTGACGGAGCCAACGCGGTGCTGGGGTGCGAGCACTGATGATGCTGAGGAGAAAGAGGGCTGCGTGCCCGGCGGGGACCCAGGCGGGCAGATTGCCGAGCCGGTAGTCCCACCACTGCATGACGTGGGTGCCGATGTATTCCACCGTGCAGGCCACCGTCACGGCACACAGAGTCTGTGCCCGCACCCATGGGCTTTCGTGCCATGCCAGGAATCCCGTCAGGCCGGCGAGGACCATTCCCAGGCCCAGTTGTCCTCGTGGCCCCATTCCAGGTTCGCTGAGGCAGAGCGCGAGAAGAGCTCCGTAGATCAGAAGCCATGCGAGCCGCTGTTCTGAGTAGCGCGACATGCAGTGCGCGCCCAGGCCGCGGGGAGCAGCATCTTCCCGTCGCTGCCTATGGGTCGCTTCCCGCACAAGAGCGTGCAGGAACGGAACGTCAACTCGTGGTGTTGGCGCGACGTTAAGGGTCATGCCAGGGGAACGAGCCGACCGGGGGGTGTGGCTGGCGGTTCACCGGATCGTGTCTCGTGGCGCGCCTGGGGAGAGGACCGCGGACGTGGACGTCACGAGGGAGGCGTTGGGGTGAGCAGGAAGATGCGGAGGTCGCGTCGGGCTCGGGCCGCATAGGAGTCGAACACGGGCAGGGCAGCGAGGATTCGGGCGCGGTGCTCGGCCTGCTCGTGCGAGGTGAGGAGCCGGGCCGTCACCGGCTGGGCGGGTCCGCCGTCAGCGATGGCGGCGTGGGGGTGGTGCAGGAGGTTGGTGCTCCAGGCGGGGTGGTGAGGGCGACCGAAGTTGCTGGCGACGATCAGCCACGTGCCGTCCACAGTGGCGTGGTGAGCGCAGATCGGGGTGTGGCGGGGCAGGCCGGTGCGGTGGCCCGTGGTGGTGAGCTGGATGACGGACAGGAAGAGGCGGCTGGGCATCCACCGGCCTCGGGTCAGGCGGTGAACGAAACGGTCGCAGCGTGGCAGCAGGTGCGGGGCGAGGCGGAGGAAGAGCCGTGTCTGGCCCAGGTGGAGGGTCCACCGCGGCACGGGGCGGGTGCGGTGGTTCATGCGTCCGGCCAGTGGGACATGGCGCGTTCCGCCATGGCGGTGATGGTGAGAGAAGGGTTGACACCGAGGTTGGCGGTGATGACGGAGGCGTCACTGAGGTGCAGGGTCGGGTAGCGGTGTACGCGATGCTGCAGGTCGGCGACCGATGTCTGCGGGTCTTCGCCGAGGGGGCAGCCGCCCAGCTGGTGGACGGTGACGGGCATGCGCAGCAGTCGACTGGGCCACCAGGTATAGGCGCGGCCGCCGATCTGGGAGGCGTAGGCGCGGGCTACGTCTTCGGCTGCGGGCATGCGCAGGCTCGTCGGCTTCGTACTGTCGGGGGTGGTGAAGGTCAGGCGGCCGCGACGGTAACGGCTGGTGAGGACGGAGTTGCTGCGTTCCATGGCGAAGAGCAGGGCGGTGTGCTGCTCGAAGCGGCGTGCGGGTGGCGTTTGCCCCCGTCCGGGCGGGCCGGTGAGGGAGGCGAAGGCGGCGGCGAGCGGGGCTGTGCCGGGGCCGACGCGGCACAGCTGCACCAGGGTGGAAGGGGTGGGGCGTACGGCGGAGCTGATGGCGATGCCGGGTCCGACGTCGAAGTGGGGGGCGGCGGCTGCCAGGGGGACGCCGCGGTTGGTGCACACCCGCGTTCCCAACGCCAGTGAGAGATCGGGTAGGGCACCGGTGGCGCGGGCGCGGTGGAGCAGTTCGGTGGTGCCCCAGGCGCCGGCGGCCAGGACGACATGGTCGGCGCTCAACGTTTCGCCACGGCGCCTGCCGGGGGTGGAGGGGGCGGTGCGGACCGTCCAGCCGCCGCCGGGGCGCGGCGACAGGGCGGTGACGGTGGTCATCGGGCGCAGACGTGCGCCGAGTTGTTCGGCGAGGTGGAGGTAATTTTTGGTGAGAGTGTTCTTGGCACCTTGGCGGCAGCCGGTGACACAACTCCCGCACAGCGTGCAGCCGGTACGGGCGGGGCCCTGGCCGGCGAAGTAGGGGTCGGCCAGCATCTGTTGCGGCGGACCGAAATGGATGCCCGCCCGGACCGGGTGCGCCCGGGTACCGAGGGCCTCGCCGATCTCGTGCAGCACCCGGTCTCCAGCGCCCGGCCGGGCGTGCCCAGGCACTGTGGTGGTTCCCAACATGCGTTCGGCCACATCGAAGTACGGGGCGAGTTCGCTGGCCCAGTCGACTCCCGCGGGCCAGCCCGGCTCCTGGAAGGCGTCCTCGTCGGGCCGGTAATGCACGCCCGCGTAAGCCAGCGAGCCGCCGCCCAGGCCGGCCCCGCTGATGGCCAGCAGGTTGCGGCGCAGCCGGATGCGCAGGATGCCGTGCAGGCCGAGGCGCGGCGCCCAGAGCATGCGGTGCAACTGCCAGGGGCGGGAGGCGAACTCCTCGTCGGCGAAGCGGCGTCCGGTCTCCAGGACGGTGACCCGGTAGCCCTTCTGCGCCAGGCGCAGCGCGGCCACGCTCCCGCCGAACCCCGACCCGATCACAATTACCTCTGACATGGTGACGCAGCGTACAGTCTCAACTCCTTTGTGTGTCCAGCAGAAGAGGGCGAGGCTCCATGTCCGCAACCGTCCCGACCATGCCCGGCGCTCTCCCGTTCATCGGACACGGACTGCAACTGCTGCGCGACCCGCTGCCGCTGATGAGGAAGGCCAACACGCTCGCCCCGGTGGTCCGGCTCAAAGGGCCCGGGCCGGACGTCTATCTGGTCACCGACCCCGATCTGCTGCACCGCATGCTGGTCACCGACACCCGCGACTACGCCAAGGGACGGATCACCGACGGCGCCGCGCCCCAGTTCGGGCCCAGCCTGCTGATGGACATCCACTTCGACGGGCTGACGTTGTTCGAAGCCCACCGCCGGCACCGCCGCGCCCTCCAGCCCGCCTTCCATCCCCGCCGCGTCGCCGCCCAGGTACCGCAGGTACGGGAGCTCACCCAAACGCACTGCCGACACTGGCAGGCCGGACAGACGCTCCGCCTGGACCAGGACCTGGCTCGCCTTGCCTACGACGTCACCGCCCGCACCTTCTGCGCAGCCACGGACTCCATGGCCGGCGCGCTGGCCGCGCTCACCGCCTCCTCCACGACCGGGGTGTACTGGCGCGTGGCCCTGCCCCGCCTCGGCCGGCTCTCCGGTGTGCCCGGAACCGGTTCTTTCAAGCGAGCGGTGGCCCGTCTGCGCGCGGCCATCACCAGCGCCATCGAACAGCACCGGGCCGATCCCCGGGACCGTGGTGATGTGCTGTCCGCACTGCTGTCCGCCCGCTACCACGACACCGACGAAGCCCTGAGCGACGAGCAGATCGTCAACGAGATCACGTTCTACATGTTCGCCGCCGTCCACGGTATCGCCGACGTCCTGCCCCACGTCTTCCTCGAGCTGTCCCGCCACCCCGACGCGGAAGAGCGCCTGCACGCCGAACTCGACACCGTCCTGTCCGGCCGCCCCGTGCAGGCCGAGGACCTGCCCCGCCTGCACTACACGCGGCGCCTGCTCACCGAAGTGATGCGCCTGCACCCCACGGTGTGGCTGCTGGCCCGCCGCACCCTGCGCACCGTCCGCCTCGGCACCACCGACTTCCCCGCCGGAACCGAGATCGCCTACGGCGCCTACGCCGCCCACCACCATCCCGGCATCCACCACGACCCCCTGCGCTTCGACCCCGACCGCTGGCTGCCCGAACGCACCCGCGCCCTGCACAAAGTCGCCCAGCTCACCTTCGGTACCGGCCCCCGCAAATGCATCGGCGACCAACTCGCCACCACCCACATGCTCACCGCACTCGCCACCATCACCCAGCACTGGCGACTCCACACCCCGCCCGGACACCGCCACCGCCCCACCCCCCGGCTCTTCCTGCGCCCCGGCACCCTGCCCGCCCTCATCACCCAGCGCACCCCGATGCGAACGACCAGCGCCGCACCCGCCCAGTCCTGAGCGCCGCGAACGACCTGAGAGGTCGGATGACAGCGCTGCTATCTGCTCGCCGGCGTCGTGGTGGGCGCGGGCGGTGGTGGAATCCACGCTGACCAGGGACAAGCCCGTCTGTCCGCGCCGGGCGGCCTCCGCGATCGTGCCTTCCAGGAGAGCAGAGAAGACCCCGGCGTCCCGCCAGACGCGAAAGCGCCCGTAGACCGTCGGCCACGGTCCGAACTCGGCAGGCACCTCGCGCCACTGGGCGCTGGACCGGAACCGCCAGATCACCCCCTCGAACTGCTCCCGCAGCCGCTCGGGGTACGGACCGTACTCGCCTATCGGCAGGTACGGCTCGATGAACTCCCATTGCTCGTCGGTGAGTTGCCTACGTGTCACACCCAGCGTCCTACCAGGCCCTAACCCCGCACGGGACCAGAACCCGAGATTGATCACGACGTCACACAGGCCCTAGTGCCCGCCGCGGCGCCAGCGCCCGAGCCGCGGGAGCTTGTGCCTGCCGCCGCACCAGCGCCCGAGCCGCCGCACCCGCTCCGGTCCGTCGTAAGGTGACCGGATGGCGCACACCGCATCCCGCTATCTCGTCGAGGGGCCCCGCGTGGGCATACGCCACATCACCTACGAGGACGGCGCCGAGTTCACCGAGCGGGCCCGGGAGAGCAAGGAACTGCACCAGCCGTGGCTGTTCCCGCCGGACAGCGCGGGCGCGTTCGCCGCGTACGCGGGCCGGCT
Source organism: Streptomyces sp. NPDC034103 (assembly GCF_055575395.1). Classification (NCBI taxonomy): domain Bacteria; kingdom Bacillati; phylum Actinomycetota; class Actinomycetes; order Kitasatosporales; family Streptomycetaceae; genus Streptomyces; species Streptomyces sp. NPDC034103. The sequence continues at coordinate 94,672 of NZ_JBVISS010000001.1, read as the reverse complement.
GATCGAGGACCCGACCAAGGCCGGGTTCCTGGTCTGCGAGATGGACGGGGAGCGGGGCGCGGGGGCCATCGCCGGGTTCATCAACATCAACAACATCGTCGAGGGCGCCTTCCTGTGCGGGGCGCTCGGCTACGGCGCCTTCGCGCACGCCGCCGGGCGCGGCCTGATGCGGGAGGGACTCGGGATGGTGGTGCGGTACGCCTTCGGCGGGATGCGGCTGCACCGGCTGGAGATCAACGTGCAGCCCGCCAACGCCGCGTCGATCGCCCTCGCCCGCTCCTGCGGCTTCCGGCTGGAGGGCTTCTCCCCGAACATGCTCTACATCGACGGGGCGTGGCGGGACCACGAGCGGTGGGCCATCACCGCCGAGATGATCCGGAAGTGAGGCCGATGCGTACGCGAGTGGTCCTGGACGCCCCTTCCAACCTCGGGCTGCGCCCGCCCGCGCCGGGCACCGTCCCCGGCGTCTACAAGCTCGCCGGCGCCCTGCGCGAGCAGCGGCTGGTCCAGCGGCTCGGCGCCCTGGAGGGCGGGGTGGTGGTGCCGCCCCGCTACGACCTCGGTGACTGGCAGGAGGGCGACGGCGTCTTCAACGCGGCCGCGCTCGCCGCGTACACCGTGCGGCTCGCCGACCGCATCGAGCGGCATGTGCGGGCCGGGGAGTTCCCGGTGGTCCTCGGCGGTGACTGCTCCATCCAGCTCGGCGCCTCCCTCGCCCTGCGCCGCCTCGGCCGCTACGGACTGGCCGCGGTGGACGCCTCCGCCGACTTCCGCCATCCCGGCAACTCCGACCGCGTCGGCGCGGCCGGCGGGGAGGAGGTCGCCCTGGCCACCGGGCGCGGACAGGCCGACCTCACGGACCTGGAGGGGCTGAAGCCCTATCTGCTCGACGAGGACGTACGACTCCTCGGCAACCGGGACGAGTTCGAGGACGACCGTGCCGAACTCGCCGCCCTCAAGATCCCCGTCGTCACCGTCGGCGACATCCGCGAATGGGGCGCGGACGCCCTCGCCCGGGCCACCGCGCAGGCCTTCGAGATCCCCGAACTCGCGGGGTTCTGGGTGCACTTGGACGCCGATGTCCTCGACCCGTCCGTGATGCCCGCCGTGGACAGCCCCGACCCGAACGGCCTGCTTCCCGACGAACTCGTCGCCCTGCTGCGCCCGTTGCTCGCCTCGCCGCACTGCGTCGGGCTCAACGTGACCATCTACGACCCCGACCTGGACCCGGACGGCACCGCCGGGGCGCTCCTCGCGGACGTCGTGATGTCCGCCTTTGCGGAATCCTGACCGGTAGCTCCCCTGTTCAGCTCCCCGACGAGCGGCTTCCATGGCGATCGTGACGACGATCCGACGTGAGGTACTGACGCTGCCCGCCGCGGAGTTGGGCCCCGACAACCCGCTGCCCCCGCTGCGACCGCTCGACACGCTTCACCGCGTCGAGGAACGTGATGGCCTGCCGCGGGACATGGCCCGGCAGATCGGGTACGAGCCGCTGCGCGGCCTGCTGCCGGTGCACCTCAGGGACGGGGCTACGAACGGGCCCGTGCACCGCGTGCCCTGGACACCCTCGTGATCGAGAACGACCGGTTGCGGGTCACCGTGTTCCCGGGACTCGGCTGCCGGATCGCCGCCCTGCACCACAAGCCGACCGGTCGGGAACTGCTGTACCGACGTCGCCGATCTGCGGGAGGGGGCGGAGGCGGTCGGGCGGCTGTGGGAGCGGGTGAGCGATGAACCGCTGCCGGCGCGCTACGACTTCCGTATGCGGTGACCGGCCGCCAGGAAGCCGTGCGCGGTCGTCGGCGGCCCGCCTTGGCGCGCTCCTGCCGTCGGCGGTCTAACTCCGCCTGTCCACGTACTCGTACACCATCCCGTCGGGATGCATCGCGATCAGATTGCGCCCCACCGGCGTGCCCAGCGGGCCCGCGACGATGTGCGCGCCGAGCTCGGTCAGCACCCGGTGGGCCTCGTCGACGTCCTTGACGGCGATGGTGGCCGCGACCTTGCGGAGGATCTCCAACTCGGCCTCGGGGCCGCTCATCAGGAGGAAGCAGCCGACGGCGGCCACCTGGACACCGCCGCGTTCGAAGCGGAGGGCCGGGCCGCCCGCGAGGCGTTCGTAGAAGGGGACCGCCGTCTCCAGGTCGTCGACGCAGACACGCAGCGTGGCTCCCAGAATGTCCATGCGGACGAGCGTAGTCGGGGCGAGCGGGGCAGGAGATCGTTTTCACGCGATCCCCATGGCCTCGCGGGGAGGGGTGGCCTCAGACCTCGGCCGCGTGCACCGGCCGTCACGGAGCGCGTTATGCGTACGGGTGTGCGGGTACCCGGCGGGCATGGACCGCTTGGATCGTCTGGAGCACCTGGACAAGCACCTCGTCGACGAGTTGGCGCAGGTGGCACGCGAGACCGTGCGCGAGGAACTGCGCGAGCAGACGCGCAAGCAGCGCCGCAAGGCCATGCTCTACGGCGCGTCCGGAGCCGTCGCCCTCTACGCGGGTGCCGCTGTGGCCCTCGCCCTGGGGCTGGCCCTCGCCCTTGTCCTGCCCGACTGGGCCGCCGCCCTGATCACCGCGGCGGTCCTCGGGGTCGTCGCCTATGTGCTGCGCGGCGCCGCCCGGCCCTCCTCGTCCCGGCCCACCCCGGAGCGCGAGGCACGCGGCGAGGCGAGCCGTGACCACGTCATCGGCGGCTCGGCCCCGGGGATGCCGCCCGGCGGCACCGGGATGCCGTACCCGCCGATGCCGCCCGTCGCGCCCGGTGGGGTCGGCGGAGCGGCCGGCGGACCCGCCGCCGGTACCCCGGCGACCGGCACACCGGCTCCCGGCGCGCCGAAGCAGGACGACATCGACCCCGAGCGGGACCACCGGCGGTAAGCAGGTTGCCGGTGCCCCCGTGCGACCCCGGGTTCCGCTGTGACGCGTAGGCGGTCCGGGCCAGGCAGCGCTCCAGCAGCCCAGGCCTCACACAGGCTGCACGCGGTCCCGCAGCAGGCAGAACTCGTTGCCCTCGGGGTCGGCCAGGACGTGCCAGCTCTCGGTGCCGCTCTGGCCGACGTCGGCGCGCCGGGCGCCCAGCACCAGCAGCCGTTCCAACTCGGCGTCCTGGTCGCGGTCGGTAGCGCTGACGTCTAGGTGCAACCGGAGCTTCGCCGGCCGGGGATCGGTCGTCGGGCTGAGGACGAGGGTGGGCAGCGGACCGCCGAAGCCGGTGCCGGGCGGACCGATCGCGATGCTCCCGTCGCTCTCCCGCTCCACCTCGACGTAGCCGAGGACGCCGCTCCAGAACGCGGCCAGCAGTTCGGGATCCGCGGCGTCGATGACCAGTTCACTGATGCGGCATGCCATGACCGCGACCCTATGAGATGGCCAATGACCGCCACCGTAGGAGGCTGCCCCGACCGGCACCCTACGAGACGGCCAATGGCGGCCACCTACGAGACGGCCGCGCCGGGATCGCATGCGAGGCGATCCCGGCGCGGCCGACATGGCGCAGGTCAGTCCTGCTGGAGCTGGGGCAGCACCTTGGTGCGGTAGAAGTCGAAGAAGCCGCGTTGGTCGGGGCCGATCTGGTTGACGTAGACCCGGTCGAAGCCGGCGTCGGCGAACGCGGACAGCGCCGCCACGTGCTCGTCGACGTCGTCCCCGCACACCGCCTTCTCGCTCACCATCTCCTCGGTGACGAGCGGCTGGAGCTGCTCGAAGTGGCTCGGCGAGGGCAGGATCTGCGCCATCTCGCCGGGCAGGAACTGGTTCCCCCACAGCCGGTGCACGGTCCGTACCGCCTCGGCGCGGTCCGTGCCGTAGCAGACCTTGGTGCCGCCGCTGACGAGCTTGGCGCCCCCGCCGCCCTTGCGGAACTGGGTCACCATCGACTCGTCCGGCGTCATCGTGATGTACCCGTCACCGATCCGCGCCGCGAGCGCGGTGGCCGCCGGCCCGAAGCCGGAGATGTCGATCGGCACGGGCTCGTCGGGGACGGTGTAGAGGCGGGCGTTCTCCACCGTGTAGTGCGTGCCGTGGTGGTTGACCTCCTCGCCGGTGAAGAGCCGGCGCATGATCTGGATCGACTCCTCCAGCATCTCCAGGCGGATGTGCGCGGGCGGCCAGACATGACCCAGGATGTGCTCGTTGAGGGCCTCGCCGCTGCCGACCCCCAGCCGGAAGCGGCCCTCCGTCATCACCGCCGTGGTCGCCGCGGCCTGCGCCACCACCGCCGGGTGCGTGCGCACGGTCGGGCACGTCACCGCGGTCTCCACCGGCAGTGACACCGCCTCCGAGAGCGCGCCGAGGACCGACCAGACGAACGGGCTCTGGCCCTGGGCGTCGTTCCACGGGTGGAAGTGGTCCGAGATCCACAGGGAGCGGAACCCGGCCTGTTCGGCCATCCTCGCCTGCTCGACGAGGTCTGCGGGGCCGAACTCCTCGCAGGACAGGAAATAGCCGTACTCGGGCATGGTGGTACCTCCAACAGCTGTGCGACGGCCGAGTCCGGGTACCCGGCGGCGGCGACGGAAACCGGCTGCGGCCGGGCCGAGTGCGCAGGGGGCCGGGGCACACGTTTGGGCCATCCGGCCAGGGGGACGCGGAAGGCTGCCGAGGTATGCGACAGCCCCGGAGGCGCTTCGTGAGTCGACCCCGCATCGTGATCATCGGCGCCGGGTTCGCCGGGTACCGAGCGGCCCGAGAACTCTCCCGGAAGGCCCGGGGGAGGGCCGAGATCACCCTGCTGAACCCGACCGACTACTTCCTGTACCTGCCCCTGCTGCCCCAGGTCGCCGCCGGGATCCTGGAGCCACGCCGGGTCACCGTCCCCCTGTCGGGCACCCTGCCCCGGGTGCGGCTGGTGCTCGGCGAGGCCGACGCTGTCGACCTCGACGCGCGCACCGTCCACTACACCGACCCCGAGGGCGGCGAGGGCACGCTGGCCTACGACCGGCTGCTGCTGGCCGCCGGCAGCGCCAACAAGCTGCTGCCCGTCCCCGGCGTGGCCGAACACGCCCATGGCTTCCGCGGGTTGCCGGAGGCGCTGTACCTGCGCGACCACCTGACCCGGCAGATGGAACTCGCCGCCGTCGCCGACGATCCCGTGACCCGCGCGGCCCGTCGCACCTTCGTGGTGGTCGGCGCGGGTTACACCGGCACCGAGGTCGCCGCGTACGGGCAGTTGTTCACCGACGCCCAGGCCCGCGGGCATCCGCCGCGGGAGGGCATGCGGCCGCGCTGGCTGCTGCTCGACGCCGCGCCCCGGGTGCTGCCCGAACTGGACGAGCACCTCTCCCGCACCGCCGATCGCACGCTCCGGCAGCGGGGTGTGGAGGTGCGCATGGGGACGTCCGTGAAGGAGGCCACGTCGAGGGGAGTGCTGCTGACCGACGGCGAGTTCGTCGAGACGCGCACCCTAGTGTGGTGCGTGGGGGTACGGCCCGATCCGCTCGCCGATTCGCTCGGGCTGCCGATGGAGCACGGGCGGCTGCTGGTCGACCCCCAACTGCGGGTGCCGGGCCGGCCCGAGGTGTTCGCCTGCGGTGACGCGGCCGCGGTGCCGGATCTGGACGAGCCCGGCCAGTACACGCCGATGACCGCCCAGCACGCCTGGCGGCAGGGACGCACGGTCGCCCACAACGTCGCCGCCTCCTTGGGGGACGGCACGAGCCGGGCCTACGCGCACCGGGACCTGGGGTTCGTCGTGGACCTGGGCGGTGCGAAGGGCGCCGCCAACCCGCTGAACGTCCCGCTGTCCGGGGTGGCGGCCGGCGCGGTGACCCGCGGCTACCACCTCGCCGCGATGCCCGGTAACCGGGTCCGGGTCGCCGCGGACTGGCTGCTCAACGCCGTACTGCCCCGGCAGGCCGCCCAGTTGGGCCTCGTCCGCTCCTGGTCGGTCCCGCTGGACACGCGTCCCCCGAAGTGGCCCGCGTACCCGGGCACAAGCCCGCGATGAACCAACTCGGCGGTGAGCCCGCCAAGAACCCCGGTCCGGATGCCCACCCCGCCACCGGTCCCGACAAGAGCCACGACCGTCCCGACCGCCCCTATCGCTCCGACCGCTCCGCCACCTCCGTAGAGGGAGACTCATGAAGACCGCCGAACTCGTGGATCTGGGACAGCAGTTGCGCGTGGACAGTGTGCGTGCCGCCGACGCCGCGGGGTCCGGGCACCCCACCTCGTCGATGTCCGCCGCCGACCTGATGGCCGTCCTGCTGGCCCATCACCTCCGCTACGACTTCGACCGTCCCGCCCACCCCGGCAACGACCGCTTCGTGCTGTCCAAGGGGCACGCGTCGCCCCTGCTGTACGCCTCCTACAAGGCCGTCGGCGCGATCGACGACGCCGAGCTGGCCACGTTCCGCACGCTGGACAGCCGCCTGGAGGGCCACCCCACACCGCGCAGGCTGCCGTGGGTGGAGACCGCCACCGGGTCGCTCGGGCAGGGGCTGCCCGTCGGGGTCGGGATCGCGCTCGCCGGCAAGCGGCTGGAGCGCACCGGGTACCGGGTGTGGGTGCTGTGCGGGGACAGCGAGCTCGCCGAGGGCTCCGTGTGGGAGGCCGCCGAGCACGCCGCGCACGATCACCTCGACAACCTCACGCTGATCGTCGACGTCAACCGGCTCGGCCAGCGCGGACCCACCCGGCACGGCCACGACCTGGACGCCTACGCCCGCCGCTTCCAGGCCTTCGGCTGGCACACCGTCGAGGTGGACGGCCATGACGTGGACGCCGTCGACCGCGCGTACGGCGAGGCGGCCTCCACGTCCGGACAGCCCACGGCGATCCTCGCCCGCACCCTCAAGGGCAAGGGCGTCGAGGCCGTCCAGGACCGCGAGGGCCTGCACGGCAAGCCGCTGCCCGACGCCGAGCAGGCCATCGCCGAACTCGGCGGCCCCCGTGACCACCGCGTCCGGGTCCAGGAGCCCCTCGCCGCCCGCATGCTGCACGCCGTACGCGCCGGGCACCTGGAACTGCCCCGGTGGGAGAAGGGTTCCGAGGACAAGACCGCCACCCGGGACGCCTACGGACAGGCACTCGCCGCCCTCGGGGCCGCGCGCGGTGACGTGGTCGCCCTCGACGGCGAGGTGAGCGACTCCACGCGCGCGGAGGCCTTCGCCAAGGAACACCCCGACCGGTTCTTCGAGTGCTACATCGCCGAACAGCAGATGGTCGCCGCGGCCGTCGGGCTCGCCGCGCGCGGGTACGTGCCGTACGCCTCCACCTTCGCGGCCTTCCTCACACGCGCGCACGATTTCATTCGCATGGCCGCCGTCAGCGGCTCCGGCATCAACCTGGTCGGCTCGCACGCGGGCGTCGCCATCGGACAGGACGGGCCCTCGCAGATGGGTCTTGAGGACCTGGCGATGATGCGGGCGGTGCACGGCTCGACCGTGCTGTACCCCTGCGACCCCAACCAGACCGCGCACCTCGTCGCCGCCATGGTGGGCCTGGAGGGCGTCCGCTACCTGCGCACCTCGCGCGGCGGCGGCCCGGCGATCTACGGGCCCGACGAGGAGTTCCCGATCGGCGGCTCCAAGGTGCTGCGCTCCTCGGACCGGGACCGCCTGACGATCGTCGCGGCGGGCGTCACCGTGCCCGAGGCGCTGGCCGCGGCCGACGCGCTGGACGGGCAGGGCATCGCCGTGCGCGTTATCGACCTGTACTCCGTCAAGCCCGTCGACCGGGCCACCCTGCGCCAGGCCGCCGAGGAGACCGGCTGTCTGATGACCGTGGAGGACCACCACGAGGAGGGCGGCCTGGGCGACGCCGTCCTCGACGCGTTCTGCGACGGCCGCCCGGTGCCGCGCCTGGTGCGCCTGGCCGTCCGCTCGATGCCGGGATCGGCCTCGCCCGCCGAGCAGTTGCACGCCATGGGCATCGACGCCGAGTCCGTCGCGGCCGCCGCACGGCTGCTGGTGGAGGAGGCGATCGTACGGTGAGTGCGGACGCCACCCGGGCGGTGCGGGCCGGGCGCCGCACCGTCGAGGTGCACCGGCCGGACAAGGTGCTCTTCCCGGGTGAGAAGGCGGGCAAGGAGTACACCAAGTCCGACCTGGTCGACTACTACCGGGCCGTCGCCCCCTTCATGCTGCCCCATCTGCGCGGCCGCCCGCTGATGCTGGAACGGCTCCCGGACGGCGTGGGCGGTCCGACGTTCATGCAGAAGAACACCCCGGAGTCGTATCCGGAGTGGGTCGAGCGCGTCGAGGTGCCCAAGGAGGGCGGCACGGTCTGTCACACCGTGTGCGGCGACACCGCCACCCTCGTCCACCTCGCCGACCAGGCCTGTGTGACCCTGCACCGCTGGCTGTCCCGTGTCGGACGTCTTGAGCGGCCCGACCGGATGGTCTTCGACCTCGACCCCTCCGGCGACGACTTCGCCCCGGTGCGCGAGGCGGCCGGCCTGCTGGCGGAACTGCTCGACGAGCTGAAGCTGCCCTCGGCGCTGATGACGACCGGCTCCCGCGGCCTTCACGTGGTGGTGCCGGTGAACGGGCACGACGACTTCGACCAGGTGCGCGCCTTCGCCCGGGACGTCGCCGACACCCTGGCCGAGGCCCATCCGGAGAAGTTCACCACCGCCGCCCGCAAGAAGGACCGCGGCGACCGCCTCTACCTGGACATCCAGCGCAACGGCTACGCGCAGACCGCGGTCGCCCCCTACAGCGTCCGCGGCAAGCCGGGCGCCCCCGTGGCCACCCCCATGGCCTGGGCCCAGTTGGACGATCCCGGTCTTGACGCCCGCCGTTGGAGCATCGAGGACGCCGTCGACCAGGCCCGCACCCGTCCCTGGGCCGGAGTACTGACCAAGGGCCGGGCTCTCGGACCCGCCCGGCGCAGGCTCGACGCGTTGCGTGGATGACCCGTGTAGCTCTGAGAGGTTTGGCGAACGGACTTGCGGCCACCCGAGGTTAAGAGGTGGCCATGACGAACACTAAAGACACATCAGATACACAAGACTCACAGGAAACACCCAAGAAGGCGGAAAAGGACACGGCGGTGGATCGGCCGAACCCCATGCAGGTGTTGAGCCACGCGCGCACCCAGCTGGAGGAACTCACCGGCATGGTCGCCGAGTCGGTGTCGTCCTTCGAGCAGAGCGAGGACGGCTGGTCCCTGGAGATCGAGGTCATGGAACTCTCCAGGGTTCCGGACACGATGAGCCTGATGGCCAGTTACCAGGTCGAGTTGGACCCGGAGGGCCAGTTGACCGGCTATCGGCGCGTGCGTCGTTACGAACGCGGGCGTGCCGACTCACACCGGGGCCGTTAGGCCCGTCCTTTACTTCCCGTCACACCCACAGACAAGGAGGCGCGGTCGGCATGACCGTTGTTCCGGCACAGCAGAGCGGCGGCGGAGGCGGTAGCAGTGGCCTCTACGACGTTCTGGAGTTGGTCCTCGACCGGGGTCTAGTCATTGACGCGTTCGTACGGGTCTCCCTGGTAGGCATCGAGATCCTCAAGATCGACATTCGTGTCGTCGTCGCCAGCGTGGACACCTATCTGCGCTTCGCCGAGGCGTGCAACCGCCTCGACCTGGAGGCCGGCCCGCGCAAGAGCCCCGGCCTGCCCGATCTCGTGGGCGAGATAACCGAGTCCGGCGCCCGCGGCAAGTCCAAGGGCGCGCTGTCCGGCGCCGCCCAGACCGTCTCCGACGCGTTCAAGCAGGCACGCGAGGACAGCGAGACCGAACGGCGGCCGCGGGCCCGCAAGTCGACGACCTCACGCCGGAAGGAGGAGCAGGAATGAGCACGTACGTCTACGGCATCACCGACGGTTCCCGGGACAAGCTGCCCGACGGCATGGACGGGGTCGGCGACCCGCCGCTTCCGGTACGCATCCTCAAGGCCGGCGACCTCGCGGCCGTCGTCAGTGACGCGCCCGACGGGCTGCGGCCCAAGCGCAAGGACCTGCTCGCGCACCAGAACGTGCTCGCCGAGTTCGGCTCGGGCGGCTGTGTGCTGCCCATGCGGTTCGGCAGCATCGCGCCGGACGACGACACCGTCACGAACGTCCTCGCCGAGCGCGCCGAGCACTACAAGGAACGTCTCAGGGCCCTGGACGGCAAGGTCGAGTACAACGTCAAGGCCACGCACGACGAGGAGGCCGTCCTGCACCGCGTGATGGCCGAGAACCCCGACCTGCGTGCCCAGACCGAGGCCAACCGGCAGGCCGGCGGCGGCTCCTACGAGGAGAAGCTCAGGCTCGGCGAGATGGTGGTCGCCGCCGTGAAGGCGCGGGAAGCGGCGGACGCCGCCGAGGTGCAGCGCGACCTCGCGGCCGTCTCGGCCGCGGTCAGCGCCGGGCCGGAGTCCACCGGCTGGCTCGCCAACGTGTCGTTCCTGGTGGACCGCGACGCGGCTGAGACCTTCCAGGCCTCGGTGGAGCAGGTCCGCGCCTCCCACCCGCATCTCGAGCTCCGGGTCAACGGCCCGCTGCCGCCGTACAGCTTCGTCGAGCCCGGTTCCGCCGAGCCCGCGGGCGCCACGGCCGGTGCGGAGAGTTCGGGAGAGTGAGGTCGTGGGCCTGATCTCAGAGGTCCTGCTGCTGCCGTTCGCCCCGGTGCGCGGCAGTGCGTGGGTCATCGGACAGGTGCTGCACGAGGCGGAGCGGATCTATTACGACCCGGCCGCGATCCGGACCGAACTGGGACGGCTGGAAGAGCAGTTGGAGTCGGGCGAGATCGACGAGGAGGAGTTCGACCGCCGGGAGGACGAACTCCTCGACCGACTGGAGATCGGCTCGCGTGCGCGCGCCGCCGGTACGGACGACTGGACATCAGGATGAACCGAGTGGGAATGGGCCTCGCGGTAGGGGCCGGGTATGTCCTCGGACGTACCAAGAAGATGAAACTGGCGTTCGCCGTCGGCACGTTGGTCGCCGGCAAGCGCATGAACCTGAGTCCGCGGGCGCTCGCGGACCTGGTGTCCGGACAGCTGCAGAACAACCCGCAGTTCAAGGAGATCGGCGACCAGCTGCGCGAGGACCTGCGCGGGGTGGGCAAGGCGGCCTCGGGCGCCATGGTCGAGCGGCGGATCGACGCGATCGCCGACCGGCTGCACGGCCGCACCGCGCAGGTCCGCGACCGGATCGCGGGCGTGGCGCCGGAGACCCCCGACCTCGACTCCTACGACGAGGACGAGGACGAGGACGAGTCGCGCGACGAGTACGCGGCCGACTACGACGAGGAGGCGGACGAGGAGCCGGAGGAGGAGTCCCGGCCGCGCCGCCGGACCGCGCAGAAGAAGGCGCCGGAGAAGAAGGCCCCGCCCGCGAGGAGGACGGCCAAGAAGACCGCCGAGAAGGCACCCGCCAAGAAGGCTCCGGCGAAGAAGGCCGCCGCAAAGAAGACCGCCGCGGCCAAGAAGACCACCGGCAAGAAGACCGCCGCGCCCCGCACCGCCGCACGCGGCACCAGGTCCCGGGTGGCGAAGGAAGGCGGTGAGTGATGACCGACACCGTGGGTTCCGCGGCACGCGGCACCACCAAGAACGCAGGCCCACTCGGCTCGATCGCCCAGAGCGAGGCCACCGACCGGCTCAAGGCCGAGGTGCAGGAATACCTCACCGCACAGGCCGAGCGCCTGCTCATCGGGGCGGGCCGCAAGCTCGGTGAGAGCACGGTCAAGCTCAACGACATCGCCGAGGGCAAGAGCCCCGGCTTCGCCAAGCTCGCGCTCGACGGTGGTCGCAAGATCGCCGAGGGCAAGGGCCCGCTGCGCGCAGCCGTGGAGCTGGGCGCCTCCCGCGCCAAGGAGAGCGTGACGGGCGCGCTGAAGAACCTGGGCGGCAAGAGCAAGGGCAAGGGCAAGGGGAAGGGCGCCGGCAAGAAGCCGACGGTGATCCTGGAGTACGTCGACGTCGGCGTGCCGCTGCGCACGGCCTACGACCAGTGGACGCGGTTCCAGGACTTCAGCACCTTCGCCAAGGGCGTCAAGAGCGCGAACCGCGCCGACGACACGACGTCCGACTGGCAGATGAAGGTCTTCTGGTCCAACCGCAGCTGGAAGGCGCACACCACCGAGCAGATACCCGACGACCGCATCGCGTGGACCTCGGAGGGCGCCAAGGGCACGACCAAGGGCGTCGTCTCCTTCCACAGCGTCGCCGACAACCTCACGCGGGTCGTGCTGGTGATCGAGTACTACCCCCAAGGCCTGTTCGAGAAGACTGGCAACATCTGGCGCGCCCAGAGCCGCCGCGCCCGCCTCGACCTCAAGAACTTCGTCCGCTTCGTCACGCTCAAGGGCGAGGACCAGGTCGAGGACGGCTGGCGCGGTGAGATCCGCGACGGCGAGGTCGTGCGCAGCCACGAGGACGCGGTCGCCGAGGAGGAGGGCGCCGAGGACGCGGTTGCCGAAGACGAGGGCGCGGAGGACGCGGTCGCCGAGGACGAGGGCGCCGAGGAAGAAGAGGCGTACGAGGGCGAAGAAGAGCAAGCTGAGGAAGAGGGCCCGTACGCCGACGCTGAGGAAGAGGACGAGGAAGCGGGAGAGTACGAGCAGGAAGAGTACGACGACGAGGACGGCGCGGCCCGGGCCGAGGACGTAGAGCCCGAGGACGTGGAGCCCGAGGACGAAGAGCCCGAGGGTGAGTACGAGGAGGCGGAGGCGGACGACGAGGACAACGAGTACGCCGAGGGCGGGAGCCGTCGATGACGACCCCCGGACGGCTGCCCGACCCCTACGGCCGCGGTGACGGCAGCGCGAACCTCGCCGACATCCTGGAGCGCGTCCTGGACAAGGGCGTGGTCATCGCCGGCGACATCCGGATCAACCTGCTCGACATCGAACTGCTCACCATCAAGCTGCGGCTCATCGTCGCGTCGGTGGACAAGGCGAAGGAGATGGGTATCGACTGGTGGGAGGACGACCCCGCCCTCTCCACCCGGGCCCGTCGTGACGAACTCGCCAGGGAGAACGCCGAGTTGCGTGAGCGGATCGCCCGCCTGGAGCCCGCCAGGACCGAGAAGGAGAGCTGATGACCGGACTGCGTTACGTGTACGCCGTCTGCCGGCCGTTCAAGGCGCCCCTTCAGTCCCAGCTGACGGGCGTGGCGGGCGATCCGCCCCGGCTGCTGCACCACCACGGTCTCGTGGCCGTGGTGAGCCATGTGCCGGAGCGGGACTTCGCCGAGGGCCCGCTCCGGGCCCGTCTGGAGGACCTGGACTGGCTCACCGAGACCGCGCGCGCCCACCAGGGCGTGATCGACGCCCTCACCGTGGTCACCTCCCCGCTGCCGCTCCGCATGGCCACCGTCTTCCGGGACGACAGCGGCGTCCGCACCATGCTGGAGGCCCGCGAGGCCGACTTCCGGCGCACCCTCGACCGGCTGGAGGGCCGCGTCGAGTGGGGCGTCAAGGTGTACCTGGAGGCCGACGAGCCCCAGGAGGAGGCCGCACCGGCGCAGAAGAAGGCGGCGAGCGGCCGGGACTATCTGCGGCAGCGCAGTTCGCGGGTGCGGGCCAACGAGGACGCCTGGCAGCGCGCCGAGGCATTCGCGAGCCGGCTGCACGAGACGCTGTCCGGCTATGCGGAGGACTCCCGGCTGCACGCGCCCCAGAATTCCGCGCTCTCCGGCGCGACGGGGCGCAATGTGCTCAATGCCGCCTATCTGGTGCCGCGCGCCCATTCCGAGGAATTCGTGGAGCTCGTCGACCGGACCAAGGGAGAAGTGCCCGGAATGCGGGTGGAACTCACCGGCCCCTGGGCCACCTATTCCTTCGCGGGGGAGAAGCCGTGACCGTCGTCGAACGCCGAGAGATCGCCCTGGTGGACCTGCTCGACCGGCTGCTCGCCGGCGGGGTCGTCATCACGGGCGACATCACCCTGCGCATCGCGGATGTCGACCTCGTCCGCATCGACCTCAAGGCCCTGATCAGTTCCGTGAACGCCCAAGTACCGTCGCCGTGGGGAGAGTCGTCGTGACGCAGGCCCGCAACCGGCTGGACCTCGAACCCGACACCGTCGAGCGCGACCTCGTCAAGCTCGTGCTGACCGTGGTGGAGCTGCTGCGCCAGCTCATGGAGCGGCAGGCGCTGCGCCGCTTCGACGAGGGCGGGCTGAGCGAGGAGCAGGAGGAGCGCATCGGGCTCACCCTGATGCTGCTCGACGACCGTATGACCGAGCTGCGTGAGCGGTACGGCCTGCGGCCCGAGGACCTGAATCTGGACCTCGGGCCGCTCGGACCGCTGCTTCCCCGGGACTGACACACTCGGGAATGAAGTGGTCCGGGGATTACCCCGCGAATTCGGCGCCGAAAAGGACAAGCGCCGGAAGTGCGGAAACGGGGATTCAGGCACTCTTCCTGCACAGGATCTCCCCGTGCAGGACGGCGAACCAGCCGTCCTCGTGCGTCCCCCACTCCCGCCAGGCCTCGGCGACCGCCGCCAGCTGCTCCCGGGTGGCGTGGCCGCCCTCGACGGCCCGGTCGGCGTAGGCCGAGGCCACGGTGCGGTCGGCCCACAGCCCGCTCCACCAGGCCCGCTCCTCGGCGGTGGAGTAGGTCCAGGTGCCCGAGGTGGCGGTGATGTCCGTCAGGCCCGCCGTCAGCGCCCAGGATTTCAGCCGCCGCCCCGCGTCGGGCTCCCCGCCGTTGGCGCGGGCCACCCGCCGGTACAGATCCAGCCAGTCGTCCAGCCCCGGGGACCGCGGGTACCAGGTCATCGCCGCGTAGTCCGAGTCGCGGACGGCGATGAACCCGCCCGGCTTCGTCACCCGGCGCATCTCGCGCAGCGCCTGGACCGGGTCGCCGACGTGCTGGAGCACCTGGTGGGCGTGGACCACGCAGAACGTGTCGTCCGGATAATCCAGGGCGTGCACGTCGGCGACCGCGAAGTCGACGTTGGTCAGAGCGCGTCCGGCGGCCGTGGCCCGGGCCTGCTCCAGGATGCCGGGCGCGTGGTCGACGCCGGTGACATGGCCGTCGGGGACCAGTTCCGCCAGGTCGGCGGTGATGGTGCCGGGGCCGCATCCGATGTCCAGGATCCGCATGTGGGGCTTCAGCGAACCGAGCAGATAGGCGGCGGAGTTGGCGGCGGTGCGCCAGGTGTGCGAGCGCAGCACCGACTCGTGGTGGCCGTGCGTGTAGACAGCGGTCTCCTGCGGCTTCGACATGGCTGAACTCCCCTGTTCGACGTCCTGTCGGTGAGCGCAGCGTACGCCCGCATGTCGAATGATGAGACTCACGTATTGCTATCTGGACTGATGGTTCGTCAGGTGGGCGTCGGGGGGCACCAGTTGCCTGATCGATCCGCGCTCAGTCCGCGCTTCAAGTCCCCGTTCGGTCCCGGATCAGTCCCCGGGCAGCGGGCGGTAGACCGTGAGCGCCTGGGGGAGCTTCTCCAAGGTCACCTCGCCCTCCACCTCGGTGACCTCACCGTCGTACGCGAGCAGCGAGCCCGGTGCCACGCCGTCCAGGTGCAGCCGGCTCACCTGGACCGCGGCGTGCGCGGGGGAGCGGGTCAGCGGGCCGGCGAGGGCCGCCGCCAGCAGCCGGAGCGCGGGCCGGCGTCCGCCGTGCACCACCCGTACGTCCAGCTGCCCGTCCGCGAGGTCATGGCGGCGGCCCGGGGTCAGACCCATCCGGTGGTAGGTGCCGTTGCCGACGAACAGCAGCCACAACGGCCGGGCCCGGCCCCGGAACTCGGCCTCCAGCGGATGCCGGTCGGCGCGCAGCACCCGCATCGCCGCGAGCACCCCGGCCGGCCAGCCGCCGATCCGGTGCGACCAGCGGTCCCGCTCGCGCACCAGCTCCGGATACACGCCCAGGCTGAGGGTGTTGAGGAAGATTCCCTGGGTGTCGCCGCAGCTGAAACGGCCCACGTCGACCCGTACGCCCGAACCGTTGCGGACGGCGTCGGCCAGGTCGCGCACGTCCTCCACGCCCAGGTCGTAGGCGAAGTGGTTGAGCGTGCCGCCCGGCAGCACCGCGAGCGGCAGGTCGTGCCGCAGGGCCACCTCGGCGGCGGCGTTCACCGTGCCGTCGCCACCGCACACGCCGAGCACCCGGGCGCGCGGGGCCGCCTTCTCCAACTCGGCGCGGACATCGGACGGTTCGCACTCCACGACCTCGCACCCCGGCAGCGCGTCCTGAAGGGCCCGCACCCGCTCGACGCTGCCCGCGGCGTTGTTGGCCACCATGATCAGACCCTCGCCGTCGGGCAGCGCGGGCACCTCGGCCCGGGGCCGGGCGGGCGGCACGATCTGGGCGCGCGTGGGCACCAGACCCCGGACGACGTACGCGGCACCCACGCCGAGCGCGGCACCGGCCAGCACATCGCTCGGGAAGTGCACCCCCGTGTAGACCCGGGACAGCGCCACCGACCATGCCACCGGCGCCACCGCCGCGCCCCACGCCGGGGACTCCAGCGCGACCCCGGCCGCGAAGGCCGCCGCCGACGCCGAGTGGCCGGAGGGGAACGAGGTCGTGATGGGCTGCCGCTTCAGCTGCCGCACCAGCGGCACCGGGTCCAGCACCGGGCGGGTCCGGCGTACCGAACGCTTGCCGATGGTGTTGATGGTCAGCGAGGCCAGGGTCAGCGAGGCGAGACCGCGGGCGGCGGCCCGGCGGGCCCGCGGGGTGCGGCTCGCCGTCATCGCGGCCGCCGTCGCGAACCACAGCACACCGTGGTTGGCGCTGCGGCTCAGCCGCGGCAGCACGGGTTCGGCGAAGGGCCAGTTCCGTGCGGCGGCGTACTCGAACAGACGGCAGTCCAGCGCCAGCAGCGCGTCGCGGACGGCGTGGCGGCCGGGCAGCGGGGCGGTGAGGTCCACGTCAGGGGTCATGCGGTGACGAGTACCCTGAGGTGGCCGTTTCTTGTCCGCGGGGCGGCCATGACACCGGAGGCTTGCTGCATGCGACTGATCCTGGTCCGCCACGGCCAGACCCCGTCCAATGTCGACTTCCTGCTCGACACGGCGGTACCCGGGCCCGGTCTGACGGCCCTCGGCGAACGCCAGGCGGCCGCCCTGCCCGAGGCCCTCGCCGACGAGGACATCGAGGCCCTCTACGCCTCCACCCTGATCCGCACCCAGCTCACCGCCGCCCCGCTGGCCGCCGCGCGCGGCCTCGACGTCGTCGTCCGGGACGGCATCCGGGAGATCTCCGCGGGCGACCTGGAGATGCGGGACGGGCACTCCGATGCGGGCCGCGTCTACATGGAGACGATCTTCGCCTGGTCGGCCGGGGACACCGGGCTGCGCATGCCGGGCGGCGAGAGCGGTGCCGAGGCGCTGGCCCGTTACGACGCCGTGGTCGCCGAGGCGGCGGACAGTGGCGCCGGGACGGTCGCCCTGGTCAGCCATGGCGCGGCGATCCGTATGTGGACCGCGGCCCGTGCCGACAACGTAGACATCGACTTCGCCGCCGCCCGCCCGCTCGACAACACCGGTGTGGTGATCCTGGAGGGCTCCCCGGCCGACGGCTTCAAGGCCCTGTCGTGGGCGGGCGCGGTTGTGTCGACCACGGGCCGCGGCCCGGAGAGCGGCCCCGCGGGACGACCACTCGACGAGGTCGAGTAGCCCGCGCGGTCCCGCGCGGTCCCGCGTCGGGGTCGGGCCGGGCAGGGCGTCGGGGTCGGGCCGGGCAGGGCGTCGGGCAGTGGCGGGTGGACGACGGACTGCCGACGGCAGGCGGGCGGGCCCGGTGGCTCGGCGGCCCGGCCGCTCGGTGACCGGGGTTCGGGACGGCGGTCGGGGTCAGGGCGGGGGCCGGGGCTGCGGCGAATATGGGTTTGCCCGGGTCGGTGGCCGCCCAGCAGAATGCGGCTTCATGGGACATCTGGAAGCCGCACACCTCGAGTACTACCTCCCCGACGGCAGGGCGCTGCTCGGCGATGTGTCCTTCCGGGTCGGTGAAGGGGCCGTCGTCGCCCTGGTCGGGCCCAACGGCGCCGGCAAGACGACCTTGCTGCGACTGATCTCCGGCGAGCTGAAGCCGCACGGCGGCACCGTGACGGTCAGCGGCGGCCTCGGCGTCATGCGCCAGTTCGTGGGCTCCGTGCGGGACGAGACGACCGTACGGGACCTGCTCGTGTCGGTCGCGCCGCCCCGGATCCGGGAGGCCGCGCGGGCCGTCGACAAGGCCGAGCACCTCATCATGACCGTCGACGACGAGGCCGCCCAGCTGACGTACGCGCAGGCCCTCTCCGACTGGGCCGAGGTGCGCGGCTACGAGTCCGAGACGCTCTGGGACATGTGCACCATGGCCGCGCTCGGTGTCCCCTACGACAAGGCGCAGTTCCGGCAGGTGCGCACGCTCTCCGGCGGTGAGCAGAAGCGGCTCGTGCTGGAGGCGCTGCTGCGCGGCACCGACGAGGTGCTGCTGCTCGACGAGCCGGACAACTACCTCGACGTGCCCGGCAAGCGCTGGCTGGAGGAGCGGCTGAAGGAGACCCGCAAGACGGTCCTCTTCGTCTCCCACGACCGTGAACTCCTCGCCCGTTCCGCCGAGAAGATCGTGTCGGTGGAGCCCTCACCGACCGGCGCGGACGCCTGGGTGCACGGCGGCGGCTTCGCCACGTACCACGAGGCCCGGCAAGAACGCTTCGCCCGTTTCGAGGAGTTGCGCAGGCGCTGGGACGAGAAGCACGCCCAGCTGAAGAAGCTTGTCCTGAACCTCCGTCAGGCGGCCTCCATCAGCCATGAGTTGGCCTCCCGCTATCAGGCCGCGCAGACCAGGCTGCGCAAGTTCGAGGAGGCCGGACCGCCGCCCGAGCCGCCGCGCGAGCAGGACATCAGGATGCGGATCAAGGGCGGCCGTACCGGGGTGCGGGCGGTCACCTGCGAGGGGCTGGAGCTGACCGGCCTGATGAAACCCTTCGACCTGGAGGTCTTCTACGGCGAACGCGTCGCCGTTCTCGGCTCCAACGGCTCCGGCAAGTCGCACTTCCTGCGGCTGCTGGCCGGTGAGGACGTCGCGCACACCGGCGCGTGGAAGCTCGGGGCGCGGGTGGTGCCCGGGCACTTCGCCCAGACCCACGCCCACCCCGAGTTGATGGGCCGCACGCTCCTGGACATCCTGTGGGCGGAACACTCCCAGGACCGGGGCGCGGCGATGTCCCGGCTGCGCCGCTACGAGCTCACCCAGCAGGCCGAGCAGACCTTCGACCGCCTCTCCGGCGGCCAGCAGGCACGCTTCCAGATCCTGCTGCTGGAACTGGAGGGCGTCACCGCCCTGCTGCTGGACGAGCCCACGGACAACCTGGACCTGGAGTCCGCCGAGGCCCTCCAGGAGGGACTGGAGGCCTTCGACGGCACGGTCCTCGCGGTCACCCACGACCGCTGGTTCGCCCGCTCCTTCGACCGCTACCTGGTCTTCGGCAGCGACGGCCGCGTCCGCGAGACGCCGGAGCCGGTGTGGGACGAGCGGCGGGTGGAGCGGGCGAGGTAGCGGGCCCACCGGCGGGCCGGGGCCGGGGCGCGCGTCGGCGGTGGCAGCCGGAGGCTCAGGGGCCCGGATGTTCGTAGAGTGGGTGCGGACAGGCGAGATCCATGGTTCCTTCTCCCGGCTTCCGCTCCGGGGTGGTGCGCCCGCGGCGGGTACTCGGTGGCCATGAAGGAACACGACGAGTGGGACACCGCCATGACCGGAGTCGACCCCAGCAGGCTGGACGACCAACAGCTCATGAAAGAGCTGGAGACCATTCACCGCACGCGCCATGACACGCTGCTCTACGGCTCGAACGACGCACTGCGCGCCCACAACGGCCGGATGGCCGAACTGGAGGGCGAGTTTTTGCGCCGCAACCCGCAGCGCCCGGTCGCCGCGGGTCGTACCCGTGAAGGCGCCCGGGAACGCGGAAGCGGGGAGTCGGCGACTCCCCGCGACTGAGCGCGCTCGGGCGCCGGAGCCGGAGCACATGCGCGCCGAGCGCGCCGAGCCCACGCGCGCCGGAAAGCACTCGGTCCGCGCCCGGGGTCGCCCCCGGTCCGCGCCTGGCCCTGCTCGGTCTGCGAGAGCATCACGCGTCCGGACGTCCGTCCGCCCGTGACAGGGCTTGGCGGCGCGCCGGAGGGCGGTCCCGGTGCGGGTCCGTCAGGCGGTCTCCTTGGCGAACACGTCCAGGAAGGCCTCGCCGAACGCCTTGAGGTCGTCCGGCTTGCGGCTGGTGATCAGCTTGTTGGGGCCGTGGTCGCAGATCTTCACCTGCTCGTCCACCCAGGTGCCGCCCGCGTTGCGGATGTCGGTCGCCAGGCTCGGCCAGGAGGTCAGCTCCCGGCCGCTCACCACGCCCGCCTCGACAAGGGTCCACGGCGCGTGGCAGATCGCGGCGACCGGCCGGCCCTGGGTGAAGAAGTCCCGTACGAAGGCGACCGCCTGGTCGTCCATCCGCAGCGCGTCCGGGTTCGCTACCCCGCCGGGCAGCACCAGGCCGCCGAACGAGTCCGCGGTGGTCTCGCCGACCACCTCCTGCACGGGGAAGGTGTCGGCCTTGTCGAGGTGGTTGAACGCCTGGATGGTCCCGGGCTTGGTCGACACCAGCACCGGTTCATGACCCGCGTCCACCGCGGCCTTCCACGGCTCGGTGAGCTCGATCTGCTCGACGCCCTCGGGGGCGGTCAGGAATGCGATACGCATCAGTTCTCCTCAATCCTTTCGTGGCCGGCCCGTCAGGGGCGCCCCGATGTCCGTCCGTGGCGCCCCACCGGGGCTTGTGTAGCTCTCTTGTCTCTGGTGCTCAGACGGTGTCCTCGTGGTCCGGGGCGGCCCGGCTGATGTCGGCGAGCACCGACCCCGGGCTCTCCGCCTCGGCCAGGTCGCCGAGGCTGACCATGCCCACCGGCAGCCCGTCCTCGACCACCGGCAGCCGGCGCACCGCGTGCGCCCGCATCAGCGCCGCCGCGGCCGCCGCCGGGTCGTGCGGGGCGACCAGCACCGGATCGCGGGTGCACACCGACCCGGCGCTCACGGTCTGCGGGTCGAGGCCCTCGGCCACCGCCCGCACCGTGATGTCACGGTCCGTGAGCATCCCGACGACCTGCTGACCGTCGGCCACCACCACATCGCCGATGTCCTGCGACCGCATCAGCTGCGCCGCCTCGACGAGCGAGGCGTCCGGGCGGACGGCGACCACGCCCGGAGTCATGACGTCCCTCACGAATTCGGCCATCACCGCGGCCCCTTCCTCGGGTCTCCCCGATCGGTGGGCTGTCGCGGCCACGTCGGCCGGACAGCCGCCGCCCGCCGCACCCCGGGGCCGGGCCCGCACACGCCCGGCGGGCGCCCGGTGCGGACGGCCGGGTCGAGCGCCGGCCCGGCCCCTGTGGGTGCGGCAGGGCCCTACGCCTGCTGCGGCCGGGTCAGTGCCTCGGCCAGCTCCTGGACGGTCGCGTACTGCTCGTCGGGCAGCTCCTCCACCGCGTCGACCAGGGGGTCCGGGGCGTACGCGCGGCGCAGCGCCCCGGCCAGGTGCCGCGAGCTCGCCGGGAACGTGCCGCGGCTCAGATGCCGGGCCAGCTCCAGCCGGACCACCCCCAGCGACGCCCCCGAGCGGCCCGGTGCCACCGGCCCGCCCGCGATCACCGGATCGTCGTCGGCGGTCGGCTCGGGGTCGTGCCACTCCTCGGCCCGGGTGGGATGCCCGGACCTCAGCAGGCCCTGGAGCTCGTGTTTCATCTCGTCGTCGCGGT
Organism: Streptomyces sp. NPDC034103; assembly: GCF_055575395.1. Classification (NCBI taxonomy): domain Bacteria; kingdom Bacillati; phylum Actinomycetota; class Actinomycetes; order Kitasatosporales; family Streptomycetaceae; genus Streptomyces; species Streptomyces sp. NPDC034103. The sequence goes on along the minus strand of NZ_JBVISS010000001.1, from coordinate 73,049 downwards.
GGACGCTCAGGCGGTCACTGCCTCGCTGCATTGCTCTTCCTCCAGATCTTCGGAAGTGGCGTCCGCGTACCCGAGGACCGGACCCCGACACAGGGGTTTGTGCGCCGCTCGCGGGGAGACCCGGCGGACACCCCCCACGTGATCCCGGGGAGGGAAACGTCATGGTGCTGCTCACCGTGCTCATCCCGCTCCTCATGCTCGGCACGGTGCTCGCACTGGGCCGCTACGAGGAGCTGCTGTTGCCCGAGGAGCGGGAGGAGCCGGCGGCGCTGCCGGCTACTTCTTCCCCCGGCCCGGCAGGAACTCCTGCATCTTTGCCTTGAACCCCTGCTTGATCATGGAGCCGCGGTCCGCGTCACCCCGCAGGATCGACTCGGCCGTGGCCTCCATCTGGTCCCAGGTGGCATGCGGAGGGATCGGCGGTACGGCGGGATCGGTGAGGAACTCGATCACCGCCGGCCCGTCGGCCTCGAGCCCCGCGCGCCAGGCGGCCTCGACGTCCTCGGGCTTCTCCACCCGGATGCCCGTCAGGCCGAGCGAACGGGCGAACGCGGCGTACCGCACGTCCGGGAGCTCCTGCGAGGGCAGGAACGACGGGGCGCCCCCCATGGCGCGCATCTCCCAGGTGACCTGGTTGAGGTCGTGGTTGTTCCATACGCCCACCACCAGGCGCGGGTCCTCCCACAGGTGCTTGTACTTCGCGGCCGTGATCAGCTCCGCCAGCCCGTTCATCTGCATCGCCCCGTCCCCGACCAGCGCGATCGCTGGCCGGTTCGGATGGGCGAACTTCGCGCCGATGGCGTACGGCACCCCGCAGCCCATCGTGGCGAGGGTGCCGGAGAGCGAGGAGCGCATGCCGTCGCGCATCGTCAGGTGCCGCGCGTACCAGTTGGCCACCGAGCCGGAGTCGGAGCTGATGATCGCGTTGTCCGGCAGCAGCGGGTCCAGGGCGCGGGCCACGTACTCCGGGTTGATCGGGTCGGCCGACAGCTCCGCCCGCCGCCCCGCGACCTCACGCCAGCGCGTCACGTTGTCGCACACCGTGTCGAACCACTCGCGCCCGCGCTCCTCGCCGTTCAGCAGTGGGATCAGCCGCTGAAGAGTGGCCCTCGCGTCGCCGACGAGGTTCACCTCGTACGGATAGCGCATCCCGATCATGTGCGGGTCGATGTCGATCTGCACCCCGCGCGCCGTGCCGAACTCCGGCAGGAACTGTGTGTAGGGGAAGGACGAGCCGATGGTGAGCAGGGTGTCGCAGTCCCGCATCAGCTCGTACGAGGGGCGGGTGCCCAGCAGGCCGATCGCGCCGGTGACGTAGGGGAGTTCGTCGCTGAGCGCGTCCTTGCCGAGCAGCGCCTTGGCGACGCCGGCGCCGAGCAGTTCGGCGATCCGCTGCACCTCGGCCCGCGCCCCCGCGGCGCCCTGGCCGATCAGGATCCCCACCTTGTCACCGGAGTTGAGGATCTCCGCTGCCCGCAGCAGCGACTCCTCGGACGGCACCGTCGTCCAGGAACTGCGGTCCAGGCTGGAGGGCACCATCTTGAACTCGTGGGTGGGCGCGGAGTATTCGAGCTCCTGGACGTCTCCCGGGATGATGATCGCGGTGGGTGCGCGGCGCGCGTAGGCGGTGCGGATCGCGCGGTCCAGGACGTTCGGCAGCTGCTCGGGAACCGTCACCGTCTCCACGAAGTCCGAGGCGACGTCCTTGAACAGGCTGTGCAGGTCCACCTCCTGCTGGTAGGAGCCGCCCATCGCGGTCCGGTGCGTCTGGCCGACGATCGCCAGCACCGGCACATGGTCCAGCTTGGCGTCGTACAGGCCGTTGAGGAGGTGGATCGCGCCCGGCCCCGATGTCGCCGCGCAGACGCCCAGCCGGCCGCTGAACTTGGCGTAGCCGACCGCCTGGAAGGCCGACATCTCCTCGTGCCGCGACTGGATGAACCGCGGCTCGTTCTCGGCCCGCCCCCACGCGGCGAGCAGGCCGTTGATGCCGTCGCCCGGATAACCGAACACATGGTCCACACCCCACTCGCGCAGTCGTCGCAGGACGTGGTCGGAGACCTTGGTGCTCATGAACGGGACCTCCCGGACAGAGGGGATGGGCCTGTGACGAGTGACCGCACGGGCTCCGCGAAAACCTGGGCAGGTTTGCCGCCGGGGGTCCTGGGCAGGCGCACCAACAGTGCTTCGGACAGGAGGCACACCCGTGGGAGCGGCCCGTGAAGCCGCCCCGGCCCTCTCTGTCCGGCCCGCGCCCGCGCTCCCACGGTGACCGTCCTACCCAGAGCGCGACCAAGGGAGTTGGGACGCACGATGTCCACTCGAGTGAGCGCGAAGCACCACCCGCACGACGACGCCCCCGACACCGCGGAGGACTTCCGCCGGCTCGCCGCGCTGCCCGCCGGCCCGGAGCACGACAGCCTGCGCGCACGGATCGTCGAGGCATGGCTGCCCATGGCGGACCGGCTCGCGGGACGCTTCCGCAGCCGCGGCGAGAGCTACGAGGACCTCCGCCAGGTCGCGGCGCTCGGTCTCGTCAAGGCCGTCGACCGCTACGACCCCGAGCTCGGCAACGCCTTCGAGAGCTACGCCGTGCCGACCATCACCGGGGAGATCAAGCGGCACTTCCGCGACCACATGTGGACCCTGCACGTGCCCCGCCGGGTCCAGGACCTGCGCAACCGCGTCCGCCTCGCCGCCCAGGACCTGTCGCAGACCGTCTCGGGCCGCAGGCCCACCGTCGCGGAGATCGCCGAGCACGCGCGGATGAGCGAGGAGGACGTACTCGCCGGGCTGGAGGCGCTGGAGAGCTTCACGGCGCTGTCCCTGGACGCCGGACTGCCGGGGAGCGAGGACGGCTACTCGCTGAGCGACGCGCTGGGATCAACCGATCCGGCGCTGGACACGGTGGTGGACCGGGAGGCCGTGAAGTCACGGCTGGCCGCCCTGCCCGAACGGGAGCGGACGATCCTGTACATGCGCTTCTTCGGCGACATGACACAGTCACGGATCGCGGAGCAGCTGGGGATCTCGCAGATGCACGTCTCCCGGCTGATCAGCCGCTCCTGCGGGCAGGTGCGCGAGCAGGTGATGAGGGACGTCGTCTAGTCGGACCGGACCGGACCCGGTGTCACCCGATCGGGCGTGCGGGTCCCGCTAATGGGGTCCGGCCGCGCGCGGGCCCCGGGCCGGCGGGCTGTGATGGCGGAGTGCCCTCACCGCCGACGGCTCAAGGAGCCCACCCATGCGCCGCACCGCCCGTGCCCTGTCCGTCGCCGTTCTGACCGGTCTCGCCCTGGGCGTCGCCGTGCCGGTCGCCTTCGCGGACCCGGCCGCGGAGGTCAGCCCCGGCAGTGCCCATCCGGGCGGCAGCGTCACCCTCTCGGTCTCCTGCGACCCGGCCGACAGCGCGGCGCCCCCGAGCATCGAGGCGACCTCGCAGGCCTTCGACGAGGAGGCCGTACCGCTCCAGCTGGTCCCCGGCAACGACGACGACGTGGCCGGGCCCGCCTACCGCGGCACCGCCCGCATCGCCCCGGCCGAGGACCTGGAGGCCGGTCCGGAAGGGGTCGGCCCGGACTCCGCCTGGACCGTCGACGGCACCTGCCCCGGCGCGCCGGGCGGGGAGGGCAAGCAGTGGAGCGCGACCTTCACGGTGACCCACGGCGGCGCCGTCCCCTCCTGCGCCGAACCCCGCCCCGAGGACTGCTCGGGCGCCGGCCACACCTGCGCCGAACCGGGCACCGAGCACTGCCCCGGCTCCGACGCCGGCCACACCTGCGCCGAACCGGGCACCGAGCACTGCCCCGGCTCCGACGCGGGCCACACCTGCACCGACTCGGGCACCGAGCACTGCTCCGGCGCCCCGGTCCAGCGCGGCGTGCGGGCCGGAGCGGGCGGCGCCTTCACCGACTCGGTGCCCGCCCTCGTCACCGGTGGTCTCCTGATCGCGGGCGCTCTCGGCGCGGCCGTCTACCGCATGCGCCGCAGGGGGCCGCGCGCCGAGTCCTGAGCCGGGGCGTGTGACCGGCGCAACTCGAGCGGACCCCTATCGGAGTACGCCACCCTGGGTATGCGGACCCCGAGGGTGCCGTCCCGTCCTACACAGGGGCACCGGGGAGCACACCCGACGGCACCGCGACAAGAGCAGCTCACCCGGAGGTACCGATGCGGCGGACGGACCCGGAAGGCCACGGCCCCGTCCGTTACGGGCCGCCGCTCCCGGACGACGGTCTGCCCGTCCTGCCCGAGCTGTCCGCCGTGCTCGCCGCGGCCGCCGCCCGCGGCGGGAGCGAACCCGTCGGCGGCGGACCCGCCCTGCTGGAGGCCGCCGCCGGCTACTGGTCCCGGCGTGGACTGGCCACCGGGCCGGAGCGTGTCGTGGCGGCCCCCGGCGCGCCCTCGCTGCTGGTCGCGCTGACCGCCGCGATCGGCGGGGACGTGCTGGTGCCCCGGCCGTGCGCGGCCTATTGGGCGCCGTACGCGCGCCTGTTGGGAAGACCGGTGTTCCACGTGCCGACACCGGCGGAGTGCGGCGGTGTCCCGGACCCGTACGCCCTCCTGGAGACCGTGCGCAGGGTCCGTGAGGAGGGCGGCGACCCCCGGCTGCTCGTGCTGTCCGTCGCCGACGACCCCACCGCCACCGTGGCACCGCCCGAGGTGCTGCACGAGACCGTGGAGGCCGCCACCGCCGAGGGACTGCACCTGGTCAGCGACGAGACCTGGCGCGACACCGTGCACGCGCCGCACGCCACGGTGCTGATCGGCCCCGCGGAGATGCTCCCCGAGCACGTCACCGTCGTCACCGACCTGGCCGGTGCGCTGCTCCCGCCGGGCTGGCCCGCGGCCGTCGCCCGCTTCCCCGCGAGCGAGGCCGGCGAGGATCTGCACGCACGCGTGCTGGACGTCCTCACCGCCCTCGGCGCCCGCGTCGCCGCCCCCGTCGCCGCCGCGGCCCGATACGCGCTCACGGAACCCGAGCCGGTCACCGCGCGCGTGGCGGCCACCGTACGCCTGCACGCGCGCGTGGCCGCCGCCGCGCACACCGCCGTCGTCTCGGCGGGCGCCATGGCCCTGCCCCCGCAGGCCGGCCGGCATCTCTACGTCGACCTCGGCCCGCTGCGCGCCGCGCTCGGCGCGCACGGCGTGGGCGACGCACAGGACCTGGAGGAGTTCCTCTCCGCCCGGCTCGGTCTGCCCGCACCCGGCGGCCATCGCTTCGGCGACGACCTGGGCGCCCTGCGGGTACGGCTGTCCACGGGCGCGTTGCTCACCGGGACGGACGCGGAACTCGAGGAATGCCTCAGTTCCCCCGCACCGCTGGAACTGCCGCACCTGCACCGTGCGTTGATCACCCTGAAGTCGGCCTTCGACGATCTCCGCGACGACGCTCAGCGATGGGAGCCTCCTCGATGACGCAGCAGTCCGAGTCGACCAGCACGAGTACGACCACCCGGGAGGCCGGCGATCCGGCGGCGACATCCTTGTTCGCGCCCTCGTTCCCGCCGCTGTCCGAACCCCGGCCGCTGGGCGAACGGCGGGTGTGGCCGCGGAGCTTCCACGACCGTCTGACCGCACCGCTGCCCGGACTGAAGGCCATGGCCCGCTTCGCCCGTGAGGGCGCCGTCCGGCCCGACCCCCAAGGCCTCGCCGACATTCCGCGGCTGCCGTACGAACCCGGCCCGCTGCCCCGCGTCGACGCCCGCACGGTCGCCGTCTCCTGGGCGGGGCACGCCAGTTGGGTGGTGCGCATCGGCGGACTGACGGTCCTCACCGACCCCGTCTGGTCCCGCCGCATCCTCGGCACCCCGGCCCGGATCACCCCGGTCGGCATCGCCTGGGGCGCCCTGCCCCGCGTCGACGCCGTCGTCATCAGCCACAACCACTACGACCACCTGGACGCCCCCACCCTGCGCCGCCTCCCGCGCGACACCCCGGTGTTCGTGCCCGCCGGACTCGGTGCCTGGTTCCGCCGTCGCCGGTTCACCCGCATCACCGAGCTGGACTGGTGGGAGGCGGCCGAACTGGACGGCGTCCGCCTCGACTTCGTACCGGCCCACCACTGGTCCAAGCGCAGCCTCACCGACACCTGCCGCAGTCTGTGGGGCGGCTGGGTCCTCACCGACCCGGACGGACAGCGCGTCTACTTCGCCGGGGACACCGGCTACGGGCACTGGTTCAGCCGCATCGGCCTGCGCTACCCCGGTATCGACCTCGCCCTGCTGCCCATCGGCGCCTACGACCCCCGCTGGTGGCTCAGCGACGTCCACTGCGACCCGGAGGAGGCGGTGCTGGCGGCGCAGGACCTGGGGGCGCGCAGAATGGCGCCGATGCACTGGGGCACGTTCGTGCTCTCGGCGGAGCCGGTGCTGGAGCCGCTGACCCGGGTGCGGGCGGCGTGGGAGCAGGCGGGGCTGGCGCGCGAGGACCTGTGGGACCTGCCGGTGGGCGGGTCCCGCGTCCTGGAGTAACGGCCGGGGGCTCTGGGCGGCGGAAACCCGGTGGTCGCCCCGCGCCCGTGATCGCTAGCCTCACCCTCCATGAAGCGGCGCCGGCAGAAGAAGCTCTCCCACCACCTCTTCACGGCGACCCTCGCCGGTGACCTCCCCCGCGTGAGGGCGCTCCTCAGGCGCGGCGCGGACCCGGAGCGGCGGTACGCCGACGGCGCCACCCCGCTCTACCTGGCCTGCGTGCAGGGGCGGTCGGGGGTGGCCCGTCTGCTCCTTCAGGCAGGCGCCCGCCCCGACACCGAGAGCGCGGGAGACGGCTCGCAGGGCACCCCGCTGTGCGCGGCCGCCTGCTGGGGCCACACCGAGACCGTGCGGGAACTGCTGGCCCACGGCGCCGACCCGAACCTGCGCGAGGACCACGGCACCGGCTGGGCACCCCTGGACTGGGCGGACAACGGCCCCCACCCCGCCACCGCCACACTCCTGCGAGCCGCCGGAGCGCACAGTCGCGCCGCGCGTCCCTAGGCGCCGGAGGCCCCGCCGTCGACGCCCGCCCGTGCGCCCCCAGCCCCCCGGCCCCGATCGTGCCCGCCACTCACCCCTGGGCCTTGGCGGTCCCGCGTACCCGGCGCCAGGCGCTCGGTGCCATGCTGACCACCACGGTCAGTACGATCGCCGCGACCACACCCTCCCAGGGCTCCCGGAACAGCGAACCGCCGAGGATTCCGATCACCTGGTAGGTGACGGCCCAGGCCAGACAGGCCGGGAAGTTGCCGCGGACGAACCGGCGCATCGGCCACTTCGCCATCAGGCAGGCCAGCATGACGGGGATCCGGCCGGCCGGCACCAGCCGGGACAGCACCAGGACGCCCACCCCGTGATCCGCGAGCTTCTCCTGGGCCTGCGCCAGCCGGTCCTCCGGCGCCCGCGAACGGATCGCCTCCAGCCAGCGCGAGCCGTTCTTCGACTTCATCCCGCGCCGCCCCAGCCAGTACAGCGCCGCGTCCCCGAGGAACGCCGCCAGCGACGCCGTCACGAACACCAGGGCCAGCGCGAACGGCGCGGCCTGATGGAACGCCACCACCGCCGCCGAACTCACCAGCGCCCCCGTGGGCACCACCGGCACCAACGCCCCGATCAGCACCAGCAGGAACAAGGACGGATACCCGAGCGCCTGCTGCGTCGACTCCGGCACGATCGTCGGGACCGTCGCCAGCCAGCTCACCGCGTCACCTCGGGGCGCACGGTCTCTCCGTGCGCCGGCAGATGCACCGCCACACCCGGCGCCCGCTCCGCCGCGAGCCGCATGAACTCCGCACCGGGCGCGTGGAACTCATGAGGGCGCACGGCGTCCATCCCGATCGGCCAGTACGTGCCGTAGTGCACCGGCACCGCGCTGACTGGATCCAGCCGCGCCAGCGCCTCGGCCGCCCGCCCCGGGTCCAGATGCCCCTCACCGAGATACGGTCCCCAGCCGCCCACCGGCAGCAACGCCACGTCGACGGGCCCGACCTCCTTCGCCATCTCGTCGAACAGACCGGTGTCCCCGGCGAAGTAGGTGCGTGCCTCGCCCTCGACGACGAACCCGAGCGCGGGCGACCGGTGCGGTCCGACAGGCAGCCGTCGGCCGTCGTGCCGGGCCGGCACGGTCCGTACGAGCACGTCCCCGACCACCGTCTCGTCGCCCGGGGAGACCTCGCTGACCTGGAGATGGGCGAGCCGGCGCAGTCCCGGTACGGCCCGTGGCGCGCCCCGGGGCACCAGCAGGCGCGTGCCCGGCGCCAGCCGGCGCAGCGAGGGGACGTGCAGATGGTCGGCGTGCAGATGGGACACGAGCGCGATGTCGGCCCGCCAGGCGGTCGGCGGTGGTATCGCGCCCCGGCGGCGGCGCAGATGCGCGAGCCGGCGGGCGAACAGAGGATCGGTGAGCACACGGACGCCCGAGTCCTCGACCGTACAGGTCGCGTGACCCCACCAGGTGATCTCCACCGGCACCTCTTTGCCTCCTTCGCGCGACTCCCCGAAGCCTACGGGCAGGAGTAGGGTCGGCGGCGAAACCCGGAGGTGAGGGGACGCCATGGGACCGGTCCGCGTGACGGCGATCGCGAGTCTGACGCCGCTGGAGGAGCTGGAGGCCGACCCGTTCCTGGTGGACTCCCGCAGCCAGCACGCGATGTGTGCCCGCTGGGCGGCGGAGCGCGGCTACACCGTCAGTCGGGAACTGCTCGTCCGCGGCCTGCGCGCCGACCACTGCGTCCTGTGGGACGGCGTCCGCCCGGGCACCGACCTCTTCGTCGCGCCCAGCCGCCGGGTCCTGGAGAGCGCCCTGTCCTCCGTGGAGGAGTTCACCGCCGAGTGCGCACGTCGCGGGGTGCGCGTGGAGACGGTGGGGCGCGCGGAACCGTCGTACGACGCCCAGATGAAGGCCCGGGTCCACCGCCGGCTGTCGATGCCGACGGCCGGGTACGACGGGCGCTGACGCCCTGGGGGACACCGGGCCGGCTCGATCCGTTGTGACAGGGTGGGTACAGGCCCGCACCGGCGACGGGCCGGGGACGTGAGGTGCGGGGCGTGCGAGGCGGGCGTTGGCGGCGGGCCGCCAGTCAGGCGGGGCGGAGCGTCGCGGTGTGGGCGGTCTCCACCGTCACGATGCTCGCGCTCGCCGGGATCCTGCCGGACTTCCGGCTCCGGTCCGAGGACGGCGACAGCGCCACCGACATCGCCGTCACCGCGGCCCTCGGCGCCGGCGCCTTCGGTGTGCTGTCCGCCCTGTTCTGGCCGCTGCTGGTACGGCTCCTGCTGCTCGTGCCCGCCCTCGTCCTCGGGCTGCTGGTCTTCTTCCTCAACGGCGCGCTGCTCCTGGTCGCGCTGGGCCTGAACCCCGCCGAGCGCGGTGCGGCCGCACCGGAGACCGCGGTCGTGGTGGCCGCGGTGATGTCGGCCGTCGCCTCCGCCACCGGCGCCGCCCTGGCGGTGCGGGACGACGACGCCTACCGGCGCCGCCTGTACCGGCTCGCCGACCGCCGCCGCCGATCGGGCCCGGCCGGCCCCTCCACCCCGGGAACGCTCTTCCTCCAGCTCGACGGCGTCGGCCACGACGTCCTGCTGGCCGCGGTGAAGAAGGGCCTGATGCCCACCGTCGCCCAGTGGCTGGACAGCAGCCACCGCCTCACCCCCTGGCGCACCGACTGGTCCAGCCAGACCGGCGCCAGCCAGCTCGGCATCCTGCACGGCAGCAACGAGGACGTGCCCGCCTTCCGCTGGTACGAGAAGGACAGCCAGGAAGTGATGGTCTGCAACCGCCCCACCAGCGCCGCCGAACTCCAGCGCCGGGCGGTCGAGCGCACCGGCGACGGCGGGCTGCTCAGCGCCGACGGGGCCAGCCGCGGCAACCTCTTCAGCGGCGGCGCCGACGAGCAGGCCCTCGTGCTGTCCATCGCCACCCGACGCCGCAGCCGCGAGACCCGTTCCCGCGCGGGATACTTCGCCTACTTCTCCGACCCCGCCAACGCCGTGCGCACCGCGCTGTCCTTCCTCGCCGAGGTCGGCCGGGAGATCTGCCAGTCCACCCGGGCCCGGGTGCGCCGGGTCCGCCCGCGCGTCAAGCGCGGCGGCCTCTACCCGTTCATCCGCGCCTTCGCCACGGTCGTGGAGCGGGACGTCGTGGTCGCCGCCGTGATGGGCGACATGCTCGCCGGCCGCTCCGCGATCTACGCCGACCTGGTCGCCTACGACGAGGTGGCCCACCACTCCGGGCCGCGCAGCCGGGACGCCGAGAAGGTCCTCGAACGCCTCGACCGTTCCCTCGCGTTGATCGAGAACGTCGTCGAGCACGCCCCGCGCCCCTACCGGATCGTCGTGCTGTCCGACCACGGCCAGAGCCCCGGCGAGACCTTCCGCACCCGCTACGGCCTCTCCCTGGGCGACCTGGTGCGGGCCGGCTGCGGGCTGCCCGTGCCGCGCAAGGCGCGACGCACCCACAGCGGAGCCGAGGCCCGTGCCGCCGTGCGTGCCGCGCTGCGTCGGCCCGTCGAGGAGGGCGGCGAGCAGCACCGGCCCTCCAGCCGCCGATCGGAACCCCTGGTGCTCGCCTCCGGCAACCTCGGTCTGATCTCCTTCCCGGACGTCCACCACCGGATGAGCAAGGAGGAGATCGACGCCCGCCACCCCGCCCTGCTGACCACCCTCGCCAACCATCCCGGCATCGGCTTCCTCCTCGTGCGCAGCGAGCAGCACGGGGGCGTGGTGATCGGCCCGTTCAACACCGAGATCCCGGTCGACGAACTCGACAGGAACCCGGGCCCGTTGGCCGCCTTCGGACCGGGCGCCGCCGACGCCGTCCGCCGTACGCACGGTTTCGCGCACACCGCCGACATCATGGTCAACTCCTGGTACGACCCGGCCGAGGGCGAAGTCCTCGCCTTCGAGGAGCAGATCGGCTCGCACGGCGGCCTCGGCGGGGCCCAGGGCAGGCCGTTCCTGATGTCACCCGTGGTCCTGTCCGCGCCGGTGGCGCAGGAAGAGGAACTCGTCGGCGCCGAGCACGTCCACCGCGTCCTGCGCCGCTGGCTGCGCGAATCGGACGGCCCGCAGGTGCCCCTGACGGTACGTCAGGGCGAGGACCGCCAGGCGGCGTAGCCGCCGCGGTCCGCCGTTCCCGTGAGCGGCTCCGCCGGTGAACGGCCCCTCCGGCCGACCGCCCGAAAAATCGTGTGCGCCCCGGGAAGGCTCACCGAGATGCAGATCGGCACCATGCCCGACGGCCTCCTGCACGACCCCGCGCTCAAGGACCTCTCCGCCGAGGAGGTCTACGACCGGATCGCCGGGGACCTGCGCCGGATGCGCCGGCTCGGCAACCTGCGCGGCAAGGGGCTCGGCGACGTCCTCGGCGGCCCGCTCGGCTCGCCCCGCGACTATGTCGACCTCGACGAGTTCTACCGCCGCGGCCTCGGTCACGGCCTGGACCTGCACGAGCGGCAGGAACGCGGCTTCCTGCCGGGCGGGCTGGTCGAGGAGATCCGCGCGCTCACCCATCCTCCGCTGCCCTGGGACGCCCAACTGGCCCGCTGGTTCGATGAGTTCGTGCCCCGCCCTGAGCCGCTGCGGTCGTACGCCCGGCCCTCCCGCCGCCAGTCGTCCACCCCCGACATCCCCCGCGCGGGCCGCTGGTTCCCGCCCGAGGAGATCGCCCGCTGCACCTTCGGCGTCGTTCTGGACACCTCCGGCTCCATGGACCGCACCCTGCTCGGCAAGGCGCTCGGTGCCATCGCCTCCTACGCCGAGGCCCGGGACGTACCGGCCGCGCGCGTGGTGTTCTGCGACGCCGCCCCGTACGACGCGGGCTACCTGCCGGTCACCGAGATCGCCGGCCGGGTCCGGGTGCGCGGCCGGGGCGGCACGGTCCTTCAGCCCGGGGTCGACCTGCTGCACCGGGCGGACGACTTCCCACCCGGCGCGCCCGTGTTGGTGATCACGGACGGCTGGTGCGACGTGCTGCGGGTGCGGCGCGAGCACGCGTATCTGATCCCGGACGGGGCCCGGCTGCCGTTCAGTGCCCGCGGGCCGGTCTTCAGGGTGCGGTGAGCTGGAGTGTGATCGGATGGGTCCGACAACCCGGAACCGGGACACCATGAAAGGACTGACCGTGGCTACCACGCGCTCCGCACACACCGTCTGGGAAGGCAACCTGCTCGAGGGCAACGGGGTCGTCTCCTTCGACTCCTCCGGCGCCATCGACCAGCAGCCGGTGACGTGGGCTGCCCGCACCCAGGAGGCGAACGGCAAGACCAGCCCCGAGGAGCTGATCGCGGCCGCCCACTCCAGCTGCTTCTCGATGGCGTTCTCGCACGCCCTCGCGGGGTCCGGCACCCCGCCCACCAAGCTCACCACCTCCGCCGACGTCACCTTCCAGCCGGGCGAGGGCATCACCGGCATCCACCTGACCGTCGAGGGCACCGTGCCGGGCCTCGACGAGGACGCCTTCGTCGCCGCGGCCGAGCAGGCCAAGGTGAACTGCCCCGTCAGCCAGGCACTGAAGGCCGTGCCGATCACCCTGTCGGCCAAGCTCGCCTGAGGCCCGTTCCCACGGCCTCGATGCCGCGTTCCCGCGAGGGGCGCGGCATCCGCTGTTTCGGGGTACCCGGCGGGTACGAGCCTTCGGGGGGTACGCGGCTTTCGGCGTAGGCGGCATTGACAACAGCGCGCTCAAGTTTTGTGCTGGAGTCCGGGAAGTGCCCTGGCGGAAGGGGACAGCGATGGGACGCGCGGTCGGGATCGATCTGGGGACCACGAACTCCGTGGTGGCCGTCCTGGAGGGCGGCGAACCCACGGTCGTCGCCAATGCGGAGGGGGCCAGGACCACACCGTCGGTCGTGGCCTTCGCCAAGAACGGCGAGGTGCTCGTCGGGGAGGTCGCCAAACGGCAGGCCGTGACGAACGTCGAGCGCACGGCCCGCTCGGTGAAACGGCACATGGGCGACGGGGAGTGGCGCTTCCCCGACCAGGGCTCCGTCGACGGCACCCGCTACCGGGCGCAGGAGCTGTCGGCGCGGGTGCTGCAGAAGCTGAAGCGGGACGCCGAGTCCTATCTCGGCGAGGACGTCACCGACGCGGTGATCACGGTGCCGGCCTACTTCGACGACGCCCAGCGGCAGGCCACCAAGGAGGCCGGGGAGATCGCGGGCCTGAACGTCCTGCGGATCATCAACGAGCCCACCGCGGCCGCCCTCGCCTACGGCCTGGACCGGGGCGAGGAGCAGACCGTCCTCGTCTTCGACCTCGGCGGCGGCACCTTCGACGTCTCCCTGCTGGAGATCGGCGACGGGGTCATCGAGGTCAAGGCGACCAACGGCGACACCCACCTCGGCGGCGACGACTGGGACCAGCGGGTCGTGGAGCACCTGGTGAAGAAGTTCCAGGGCAGTTACGGCGTCGACCTCGGCAAGGACAAGATGGCGCTGCAACGCCTGCGGGAGGGCGCCGAGAAGGCCAAGATCGAGCTGTCGAGCTCGTCGGAGACGACGATCAACCTCCCCTACATCACCGCCTCCGCCGAGGGCCCGCTGCACCTCGACGAGAAACTGACGCGCGCTCAGTTCCAGGAGCTCACCGCCGACTTGCTCGACCGCTGCAAGACACCCTTCCACCAGGCCGTCAAGGACGCCGGCATCAAGCTCGCCGCGGTCGACCACGTCATCCTCGTCGGCGGCTCGACCCGGATGCCCGCCGTCACCGACCTGGTCAAGGAACTCACCGGCAGGGACCCGCACAAGGGCGTCAACCCCGACGAGGTCGTCGCCGTCGGCGCCGCTCTCCAGGCCGGCGTCATCCGCGGTGACGTCAAGGACGTCCTGCTGCTGGACGTCACCCCGCTGTCCCTGGGCATCGAGACCAAGGGCGGCATCATGACCAAGCTCATCGAGCGCAACACCACGATCCCGACCCGCCGTTCGGAGATCTTCACGACGGCCATCGACAACCAGCCCTCGGTGGGCATCCAGGTCTACCAGGGTGAACGGGAGATCGCCGCGTACAACAAGAAGCTGGGCGTCTTCGACCTCACCGGCCTGCCGCCCGCCCCGCGGGGCGTCCCGCAGGTCGAGGTCGCCTTCGACATCGACGCCAACGGGATCATGCACGTCTCGGCGAAGGACCTCGCGACCGGCCGCGAGCAGAAGATGACGGTGACGGGCGGCTCGGCGCTCCCCAAGGACGACATCGACCGCATGATGCGCGAGGCCGAGCAGTACGCGGAGGAGGACCGCAAGCGCCGGGAGGCGGCCGAGACCCGCAACCAGGCCGAGCAACTCGTCTACCAGACCGAGAAGTTCATCCGGGACAACGACGAACGCGTCCCCGCCGAGACCAGGTCGGAGGTGGAGGCGGCGATCGCGGAGCTGAAGACCCTGCTGGAGCAGAACGCCGACACCGGCGCCCTGCGCACCGCCGTCGAGAAAGTCGCCACCGTCAGCCAGAAGATGGGCCAGGCGATGTACGCCCAGGCGCAGTCCGAACCGGCCGCCGGGCAGGAGCAGTCGGCGTCGTCCGAGCCGCCGCCGGAGGAGGAGGGCGTGGTGGACGCGGAGATCGTCGACGACGACAAGGACCCCAAGGGCGGGGCCGCCTGAGGCCACCTCGCCCGGGATTCCCCTGGTGAAGACGGTTCGCGGTGGCTCGCACGGGCTACGCGCCCGTCTTCTCCCAGCCCCGCCGTTCCGGACGCGGCCCCAGTTGCCTGGGGTCACGACTCCGGTACACGACATACGGGCGGAACAGGTACTGCACCGGCGCGCTGAACATGTGCACCAGCCGGCTGTACGGCACGAACGCGATCAGCGCCATGCCGATCACCGCGTGCACCTGGTACAGCACCGGTACGCCCGTCATCCGGTCGATGTCCGGCCGGAGCGTGAACAGGCTGCGGGCCCAGGGGCCGATGGACTCACGGTAGTTGTAGCCGTCGCCGGAGGCATGGGTGAGCTTGGCGATCATGCCCAACGCGATCGCCGCGAGCAGCACCAGGTACATCAGCTTGTCGTTGGCGGTGGTGGCCCGGAAGACGGGCGCCTTGGTACGCCGGCGATAGACGAGCAGCAGGATCCCGGCGACGGCCAGTACGCCGGCCGCGGTTCCGCCGTAGAGCGAGAGCAGATGGTAGGTGTGCTCGTCGACCCCGAACGTCTCCGTCCACGACATCGGCACGAACAGGCCCATGAGGTGCCCGGCCAGCACGAACAGGATGCCGTAGTGGAAGGCCGGTGAGGCGATGTTCAGCAGCTTCGACTCGTAGACCTGCGAGGAACGGGTCGTCCAGCCGAACTTGTCGTAGCGGTGGCGCCAGACCAGTCCGGCGACGAGCAGGACGAGGGTGACGTACGGCAGCACGCCCCAGAGCAGTGTGGTCATGATCGCACCCCGGTGCAGGCGGTCGGCAGTGTGGCGCACACGGCGCCCAGGACGGACGCGTACGGTGTCCCGAAGTCGGTCAGCCGGGTGCGCAACTGCTCCAGGCCGCCCCGGTGTTCGGTGAGCAGGTCGGTGTCGCCGGTGCGGGCCGCGAACTCCAGCACCGCGGGCAGGAAGTCCGGCAGCTCCTCACCGGTGAACTCCAGGCCCGCCGCCCGGTAGACCTCCTTGAAGCGGACCAGCGACATACCGCGCCGCCGCGTGTCGCCGTCCTGCCACCAACTCAGGTACAGACTGTGCCGGTTCTTGAAGTCGAAGACCTGGACGTAGTGCGCGGCCAGCTCCTGCGGAGCGGTGAGCGCCGCATGGTCCACGAACTCCCGCAGCTGCGGCGCCGCTTCACGCAACAGCGGCAGCCGGGCGCGGAAGTCGTCGTCGGGGTATGTCAGACAGAGCGCGGCTGCCTGGTACAGAACGGCGTACGACGGCATCAGACCTCCTCGGCGTCGGCCGGGTCGTCGGACGTCTGGCGTCTGCGCAGACCGTGGAAGTTCTCCACCGAGACCACCGGCAGCAGCTTGCGGCCGGAGTCCTGGCCGAAGGGCCCGTCGCCGCCCATGCCCGGCCCGCCGTCGTACTCGAGGCTGCACTCCTGCGGCAGCGCCGACTCCTCCAGCCGGCGGGCGTCGCCGACGGCCGCGGTCGGGATCACGTACCGGTCCTCGTACTTGGCGATCGCCAGCAGCCGGTACATCTCCTCGATCTCGCCTGGTGTCATCCCGACCGCCTCGGTGACGGCCGGATCGGGCTCCTCACCGAGGTTGATCGCCCGCATGTGGGCGCGCATCGCGGCGAGCTTCTCCAGGGATGCCCGTACCGGCGCGGTGTCACCGGCCGTGAAGACCTCCGCGAGGTACTCCAGCGGGATGCGCAGGGTGTCGATGGCGCCGAAGAGGTTCCCGGCGTCCTCACCGTCGTGCCCGGTCTCGGTGAGGGCGTCCACGACCGGCGACAGCGGCGGGATGTACCAGACCATGGGCATGGTGCGGTACTCCGGATGCAGCGGCAGCGCCACCCGGTACGTGCTGATGAGAGCGCGCACGGGGGAGCGCCGGGCCGCCTCCATCCAGTCGTACGTGATCCCCGCCTCCTCCGCCGCCCGCTGCACCGCGCGGTCGTCGGGGTCGAGGAAGACACCCAACTGGGCCTCGTACAGGCCCTTGTCGTCGGGTGTGGAGGCGGCGGCGGTGACCTTGTCGGCGTCGTAGAGGATCACGCCGAGGTAGCGCAGGCGGCCCACGCAGGTCTCCGAGCAGACCGTCGGCAGACCGACCTCGACGCGCGGATAGCACATCGTGCACTTCTCGGCCTTGCCGGTGCGGTGGTTGAAGTAGACCTTCTTGTACGGGCATCCGGTCACGCACATCCGCCAGCCCCGGCACTGGTCCTGGTCGACCAGGACGATGCCGTCCTCGGCCCGCTTGTACATCGCGCCCGACGGACAGGACGCCACGCAGGACGGGTTGAGGCAGTGCTCGCAGATCCGCGGCAGATAGAACATGAAGGTCTGCTCGAACTCGAACCTGACCTTGTCCGCGGCCTGCCTGCGGGTCCGCTCGACCATCGGGTCGAGGTCGCCGTAGGCGGGGGCGCCGGCGAGGTTGTCGTCCCAGTTCGACGACCACTCGATCTTCATCGGCTTGCCGTCGATCTGTGAGACCGGCCGGGCGACGGGGAAGTCGTCGCCGAGCGGGGCCTCGGTGAGGTTCTTGTAGTCGTAGGTCCAGGGCTCGTAGTAGTCCTTGATCTCCGGCAGCTTGGGGTTGGAGAAGATGCCGAGGAGCTTGTGGAAGCGGCCGCCCGCCTTGAGTCTGAGCGCCCCGCGCCGGTTCAGCTCCCAGCCGCCGCGCCACTTCTCCTGGTCCTCGTAGCGGCGTGGATAGCCCTGTCCGGGCCGGGTCTCGACGTTGTTGAACCAGACGTACTCCATGCCCTGCCGGTTGGTCCACGCCTGCTTGCAGGTGACCGAACAGGTGTGGCAGCCGATGCACTTGTCGAGGTTCATGACCATCGCGATCTGAGCCATCACCCTCATCAGTACTCGACCTCCTGGCTGCGGCGGCGGATGACCGTGACCTCGTCGCGCTGGTTGCCCGTCGGACCCAGGTAGTTGAACGCCCACGACAACTGGGCGTAGCCGCCGACGAGATGGGACGGTTTGAGGATCAGCCGGGTGAGCGAGTTGTGGATGCCGCCGCGCTTCCCGGTCGTCTCCGTCCTGGGGACGTTCACCGTGCGCTCCTGCGCGTGGTGCATGTAGACCGTGCCGGCCGGCATGCGGTGCGAGACGATCGCGCGGGCGACGACCACGCCGTTGCGGTTGACCGCTTCGATCCAGTCGTCGTCCCGCACGCCGATCGCGTCCGCGTCCTGCGGGGACATCCAGATCGACTGACCGCCCCGGGAGAGGGCGAGCATGAACAGGTTGTCCTGGTACTCGGAGTGGATGGACCACTTGTTGTGCGGGGTGAGGTAACGGACCGTCACCTCACGTTCGCCGTCCGGGCCGAGCCGCGGTTCGCCGAACAGCTTGTTCATGTCGAGCGGCGGACGGTAGACGGGGAGCGCCTCGCCCAGCTCGTGCATCCAGTCGTGGTCGATGAAGAAGTGCTGGCGGCCGGTGAGGGTGTGCCAGGGCTTGAGGTGCTCGGTGTTGAGGGTGAAGGCGGTGTACCGGCGCCCACCGGACTCGCTGCCCGACCACTCCGGCGAGGTGATCACGGGGACCGGCGCCGCCTGGGTGTCGGCGTAGGTGATGCGCTTGCCCTCGTGCTCGGCGGCGAGGTGGGCCATCTCCTGGCCGGTGCGCTCCTGAAGGGTGTGGAAGCCCTGGGTGGCGAGCCGGCCGTTGGTGGTGCCGGACAGGGCGAGGATGGTGTTCGCGGCCTTCACGGCGGTGTCGATCGAGGGGCGCCCCTGGTAGCCGGTGCCGTTCAGCTCGCGCAGGTGCCGCACCTCCTCGTCCGGCCTGAGGGCGATCCCCTTGCACGGCAGCCCCAGTTCCTCCACCAGCGGGCCGAGCGCCCGGAACTTGGCGCCGATCGCCGTGTAGTCCCGCTCGACGACCGTCAGGTTCGGCAGGGTCCTGCCGGGCACCGGTTCGCACTCGCCGCGCTTCCAGTCCAGGACCACCCCGCCGGGCTGGGCGATCTCGCCCGGGGTGTCGTGCTGCATCGGGGTCGCCACCAGGTCCTTGCGGACACCCAGGTGTACGACCGCCAGCTCGCTGAGCCGGTCGGCCAGCGCCTTGAAGGTGTCGAAGTCGGTGCGGGCCTGCCAGGGCGGGTCCACGGCCGGCGTGAAGGAGTGCACGTAGGGGTGCATGTCCGTGCTGGACAGGTCGTGTTTCTCGTATCAGGTCGCGGCCGGCAGGACCACGTCCGACAACAGCGTGGAGGACGTCTGCCGGAAGTCCAGCGACAGCAGCAGGTCGAGCTTGCCCTCGGGGGCCTCGTCCCGCCAGGTCACATCGCGGGGCCGCTCGTCCACCGCGGCCTCCTCGGCGCTCAACGACGAGTGCGTGCCCAGCAGATGCCTGGTGAAGTACTCGGCGCCCTTCGCGGACGAGCCGAGCAGATTGGCCCGCCACAGCGTCAGCACACGCGGCCAGTTCTCGGGGGCGTCCGGATCCTCGCAGGCGAACTTCAGTGTCCCGGCGCGGAGTTCGGCCACCGCCCTGGACACCGGGTCGCCGAAGGCGGCACCGAGGTCGAGGGGGTTGCGGTCGAAGGTCGGGTACGACGGCATCCAGCCCGAACGGGCCGACAGGGCGAGGCAGTCGGCGCCCGTCATGCCCTTGAACCGGCCCTCACCGAGCGGTGAGGCGAGGACGTCGGCGGTGAACCGGTCGTAACGCCACTGGTCGGTGTTGAGGAACCAGTACGCCGTGCCGATCATCTGGCGCGGCGGCCGGGACCAGTCGGAGGCGGCGGCCAGGGTGGCCCAGCCGGTGACCGGGCGGCACTTCTCCTGGCCGACGTAGTGCGCCCAGCCGCCGCCGTTGCGGCCCTGGCAACCGGTCAGCTGGAGCAGGGCGAGGAAGGCGCGGTAGATCGTCTCGGAGTGGAACCAGTGGTTGGTGCCGGCGCCCATCAGGATCATGCAGCGGCCCTTGGAGCGCTCGGCGGTGCGCGCGAACTCGCGGGCGATCTTGACGCACTTGGCGGCCGTGACGGAGGTGTGCACCTCCTGCCAGGCGGGGGTGCCGGGCGCCCCGGCGTCCTCGTAGGAGGCCGGCCAGCTGCCGGGCAGGTCGGGGCGCCGTACGCCGTACTGCGCCAGCAGCAGGTCGAAGACGGTCGTCACCAGGGGGCCGCCCGCGCCGCCCAGCCGGGTCGCCGGCACCCCGCGCCGTACGACGTCACCGCGGCCCTGGCCGTGCTCGCCGCCTTCGGTGTCGAAGCGGGGGAGGAGGACCTCGACGCCGGTGGAGACGCTCTGCCCGTGCAGGGTCAATGTCGGCTCGATCGCACCGAGTTCGAGGTTCCAGCGGCCCTTGCCGGACTCGGTCCAGCGGAAGCCCAGGGAACCGTTGGGGACCACGGCCCGACCGCTCGCCGCGTCCAGCACGACCGTCTTCCACTCCGCGCCCTCACCCTCGTGGCCGAGGTCGGTGGCGCGCAGGAACTTCGACGGGACGTGGGCGCCGTCCTTCTCGTCGAGCGTCACCAGGAAGGGCAGGTCGGTGAACTTCCTGACGTAGTCCGCGAAGAACGGCGTCTCGCGGTCGACGAAGAACTCCTTGAGGATCACATGGCCCATCGCGAGGGCCAGGGCGCCGTCCGTGCCGGGGTGCGGGTGCAGCCACTCGTCGGCGAACTTGGCGTTGTCGGCGTAGTCCGGCGCGACCACGACCACCTTCTGGCCCCGGTAGCGGGCCTCCGCCATCCAGTGCGCGTCCGGCGTACGGGTCACCGGGACGTTCGAGCCCCACATCATCAGATACGCGGCGTCCCACCAGTCGCCGGACTCGGGGACGTCGGTCTGGTCGCCGAAGACCTGCGGGGAGGCGACGGGCAGGTCGGCGTACCAGTCGTAGAACGACAGCATCGGGGCGCCGATGAGGGAGTGGAAGCGGGCACCCGCCGCGTGCGACACCATCGACATCGCGGGGATCGGCGAGAAACCGGCGATCCGGTCGGGCCCGTACGTCCTGATCGTGTGGACGTGCGCGGCGGCGACGATCTCGACGGCCTCGTCCCAGGTGGCGCGGACCAGGCCACCCTTGCCGCGGGCCTGCTGGTAGCGGCGCCGGCGCTCCGGGGCGTCCTGGATGTCCGCCCAGGCCAGCACCGGGTCGCCGGTTCTCGCGAGCGCCTCGCGGTACATCTCCAGCAGGACACCGCGGACATACGGGTAGCGCACACGGGTGGGGGAGTACGTGTACCAGGAGAACGCGGCGCCCCGGGGACAGCCGCGCGGCTCGTACTCGGGGCGGTCCGGGCCGACGCTCGGATAGTCGGTCTGCTGGGTCTCCCAGGTGATGATGCCGTCCTTGACGTACACCTTCCAGCGGCAGGAACCCGTGCAGTTCACCCCGTGCGTGGAGTTCACGACCTTGTCGTGGCTCCAGCGGTCCCGGTAGAAGGCGTCCGCCTCGCGCCCACCCGTCAGCCCGATGCTGTGCAGGTCGGGCGCGGCCCGGCCCGGCCGGAAGAACCTCCCGGCGCGCAGCAGCGCCGCACCCGGCTCCGTGGGCGGGGTGGGCGGGGTCTGGGTGTCGGTCACATGCGCTCCCTTGCTGGCCCGTGCCTCGAAGCTAGGGCTGAGCAGGGGAGCACACCCGTCGGCGGCACCCGTTCGGGTCAGGTCACACCGTGCGGGCGACCCCCGCGTACACCGGCACGATGCCCTCGGCCTGAGCCGCCACGTCCTCGGGGCCCGGCCGCCAGCCGGAGACCGGGATCACGCCGGGGCCGAGCAGCTCCAGGCCGTCGAAGAAGCGGGAGAACTCGGCCAGGGAACGCGGATAGAACGGTGTGCCGCCGGCCCGGAAGTGCTCGGCGGCCCGGGCGATGGCCTCCGGGCTGAGGTCGGGCGTGACCTGCGACAGGATCAGGAAGCTGCCGGGCACCAGCTCGGCCACGTACCGCTTGAGCAGGCCGTAGACGTCGTCCCCGTCGGGGTCCTCGCTCAGGTAGTGGGTGAGCGCCACCAGCGAGAGCGCGACCGGCTGCGAGAAGTCCAGGGTCTCGGCGGCGAGCCGCAGGATGGTGTCGGGGTCCCGGACGTCGGCGTGCACATAGTTCGTGGCGCCCTCGGCGGTGCTGTGCAGCAGCGCCTGCGCATGCCTCAGGACGATCGGGTCGTTGTCGGCGTACACGACCTTGGCGTCCGGGGCGACCTCCTGCGCCACCTGGTGCAGGTTGGGCTCGGTGGGGATGCCGGTGCCGATGTCCAGGAACTGGCGTATCCCGGCCTCGGCGACCGTGCGCACCGCGCGGTGCATGAACCGGCGGTTCGCGCGGGCCCCGCGCACCGCCGTGCCGTCCGTGGCGAGGATCCGGCGGGCGAGCTCCTCGTCCACGGGGTAGTTGTCCTTGCCGCCCAGCCACCAGTCGTACACCCGCGCCGGATGCGGCCGGCTGGTGTCGACGGCGGTGGGGGCGGCTTCGGATCCGGTCATGGGGTGTCTTCTCCTCGGTGCTCGACGGGTTCGCTCGGGAGTCGTCGGATGTGGCCGGAAGGCGGCCCGCGCGGCTCAGTAGCCCGCGCGGCGCTCCAGCAGGATCTTCTTGGTGCGCTCGGCGGACGCGGCGCGTGCCGTCATGTGGTCCAGGACCTCCAGGTGCGCGGAGACCTCCGCGCGGGAGTCCAGGTACAGGGCGCCGGTCAGGTACTCGGTGAACGCCATGTCCGGCAGCTCCGGCTCGGCGAAGCGGAACAGCGAGAACGGCGCGTACGTCCCCGGGTGCGGGCCGGCGGCGAACTCGGCGACCTGGAGGGTGACCCGGTCGCGCTCGGCGAACTCCAGGAGCTTGTCGAGCTGTTCGCGCATGACCTCGCCGCCCCGGCCGACCGGACGGCACAGCACGGTCTCGTCCATGATCACCCACAGGTGCGGCGGATCGGGCCGCTCCAGCAGCTGCTGCCGTGTCATCCGCAGCGACACATGCCGCTCGATGGTGTCCGAGCCCTGCTGCGCGATGGTGCCCGCCTCCATCACCCCGCGCGCGTACGCCTCGGTCTGCAACAGCCCGGGCACGAAGTGCGGTTCGTAGGAGCGGATGATGCGGGCGGCGCCCTCCAGGCTCACGTACATGCTGAACCAGTCCGGCAGGACGTCGTGGAACCGCTGCCACCAGCCCGGTCGGTTCGCCTCCTCGGCCAGCGCGACGAAGGCGTCCGCCTCCTCCTGCGAGACGCCGTACGCGGACAGCAGCAGCTGCACGTACGGGATCTTCAGGGCGACCTCGGCCATCTCCATACGCCGCACGGTCGCGGGTGCCACGCGCAGGACCTTGGCGGCCTCCTCGCGTTTGAGGCCGACGGCCTCCCGCAACTCCTGCAGTCGCTTGCCGAGCACCACCTGACCCACGGTGGGCGCAGGCCGCCGCTCACTCACGCCACGCCTCCCCTACGCGCCGAAGTACGCAGGGCAGTGTGTCATGTTCCGCTGTCGGTCTCACCGGATCGACGGTGAGGCGCTCGCCACGCCGGGCATTACCCCGGGGGTAATCGACGCCGGCGGCCGCCGACGGGATCGTGGTGACAACGGGTTCCGGGCCGGCGCACTCCGGTCCGGCACCCGGGTCCGACATCCGTCCCTGCCCCGACTCGACCTCGCCGGAGGGTGATTCGCCATGTCCGCCACCCAGCTGTCCGCCCTCGCCCGCACCACCGACCCGCACACCGCGCTGCGCCGCTTCCTCGCCCTCGACGCGGTCGTGACCGGCGCCAACGCCCTCGCCTACCTGGCCCTCTCCGGTCCGCTGGGCCGCCTGTTCGGGGTCGACCGCGCGCTGCTGCTCGCCCTCGGGGGGTTCCTGGCGGTGTACGCGGCCGCCGTCGGCCTGCTGGGCTCGCGGGCCCGCCCCGCCACGCTGCCGGTCCAGGCCGTCGTGGAGGCCAACCTCGCCTGGTCCGCCCTGAGTTGTGCCGCCCTCGCCCTGTGGCTTTCCCCGACCGTGACGGGCGCCGTGTGGGGCGTCCTCCAGGCGCTCACCGTCGCCGGGTTCGCCGTCCTCCAGTACGCCGCCCTGAGGGCACGTCAGGACACCAGTGTCTGAAGGTACTTGACCGTCGCCGGGTCGGCCGGGAGGAACGTCTCGATGGCCAGCTCGGCGACGGTCACGTCCATGGGGGTGTTGAACGTCGCGATGGACGAGATGAACGACAGCACCCGGCCCCCGATCTCGATCTGCATCGGCAGCGCGAAGTAGGGGACGTCCTCCAGGGGTTCACCGGGGCCGGTGTCGGGCACCGGATAGGCCGCCACCTCCTCGTACAGCTCCCGCAACGGCCGCGAGCGGTGCAGCGCGATCTGCCGTTCCATCTGTGCCAGCAGATGCCCGCGCCACTCCCGCAGGTTGCGGATCCGGGGTGCCAGACCCTCTGGGTGCAGGGTCAGCCGCATCGCGTTCAGCGGCGGTTCGAGCAGCGACTCCGGCACACCGTCCAGCAGCATCAGGATGCCCCGGTTGGCCGCGAGCACCTGGTACGTCGCGTCCAACACCAGGGCCGGATACGGCTCGTAGCCCTGGATCAGCCGCTCCATCCCCGCCCGCACCGCGTCCAGCGCCGGGTCGTCGAGCGGGGTCTCGGAGTAGCGCGGGGCGTAACCGGCCGCCAGCAGCAGGGCGTTGCGCTCCCGCACCGGCACGTCCAGGTGCTCGGCCAGCCGCAGCACCATCTCCTCGCTCGGCCGGGAACGGCCCGTCTCGATGAAGCTGATGTGCCGGGCGGAGGAGTCGGCACGCAGGGCCAGCTCCAGCTGACTGACCCGGCGCTGCTCCCGCCAGGCCCGCAGCAGGGGGCCGACGCCCGTGTCGGCCTTGTCGGCGGCAGTGGTGGTCATAGGAGGACCGTAGACGACGAGGGGGCGGGACCGGGAAGCAGGCCGTGGACGAGGAGGGGCGGGCCGGCGGAGCAGGGCGTGTACGACGAAGGGGCGGGCCCGGAAGCAGGCCGTGCACGGCGAGGGGGCGGGCCAGCGGGGCAGGAGGCAAGGCGGGCCCTTCTGACCAGGGCTCCGGCGGGTCCCGTGTGGCAGGCTGAAGGGGAACCCGCAGCCCAGGAAGGAGCGACCCCATGCCCGTTGAACCGCTGTCGCAGAAGGAGATCGAGGACCGGCTGGCGGAACTGCCGGGCTGGTCGCTCGACGGGGACCGCCTCGCCCGCTCCTACCGCCTCTCCTCGCACTTCGCGGCCACGGCGATGGTCGTCCACATCGCCCAGGTGCAGGAGGAACTCGACCACCACTCCGACCTCACGCTCGGCTACAACACCGTGTCCCTGACCGTGAACACGCACAGCGTGGGCGGCGCGGTGACCGAGAAGGACTTCGAACTCGCGCAGCGGGTGGAGGCGCTCGCCCCCGGCCACGGAGCCCGGTGAGGTGCTGGACTACGACAAGGAGGCCGACGCCTACGACGTCAGCCGCGGCGGCGAGCCCCGCGCCGCCGCGGCCGCCGACGCCGTCCTCGGCCCCGTCCCCGACGGTGCCCGCCGCCTCCTCGACGTGGCCTGCGGGACCGGCATCGTCACCCGGCGGCTGGCCCGGGCCCGGCCCTCGCTGCGGGTGGCGGGTGCCGACCTGACGTACGGCATGGCCCGGATGGCGGCCGCCCGACTGCCCGGCGCGATCGTGCTCGCGGACGGCCGCCGACTGCCCTTCCCCGACGGGGCGTTCGACGCGGTGACCAGCGTGTGGCTGCTGCATCTGGTCGACGACGACGCCGACGACGTGCGCAGCATCGTCGCCGAGTGCGCCCGGGTGCTGAGACCCGGCGGGGTGTACGTGACCACCGTCGACAAGGCCGCCGCGCACGACGTCGGCAGCGACATCGACGCCGTCCTCGCCCCGCGCCCGCGCCGGCCCGCCCCCGACGCGGCGCCCCGGGTCGAGGCGCACGCCGCGGCCCAGGGCCTGGTCGCCGCCGGGCGGGCAAGCTTCCCGGGCCGGGGCCGCAGTCCCCGGCGCACCGCCGCCGACCTGCGACGCGGCTGGTTCACGCTGCTCCCGCCGGGCGACCCGCGGACGGAGGACTTCGCCGTACGCCTGGAGGCACTGCCCGATCAGGACCGGCCGCGCGCCGACCCGGTGTTCGCGCTGCGGGCGTTCAGGAAGTCCGAGTGAAGTCCATGACCCAGTTCGTCAGCCAGGTCTGCCCGCCGTCGCGTGAGAAGGCCTGCTCCCAACGGGCCCCGGTGACGGAGCAGTCGGACCAGACGAACCGCACGCGCACCTCCTCGCCCCCGTGGGTGTCGTCGCCGTAGAACTCGCCGCGGTCGCCCTCGAACCGCCCGACGACCGGCGGGTCCACCGAACCGCCGCGACTGGAGGCCCAGTTCAGCGACCACTGCCCGCTGTCGTGGTCGAAGAGCCGCAGGGTCGCGCCCTTCGCACCGAGGTGCGGCATGTCGATCTCGTCGATGTTCGCCGCACCGTCGAACAGCGGCCGGCAGCTGCTGGTCCCCGGGAACTCCTCCCAGTCGCTGCCCGGGTCGAGGAAGTCGGTGCGACGGCGGTTGTGGACCTGCCAGTCGCCGTGGAAGAAGTCGAAGTCG
Source organism: Streptomyces sp. NPDC034103 (assembly GCF_055575395.1). NCBI lineage: Bacteria > Bacillati > Actinomycetota > Actinomycetes > Kitasatosporales > Streptomycetaceae > Streptomyces > Streptomyces sp. NPDC034103. The sequence goes on along the minus strand of NZ_JBVISS010000001.1, from coordinate 46,908 downwards.
TGGGCGCTGCTCATGAACGGTCCCCCGTGGTTCCGGCGGGCAGAGAGTCGGCCAAGTAGGCGTCCAGGTCAGGGACTTCGGGCGCCAGCAGGTGGCGGACCCAGGCGTCCCGCTCGTGCAGGATCGGCGGCAGCTCCCAGACGCAGCCGATCCAGGGCAGGTCGGGCCTGACGAAGTGGGTGGGGTCGTCGTCCGGGCAGCCGAGCACGGGCTGACCGGCGGCGGCGCCCCGGAAGTGCAGGACGTTGTCCCACACCCAGCTGTACGCGTTGAGGTAGGCGCCGTCGTCACCGCCGCGGTGCAGCACCACGAAGGTCGCGGGCGGTGTGCCGTCCGGCTCCGGCAGCAGCTCCGGAAGGATCTCGTACGCCGCCTTCGCCACGTCGGGGGCGATGCCCGCGGGGTCGGAGGTGACGTGGTAGCGCTTGATCCGCCGGCCCGCCACCTCGATGGGCGGCGGGACGGTCAGGAGTTTCTCGGTGAATCCCATGGCGGGACGCTACGACGGCTTCACTGACAGCTTGTGTCAGTGAAGTCTGCGATTCTGAGACGGTGAAAGCTGGCCGCCTCGTCTCGATCCTGTTGCTGCTCCAGACCCGGGGGCGGATGACCGCCGCCCAGCTCGCCGAGGAGCTGGAGGTGTCGGTGCGCACCGTCTACCGGGACGTGGAGGCGCTGGGCGCGGCCGGTGTGCCCCTGTACGGCGACGCGGGGCACGCGGGCGGCTACCGCCTGCTCGACGGCTACCGCACCCGGCTGACCGGCCTCACCGCCGACGAGGCCGAGGCGCTCTTCCTCGCGGGGGCGCCCGGTCCGGCCGCCGAGCTGGGACTGGGCTCGGTGCTGGCGGCCGCGCAGCTCAAGGTGCGGGCCGCGCTGCCGGCGGAGCTGCGCGCGCACGCAGACCGGGTCAGCGGCCGCTTTCATCTGGACGCGCCGGGGTGGTACGCGCAGGGCGAGGAGACGCCGTATCTGTCCGCGGTCGCCGACGCGGTGTGGAACAACCGGGTGCTGCACATCGTCTACCGCCGTTGGCGCACCCCCACCGATGTCGAGCGCCGCCTGGAGCCGTACGGGCTGGTGCTGAAGGCGGGGCGCTGGTACGTCGTGGCCGGGCCGGGGCCGCGGACCTTCCGGGTCGACCAGATCCTGGAACTCGCCGCGTCCGACGAGGAGTTCGAGCGTCCCGGGGAGTTCGATCTGGCCGGCTACTGGGCGGCGTACCAGCGCGACTTCCACGAGCGGCTGTACCGGGGGGAGGCGGTGGTGCGGCTGGCGCCGGGCGTGCGCATCGCCAGAGCGGTGAACGTCCGTGAGGACACGGGCGGTTGGACCCTGGCCACCGTCCCCGTCGAGTCGATCGACCATGCCCTCGGCGAGTTCCTGCGCATGGGCGCGGACGTGGAGGTCATGGAACCGCCCGAGCTGCGCGGACGGCTCGCCGCCACGGTGGCACGACTGACCGAAATGTACGGCAACTCCGGGGCGAACGGCGGCCACTGAGGAGCGGAACCCTCCCGTCCTCACGGGCCCCGTCCGTATGTCACGGACCCGTCCGTCCTCCCAGGAGGTACGTCTCGTGCAGCACCCGCACCCGGCCCCACCCGCGCACCCAGCCCCGCACCCTCGTCCGCACCGCGGACGCGGGGCCGTCCTCCTCGCGCTGACCGCCGCCACGGCGCTGGTCGCCGCCGGACTCACCCAACTCGCCACCGGCACCGCCGAGGCCGCGACGGCCCGGCAGGTGGAGGCGCTCGACCGGGGCGTCGTCAGCGTCCACACCGACGCCGGCAACCTGGTCAGCTGGCGCTGGCTCGGCACCGACCCGAACGACGTGTCCTTCAACGTCTACCGGGCCGGGACCAAGGTCAATTCGACGCCGGTCACCGGCTCCACCAACTACTTCCACTCCGGCGCCCCGGCCCAGGCCGACTACACGGTCCGCGCGGTCGTCGGCGGTGTGGAGCAGGCCGACTCGGTGCACGCGATCCAGTTCCGCACGGGCTACAAGGACGTCCCCATCAGCCCGCCGGCCGGGGGCACCACCCCGGACGGCGTGGCCTACACCTACGAGGCCAACGACGCCTCGGTCGCCGACCTCGACGGCGACGGCGCCCTCGACTTCGTGCTCAAGTGGCAGCCGACGAACGCCAAGGACAACTCCCAGTCCGGCTACACCGGCACCACGGTCCTCGACGGGATCAGGGTCGACGGCACCCGGCTGTGGCGCATCGACCTGGGCCGCAACATCCGCTCCGGCGCCCACTACACCCAGTTCCAGGTCTACGACTACGACGGTGACGGCAAGGCCGAGGTCGCCATGAAGACCGCCGACGGCACGAAGGACGGCACCGGCGCGGTCATCGGCAGTTCCTCGGCCGACCACCGCAACTCCAGCGGGTACGTGCTGTCCGGCCCCGAGTACCTGACGATGTTCAACGGCCAGACCGGCAAGGCGATGCAGTCCGTCGACTACGTCCCAGGCCGAGGCACGGTGTCCTCCTGGGGGGACTCCTACGGCAACCGCGTGGACCGGTTCCTGGCAGGCACCGCGTATCTGGACGGCTCCCGGCCGTCACTGATCATGGCGCGCGGTTACTACACCCGCACGGTGATCGCGGCCTGGGACTGGCGCGACGGCCGGTTCACCCGCCGCTGGACCTTCGACACCACCTCCTCCACCAACTCCGGCAAGGGGTACGACGGTCAGGGCTCGCACAGCCTCTCCGTCGGGGACGTCGACAACGACGGCAGGGACGAGATCGTGTACGGCGCGATGGCCGTGGACGACAACGGCAACGGCCTGTGGACGACCAGGACCGGCCACGGCGACGCCCAGCACCTCGGCGACCTCGACCCGTCGACCGCGGGCCTCGAGTACTTCAAGGTCTCCGAGTCCACCTCCCAGCCCGCCGAGCTGTACATCAACCCCGCGACGGGCGCGGTCCGTTGGAAGCTGGCGGCCTGCTGCGACAACGGCCGTGGTGTCGCCGGGGACATCTACGCCGGCAACGACGGCGCCGAGGTGTGGTCGGCGTCCGACACCGCCATCCGCGACGAGGGCGGCGCAACGAAGGGCCGCGAACCCTCGTCGGTCAACTTCCTGTCCTGGTGGGACGGCGACACCACCCGCGAACTCCTCGACGGCACCCACATCGACAAGTACGGCACTTCCTCCGACACCCGTCTGCTGACCGGTGCGAGCGTCCACTCCAACAACAGCACCAAGGCGACGCCGTCCCTGTCCGGCGACCTCTTCGGCGACTGGCGTGAGGAGGTCGTCTGGCCGACGTCCGACAACACGGCCCTGAGGATCTACTCCACCCCCTACGAGACCACCACGAAAATCACCACCCTGCTGCACGACACCATGTACCGCACGGCCCTGGCCTGGCAGAACACCGCCTACAACCAGCCCCCGCACCCCAGCTTCTTCATCGGCGCCGGGATGGCGACGGCACCGCGACCGACGGTCTACACGCCGTGAACACGCGTGGGTGCGCGCCCTCCCGGAGGCCGCGCACCCACGCGCCGGTCAACTGAATGCCCCGCTGGTCCTGGGGCGGAGAAGGGGGCGTGTACCGCGGTCGGCACGCGCCCCCGGTCCTCAACTCACCGTGCAGGTCTGGTCACCCAGCTTGAACGCCGTGGGTTTGGTGTTCGTGCCCGACCAGGTGCCCGTGAAGCCGAAGCTCACCGACGCGCCCGCCGCCACATTGCCGTTCCAGTTGAGGTTCTTGGCCGTCACCGCCGCGCCCGACTGGGTGTGCTCGGCGTTCCACAGCTGCCCGATCCTCTGGCCGTTCGGGAAGGACCAGCCGAGCGACCAGCCGCTCCAGGGCTTCGAGCCCGTGTTGCTGAGCTGGACGTCCGCCTGGAAACCGCCCGACCACTGGTTCGTGATCTTGTACGTCACCGCGCAGGCACCGGTGGGCGTCGGGTCGGTGCCCCCGCCCGTGTCGGAGGAGTCGCCGTAGATCACGCCCCGGCCGTTCGTTGCCACGTAGACCCGGCCGTACACGCGCGGGTCACCGGTGATCGCGCCACCCGTCCAACCCCACTGGTGGGCGTCGTCGTTGATGCGCGTCCAGGTCGAACCCTGGTCCGTGGAACGGAAGATGCCCCGCACGCCGCCGATCTTCGCGCTGGTGTACAGCGTCTGGTACGACGACCCCGTCGCCGCCTTCCCGAAGCCGATGGTGTCCGCCTGCTCGACGCCCGCCAGCTTGGTGAAGGACGTGCCGCCGTTCGTCGAGTGCCACAGCCCGTACGCGCCGTCACTCGCACCGCCCGCCAGCCATACGTCGCCCTTCGCTCCGGGCAGCGCCTTGAAGCGGACGCTGTCGCCGCTCGGCAGCCCGGTCGCGGCCGAGGCGGTGAAGCTCGCGCCGCCGTCCGTACTGACGTAGAACTTCCCGGACTTGAAGCCGTAGAAGGTCTTCGGATCGACCCGGTCGGACTCGACGATCGCACCGGCGGGGATCCCGCTCGACGCCGCCCACGAGGAGCCGAAGCCCGTCGTGTACTGCACCCCGGTGCCCGCCGGGCTCCACACGAAGCGGCTGCCGTCGGAGGCCGCCGCGACTGTGCCACCGCCGCTGACCCCCGAGGGGTCGGTGCCGCCGAACCAGTTGGCGCCGTTGTCCGTCGAGAACGCGATGTGCGGGCCGGAGTCGAGGTCGCCGACCCGGACCACCGTGTTCGGATTCGTCTCGGCGAAGTCCAGGCTCGTCGTCGTGGTGAAGTTGGGCTGGGTGTACATCATCGCCGGCACCTTGGTCAGGTCCGTGTGCCGGAAGCCGCCGATGTCCCCCAAAGCGCTGAAGAGTTGGGCCCCGCCGGACGGGGGCGCGGCGAGATCGGTGACGGCGGTCTCCTCCAGGCCCTGCACCATCGGCTTGATGGTGAACTGGCTGCCGGAGTCCCAGTTCGTGAGGTTCTCCGTGCCGTAGACCGTCGCGCCCGTGCCGTACATCATCCGGTCGGAGTCGAACGGGTCGATCTCCAGTGCCTCCGTCATCCAGCCCAGCTTCGGCGCCTCTTCGGGCGGCGAGGGGTTGGCGCCCCAGGTCAGCCAGGGCGATGAGGAGACGTCCATCGTGTAGCGGTTCGAGCGGGTGGGATAGGACGTGTAGTCCCAGGCGCGCGTCCAGGTGGCGCCGCTGTCGGTGGAGCGGAAGATCTGGGTGTCCGGCCACCAGGAGCTGTAGGCCGTGGCCATCAGCGTGCCCGGGTCCTGCCGGTCGACGGTCAGCCCGCTGAAACCGTAGTACGTGTCGGCCTCGGCGACCGGGCTGATGTCGGTCCAGGTGCCGGTCGCGGTCGCGTACCGCATCAGCCGGCCCTTGCCGCCGTCGTAGGGGCCGCCCTTGTCGCTGTAGGCGAGGTACAGGTAGCCGTTGACGGTGTCCAGCACGCCCTTGTGCGCGAGGTACCCGGTCGGCTGCCCGGCCAGCCGCGACCAGCTCGCCCCGCCGTCCGTGGAGCGGTACACCGCGTTGTCCTTGTCGGCCACCCCGACGTAGATCGTCTGTGTCGCGCTGCCGGAGCCGCCGGTCCGCTCGTCGAAGGTGACCCAGACGATGCCCTGGTTGTCGCTGGCGTAACCGGAGGTGTCGCTGGGGTCCTGTACGTAGGTGCCGACGTTGGGGAAGTTCGTCACCTGCGACCAGGTCACCCCGGAGTCCGTGGACCGCCACAGGCCCTTGCCGCTGGGCGCGCCCAGGTAGAGCACGCTGTTCTTGTTGGGGTCGATCGCCAGCCGCTCACCCATGCCGCGTCCCGGCATGTTGCCGCCGAGCTTGAACGGCAGGTCCGTTTTCGCCCAGCTGGCGCCCCGGTCGGAGGAGCGCAGGATCGCCCCGTTGCCCGGGTCCCAGCTGTTGGTGTAGGTACCGACGGCCGCGTACACCCTGTTGGGGTTCACCGAGTCGGTGGCGATGCTCGCCACGCCGGTGTGCCCCCAGTCGTTCCAGCCGACCGAGTCCAGCAACGGGGTCCAGGTCTTGCTCGACTGCTGCCAGCGGTAGGCGCCGCCGATGTCGGTGCGGGCGTAGGCGAGGTTCTTCTCGCTGCGGTTGAAGACGATGCCGGGGACGAATCCGCCGCCGTCGATCCGGACGTTCTTCCAGCTGTAGGTGTCGGCGGCGAGGCCCGGCTTCGCGCTGTCGGCGGCGAGTGCGGGCGGGGTGCCCGCGAGCAGGCCGGCCGCGAGCGCCAGCGCGGCCGTGAGGATGCGTGTTCTTCGCACGGGGGGTCCTTTCCGGGGACGTGCGGGGGAGGGGAAAGTGCGAATAGCAAGCGCTTACCAGGTGCGGTGAGAGGTGCCGGGCGACCCCCAGTGCGGGAGGGGGCCGCCCGGCGAGTCGGCCTCGCCGTCAGGTGGCGAGACCTCGTACGCGGGCTCTTAAGCGGTTCCGCGGAACGAGCGGTGCCTGTCCCGCGCCCCGGAAGGGGCGCGGGGAACTGCGTGACCAGCCACAACGGACCCGCAGTCGGACACGGCCCGCCCCGCGGAGCGCTTCGCGGGGGCTATTCGAGAAGCTCCGCGTACGACCCCATGGCCATGGCGATGTCCGCCTGGGCCCAGAACCGGTGATACGTGAACGACGGCACCGCGCCACCCTTGAGATACGCCTCGATCTTCGACCAGGCCGGGTCGTTCTTGTAGAAGGACCGGATGGACTCGAAGGTGGACGAGGAGTTGATCGCGTCGCCGTTGGGCATGGTGCCGGTCCAGCCGCTCGGGATGGACACCGTGTCGTCGAACCGGTTGTAGTCGGCCCGGTTCTCCGGCACGGCGATGCCCAGAGCGTCCTGGTAGTTGTCCCACATGCCGTCCAGCAGCGCCTTCGCCGTGTTCGCGGCGGCGGTGTCACCGGAGCGGTCCGCGTAGTACGTCAGGGTCTTGGCGTACGCGGCGGCCACGCCCACGTCGTTGGTGTAGTCGGCGACGGTGACGTGAAGCCCGCTGTTGGCACCGGGACTTGACGGGTTCCAGGTGTCGGGCTGGCCCGACCACTGGAGGGTCGAGGGGATCTGGTAGGTGCCGTCGGGGTTGATGGTGGTGTGGTCGAGCGCCCAGTCGACCCACTTGTCCAGGACGGTCTTCGCGGCCGCGTTGCCCGTCTGCTGGTAGTACTCCGCCACCCGCTCCATCGACCACGCCTGGAAGCCGAACCACTGGTTGGACGGCGGGTCGTGGTAGACGGGCTGCTGGTCGTAGTACATGCCGTAGAAGGTCGACTTGCCGGCCGGCGGGGTCGCGTAGCGGCCCGCCCAGCTGTTGGTAGCACCGCCCGCGATGGCGCCCTCGTTGGACTGGAGCCAGCGGTAGAACTCGATCTGCCGGGTCAGCGAGGTGCCCCAGTCCGCCGCGCCCGTCGCCGACTTGGGCTTCAGGTCGGCGTAACTGCTCAGGGCGTACGCGGCCATCGGGTTCTGGTAGCCGCCGTGCGCGTGGCTGGAGCCGATGCGCCAGGCCCAGCCCGCCGAGGTGTCGGTGGCGCCGCCCCAGGCGTAGTACCAGGACAGCAGGTACATCGAGGCGTCCTTGCCGGTCCCGGCCGGGCAGGTGGACGGACCGACGCAGTTGCCGATCTTCTTGAAGTACTTGTCGTACATCGAGTAGCGAAGGTAGTCACCCATCTTCGCGGCCTTGGCCACGGTCGCGGAGATCTGGCTGCCCTTGCCCTGGGCGTCGGCCCACTTGTCGGCCCAGTAGGCGGCCTGCACGGCGCGGGCGTCGGCGTCCGGGGCGTTGGTGAACTTCCACTGCTTGGCGTACGAGGAGTCACCGGTGAACAGGTCCAGGTAGCCGTTCTTGCCGCCGTACTTGAAGGCGTCGCAGGTCGGCTGCGGAACCGTCTCCCACACCGACTCCTGCGCACCGCGCTGGAAGGTGTTGATGTACGACGGGCCGGTGTCCGTCGGACCCGCCTCGCACTTGCCGGGCGAGTTGCCGAAGCCGTAGACGTTGTCCACGTCCTGGAGCCAGTGCATGCCGTAGATGTCGTCCGTGCCGTACGCGGACTTCAGCTCACCGGCGATCGGGTCCGACCCCACCGGCACCCCGGAGTCCAGCTTCGCCGGGTACTCGTTGGGCGTGTCCAGCTCGGGGGCGTAGGTCGCCGGCTTGGAGGCGTTGTAGAAGGAGTTGGTCGGCTGGTCGGCGTGCGTGGGGATCATGTACTTCTCCATGATCTCCCAGGCACCGTTGAACTTCGCCCAGTCGCCGGTCACCTTGCCGTACATGGCCTGCAGCCACAGCAGGTAGCTGTACGCCTCCGAGGTGGTCTCGTGACCGTGGTCCGGAGCCTCGACGATCAGAGTCTCCACCGAGTGATACGGGATGCCCTCGGGGGAGAAGTAGCCGTTCGCCGGGTTGGTGATCTTTCCGTACAGCTCCAGGAAGCGGGCGTCGTACTCACCCGCCGCCTCGATCTGGGTGACCGTCACCGACGACTTCGCGTGACCGGTGGCCGTCGACTCGAAGGTCGCCGCGCCGGTGCCGGAGGCGGCGGCCGTGATGGTGACGTTCTGGGCGGTGTTCCAGTTCGACGGGGTGAAGGTCAGGGAGGCCCCGCCGGTCACGGACAGGCCCGTGTTGCCGCTCGTGCGAGCGGTCGTCACCGTCACGTTCGCGGACGGCTGGGTCGACAGCTTCACGCCGAAGGTGCCCGTCTTGCCCTGCTGCACGGCGAGTTGGGTGGCCGAGGCCACCACGGCGGGACCCGAGGCGACCGTGATGCCGACCGGTGTCGAGGACGCCGAGGCGCCCAGGCTGTCGTACGCCTTCGCGACCAGCGAATGACTGCCCACGGTCAAGCTTGCGGCCGAGAGCGAGTACGGCGAGGTCGTGTCGGTGCCGAGCAGCGTGGTGTCGTCGTAGAACTCCACCTTGCTGATCGTCGCCCCGTCCGCGGCGGCGGCGGTCGCCGCGAGCGGGACGGCGCTGCCCTGCGTGTAGACCGCGCCCGCGGCCGGGCTGGTCAGCACCGTGATCGGTGGCTGGTGGGCGCCGGTGCAGGAGGTGCCGTTGATCGCGAAGGAGGTCGGAGCGGCGTTCGTGCCGCTGTAGCTGAACTGCGCGCCGGTGGAGACCCCTGCGCCGGCCGCGATGTTCGCGTTGTACGTCGCGTTCTTCACCGTGACGGTCTGACCGGACTGGGACCAGGTGCCGTTCCAGCCGTTGCTCAGCTTCTGGTTGCCCGCGTAGGCGTAGGTGAGGGTCCAGCCGTTGATGGCGTCCGTACCACGGTTGGTGATCGTCACGTCCGTGGTGAAGCCGGAGCCCCAGTCGTTGGTCTTGTAATCGACGCTGCACTGAACTACCGCTGCCTGTGCGGGAGTTGAACCCGTACTCAGCATCGTGATCGGCAGTGCCAGGGCGGCCGCGATGGCCGTCCACAAGCGCCGGGCAGTCCGGCGTCTCTTTCTGGGGGGCATGTGCTGGTCCCTCCTTGCGGCTCGGAGAAGTCAAGGCTTGAACCAGTGGGAGCGCTCCCATAGTGAGGACACGGGTGTGAGCGGTCAAGATGTTTGAAGAGTCGAAACGATTCGACGAACGTGACTGAGGAAAAGTCAAGCGACTCCTCTGTTCTTTGCTGTCGCTTGGCGCTAGCTTCAAAAGCACCAGTGGGAGCGGTTCCATCAGTCGACGCGTCCGTCACGGCGCGCTGAACTGCAAGGAGTCGCTCATGCGACACCCCCCGCGTTCAGTACTTTTAGCCGTCGGCGCCGACGTGACCCCGCTCGGGTCCGTGACGGCCACCGACAACACCGCCGTTGTGCGCAGTTGGAGCCCCGCCTCCGACCTGATGGGCGGTCAGAAGCTCGACCAGGACCGGAACGCCGGGTGCAAGCTCGCGGACGCCGACGGCACCACCCGACGTCCCCTCGGCGTCAACCGGTCCGGCGGCGAGTGCCGTTGTGTGCCGGGCAACGGTATCCGGGGGGCCGCTCCTCCGGACCAGCCCTGATCTCCCCTTACGACGGTACGCCGACGACGTACGGCATCGGGCTGCGCGCTCACCCGCGCACCCTGCACGGACAACCCCTCTCGCACGACCGAGATCCGAGAACCTCGCAACCGAGAAGGAAACCCCCACTCATGAGTCGTACCAGAACCGCGCTCCTCGCAGCCATGGCGCTGGTCGCCGGGGCCTCCGGGACGGCGCTGGCCGTCAACCCCGCCGACGTCGGGGCGGCCGCCGTCCCCTGCACCGTGGACTACAAGATCCAGAACGACTGGGGCTCCGGCTTCACCGCCGCGGTCACGATCACCAATAACGGCGCCGCCAAGTCCAGTTGGGCGGTCAAGTGGTCGTACGCCGGCAGCCAGAAGGTCACCAGCGGCTGGAACGCGAAGATCACCCAGAGCGGGACGGCCGTCACCGCCGCCAACGAGAGCTACAACGGCACGCTCAGCACGGGCGGTTCGACCAGCTTCGGTTTCCAGGGCACCTACAGCGGCACCAACGCGATCCCGGCCACGTTCACCCTCGACGGGGTGACCTGCAACGTCGACGGCGGTGGCGGCCCCACGGACCCGCCGCCGGACCCCGGCACCGGCTCCCGGGTCGACAACCCGTACAGCGGCGCCAAGATGTACGTGAACCCGGAGTGGTCCGCCAACGCCGCCGCCGAGCCGGGTGGCAGCCGTATCGCCAACCAGCCCACCGCGGTGTGGCTGGACCGGACCGCGGCCATCAACGGGGTGAACGGCGGCATGGGAGTGCGCGCCCATCTCGACGAGGCGCTGCGGCAGAAGGGCTCCGGCGAACTCGTCGTCCAGTTCGTGATCTACAACCTGCCCGGCCGGGATTGCTCCGCACTCGCCTCCAACGGCGAGCTCGGCCCGACGGAGATCGACAAGTACAAGACGCAGTACATCGACCCGATCGCCGCGATCTTCGCCGACCCCAAGTACGCCTCGCTGCGGATCGTCACCACGGTCGAGATCGACTCGCTGCCCAACCTCGTCACCAACACCGGCAGCCGTCCGACGGCCACCCCGCAGTGCGACGTCATGAAGGCCAACGGCAACTACCAGAAGGGCGTGGGGTACGCCCTCAACAAGCTCGGTGACGTGCCCAACGTCTACAACTACGTCGACGCGGGGCACCACGGCTGGCTCGGCTGGGACGACAACTTCGCCCCCAGCGCGGCCATCATGAAGGAGGCGGCCACCACCGAGGGCGCCACCGTCAACGACGTCCACGGGTTCATCACCAACACGGCCAACTACAGCGCCCTGAAGGAGAACAACTTCACCATCAACGACTCCGTGGGCGGCAAGTCCGTGCGCGAGTCCAAGTGGGTCGACTGGAACCGGTACACCGACGAGCTGTCGTACGCCCAGGCGTTCCGGAACCAGCTGGTGTCGATCGGCTTCAACTCCGGCATCGGCATGCTGATCGACACCTCCCGCAACGGCTGGGGCGGCACCGCCCGGCCCGCCGGCCCGGGACCGATGACCGACGTCGACGCGTACGTCAACGGCGGCCGCTACGACCGTCGAATCCACGTCGGCAACTGGTGCAACCAGTCCGGAGCCGGCCTCGGTGAGCGTCCGAAGGCGGCCCCCGCCGCCGGGATCGACGCATACGTGTGGGTGAAGCCCCCGGGTGAGTCCGACGGTGCGAGCTCGGCCATCGACAACAACGAGGGCAAGGGCTTCGACCGGATGTGCGACCCGACGTACACGGGCAACCCGCGCAACGGCTACAGCCTGTCCGGCGCCCTGCCCAACGCGCCGCTGTCCGGCCACTGGTTCTCCGCGCAGTTCCAGCAGCTGATGCAGAACGCGTACCCGCCGCTGCCGTAAGCGGCTGACCGCCGGGGCCCGGACTTCCCCCACGCCGGGCCCCGGCGGACCGCGTCCTGGACGTTTCCAGGAAATCCACACCCCCGCTTTTTGCCGCCTCGGCAACAGTACTGGCCTCCGCACGGTGCGTCGGCGCACGCTGGCCGCACCCGGACGAGAGGCTGACCCCATGGCGCACGATCACCACGACCCTCACGGCAAGCACGATCACGACCACGAGGACCGGCCCGGTCACCACCACGACCACACCGACATCGACTGGGCCGAGATGGCCCCGCTCCTGGAGGACCAGGCGGAGCTGTACACCCCGCTGTACGAACGGGCGACGGCATGGCTCGCCAAACGGCAGACCGAACCCGGGCTCGTCGTGGACGCGGGCAGCGGACCAGGCGTCGTCTCGTGCCTGCTGGCCGAGACCTTCACCGGTGCCCGGATCGTCGCCGTCGACAGCTCCGAGCCGCTCCTGGAGCGGGCCCGCGACCGGGCCGGCCGCCTCGGCGTCGCCGACCGCTTCGGCACCCTCGCCGGTGAACTGCCCGGCGTGCTCGACGACTTGGACTACCCGGCCGACCTGCTCTGGGCCAGCTGGAGCCTGCACCACCTCGGTGACCAGCGGGCCGCCCTCGCCGCGTTCGCCGACCGCCTCGCCCCGGGCGGCACGCTGGCGCTGCTGGAGGGCGGCCTGCCCACCCGGTACCTGCCGCGGGACATCGGCATCGGCCGCCCGGGTCTGCAGGCCCGGCTCGACGCGGTGCACGAGGAGTGGTTCGCCGAGATGCGGGCCGCGCTGCCCGGCGCGGTCGCCGAGGTCGAGGACTGGCCGGCACTGCTCACCTCCGTGGGCCTCAAGCACACCGGCAGCCGCAGTTTCCTGCTGGACCTGCCCGCCCCGACCACCGACCGGGCGCGCACCTGCGCCGTCGCGACCCTGACCCGGATGCGCGACGTCCTCGGCGAACGCCTCGACGCGGACGACATCGCCACCCTCGACCGACTCGTCGACCCGGACGACAAGGCGAGCATCCACCACCGCCCCGACGTCTTCGTCCTGACGGCCCGCACGGTGCACACGGCGGCCCGCGCGGCCTGAACCGTCAGCCGCGCCCCGTCCGGGGCGGGGCGGGGCAGAACCGTAGGCAGCCCGCCGATCCCGACGCGGACGGGACCGTCAGCAACGACCCGGCCGGGCGTACACGCTGACCCGCGCGCCCTGCACCCGGCGGGTGCCGCACTCCACGAAGTGGTCGGCGAGCGCCCGCCGTTTGGCCTCCTCCTCGGCGGTCCGGTCCAGCGGCTGACCCGCCGGGTCCCGCACGACGACGATGCGGGTCGCGGCCGGCACACGGTCCAGGACTCCGGCCGCGGACACCTCCACGCCGTACAGCGTGTGCGAGGCGGCCGGCCCACGGTCGAGGGCCAGGTCGCGCAGTCCGCGGAAGGCGGTCGGGTCCACCAGCGACCACACCCGCCGCCGGGCGGGCAGGTACAGCACACCGTCCGCGTCCCGCCCGGCCGCGCGGACCGCCGCCGCCACGGCGGTGACGTCGTCGGTACGGCTCTGCGGGGTCCGCAGATCAAACGCCACGGGCAGCGTCACGAGCACGGCCGCACCGGCGGCGAGCACGGCCCCCGCCCGGACCCTGCCCCGCTCCCGCAGCAGCCGGTCCAGAGCGGCACCGGCCAACAGAGCGGTGCCGGCATGGCCGTAGAGGACGTAACGGTCCACGTAGAGCGGCTGGAGCGGGGTGGCGAGGAGGAGCAGGAACGCGGGGAGCACGAGCAGGGGCAGGGCGAGGGCGGTCAGCGCACAGCGCCCCACGAGCGCCGCGCAGACCACCCCCGACAGGGTCACACCGGCCAGCCCCAGGAGCGCGCCCGTGCCGACGCCGCCGATCCATGCCACCTGGTCGGACTGGCGCATACTGACGGCGACCAGGGGGCCGAGGCAGACGCAGACCGCGGCCGCCACCCGCAGGCCGGTGCGGCGGGCCTGCCGGGGGAGAGCCAACAGGTGCGCGGGGAGCGCGAGCACGGCGAACTCGTGCAGCAGACAGGCCGCCAGGACGACCGTGCCGTAACCGGCCCACCTCCGGGGCGACCGTGTCCCGACCGCGCGCACCAGCAGGTAGGACGCCATGACCACCAGCATGCAGACGACCGCATACGATCTGCCTTCCTGCGCGTACCGCTGCACCGGCGGCAGCAGCGCGAACACCGTCCCCGCTAGCACCCCCACTCGTGCCCCCGCCAGCCTGCGGCCCAGCCGCGCCAGTGTCCCGGCGGCGACGGCGGTCGCCAGCACCGACGGCAGCCGCAGCACCAACAAGGGGTCGGCGTCGCCGAACAGCCGGAACAGGCCGTGCAGCAACAGGTAGTACAGGCCGTGCACGGCGTCCGCCTGCGCCAGGGTCGCCCACAGGTCCGGCAGCGAGCGGTGCGCCATGTCGTACGACACCGCCTCGTCCCGCCACATGCTGCCGCCGCGCCGGACACCCCACAGGCCGAGGGCGAGGGAGAGCCCGGCGGGCGGAAGCACCGTCGGGTACACGGGCGGGCGCGGGGCGTCGGCCGTGCGCGGCAACCGTGCGGGTGGCGGAACGGGTCTGGAGGAGTGTGTGGTGACGATGGCCGGCTCCAGGGCTCGGAATGCGCTGCGACGCGCTGCGGTGCGGTGACGTGCGGTCGTGCACCTCTGAGTCCAGAGGCCGACGGATTGATGGGCAGCCCGGGTACCGGGTGCCGATCAATCCGTGGGGCGGCTTCGGCGGGGAGAGGACGTCATGAGCGAAGGGGATGTGCGTGGGGCGCCGTGAGAAGCCGCTGGATCCGGGGCGGGGAGCCGTGCAGCGGTTCGCGTACGAGCTGCGCAAGCTGCGCGACGAGGCGGGCACGCCGACCTACCGCGCGATGGCGGAGCTGGCCGGGTACTCCGGGCCGACGCTGTCCGCCGCCGCTGCCGGCGAGCGGCTGCCGACACGGCCCGTGGTCCGGGCGTACGCCGTTGCGTGCGGGGGTGACCCCGAGGAGTGGGAGCAGCGCTGGAAGGAGGCCCTCGCCGCGGAGGGTGACGCACGGGTGTCCGACGGGCCGGACGACGACCCCGGCCCCTACCCGGGACTCGCCCGCTTCGACGCCGACGACGGGGAGAACTTCCATGGACGCGGCGAACTCGTCGACGCCCTGGTGCGGTTGACCGGCCGGACGCGGATCAGCGCCGTCGTGGGAGCGTCGGGGAGCGGCAAGTCGTCCTTGCTGCGCGCCGGACTGATCCCCGCCCTGCGCGAGGCGGAGATCCCCGGACCGCGCCCCGCCGTCATCCGCCTCCTCACCCCCGGCGCCCACCCCGCCCGCACCCACCAGGCCCTCTTCACCCCGCACCCCGGGCCCGGCGACACCCTCCTCGTCGTCGACCAGTTCGAGGAGCTCTTCACCCTCTGCGCCGACCCGTCCGAACGGGACCGCTTCCTGGGGCAGGTGCTCGGCGCCGCCGATCCGTCGGCCCGGCTGCGGGTCGTGTTCGCGGTCCGGGCCGACTTCTACGGCCGCTGCGCCGAACACGGCCCGCTCTCCGAGGCCTTGCGCGACTCCACCCTGCTCGTCGGGCCGATGACGCCGGCCCAGCTGCGGCAGGCGGTGGTCCGACCGGCCGTGGCCCGCCGTGTGGTCGTCGAACGAGCCCTGACCGCCCGGATCGTCGCGGACGTCGCCGGTGAGCCCGGCGGCCTGCCGCTGATGGCCCACGCGCTGCGCGAGGTCTGGCGGCGCCGCGCGGGCAGGACCCTCACCCTCGCCGCATACGAGGCGGTCGGCGGTGTCCAGGGTGCTGTGGCCCACACCGCCGAACACGCCTACGCCGCCTGCGCCCCGGCCGAGGCGCGTGCCCTCCGGGCCCTGTTGCTGCGTCTGGTGAGCCCCGGCGACGGCACCGAGGACACCCGACGGCCCCTCGACCGCACGGAGCTCGACACCGACGACACGACCGACCGCGTCCTCGAACGGCTCGTCGGCGCGCGTCTGTTGACCGTCGACGGTGACACGGTCGAACTCGCCCACGAGGCACTGATCACCGCGTGGCCCCGGCTGCGCCGCTGGGTGGACGAGGACCGCGACCGACTGCGCCTGCATCGCTCCCTGACCGAGGCCGCCCGCGCCTGGGCCGAGTTGGAACGGGACGCGGGCGCCCTGTACCGGGGGGTGCGGCTCGCGGAGGCGCGGACGGCTTTCGGCGGCGGTGGGCATGAAGGGGCGTCGAGGCAGCACGAGTTGAGTCGCCTGGAGCGAGACTTCCTCGCCGCGAGTGTCGCCTCGTACGAGCGCGGTCGGCGCGCCGGAGTCAGGGCGGCGCGGCGGCTGCGGGCACTCACCGGGGGGCTCGCGGTGCTGCTGTGCCTGACCGTGGTCGCCGGTGCCACCGCCTGGCGGCAGAGCGACGTCAGCGCGCGGCAGCGGGACGAGGCCGAGGCCCGCGGGGCGGCCGCGCTCTCCGCCGGACTGCGCGCCGGGGATCCCCGTACCGCGATGCGCCTCGCCCTCGCCGCCTGGCGCACCGCTGACCTGCCCGAGACCCGGGAGGCCCTGCGCACCGCCGCCGCCCAGAGCGAGCAGGACGTCTTCACCCAGCCGGAGGAGGGCGGCCGCGCCCTCAACGCGCCGGCCTGGCTCAGCGGGACCGGGCGGACCCTGACCACGGTCGTCCACGACAAGGTCGTTCAGTGGGACGTGCGCACCCACAGGCGTATCCGCACCGTCGAGCGGCGCGGGCTGTCGGAGAACGTGCTGGGCGTCGCCGGGAACGGCCGGTACGTCGCCCACCGGGACGCCGACGGCACACACCTGCTGGTCGACGGGCTGGTCGACGGCGGCACCACCCGGCTGCCGATCAGGACGCGCCTCGACACGGATGTCAGACTCGGGGACAGCGGACGGACGGTGCTCGTCCGGCGGCGGGAGCCGGGCGCCGAGGACGGGCGGGCGACGCTCGAACTGTGGGACCTGCGCCGGCAGCGGCTCGTGATGCGGTACGACCGGGGCAGCGACGACGGCGCGATGCCCGTGCTGAGCCGCGACGACCGGCACATCGCCTGGTGCGACCGGGACGGCGCGCGCCTGCGCGTCCTGGACGTCGCCCACGAGCGCCTCGTCACCGGACGGGCGCCGCGGGCCACCCAGCGGGCCGTCTGCCAGGGCGAACTCACCTTCACGGCCGACCAGCGGGCCGTTGCCTCCGGTACCCCCGGCGGGATCGTCACCTGGGACTTCCACGCGGCCCGCGAACGTCCTCTCCTGCCCCTGGACGGTGGCGCGCACGCCGTGGAGTTCACCGGCGACTATGCCCTGACCTGGGGCGCGGGCACCGTCGCGGTCTGGCGCACCGACCTCCCGGCGCCGGCGGACGACAGCCCTCGGGAGCCGCTGTTGACGTACCCGGTGGCGGCCTCCAGCCTCGGCGACTTCCGGCTGGACCCTGCCGAGAACGTGCTGCGCTACCGCGAAAGTGGGCGCACCAGCGTGGTCCACACCCTCTCCCTGCACGGGCTGACGGATCACCGTCGGCGCGAGCGGCCGACGCCCGACACGACCCCGAGCGTCACGGTCGCCGGTGAGGAGGTCGTCGCGGTCGACCCCACGGGCCGCGGGGCGCTCACCGCCGAGGGCACGCTCGTCGACCCCTCTACGGGCCTTCCCCGCAACGGAGTCAGGGGCGTCACGGGAGAGGACGTCCTCACCCGCGCCGGCTTCAGCCCCGACGGCCGGTATCTGGCCGCCGCCGACCCTCAGGGCCGCCTCACCCTGTGGGACGCCCGCGACTGGCAGCGCCTCGCCGTCCTCAGCGGATCAGGCTCGCCACGGCACCCGACGACCCTGGCCTTCTCCGCCGACGGCTCACTGCTCGCGGCCACCGCCCCGGACGGGGCCGTGCGGGTGTGGGAGACGGCCACACCCGCCCTTCCCGCGGCCACCCTGCGGGTCGGGGACGGCCCGGTGCGCGCTCTTCGATTCACCGGGAACGGGGAAAGGCTGCACATCTCGACGGCCCATGCCGCCGACCGGGTCGCGGAGTTGGCCCCCTCACGAGCGGCGGACCGCGTGTGCTTCCGGGCGGAGGGTGGTCTGACCGTGACGCAGTGGCGACGCTACTTCCCCTCGGCGAAATACCGTGACACCTGCGGCACTTGACTTCGAGAACGCTCCAAGTGATCTACTCCCCGACATCCGCGGGAGACCGGCATCCGCAGGAGACCGGCAGCCGCGTGACATCGGCAGCCGCGGGACAACGGCATTCGCGGGGAACCATCACCCGCGGTACATCACAGGGGGCAACCATGACCGACTCTCCGGTCGCACTCGTCACGGGCGGCGGCAGTGGTATCGGTGCCGCGGTCGCGCGCCAGCTGCTCGATGCCGGGTATCGGGTCACCGTCACCGGGCGCGGCGAGGAGCGGCTGCGCGGCTTCGCGGAGGAACTCGGTGACCCCGAGGGGCTGTTGACGCTCGTCGGTGACGCCGCGGACTACGACAGTGTGCGGTCGGCGGTGGACCGTACGCTCGAGGAGTTCGGTCGGCTGGACACCGTCGTCGGCAACGCGGGCATCGCCACCCACGACTCCGTCGCCGAGGGGGACCCCGCCGGCTGGACCGAGATGGTGCTGACCAACGTGCTCGGCCCGGCGCTGCTCATCCGCGCCTCCGTCGACGCCCTCAAGGAGACCCGCGGCCGGATCGTGCTGGTCGGCAGCGTCGCCGGGTTCGTGCCCACGCCGGGGAACATCTACGGCGCGACGAAGTGGGCGGTGACCGGCCTCGCCGAGAACACCCGCCGCCAGGTCACCGAGTGGGGCATCGGCGTGACCCTCATCGCCCCCGGCCGTGTCGAGACGCCGTTCTGGGACAGCTACGGCAGCCTCCCGCCCGGCCATCTCCTCACCGCCGACCAGCTCGCCGACTCGATCGTGTGGGCGATCCGGCAGCCCGAGGGGGTCGACGTCAACACCGTCGTCGTACGGCCGATCGGGCAGCCCAACTGACGGATGCGGGGCCGGCCGGACATCCCGGCCTCGCGCCACCCGCCCCCAGCACGAAGGCCCGGCCGGTGTAATCACCGCCCGGGCCTTCAAGTGCCGTGCCGTCAGGCCGCGTTGAACGTCGACGGGTCCGGGCCCAGTCGGCGGTCCTCGTTCAGCGCGCTGATCGCCGCCAGGTCCTCGGTGTCCAGGGCGAAGTCGAAGACCTCGATGTTCTCCTTGATCCGGGACGGCGTCACGGACTTGGGGATCACGATGTTGCCCAGCTGGAGGTGCCAGCGCAGGACGACCTGCGCCGGGGTGCGCTCGTGCTTCCGGGCGATGGCCACGACCGCCGGGACCTCCAGGAGGCCCTTGCCCTGGCCGAGCGGCGACCAGGCCTCGGTCGCGATGCCCTGCTCCGCGTGGTACTCGCGGGCCGCGCCCTGCTGGAGGTGCGGGTGCAGCTCGATCTGGTCGACGGCCGGGACGACGGACGTCTCGGCGATCAGCCGCTCGAGGTGCGCGGGCTCGAAGTTGGACACACCGATGGCCCGGACGCGGCCGTCGGCCTGGAGCTTCTCGAACGCCTTGTACGTCTCGACGTACAACTCCCGCTCCGGCGTGGGCCAGTGGATGAGGTACAGGTCCACGTAGTCCAGGCCGAGCTTCGCCAGCGAGGTGTCGAAGGCGCGCAGCGTGGCGTCATGGCCCTGGTCGCTGTTCCAGAGCTTGGTGGTGACGAAGATGTCCTCGCGCGGGAGACCGGAGGCGGCGATCGCCTTGCCGGTGCCCTCTTCGTTGCCGTAGATCGCCGCTGTGTCGATGCTGCGGTACCCGGCCTCCAGAGCGGTGCTGACCGCCTGCTCGGCCTCGTCGTCGGGCACCTGCCAGACTCCGAAGCCCAGCTGGGGCATCTCCACGCCGTTGTTGAGGGTGATCGAGGGGACCTTGCTGCTCACGAGCTCTTGATCCTTAACGTTGTCGACAGGTGGTACTCCCATCGTCAACGATCAGCGGGCCCGATGCATTCCTGACCGCGGAATCGGACGGAATTCGCCGGAAACTCCCTCAGGCCCGGTACAGGGCCTCGACCTCGTTGGCGTACGTCGTCTCGATCGCCCTGCGCTTCAGCTTCAGCGACGGTGTGAGCAGCCCGTGCTCCTCGGTGAACGGCTGCGCGAGGATACGGAACGTCCGGATCGACTCGGCCTGGGAGACCAGGGTGTTGGCGGCGACCACGGCCCGCCGCACCTCGGCCTCCAGATCCGCGTCGCGCACCAGCTCGGAGGCCGTCATCTGCGCCTTGCCGCGCATCGCCAGCCAGTGCTCGACGGCCTCCTGGTCGAGGGTGACCAGGGCGGCGATGTAGGGGCGGTCGTTGCCCACGACGATGCACTGGGCGACCAGCGGATGGTCCCGGACCCGTTCCTCCAGCAGCCCGGGCGCCACGCTCTTGCCGCCGGAGGTGACGAGGATCTCCTTCTTGCGGCCGGTGATGGTGAGGAAGCCGTCCGCGTCGAGGGAGCCCAGGTCGCCGGTGGCGAGCCAGCCGTCGTGCAGGGTCTCGTCGGTGGCCTTCTGGTTGTTGAGGTAGCCCTGGAAGACGTTGGGGCCGTGCAGCCAGATCTCCCCGTCGTCCGCGATGTGCACGGTGACGCCGGGGACGGGCTGTCCGACCGTGCCGTAGCGGGTACGGCCGGGCGGGTTGGCGGTCGCCGCCGCCGTCGACTCGGTCAGGCCGTACCCCTCGTAGATCTGCACGCCCGCGCCCGCGAAGAACAGCCCGAGCCGGCGGTCCATCGCCGAGCCGCCGGACATCGCGTTGCGGATCCGGCCGCCCATCGCGGCGCGCACCTTGGCGTAGACGAGCTTGTCGAAGAGCTGGTGCTGCACGCGCAGCCCCGCAGACGGGCCGGGTCCGATGCCCCAGGCCTTGGCCTCGATGGCCTCCGCGTACTTCACCGCGACCTCGACGGCCTTCTCGAACGGCCCCGCCTTGCCCTCCTTCTCGGCCTTGCGGCGGGCGGCGTTGAACACCTTCTCGAAGATGTACGGCACCGCGAGGATGAACGTCGGCCTGAACGCGGCCAGGTCCGGCAGCAGGGCCGCCGCGTTGAGCTGCGGCTGGTGGCCGAAGCGCACCCCGCGCGTGATCGCGGCCACCTCCACCATCCGCCCGAAGACATGGGCGAGCGGCAGGAACAGCAAGGTGGCCGCCTCGTCGCCCTTCTTGGAGTGGAACACCGGCTCCCAGTGCTCGGCGACCGTGTCCGCCTCCCACATGAAGCTGCCGTGCGAGATGACACAGCCCTTGGGGCGGCCGGTGGTGCCCGAGGTGTAGATGATCGTGGCGACCGAGTCCGGGGTGACCGCCTGCCGGTGCCGGTGCACCACCTCGTCGTCGATGGCGGCCCCGGCGTCGTACAGCTCGTGCACCGCGTCGGCGTCCAGCTGCCACAGCCGGTGCAGGTGCGGCAACCGGTCGATGACGGTGGCGATCGTCATGGCGTGGTCCTCGTGCTCCACCACGGCGGCCGTGCACTCGGCGTCGTACAGCGTCCAGAAGCACTGCTCGGCCGAGGAGGTGGGGTAGATCGGCACCACCTGGGCGCCGATCGTCCACAGGGCGTAGTCGAAGAGGGTCCACTCGTAGCGGGTACGCGACATGATGGCGACCCGGTCGCCGAACCGGACACCCTGGGCGAGCAGTCCCTTGGCGAGCGCGAGGACCTCGTCCCGGAACTCCGCGGAGGTGACGTCCTGCCACCGGCCCTGGTCGTCCTTGCGGCCGAGCGCGATGTGCCGCGGGTCCTCCTGGGCGCGCCGGAAGACGACGTCGGCCAGTCCTCCCACGGGGGCCGGCAACGCCAACGGAGGGTTGGTGAACTCGCGCAAACCCCGCTCCCGCTCCCTCGTCCCCGCTCCTGATGACGTTCTGTATAGCGCCGTGAAAGCTACCCCACCTTGCTCCGGGGCGGGAGGGGGTGCGGCTCCGGGCCGGGTTCGGCTACGCACAGGTCAGCGCACGAAAATACGCGCACATGGGGAAGGGTCGGACAGAAAACTGACGGTCGGGTAAGTTTCGGTCCCGTAATCTCCACCGAATCTGTACGTCCCGGTCACGGCCCGCGGCCGCCTGTGCCGAGCGAGTCCGGCGAGGTCGGCTGCGGTTCGGCCGCGCCCTGAAGGGGCGCGGGGAACTGCGCGATCAGCCACGTTGGTGCCCGCAGACGATCGACGGCATGTCGCCGCCCCTCCAGCGGAGCGCCTAGCGCCGGTGCAACCGGTCCCCGCCCGCCAGGATCGCCGTCGCCAGCGCGTCCGCCGCGCCCTGGGCGGCCGTACGCCGGGGGCCGTGGACCAGGACGAAGTCGACCCGGCCGAGTTCCGGCAGGCCCGCGCGGTCCGGGGCGCGGACCAGGCCGGGCGGGATCAGGCCGCGGGAGTGGGCCATCACGCCGAGGCCGGCGCGGGCGGCCGCGATCAGGCCGTTCAGGCTGCCGCTGGTGCAGACGATCCGCCAGGGCCGTCCCTGCCGCTCCAGGGACTCCAGGGCGAGGGTCCGGGTGATGCCGGGCGGCGGATAGACGATCAGCGGAACCGGCCGGTCGGGGTCCAGGCGCAGCCGTTCCGCGCCGATCCACACCAGGCGGTCGTGCCAGACCAGCTCGCCGCGCGGATCCTCCGGTCGGCGCTTGGCCAGCACCAGGTCCAGCTTCCCGGCCTCCAACCGCTCGTGCAGGGTCCCCGAGAGCTCCACGGTCAGCTCCAGGTCGACCTCGGGGTGGTCGTGGCGGAAGCCCTCCAGGATCTCCGGCAGCCGGGTCAGGACGAAGTCCTCCGAGGCGCCGAAGCGCAACCGGCCCCGCAGCCGGGTACCCGTGAAGAATGCCGACGCCTGCTCGTGCACCTCCAGGATCCGGCGCGCGAAGCCGAGCATGGCCTCGCCGTCCTCCGTGAGCTCCACGGAGTGGGTGTCCCGGGCGAAGAGCTGCCGTCCCGCGGCGTCCTCCAGCCGTCGTACGTGCTGGCTGACCGTCGACTGGCGCAGCCCGAGCCGCCGGGCGGCCTGCGTGAAGCTCAGCGTCTGGGCCACCGCCAGGAACGTGCGCAACTGGGACGGGTCGTACATGTCCCGCAGCCTATCGCGGAACGTGATGACAGTCAGAGCGGTATGCCGGATTCCCGATCGCGGGTCCGAGGAGGACGATGGAGGGGGGCCCTGCGGCCCCCGTACCACCGACAGTCACCAGCTAGATGGAGCACCGTGAAACGCCTGCGTTGGCCGAGTTGGATGCCGATCGACCCGTACATCCTGCTGCTCCTGGGCACGGTGGGCCTCGCCGCCCTCCTCCCGGCGCGCGGGACGGGCGCGGACGTGGCCTCCGGCGCCTCCACCGCCGCCATCGCCTTCCTCTTCTTCCTCTACGGCGCCCGTCTGTCCACCCGCGAGGCGCTGGACGGACTGAAGCACTGGCGACTCCACGTCACCGTCCTGGCCTGTACGTTCGTCCTCTTCCCGCTGCTCGGCACGGCGGCCCGCGGCCTCGTCCCGGTGCTGCTGACCCAGCCGCTCTACCAGGGCCTGCTCTTCCTCACCCTCGTCCCGTCGACCATCCAGTCGTCGATCGCCTTCACCTCCATGGCCCGCGGCAACGTCCCCGCCGCGATCTGCGCCGGCTCCTTCTCCTCCCTGGTCGGCATCGTCGTCACACCCCTGCTCGCCGCCGCCCTGCTGGGCAGCAGCGCGGGCGGGTTCTCCGCCGACTCGCTCGTGCAGATCGTGCTCCAGCTGCTGGTGCCGTTCGCCGCCGGGCAACTGCTGCGCCGCTGGATCGGCGGGTTCGTCACCCGCCACAAGAAGGTCCTCGGACTGGTCGACCGCGGCTCGATCCTCCTCGTCGTCTACACCGCGTTCAGCGAGGGCATGGTCCAGGGCATCTGGGGCCAGGTCAGCCCGCTGCGGCTGGCCGGACTGCTCGTCGTCGAGGCGGTGCTGCTCGCGGTGATGCTGGCGCTGACCTGGTACGGCGGCAAGGCGCTGCGCTTCGACCGGGAGGACCGGATCGCGATCCAGTTCGCCGGCTCCAAGAAGTCCCTGGCCGCCGGCCTGCCCATGGCGAGCGTCCTGTTCGGCGCCCATGCCTCGCTGGCCGTGCTGCCGCTGATGCTCTTCCACCAGATGCAGCTGATGGTGTGCGCGGTCATCGCCAAGCGCCGCTCGCAGGACGCGAGCCCGCCGGTCAGCGCCCAGGCCTCAACCGCAGCGTCACGAACCGCGGTCGGTACAGGGACACGTTCCGGTTGAGCTGCGCCGCCGCGGCCGACGGATCCAGCCAGTTGACGTCGTAGCTGAGCACCAGCCGGCCGTCGCCGGAGGCGCCGTCGGACAGGGCGGGATGGACCTGCGGGTTGTACGCCGCCACCTCGCCGTTCGGGAGCGCGGCACGGAAGTCCTTCGCCGGCCCGTGCCACGGCCCGGTGGGGGAGCAGGCCCAGTACGAGGTCACGGTGGTCAGCCCCGCGGTGCCCGCCGCCATGGTGAACAGCACGTACGTCCCGTCCTCGCGCACGACGGAGAAGGCGCTGCCCACGCCCGTGCGCCGGTGCACGTCGCCGAGCACGGCCCGCGGCCGGACACCGGCCGCCCAGCGGGAGCCGTTCCAGTACTCCCACGCGCCGGGCTGCCCGAGGCCGCCGTCCGGCACCCGGGCCACGTACGCCGACGACACGGGGCGCCCCGCCGCCTGTCCGTCGTCGCCGCCGAAGACGTACGTCCAGCCGCCCTCGTGCACGAGCGTGGTGCCGAACTGGACCCGGCGCGAGGGGTCCGGGACCAGCTGCTGGTCGAACACCTTGGTGAGGGACTCGACCCGCAGGTCGGGCAGGGAGAGCGTGGCGACCTCGGTCGCGGTGGGCATGCCGTAGATCCACGGCGCCGCCCCCGCCGTCCGCACCCACAGCAGCACCCGCACCACCCGCTCGTCCGACCCGGGCGAACGGGGCTCCACCCGCGCCGCGACCGGCCACCGCCACTGGTTCGGGCCGGGATCACCGAAGAGCGGCGCGGGCAGGGTGGTCTCCAGGCGGCCCTCCCGCATCAGCACCGCCGAGTTGCGCACGAGCGGGGCGGTGGTGTCCCGCCAGGCGAACGACTCGCCCACCGGGTTGGGCGGGGCGTACACCTGGCCGAGATAGGTGTCCGAGAACAGCCACAGCACCCGGCCGTCCGGCAGCCGCACCGAGTGGGTGCCGTCGCCGCCGGTCCAGTCGTCGGCGCGGCCGGCGTCGTCGCCGTAGCGGGCGAACTCGCCGGTCAGCCGGTCGTCCGCCGACCATGTGCCGACGGTCCGCGGCACGCAGTCGCCCGCGTCCTGCCGCCCGTCGTCCTCCGGCAGCCCCCTGAGCAGCACGGCCCCGAGAACCAGGGCCAGCAACAGGCCGAGCCCGGTTCCCGTCCGCTGTCGTGCACGTACGTCGTCGGGCACCCACGGGACGGTAGTGGCTGACGCTGATCCGGTCCAGCGGTGGGGCCCCCGGTCTCAGCCGGGACGCGTCCGGAGCCGGGTCGCCAGGGTGGTGCGGCCCGATGCCACCCGGGGGCGGTGTTCACGGCCGCGGGACGCCCCGCGCAGCCGACGACGAGCCGCTCGCCCCCGCTCGGCTCACGGCGACCGAACGCGAGCTGTTCACGGGCCTGTTGATCCGGATTTCCGGTACGCGCGGCGGACGGCGGATAACGTTTCGTCATGACCGCACCCCGCACCCTCGATGCGGCGCACTGCGCCCTGGTCCTCGTCGACCTCATGGACCGGATCGTCGCGCTGCCCCTGGAACCCCGTAAGGGGACCGAAGTCCTGTCCGTGGCCGAGGAGTTGGCCGCCGTCTTCCGTGCGGCGGGCGCCCTCGTCGTGCTCATCCGCGTGGAGCGCCCCGGCGTCGTCCCACAGCCGCCCGGCAGCGGGCTGGTGGAAGGCCTGGCGCAGGACGGCGACCTGGAGATCGTGAAGCGCACGATCGGCGGCTTCCAGGGCACCGGCCTCGACGACCGGCTCCGCGAACTCGGCGTCACCACGCTGGTGTTCGGCGGCATCGCCACCAACCTCGGGGTGGAGTCCACCGCCCGCGCCGCCGGGGACCTCGTCTTCGTCGAGGACGCGATGGCCGCGTTCACCGCCGCCGAGCACGAGGCGTCCGTACGGCTGGACTTCCCGCGGCTCGGGACGGTGGTGCGGGCGGGCGAGGTGATGTTCTCGCGGGAGGGCTGACCGGGGGGCCGCGTGCCCCGTCCGACGGCCGGTCAGCTCTGGGCGGCCGTGGCCTCCAGGGCGATGCGGTCCGCTCCCGCGTACACGTTCATGGAGGAGCCGCGCAGGAAACCGACGAGGGTGAGGCCGGTCTCGACGGCGAGGTCGACGGCGAGGGAGGACGGCGCGGAGACGGCGGCCAGCACGGGGATGCCCGCCATGACGGCCTTCTGCGCCAGCTCGAACGAGGCCCGTCCCGAGACCAGCAGGACGGCACGGGACAGTGGCAGGGCGTCGTTCTGCAGGGCGCGGCCCACCAGCTTGTCGACCGCGTTGTGCCGGCCCACGTCCTCGCGGATGTCGAGGAGTTCGCCGTCCTCGGTGAAGAGCGCGGCCGCGTGCAGACCCCCGGTCCGGTCGAAGACCCGCTGCGCCGCGCGCAACCGGTCGGGGAGGCCCGCGAGCAGTTCGGGTTCGAGGCGGACCGGGGGAGTGTCGGAGATGGGCCAGCGTGTCGTCGTACGGACCGCGTCGAGGCTCGCCTTGCCGCACAGGCCGCAGGACGAGGTGGTGTACACGTTGCGTTCGAGCGTGATGTCCGGGATCACGACGCCGGGCGCGGTCTGCACGTCGACCACGTTGTAGGTGTTCGAGCCGTCCACGGTGGCCCCGGCGCAGTAGACGATGTTCCGCAGATCGGACGCGCTCGCCAGTACGCCCTCGCTGACCAGGAAGCCGGCCGCCAGGGCGAAGTCGTCGCCGGGGGTGCGCATGGTGATCGCGAGCGGCTTGCCGTTCAGCCGGATCTCCAGCGGTTCCTCGGCGACGAGCGTGTCCGGGCGGGAGGAGACCGCCCCGTCCCGGACGCGGATCACCTTGCGTCGTTCCGTGACTCGTCCCATGTCCTGATCAACCCCGGTTCTGTACGTGCTGGTAGCCGGAACGGCCCTTGATGCGGAGGTTGCCTTCGGTCACCGGGTCGTCGGGCGGCGAGGTGACCTTCACGATCTCATTGTCCTGCACGTGCGGGGTCAGCCCACAGCCCACCCCGCAGTGCCCGCACACCGTCGTCGCCGTGGTCTGCGCCGACTCCTCCCAGGTACCCGCGGCCCGGCTGTCGACCCGGAGCGCCGTGCCGGTGCGGGCCTGGGGTGAGCCGCGTGCGGGTCCCCGCCTCGGGCGGGTTCACGCGGCGGTCTGGTGGGCGAGGAGGTCGCTGATGGCGTGGACGGTGCGCAGGGTGGGGACGTCCACGTGGGTGATGTCGGCGAGTTCGATGACGGCGGCGAGGAGGACGTCGAGTTCGAGGGGTTTGCCCGCTTCGAGGTCCTGAAGGGTCGAGGTGCGGTGGTCGCCGACGCGTTCGGCGCCCGCGAGGCGGCGTTCGATGGAGATGCCCACCTCGCACCCCAGCGCCTCGGCCACGGCCAGGGTCTCCTCCATCATCGTCTCGATGACCTGGCGGGTGCCGGTGTGGTGGCACATCTGGCGCATGGTGGCCCGGGCGAGGGCGCTGATGGGGTTGAAGCTGATGTTGCCCAGGAGTTTGAGCCAGATGTCGTTGCGGAGGTGGGGTTCGACGGGGCATTTGAGCCCGCCGTCGTGCATGGCTCGGCTGAAGTCCTGGCAGCGGGTGGAGAGGGTGCGGTCGGGTTCGCCGATGGAGAAGCGGGTGCCTTCCAGGTGCCGCACCACACCCGGTCCCTCGAGTTCGGTGGCGGCGTAGACCACGCAGCCGATGGCGCGTTCGGGGGCGAGGACCGCACTGACCGCGCCTGCCGGGTCCACGCTCTCGACGCGCTGGCCGTCGTGGGGTCCGCCGTGTCGGTGGAAGTACCACCAGGGGATGCCGTTCTGGGCGGCGATGACGGCTGTGTCCTGGTGGAGCAACGGCCTGATGAGCGGCCCGCACGCCGCGTAGGAGTTGGCCTTGAGGCCGAGGAAGACGTAGTCGACGGGGCCGATGTCGGCGGGGTCGTCGGTGACGTGGGGGCGGGCGACGAAGTCGCCCCGGGGGCTGAGGACACGCACGCCGTGGCGCCTCATGGCCGCGAGGTGCGGTCCACGGGCGATGAGGTGGACGTCGGCGCCTGCCCGGTGCAGGGCCGCGCCGACGTAGGCGCCGATGGCTCCGGCGCCGAGGACTGCGACTTTCACGTGTGGCGCTCCGTTCGGTCGAGGGTGTACCGCGGAACTGTCGAATGTCGTCGACTCCATATTGTCTACAGTATGGTCGAGGTGCCCACAAGGGTGCGGGGCCGGAGCAGGCGGGGCTCGCGGAACCCCGGCCGGCCCGACCGTTCGGCGCGTACGGCATACCGTTCATCGCATACGTTCGCCGTGCCGCCTTCTCAACTCCCTTGGTTCTCCCTACCGTCCGGGATCATGAGTCCCCCCGTCGCCCCCGTCGGCTGGAGCCGCTGGCTCGTCCCCCCAGCCGCACTCTCGGTCCACCTCTCCATCGGTCAGGCGTACGCCTGGTCCGTGTTCAAGCCGCCCCTGGAGTCCGCGCTCGGCCTCAGCGGCACGCAGAGCGCGCTGCCGTTCCAGCTCGGCATCGTCATGCTCGGGTTGTCTGCCGCGTTCGGCGGCACCCTCGTGGAGCGCAACGGTCCGCGCTGGGCGATGACCGTCGCCCTGGTCTGCTTCTCGTCCGGGTTCCTGCTCTCCGCGCTGGGCGCCTACACCGAGCAGTACTGGCTGATCGTCCTCGGCTACGGCTTCGTGGGCGGGATCGGCCTCGGCATCGGCTACATCTCGCCCGTGTCGACCCTCATCAAGTGGTTCCCGGACCGGCCCGGCATGGCCACCGGCATCGCCATCATGGGCTTCGGCGGCGGCGCGCTGATCGCCTCGCCCTGGTCGGCGCAGATGCTGGAGTCGTTCGGCTCGGACAGCTCCGGGATCGCGCTGGCGTTCCTCGTGCACGGGCTCACGTACGCGGTCTTCATGACGCTGGGCGTGCTGCTGGTCCGGGTGCCGCGCACCGAGAAGCCCGCGGGGGAGAGCGGACCGAGCATCCTGGAGGGCCCGCAGGTCTCGGCCCGCGATGCCGTGCGGACCCCGCAGTTCTGGTGCCTGTGGGTGGTGCTCTGCATGAACGTGACCGCGGGCATCGGCATCCTGGAGAAGGCCGCCCCCATGATCATGGACTTCTTCGCGAACACCTCGACAACGGTGTCGGTGTCCGCCGCGGCGGGCTTCGTGGCGCTGCTGTCGGCGGCGAACATGGCCGGCCGGATCGGATGGTCGTCCACCTCCGACCTGATCGGCCGCAAGAACATCTACCGCCTCTACCTGGGCGCGGGCGCGCTGATGTACCTGCTCATCGCACTGGTCGGTGACTCGTCCAAGCCGCTGTTCATCCTCTGCGCCCTGGTGATCCTCTCCTTCTACGGCGGCGGCTTCGCCACGATCCCCGCCTATCTGAAGGACCTCTTCGGCACCTACCAGGTCGGCGCGATCCACGGCCGGCTGCTCACCGCCTGGTCCACGGCCGGTGTCCTCGGACCGCTGATCGTGAACTGGATCGCCGACCGGCAGGAGGAGGCCGGCAAGGACGGCGCCTCGCTCTACACCCTGTCCCTCTTCATCATGATCGGGCTGCTGCTGGTCGGCTTCGTCGCCAACGAGCTGGTCCGGCCCGTCCACGTCCGTCACCACATCCCCGCACCGAGGGAGGCCGCCGATGCCGGAGCACGACAGCAGTCAGAGTCCGCCTGACCGGCGCCCGCTGATCGCCTTCGCCTGGCTGTGGGTGGGCGCACCGCTCGCCTACGGGCTGTACGAGCTCGTACAGAAGGCGACCCAGCTGTTCACCAACTGAGCGTTCGAGAGGTGTTCGGGCGTCCGAGGGTCTGACAGAAGCCGACAACCCGGGCGCCCGTTTCCTGTGCCAACACCTGCCGTCGTACCCGCGAGTCACTGATCAGACTGGTGGATCCCGCTACCCAAGGCAACGAGGGGGACCACCCGATGAACGGCTCGCGCATCGCCGCACTCGGCCATTACCAGCCCGCCAAGGTACTCACCAACGAGGACCTGGCGGGCCTGGTCGACACCAGCGACGAGTGGATCAGGAGCCGGGTGGGCATCCGCACCCGTCATGTCGCCGGCCCCGACGAGCCGGTCGACGAGCTCGCCTCGCACGCCGCCGCCAAGGCGCTCGCCGCCGCGGGCCTGACACCCGGCGACATCGACCTGGTCCTGGTCGCCACGTCGACCGCCATCGACCGTT
Organism: Streptomyces sp. NPDC034103; assembly: GCF_055575395.1. Taxonomy (NCBI): domain Bacteria; kingdom Bacillati; phylum Actinomycetota; class Actinomycetes; order Kitasatosporales; family Streptomycetaceae; genus Streptomyces; species Streptomyces sp. NPDC034103. Next base: position 16,593 of record NZ_JBVISS010000001.1, on the reverse strand, counting down.
CCCCGAACATGGCCGCCCGGGTCGCCGCCAGGCTCGGCATCCCCTCCCCGGCCGCGATGGACGTCAACGTGGTCTGTGCGGGCTTCACCCACGCCCTGGCCACCGCCGACCACGCCGTGCGGGCCGGTGCCGCGACCCGGGCGCTGGTCGTCGGCGCCGACAAGATGACCGACGTGACCGACTGGACCGACCGCACGACCTGCGTGCTCGTCGGTGACGGGGCGGGGGCCGCCGTCGTGGAGGCCTGCGGTCCGGGCGACGAGCCCGGCATCGGGCCCGTGCTGTGGGGGTCGGTGCCCGAGATGGGGCACGCGGTGCGTATCGAGGGGCAGCCCGCGCGGTTCGCGCAGGAGGGGCAGAGCGTGTACCGGTGGGCGACCACCCAGTTGCCGGCGATCGCGCGCAAGGCCTGCGAGCGGTCGGGCGTCGCCCCCGAGGAGCTCGCCGGGGTGGTGCTGCACCAGGCCAACCTGCGGATCATCGAGCCGCTCGCCGAGAAGATCGGCGCCGTGAACGCCGTCGTCGCGCGCGATGTCACCGAGTCGGGCAACACCTCCGCGGCCAGCATTCCGCTCGCCTTCTCCAAGCTCGTCGAGAAGGGCGCCCTGACCGCGGGCGACCCGGTGCTGCTCTTCGGGTTCGGCGGCAACCTGTCGTATGCGGGGCAGGTCGTGCGCTGCCCGTGATCCGGTGGTGCGGGGAGGTGGTCGTGCGCTGCCTGTGATCGGGCGGTGCGGGGAGGTGGTCGTGTGCCGCCTGTGATCCGGCGGGGCGGGGTGGTCGTGTGCCGCCCGTGATCCGGCGGTGCGGTGAGGCCTCGGCGTCCACCGGTGTCGGACACCGCCACGACCTCCTTTGTCCTGTGAGTGGAGAAAGTCCTCACCAATTCGTGCACAGCTTCTTCCCAGGTTCGGCAGCCGCTGCTACGTTCCCCTCGAAAGCACGACAGCAGGCGGCCGATTGAGGCGGGGAGGGGCTCGTGAGACGTATGACGGCACGACCCGCGAACAGTCATCAGGCCAGGCTGCTCAAGCTGTTGCGCGACGGGGGTCCCAACTCCCGTGCGCAGCTGGGTGATCAGGTCGATCTGTCGCGGTCGAAGCTGGCCGTGGAGGTGGACCGGCTGCTGGAGACCGGCCTGGTCGTGGCCGACGGACTGGCCGCCTCGCGCGGCGGACGCCGGTCCCACAACATCCGGCTCGCGCCGACACTGCGTTTCCTCGGCGTGGACATCGGCGCGACCTCGATCGACGTCGCGGTCACCAACGCCGAACTGGAGATCCTGGGACACCTCAACCAGCCCATGGACGTACGCGAGGGCCCGGTCGCCGTCTTCGAGCAGGTCCTGTCCATGGCCGCCAAGCTGAGGGCCACGGGGCTCGCGGAAGGGTTCGACGGCGCCGGCATCGGCGTCCCGGGCCCGGTCCGCTTCCCCGAGGGCGTACCGGTCGCGCCGCCGATCATGCCGGGCTGGGACGGCTTCCCGGTGCGCGAGGCGCTCAGCCAGGACCTGGGCTGCCCGGTCATGGTCGACAACGACGTGAACCTGATGGCGACGGGGGAGCAGCACGCGGGCGTAGCGCGCTCCGTGGGCGACTTCCTCTGCGTCAAGATCGGCACCGGCATCGGCTGCGGCATCGTCGTCGGCGGAGAGGTCTACCGCGGTACGACGGGCAGCGCGGGCGACATCGGGCACATCCAGGCGGTGCCCGACGGCCGCCCCTGTGTCTGCGGCAACCGGGGCTGCCTGGAAGCCCACTTCAGCGGGGCGGCCCTCGCCCGGGACGCCGTCGAGGCGGCCCAGCAGGGACGCTCCGCCGAACTCGCCTCCCGGCTGGAGACGAACGGCACTCTGACCGCCCTCGACGTCGCCGCCGCGGCCGCGGCCGGTGACGCCGCCGCCCTCGACCTCATCCGTGAGGGCGGCAACCGTACCGGCCAGGTCATCGCCGGCCTGGTCAGCTTCTTCAACCCGGGCCTGGTGGTGATCGGCGGCGGGGTGACCGGCCTCGGCCACAACCTGCTCGCCGCGATCCGCACCCAGGTCTACCGCCAGTCGCTGCCACTGGCGACCGGCAACCTACCCATCGTCCTAGGAGAGTTGGGTCCCACCGCCGGAGTCATCGGCGGGGCCCGGCTGATCAGCGACCACCTGTTCTCACCCGCGTAGGGCCGCACGGCCCTCCCGGGCGACCCCGCGCACCCACTGGTCCGACACCGCTCACCGGCACGATCCGCCACGCGCTGCCCTGTACCGCTTCGCCCTGCCCTGAACCGGCCCGCACGCCAGCCGAGGGGAACCACACATGGCATCAGAACCACCGCTGCTCAGCATGTCCGGCATCACCAAGTCGTTCCCCGGAGTCCGGGCCCTCGACGGCGTCGACCTCGATGTCCAGGCCGGTGAGGTGCACTGCCTGCTCGGCCAGAACGGGGCCGGCAAGTCCACCCTCATCAAGGTCCTCGCGGGCGCCCACCAGCCCGACGGCGGCACCATCTCCTGGCGCGGCGAGCCGGTCACCCTGCGCTCACCGATCGCCGCCATGCGTCTGGGCATCGCCACCATCTACCAGGAACTCGACCTGGTGGAGCACCTGTCGGTCGCCGAGAACGTCCACCTCGGTCACGAACCCACCACGGCCGGATTCGTCGTACGCGGCAAGGCGGCTCGCGAGTCAACAGGTGCCCTGCTGAAGCGACTTGGGCATCCCGAGATCGATCCGGCGCGGCTGGTGGGGGAGTTGTCGGCGGCGCAGCAGCAGATCGTCTCCATGGCGCGGGCGCTCTCCCACGACGTACGGCTCATCGTGATGGACGAACCGTCCGCCGCGCTCGACCCGGACGAGGTCGACAACCTCTTCCGGATCGTCGGGGACCTCACCGCCGAAGGCGTCGCCGTCGTCTACATCTCCCACCGGCTGGAGGAGATCCGGCGGATCGGCGACCGGGTGACCGTGCTCAAGGACGGACGGGCCGTCGCGGGCGGGCTGCCGGCGAAGTCGACGCCGACCCGTGAGGTCGTGGCGCTGATGACCGGACGGAACGTGGAGTACGTGTTCCCGGACCGCCCGGTCGCGCCCCCCACGGGCACGCCGGTCCTGGAGGTCAGGGGGCTCGCCAGGGACGGTGAGTTCGAGCCGCTCGACCTGACCCTGCGTCCCGGCGAGATCGTCGGACTGGCCGGACTCGTGGGGTCCGGACGATCCGAGATCCTGGAGACCGTCTACGGTGCGCGCAAGCCCACGTCCGGCCAGGTGCTGGTGGACGGCCGCCCCCTCAGGCCCGGCAGCGTCCGCGCCGCCGTCCGGGCCGGCCTCGGTCTCGCTCCCGAGGAACGCAAGGCGCAGGCGCTGCTGATGCTGGAGTCCGTCACCCGCAACGTCTCGGTCTCGTCCATGTCCCGCTTCTCCCGCGGCGGTTGGATCGACCGGGGCGCCGAACTGGGCGCGGCCCGGGCGGCGGTCCGTGAGCTGTCGCTGCGGCCGGACAACCCGTCCGTCCCGATCCGCACCCTGTCGGGCGGAAACCAGCAGAAGGCCGTCCTCGCCCGCTGGCTGCTGCGCGGCTGCCGCGTGCTGCTGCTCGACGAACCCACCCGCGGCGTCGACGTCGGCGCCCGCAGCGAACTGTACGCAGTCGTCCGTCGACTGGCCGACGAGGGACTCGCGGTCCTGCTCGTCTCCAGCGAGGTGCCCGAGGTCCTCGGACTCGCCGACCGTGTGCTCGTGCTGCGCGAGGGCCGTGTCGTCCACACCGCCCCCGCCCGCGAACTCGACGAACACCGTGTACTCGACCTCGTCATGGAAGGAAGCCCGGCGTCATGACGCAGCACGTCTCCCCGCCCCGGGGCGATACCGAGAAGACCGCATCCGTGGACCAACCGTCCTCGTGGAAAGCGGTGTTGGCTCGCGCCGACGTCCGCACCCTCTCCCTGGTCGGCGTCCTCGCCGCGTTGATCCTGGTCGGCGGGATCACCAAGCCGGACGAGTTCCTCGACACCCGAAACCTCCAACTCGTCCTCACCCAGGCCTCGGTGATCGGCGTGGTCACGGTCGGCATGACCTTCGTGATCATGTCGGGCGGCATCGACCTGTCCGTCGGCGCGATCGTCGCCCTCGCCTCCGTCTGGGCGACCACGGTCGCCACCCAGGAGTACGGCTTCGGCGGCATCCTCCTCACCTCGGTCCTGGTCGGCCTCGGCTGCGGCCTGGTGAACGGCCTGCTCATCGCGTACGGCGGGATGGTGCCGTTCATCGCGACCCTCGCCATGCTCGCCTCGGCGCGCGGTCTCGCCCTTCAGATCACCGACGGCAAGACCCAGATCGTCACCGTCGACAGCGTCCTGGACCTCGGCCTGCGCGACGCGTACGTGCTCGGGATCCCGCCGCTGGTGATGGTCTTCGCCGTCGTCACGATCATCGGCTGGCTGGTCCTGAACCGCACCACCTTCGGCCGCCGCACGGTCGCCGTCGGCGGCAACGCGGAGGCCGCCCGGCTCGCCGGCATCGACGTCCGCCGCCAGCGCCTCTACCTCTATCTGCTGTCCGGACTGTGCTGCGGCATCGCCGCGTTCCTGCTGATCGTGCTCGCCGGCTCGGGCCAGAACACCAACGGCAACCTCTACGAACTCGACGCGATCGCCGCCGCGATCATCGGCGGCACGCTGCTCAGCGGCGGTCGCGGCACCATCACCGGCTCCGTCCTAGGGGTCCTGATCTTCACCACGATCACCAACATCTTCGCCCTGAACAACCTGCAGAGCGACGTCCAGCAGATCGCCAAGGGCGCGATCATCGTCGCCGCCGTGCTGGTCCAGCGCCGTACCGCGAGCACGACCTGAGGAAAGGGTTCACCGCCATGACACAGCTCCCCACACGCAGAGGACTGCTCTTCGGGGCCGCCGCCGTTTCCGCGGGTGCCGTCCTCACCGGCTGCACGAGCAACGAGTCGGACGACGAGCCCGCCGCGAACGACCAGCCGGCCGCCGACGACAAGCCCGGCAAGCAGGTCACCATCGGCTTCGCCGGACCGCAGGCCGACCACGGCTGGCTCAACGCGATCAACGACAACGCCAAGAGCCGCGCGAAGAAGTACTCGGACGTCACCCTGGAGATCACCGAGGGCTCCAACGACACCGCCCAGCAGATCGGCCAGATCGAGACTCTGATCAACAAGAAGGTCGACGTCCTGGTGATCCTTCCCGCCGACGGCAAGGCGCTCACCCAGGTCGGCCTGAAGGCGATGCGCGCGGGCATCCCGGTCGTCAACCTCGACCGAATCTTCAACACCCCGCAGGCGTACCGCTGCTGGATCGGCGGCGACAACTACGGCATGGGCCTGAACGCCGGTCACTACATCGGCGGGAAGCTCAAGGGGAAGTCGAACGCCCGGGTCATCGAACTGGCCGGCCTGGACAACCTGGAGCTGACCCAGCAGCGCACCAAGGGCTTCGACGACGCGTTGAAGAACTACCCGAACGTCAAGAAGGTGGCCCGGCAGGCCGCCGAGTTCACGGTGGAGTCCGGACAGGCGAAGATGGCCCAACTCCTCCAGGCCCAGTCGAAGTTCGACGCCCTGTGGAACCACGACGACGACCAGGGCGTGGGCGCGCTGCGCGCCATCGAGCAGGCCGGGCGGGACGACTTCCTGATGGTCGGCGGTGCGGGCGCGCTCTCCGCCTTCCAGGCCATCAAGAAGGACGACGGTGTGCTCAAGGCGACCGTCCTGTACCCGCCGACCATGGCCGCGTCCGCGATCGACCTCGCCCGCGCCCTGGGACAGAGCAAGGGGATCGGCGGGCTCGCCGAGTTCGAGATCCCGGCCTCCCTCACGCTCTACTCGGCCGTCGTCGACAAGACCAACATCGACCAGTACATGTCCACCGGCTTCAAGTGAGGCGTTCCGCCCGACGCGCCGGACGGCCCGCCGGGCGGGAGGCACCCCCCACCGCGCCACGACGACGAGGAGGACATCGCGCATGGCACAGCCGCAGCAGTCAGAAGGGGCCGACAAGCCGCCACTCCGGGTCGGCATGGTCGGCTACGCCTTCATGGGCGCCGCCCACTCGCAGGGGTGGCGCACCGCGGGCCGCGTCTTCGACCTGCCCAGGCAGCCGGTGCTGTCCGCGATCTGCGGACGCGACCCGGTCGCCGTGCGGGCCGCGGCCGACCGGCACGGCTGGGCGGCGGCCGAGACCGACTGGCGTGCGCTGATCGCCCGGGACGACGTCGACCTCGTCGACATCTGCACCCCCGGCGACAGCCACGCCGAGATCGCCGTCGCCGCGCTCGCCGCGGGCAAACACGTGCTGTGCGAGAAGCCCCTCGCCAACTCCGTCGAGGAAGCCTCGGTCATGGTCGCGGCCGCCGAGGAGGCGTCCACACGCGGCCAGTTGGCCATGGTCGGCTTCAACTACCGCCGCGTTCCCGCCACCGCGCTGGCCCGCGCCATGGTCGCCGACGGCCGCATCGGAGAGCTGCGGCACCTGCGGGTGACGTACCTTCAGGACTGGCTCGTGGACCCCGCGTTCCCCCTGACCTGGCGACTGCGCAAGGAACACGCGGGTTCGGGCTCGCTCGGCGACCTGGGCGCGCACATCGTCGACCTCGCCCAGTACCTGGCGGGGGAGCCGCTCGCGGGGGTCTCCGCCCTCCTGGAGACCTTCGTACGGGAACGTCCCCTGCCCGTCGGCGCCACCAGCGGACTGTCCGCGGTGTCGTCCGCCGGCACCGGCCAGGTCACCGTCGACGACGCCGCCCTGTTCACCGGCCGCTTCACCTCCGGCGCCCTCGCCTCCTTCGAGGCGACCCGGTACGCCACCGGCCGCAAGAACGCCCTGCGCATCGAACTCAACGGCTCCCGCGGCTCGTTGGCCTTCGACCTGGAGCGCCTCAACGAACTCTCGTACCACGACGGCACCGAGCCGGGCACGCACGCCGGCTTCCGCCGCATCCTCGTCACCGAACCCGAGCACCCGTACCTGGACGCCTGGTGGCCGCCGGGCCATGGCCTCGGTTACGAGCACACCTTCGTCCACCAGGCCCGCGACCTCGTGCACGCCATCGCCGAGGGCCGCCGCCCCGAACCCTCCTTCGCCGACGGACTCCAGGTCCAACGCGTCCTCGCGGCGGTCGAGGAGAGCGCCGAGAAGAACTCCGTCTACACGCCCATTGCCGTCTGAGGAGGCGACGCGACATGCCGCGCCAGTTCACGCTGTTCACCGGTCAGTGGGCCGATCTGCCCTTGGAGGAAGTCTGTCGGCTGGCCCGGGATTTCGGTTATGACGGGCTCGAACTCGCCTGCTGGGGCGATCACTTCGAGGTCGACAAGGCCCTGGCCGACCCCGGGTATGTGACGTCGCGTCACCGGCTTTTGGAGAAGTACGGGCTGAAGTGCTGGGCCGTCTCCAACCATCTGGTCGGCCAGGCGGTGTGTGACGCGATCATCGACGAGCGTCATCAGGCGATCCTGCCAACGGCGATCTGGGGTGACGGTGATCCCGAGGGGGTGCGCCGGCGTGCCGCGGAGCGGATGAAGGACACCGCGCGGGCGGCAGCCGCCTTCGGGGTGGACACCGTCATCGGGTTCACCGGCTCGGCGATCTGGCATCTGGTGGCGATGTTCCCGCCCGCGCCGGAGTCGATGATCGAGCGGGGGTATGAGGACTTCGCGGCGCGCTGGAACCCGATCCTGGACGTCTTCGACGCCGAGGGTGTGCGGTTCGCGCACGAGGTCCATCCCAGTGAGATCGCCTACGACTACTGGACGACCGTGCGTGCGTTGGAGGCGGTGGGGCGTCGTGCGGCGTTCGGGCTGAACTTCGATCCCAGTCATTTCGTGTGGCAGGACCTCGACCCGGTGGGCTTCTTGTGGGATTTCCGGGACCGGATCTACCACGTGGACTGCAAGGAGGCCCGCAGGCGGCTGGACGGCCGCAACGGCCGTCTGGGCTCGCACCTGCCCTGGGGGGACCCGCGCCGGGGCTGGGACTTCGTCTCCGCCGGTCACGGTGATGTGCCGTGGGAGGACGTGTTCCGGATGCTGCGCTCGATCGACTACCGGGGGCCGATCTCGGTGGAGTGGGAGGACGCGGGCATGGACCGGCTCCAGGGTGCCCCGGAGGCGCTGAAAAGCCTGAAGGCCTACGACTTCGAACCGCCGTCGGCCTCCTTCGACGCGGCGTTCGGCAACTGACCGACCGCCACCTCACCCTGGTCGCCGACACATCCCGGCACACCACACCACACCACACCCGCCCGTACAACAGGCCCCTTTCCGGAGGCATTCGTGCACGGGAAAGACACCCTCCAGGACGTCAGCGCCGAACCGTCCCGCGCACCGAGGGGCACCGCCGCCTCTGCCTTGTCCTCACGGGGAGCACAGGACCAGGGGCCCTGGTCGACGTGGACGACCTCGTCTCCACGGACCGGCGTCCAGATCGAGGAACTGCCCGTCAAGGGCGGCTGAGCGGCGGCGGGCGGGGGACGCCGGACCCCTGCCCGTCGCCTTTTTCGCCCCTGAACGGCGCCCCGCAAGGGCGTTCACCGAACACACCCCTGCCGGGCGTGCCGTGCCCGAAGACCCCCCACGTGTCGGCCCTGCCCCGAGCCACACCGCCCGCGTCCAAGGAGCGGCTCTGATGCGCATCTTCGACCCCCACATCCACATGACGTCCCGCACCACCGACGACTACGAGGCCATGCACGCCGCCGGCGTCCGTGCCGTCGTCGAGCCGGCCTTCTGGCTCGGCCAGCCCCGCACCTCGCCCGCCTCCTTCCTCGACTACTTCGACTCCCTCCTCGGCTGGGAACCCTTCCGTGCCGCCCAGTACGGCATCGCCCACCACTGCACGCTCGCCCTCAACCCCAAGGAGGCCAACGACCCGCGCTGTGTGCCCGTCCTCGACGAACTGCCCCGTTACCTCGTCAAGGACCAGGTCGTCGCCGTGGGCGAGATCGGCTACGACTCCATGACACCGGCCGAGGACACCGCCCTCGCCGCCCAGCTCCAGCTCGCCGCGGACTACGAACTGCCCGCCCTCGTGCACACCCCGCACCGCGACAAACTCGCCGGCCTGCGCCGCACCCTCGACGTGGTCCGGGAGTCCGCTCTGCCCCCGGACCACGTCCTGGTCGACCATCTCAACGAGACCACCGTGGAGGTGGCCAAGGACAGCGGCTGCTGGCTGGGGTTCTCCGTCTATCCCGACACCAAGATGGACGAGGAGCGGATGGTCGCGGTCCTGGAGCGGTACGGCCCGGAGAAGGTACTCGTGAACTCCGCCGCGGACTGGGGCAGAAGCGACCCGCTCAAGACCCGCCGGGTCGCCGACACCATGCTGAGGAGCGGGTTCGACGAGGACGACGTCGACCTGGTGCTGTGGCGCAACCCCGTCGCCTTCTACGGAATCAGCGGCCGCCTCGCCCTCGACACCGAGGCCACCACCGCCGGGGCCAGCCACGAGGGCAACTCGATCCTGCGCGGAGGCGAGTAGAGGATGCGCTTCCGCCACCCCGACGGCTCCACCGTCCACCTCGCCTACTGCACCAACGTCCACCCCGCCGAGACCCTCGACGGCGTCCTCGCCCAGCTACGCGACCACTGCGAGCCCGTACGCCGCCGCCTCGGCCGCGACCGCCTCGGCATCGGCCTGTGGCTCGCCGCGGATGCCGCCCGCACCCTCGACTCCGACCCCTCCGCCCTGCGCACCCTGCGTACCGAGCTCGACCGTCGCGGCCTGGAGGTCGTCACCCTCAACGGCTTCCCCTACGACGGGTTCGGTGCCGAAGAGGTCAAGTACCGCGTCTACAAGCCGGACTGGTCCGACCCCGAGCGCCTGGAGCACACCACCGCCCTCGCCCGGGTCCTGGCCGGACTCCTCCCCGAGGACGTCACCGAGGGCAGCATCTCCACCCTGCCGCTCGCCTGGCGCACCGCCCATGACACCGGACGCGGCGAGAAGGCCCTGCGTACCCTCGCCGAACGCCTCGACGCCTTGCAGGAGCTGACCGGCAAATCCCTGCGCGTCGGCCTCGAACCCGAGCCCGGCTGTGTCGTGGAGACCACCCATGACGCCCTCGCCCCGCTCGCCGCGATCGCCCACCCCCGCATCGGCGTCTGCGTGGACACCTGCCACCTCGCCACCTCCTTCGAGGACCCCCACACCGCCGTCGACGCCCTCACCGCGGCCGGCGTCCCCATCGTCAAGTCGCAGCTCTCGGCGGCCCTGCACGCCGAGCACCCTCATCTCCCCGAGGTCCGCGCGGCCCTCGCCGCCTTCGACGAACCCCGCTTCCTGCACCAGACCCGCACGTCGACGGCCGTCGGTCTGCGCGGCACCGACGACCTCGGCGAGGCACTCGACGGCGACACGCTGCCCGACGCGAGTCCCTGGCGCGCCCACTTCCACGTCCCCCTGCACGCGGCCCCCGCCGCACCCCTCACCTCCACCCTCCCCGTCCTCCAGGCAGCGCTGACCCGGCTGATCGGCGGCCCGCACCCGCGCACCCGCCACCTGGAGGTCGAGACCTACACCTGGCAGGCACTCCCGCCCGCGCTGCGGCCCCGCGGCCGGACCCAGCTCGCCGACGGCATCGCCGCCGAACTCACCCTCGTCCGCGACCTGTTGACGGACCTCGGCCTGAAGGAGCTCCCATGAGCACCCACGACGCCGCGCCCCACCTCGACCGCCCCGACCCCGGTCCGCGCCTCGACCGCCCCGACCCCGGTCGGCACCTCGACCCCGCGCCGCACCCCGACCGTCCCGACCCCGGTCCGCGCCTCGACCCCGGGCCGCACCTCGACCGCCCCGACCCCACCCCACTCCTCGTCCTCGACGTCGTCGGCCTCACCCCCCGTCTCCTCGATCACATGCCCCACCTCAAGACCCTCGCCCAGACGGGCTCCCAGGCCTCCCTCGGCACCGTCCTGCCCGCCGTCACCTGCGCCGCCCAGTCCACCTTCCTGACCGGCACCCACCCGGCGGAGCACGGGATCGTCGGCAACGGCTGGTACTTCCGTGAGCTCGGTGACGTCCTGCTGTGGCGCCAGCACAACGGCCTGGTCGCCGGTGACAAGCTGTGGGACGCGGCCCGCCGCGTGCACCCCGGCTACAGCGTCGCCAACATCTGCTGGTGGTACGCGATGGGCGCAGACACCGACATCACCGTCACCCCGCGGCCGATCTACTACTCCGACGGCCGCAAGGAACCCGACTGCTACACCCGGCCGCCGGCCCTGCACGACGAACTCACCGCGAAACTCGGCACCTTCCCCCTCTTCCACTTCTGGGGCCCGGGCGCCGACCTCGTCTCCAGCCAGTGGATCATCGACGCCACCCGCCACATCATGGCCACCCGCCACCCCGACCTGACCCTCTGCTACCTCCCCCACCTCGACTACGACCTGCAACGCTTCGGCCCCGACGACCCCCGCTCCCTGAAGGCCGCCGCCGACCTGGACCGGGCCCTGGCCCCGCTCCTGGACGACGCCCGCGCCGAGGGCCGTACCGTCGTCGCCCTGTCCGAGTACGGCATCACGCGCGCGGACCGCCCCGTGGACATCAACCGCGCCCTGCGCCGCGCCGGGCTGCTGGAGGTCCACACGCAGGACGGCATGGAGTACCTGGACCCGATGACCTCCCGCGCCTTCGCGGTCGCCGACCACCAGATCGCCCACGTCTACGTACGACGGGCGGAAGACCTGGAGGCGACCCGGGCCGCCCTCGCCGACCTGCCCGGCGTCGAGCAGCTCCTCGACGACGAGGGCAAGAAGGCCCACGGGCTCGATCACCCGCGCTCCGGGGAGCTCGTCGCCGTAGCGGAGCCGGACGCCTGGTTCACGTACTACTACTGGCTCGACGACGCCCGCGCACCCGACTTCGCGCGCCTGGTCGAGATCCACCGCAAACCCGGCTACGACCCGGTCGAACTCTTCATGGACCCCGTCGACCCGTACATCAAGGTCAAGGCGGCGACCGCACTGGCCCGCAAGAAGCTCGGCCTGCGCTACCGCATGGCGGTCGTGCCTCTGGATCCCTCACCTGTGCGCGGCAGCCACGGTCGCCTTCCGGCGAGCGACGACGAAGGTCCGCTGCTCATCTGCTCCACCCCCCGCGCTGTCGGCGACCGCGTCGCGGCCACCGATGTGAAAGCACTCCTGCTCGAACTGGCCGGTCTCACCTGACCGGCCCGCACCCCAGCCCTCACCACCGGCCTCGTACGACCGGCGTGTTCCGACCGGTCACCAGTCCGACTGGTCACCATTCCGACTGGTCACCGTTCCGACTGCTCACCAGTGAAGCACCCGCCACTGACATCGCCCTCCCACACCGAGGAGTCCCAGGCATGAGCCGCATCTCCCAGCCCGACCCGGAGCTCTCCCACCGCCTCAGCAGGCGAGGCATGCTCGGCGTGGCCGCCGGCGCGACCGCCGCCGCGCTCGTGGGAGCCGCGGCCGCGCCCGCCGGGGCCACCCCCGCCGCGGACGGAGCCGGAGCCGCCGCCAGTGCCGCCGGTCGCGGCCGTCCCGTCCTGCCCCCCGGCCGGCTCGGCATCCAGCTCTACAGCCTCCGCGACAAGGTCTCCACCCTCGGCTTCGCCCCCGTCTTCGCCGAACTGGCGAAGTACGGCTACGACGAGGTCGAGTTCGCCGGCTACACCCAGGGCTCGGCCGGCCCGATCACCCTCGCCCAGCTCAGGCGGCTGGCCAGGAACCACGGCCTGAACCCGATCGGCAGCCACGTCGGGTACTACTCCGACGACCCGAACGCCTACACCTTCGCCCAGAACCTCACCAAGGTCCTCGACGACGCCCAGGCCCTCGGCCTCAAGCACATCGGCACCGCCTCGGGACCCTTCCGCTACGGCTCCACCGTCGACGCCTGGAAGCGGGCGGCGGAGGAGTTCAACACCTACGGCGCGGCCGCCCGCGCGCGGGGCATGAAGTTCTACCAGCACAACCACTCCGAGGAGTTCTCCTTCGCCACCGACAACCCCAAGGTCCGCCTCTACGACGTGCTGCTCGCCGAGACCGACCCCGACCTGGTGTTCCTGGAGATGGACATCTTCTGGGCGTACTCGGGCCAGTTCCGCTTCTCCAAGCGGCCCGACGGCACGCCCGCGCCCTTCGAACCCCTGGACTACGTCCTCAGGCAGCCGCACCGCTACCCGCTCTTCCACGTCAAGGACGGGGTGAGCGACCCCGCGAACACCTACGGCTACCGCATGACCGACGTCGGCGACGGTGACATCGACTACCGGCGCTTCATCTCCGCCGTGACCAGGCTGCGCGGCGAACGCTTCGCCCACCACTGGCAGGCCGAGCACGACCAGCCGACCGAGTCCTTCACGTTCGCGCGGCGCTCCAGCGAACACCTGCACTCGCTGCGCGAGAAGTGCTGACCGGCCCCGCACACATGAGGAGGCCCTCCCGGCATCCCGGGAGGGCCTCCTCACACGCGCGTGCCGTCAGCCGGCGGGTTGCCGTACCGCGCGGTGCCCGGGCTGCCGCAACAGCAGGGCGACCACCGCGGCCACCATGGAGACGGCGCCGGCCAGGGCGTACGCCCCGTCATAGCCCCAGGCGGCGACCACCATGGAGCCGAGACCGCCGCCGAACAGACCGCTGATCAGCTTGCCGCTGTACACCAGCCCGTAGTTGGAGGCGTTGTAGTTCTCCCCGAAGTAGTCCGGGGTGAGCGCCGCGAACAGCGGGTAGAACGCGCCGCCGCCGAAGCCGGACAGGAAGGCGAAGAACAGGAACAGCGCCTCGCTCCTGACGTCGCCCGCCCAGATCACGCCGAACTGGGCGAGGCCCAGGACGACGATGACGAACACCAGGGTGGGCTTGCGCCCCCACTTGTCCCCGAGCCGGCGTACATGGCCGTGCGGGCCGTCAGCACGCCCTTCTCCCGCAGCCAGCCCGCCGGGAAGGCGACGCCGGCCTGGAAGAACACCCAGACGCTGAGGATCCAGAAGGTGTTGCCCTGAGTCCAGCCATGGGCGTGGGACAGCGTGTCCTCCGCCGAGCCGAACGCGTACTCGAAGACACTGATGGCCATCATGGCGATCCACGGCAGATACACCATGAGCTTGCGCGAGTGACCGAGGATGTCCCGGTCGGTCTCGCCCACGCGGTAGACGCGGCCGCGCGCGTCGGTCACTTCTCGGTAGGGACGGTGTGCGGCGTCGGGGTGGGACGACGGGCTGTTCGATGCGATGGGATCTGCCGTCATTGCAGGGCAATTCCTCCGTGTCAGGCCATGTGTGTCAGGCCGTGCGTGTCCTTCGGCCCGTGGGTGTCAGGCCGTTTCCTCGCCGAGCGGCTGGGGGTTGGGAGCGATACGGCGGGTGGTCCTCGGGGCGCCGGGCGCCTTCAGGAAGACGGCCAGGACGGCGGAGCACAGACCGATGGTCCCGGCCAGGACGAACGCGCCCTCGTAGTCCCACACATCGACGACGACCGCGCCCATACCGGAGCCCACGAGGCCGGAGATGAGCTTGGAGCTGTAGACCATGCCGTAGTTGGAGGCGTTGTTGTTCTCACCGAAGTAGTCCGCCGTCATGGCCGCGAACAGCGGGAAGATCGCGCCGCCGCCGAAGCCGGAGACCATCGAGCAGAACAGGAAGAACGGCATGCTGCCCATCTGGCCGGAGACCAGCACACCGAACTGGGCGGTGCCCAGTACCAGACAGACGATGATCAGGGTGTTGCGGCGCCCGTAGCGGTCGGAGATCCAGCCGATGACACCGCGGCCGGTGCCGTTGACGATCGCCTTCAGGGACATCGCCGTGGCCACGATCCCGCCCGCGAAGCCCATGTCCTTGCCGAACGGCACCTGGAAGGCGATCCCGAAGATGTTGATGCCGGCCGTGCACAGCAGGCAGAACCACATCATCCACAGCACGGGCTGACGAGCGGCCTCCTTCGGCGTGTACTGCTTGGGCGACGGCGGGTTCTTCTCCAGCGCCCGGCGGATCTTCGGGTCATCGGTGACCCTGAGCGGGTCGACCTGCGCGGGCCACCAGTTCTTCGGCGGGTCCTTGAAGAACCAGCCGGCGGAGGCCACCACCAGGCACAGTCCCACGCCCACGCAGGCGAGCACGATCTGGTAGTTGCTGAGGTCCATGTACGACGTGAACAGGAACACGAAGGGCACCGAACCGTAGGCGAAACCGCCGTTGACGAAGCCGGTCTTGCCGCCCTTGCGCTCCGGATACCACTTGCCGACCATGTTGACGCAGGTCGCGTAGACGAGACCGGCGCCGATACCGCTGCACATGCCGAAGCCGAAGTAGGCCACCAGCACGTTCGGCGCGAACGCCAGCGACACATAGCCGAGCATCGTGCCGACCGCGCCGAGCATCATCGCCGTACGGGCGGGCAGCTTGCCGCTCTCCCGCAGCTGGCCGGCGGGGAAGGCCACGGCCGCCTGGAAGAACACCCAGACGCCCATCAGCCAGAAGATGTGCCCACTGCTCCACAGATGAGCCTCGTGCAGCGTGTCCTCCGCGGAGGTGAACGCGTACTCGGCGGAGCTGATGCCCATCATGCCGATCCACGGCAGGATGACCATCCATTTGCGTCGGCGGCCCATGATGTCCACATCGGACTCCCCGATGCGGTACACGCGGCCGTTGTGGTCCGTCACCTCCCGGTACGGGACGGACGTCGAACAATCGATGGTTGTCATCGGGTCAAGCACTCCTTGCGTCGAAAGATCTGGCCAGCGCCCCCTGTCCAAATGCCTTTCGTGCGCGCACGGATCCCGGGGCCGGCCGACGCGCACCGTCGGCGGCTCCCGTGCTCGGTCAGGTCATGGACCGCCCCCCAACAGCCAGGAGACGCAGCCCTTCGGTGGTGCGCTCGACGGTCCCCACCTCAGACCACCCCGTTCGCCCTGAGAAGACGCAATTCCTCGTCTCCCAGGCCGAGTTCGCCGATGAGGATGTCTTCGGTGTGCTGGCCCAGGAGGGGGGCGGGAGTGATGTGGGTGGGGGAGTCGGAGAGTTTGAGGGGGTTGCCGACGGTGGTGAAGGTGCCCCGCCCGGGCTGGTCGACCTCGACGATCATGCCGTTCGCGGCGAGGGAGGCGTCCTCGATGATCTCCTTGGTGGAAAGAACCGGCCCGCACGGGATTCCGGCGGCGTTCAGCTTGTCCAGGACCAGCCATTTGGGCAGGGTCGCGGTCCATTCCTCGATCAGCTGGAACATCTTGGCGAGTTTGGGCAGCCTCGCCCGGGGGGTCGCCCACTCGGGGTCGTCGGCGAGTTCGGGCCGCCCGATGAGCCGGCTGATCGGGGCCCACCCCACGGGCTGGACGATCACATACACGTAGTCGTTGGGCCCGCCCGGCGCGCACCGCACCGCCCAGCCCGGCTGCCCGCCCCCGGAGGCATTGCCCGCACGGGGCACCTCCTCCCCGAAGTCGTCATTGGGGTACTCCGCCAGCGGACCCTGTGAAAGGCGCTGCTGGTCACGGAGTTTGACCCGGCACAGGTTCAGCACCGCATGCTGCATGGCCACATCCACCCGCTGACCACGCCCGGTACGCTCCCGCTGGAACAGCGCCGCCACAATCCCCGCCACCGCATG